>JBDVJN010000064.1:0-16495 GCA_039961455.1 Cyclobacteriaceae bacterium | reverse complement strand
CGGGTCTTGATTGGAAAGGAAAGAATCCGGAAGAGCGAATACTTTTTGAAAATTTTGCAGTGTCATACGATCTGATGGAGACGATCGGTTTCAAGTTTCTAGACGGTAGAAGTTTCAGCAAAGAGTTTGGCGCTGACTCGTCCAAAATAATCATTAACGCGACAGCAGCAAAGACTCTAGGGTTTGAGAATCCAATTGGCGAAAATATCAGACTGTGGGATGAATATGATATGGAAATTATTGGAGTTGTGGAGGATTTTCACTTCCAGTCATTTAAACGGGAGGTTGCTCCTGCATTTTTCCGACTATCCGGCACATGGAATGTTGCGCTAAGATTAGAAGCAGGCTATGAAGTTGTGGCAATGGCTGCCGTTCAAGACTTTTATGAAGAATACAATTCAGGTTTCATTTTCGATTACCAGTTTCTAGATAAAGGCTATGAGGAGTTATATACTTCTGAAATTAGGGTTGGCACACTCTCTAAGTACTTTGCGGGTTTTGCTATTCTCATATCATGTCTTGGTCTATTTGGGTTAGCCTCATTTACCGCTGAAAGAAGAATCAAGGAAATCGGAGTTCGCAAAGTGCTCGGAGCTACTGTCACAAATATCGTGATGATGCTATCGAAAGACTTCACTAGATTGGTTGGAATCTCCATTCTATTAGCAATCCCGATTTCTTGGTACTTAATGCAGGAGTGGCTAAGCAATTTCGCTTACAAGATTGACCTGGGAATTGGAATTTTCATTGGTGCTGCCTTGATTTCACTCTTGATTGCATGGCTTACTGTGAGTTCACAGGCAATGAGAGCAGCAAACATAAATCCTGCGAAGTGCTTAAAGGATGAGTGAAATCGTGTGAACTACTTATGATAATCCTTTACATGCTCTTTGAAAAGGTTGTGTAGTCTAATAGTTTCAGAACCCGGACGGCCGTTTCCAATGATGTGATCATCAATTTTTAGAACAGGCATAACTTCTTTGATCGTACCTGAAATGAATACCTCGTCAGCACCTAACACATCCTCGACTGTAATGTCCTTGATGCGTGCCTCGATTACGCCCTCAGCAATTTCCAATAAATGCTTGCGTGTAATACCGTGCAGAATGTTCTTTTCGGGAGTCATCAACACTCCTTCCTTTACAATAAATACATTACTTCTTGAAGCTTCGCTCACAATTCCATTTTTGTGATACAAAACATCCAGAGCTTCGTACTTCTTCTTTCGTTGATGTACTTGGTAGCTGGTGAAATAGTTAATGCTCTTAATCATTGGATTTTCGCGAACGTAATCCTCCAAAATCAAATTAGCTTCCGGAATTCCTTCAGCCTCCTCGAAGGGTGCGTTGATAATGAAGAAAAGTGGTCTTATCGCATCGTCAGCGTCAATACCATCCCCAAGCAGCATCAACTTAAGGGAAGAATTGGCGAATCCGTTTTTTTCCAGCAGAATACCTACAGCTGACTGAACCTCTTCCTTGGAAATATGCCGGCTCAGGTCTAAAAATCGCTGCGAGTTGTCAAAACGATCGAGATAATCCTCAAAGAATGTTGGAGTCCCATTTTTTGCTCTAAAAAAATCAAAGATTCCAAACCCGCGATGTACGCCTAGATTGTGAATGGAAATGGAAGCCTCAGCTTCATCTACTAGTTCTCCGTTGAAATAACAAAACGCCATATTTGCAATTAATTCCACAATTCTAGGCAGATTTGACTTGATTTTTACATTTTCTCTATAATCTCTCCAAGCATAACAATTGAAAATCCTGATAATCGGTGGTGGTGCAGCTGGCTTCTTCGCAGCAATCAATATTGCAGAGAAGAATCCGACTTACGAGGTGACTATTCTGGAGAAATCTAACAAACTTCTGAGCAAGGTAAAGGTTTCGGGTGGAGGCCGATGCAACGTAACCAACGCCAGATCAACTCCTTCTGAACTAGTCAATTATTATCCAAGAGGGCATAAAAAACTACACTCATTATTTAAGGCATTTTCCACCAATAATATGGTGGACTGGCTGGCAAAAAGAGGAGTTCAAACCAAAACTGAGTCTGATCTTCGAATGTTTCCAAGAAGTGATTCATCGCAGACGATTATTGACTGCTTCCAGACAGCAGCGAAGAAAAATAACGTGAAGGTTCTCACAAATAAAGCTATGAACTCCTTTTACAAAAAAGGAGGAAAATGGATTATTGAAACATCCAATGGAGAACATGAAGTTGATAAGTTCATAATCGCGACCGGTTCATCTCCGGCGCTCTGGAAGTCATTGGAAAAGTTTGGGTTTGAAATAGAACCTCCAGTTCCTTCTCTCTTTACATTTAACATTTCAGACGAACGCATCAAGGGGTTGCAGGGGTTGTCTTTTGACTCTGCAGCTGTCAAAATCACAGGCACCAAACTGGAGGACATTGGTCCACTATTGATTACCCATTGGGGGCTTAGCGGTCCGGCCGTTTTGAAATTGTCCGCATGGGGTGCACAAGAACTAAACAAAGTCAATTACCAATTTAGCATTCTGGTTAATTATCTGGGAGAACTAAATTCCAAGGCAGCCATGAATTTGCTCAAGAAATACAGCGAAACAAACCCCAAACGAAAGGTCTCGAACTATCCCCTCTTTGATCTCCCAAAAAGATTTTGGACACAACTTCTAGATTTTTGCAGCATCTCCGCTGAAACCACATTTGCAGATTTATCCAAGAGACAACAAAATAAGTTGATTGAGGAACTAACACAGGGGCTCTACAAGGTAAAAGGAAAAAGTACATTCAAAGAAGAATTTGTTACGTGCGGAGGTGTCAAATTGAGTGAAATCGATTTGAATACATTCGAGAGTAAAAGGTTCAAAAATCTCTATCTCGCTGGTGAAGTATTGAATATAGATGCCTTGACCGGTGGTTTCAATTTCCAGGCCTGCTGGTCAGCTGCGTGGGTAATTTCTGAGAGTATTAAACAGCAAGAGCGATACTAACCAAGGCCTTTTAAATGCTCTCAATCTAAGTTGTGTAGTATTTCTTCTTCAGCCAAAAAGCGACTCGAACCAAAAGAATCAAGGCAGGAACTTCAACCAATGGTCCAATCACACCGGCAAATGCCTGACCAGAGTTCAGCCCAAACACAGCGATGGCAACCGCAATGGCCAATTCAAAATTATTACCAGCAGCTGTGAAAGCTATTGACGCATTCTTATCATAGGACGCACCCATGGCTTTGCTGAAAAAGAAGCCAACCAAAAACATGATAGAAAAGTAGAGAAGCAACGGAATAGCTATTCTTACTACGTCCATCGGAATTTTAACAATTAGCTCTCCTTTCAGAGAGAACATTACAACGATGGTAAATAGCAAAGCAATGAGCGTAATTGGGGATATGGTAGGAATGAATTTGTTAGTGTACCAATCCGATCCTTTTAAGCGGACAAGGATCAATCGGCTCAGTAGGCCTGCAAGAAAAGGAATTCCTAGATAGATGGCGACACTTTCTGCTATCGTCACAATGGATATGTCGACAATAGCTCCTTCAAATCCAAAGTATGGCGGGAGAACAGTAATGAATATCCATGCATAAAAACTATAAGCAAATACCTGGAACACGCTATTTAGAGCTACAAGTCCGGCACCATACTCGTTACTTCCTTCTGCAAGATCATTCCACACCAGCACCATTGCTATGCACCTAGCAAGCCCGATGAGAATTAATCCAACCATGTATTCCGGGTAATCATGTAGGAAAGTAACTGCCAAAATAAACATCAAGACCGGGCCAATTACCCAATTCAGCACAAGGGAAATCGACAAGATTTTCACATTTCTGAATACCGCAGGGAGCAATTTGTAGTCGACCTTAGCTAGCGGAGGATACATCATCAAAATCAATCCAATTGCAATGGGGATATTGGTACTGCCACTACTGAATGAATTAATAAGAGAAGGACCAGACGGGAAAAAATAGCCAATACCAACTCCTACAAGCATTGCAAGAAATATCCAGATGGTCAGGTACTGGTCCAAAAAGCCAAGTTTTTTCATAGACGTTTAAAACGGTGGTGCAAGTATGCTTACTTCATCGTAAAATTACAATGAATAGATAAATCTATCCTTAGATAGAAGATTACTAAATTCGAAACATGCCAAATAGTTTCTTTCAATTCAAGCAGTTTCGAATTAATCAGGAACGATCTGGGATGAAAGTCACCACAGACGCTTGCCTTTTTGGAGCTTACGTTGCAAATCAAATTCAGAAAACTAACGAAGAACCAAGAAACATACTAGATATTGGATGTGGCACTGGATTGCTGACCTTGATGCTTGCTCAGATCACTAGCAAATCAGGCATCGATGCGATCGACATGAGTGAAAGTGCATCTACTGAAACTCAGGGAAATTTTGAGATATCCCCATGGAACAGCAGGCTTTCATCTAAGCATTCTTCCTTGCAGCATTTCGATCAATCAAAGCGCTATGATCTTATTATTTGCAATCCTCCATTTTTTGGAAAAAATCAAAAAGGAATGGTCAAACAAAGAAATCAGGCTATTCACAATGATCACCTAACGATGGAAGAGTTGAGTGAGGGAATCGTCAGGTTGTTAACCAAAGAGGGAGTTGCATGGATAATGTATCCCGAGTGGGAAATGAAAGCATTTATCAAATGGATGGAAAAAAACAGCATGTCTCCAGGTCATGTGGTGTTGGTAAGAAATAAGGAAAAGGCAGCAGTTTTCCGCATGATTGTCAAGTTCTCCTACCTTCAAAGCGCGTTCACTCAAAGAGAACTATTGATAAGAAATAACGATGGGAATTACTCTCATGATTTTTCTGAATTGGTGAAAGGCTATTACTTGTAGTTGTTATTGAATAGACCTCCTTCTCAACTTCATTTCTTATCTTTCCAATACCTAACCAACAATTCTATGAATCGCATCGTATCTCCTCTGCTTTTTTTAGTCCTGCTCGCAGTTGGCTGCCAGCCAAGCCAAAATCAATCAGCAGCGAAGACCTCCAATCAATACATTGATCTTGAAGTTCTTTTTCGCGAATGGCGTGCCTTTGAAAGGCCTCCTATGAAAGATGGAGCCCCTGATTACACAGCAGATACGTTCAAAAAACGATGGCCAAAATTCGAGAATTTGCGATCAAGACTTGAGGCAATCGACACATCCTCCTGGCCTGTGGAACAGCAAGTGGACTGGTCCATCGTTTTGGCTGAGATGAACGGATATGATTTCAATCACAACATTTTGAAACCGTGGGTACGCGATCCTGCTTTTTACAAGTCCCTGTGGATGTACAAAAGTGATGTACCAGCGCACGAAGGTCCAACACATCATGGCACCACCGAATTTTGGACCTACAAGATTCCCCTTTCGCAGGAAGAGCGTGCAAGACTCCTAAGCGATTTAGAGACAATTCCTCCGCTAAATGAACAGGCAAAAGTCAACTTGACGGGAAATGCCAAGGACCTCTGGATCACCGGGATTCGTACGTTCACTACTCAGAGCGAGAATCTCAAATCCATTCTTGAATTGCCTGATATCTCCACCGATGAAGAGTTGGTTGCATCTATCAATCGCGCAATCGACTCCACTAAGGATTTTGCAGCCTGGCTCAAGGATCAGTCCATCAGCAAAACAGGACCTTCAGGCATTGGCAAAGAGAATTACACGTGGTATTTGCAAAATGTGCATTTGGTCCCAATGACTTGGGAAGACGAAGTGATGCTATTAAAAAGGGAATTAGCCAGAGCTTGGTCAGCGTTGAAGTTGGAAGAGCATAGAAATCGGAATTTACCCGAACTGACCTCCGTGGAAAGCCCTGAATCCTATGCTACGCAGGCAGAAGAAGCTACTCAAAGTCTTATCAAATTTCTCGAGCAGCAGGAAATTGTGACTGTTAAAGATTATTTCGAACCTGCGTTGCGCGAACATCAGGGAGCCTTCGTTCCTGCCGAAACGAGGAACTTCTTTGCAATCACCGCACACTATGATCCACGGCCGCTTTATTCTCATTTCTACCATTGGTTTGAATTGGCAAGAATGGAAAAAGAGCCCCACCCCAGTGAGATCCGACGCGGTCCACTTCTATACAATATATTCGATTCTCGAAACGAGGGGACAGCTACTGCAGTAGAGGAAATGTTCATGAACGCTGGATTGTATGATGACAATCCTAGAGTGAAAGAAATCGTTTACATCATGATTGCGCAACGAGCAGCTCGCGGGCTTGGTTCTCTATATGCCCACGCAAATGAAATGACGATGGAAGAAGCAGGAGGCATTCATTCCGAATACACTCCTAGAGGCTGGATGAAAACCGAGAAAGAGTTATTAATTTTTGAACAGCACCTTTATCTACGTCAACCAGGTTACGGCACCAGTTATATCACCGGTAAGTATTTATTGGAAGATGCAATGGCTGAGTATGCAAGGATCAAAGGTGAGTCGTTTGAAATGAAGGATTTTTTCGATCACCTAAATTCAATAGGAAACATTCCTATCTCCTTAGGTAAGCGAGAAATGACCACTGGAAACAGGGCGAGTCCTGAGATGATAAAAAGTGAAATGTAAAGGAGCTGATCAATAAAGTTCTTTGAGCCTCAGAAGCACTACCATCCGCTGGCTTCAATCATTTTATGAAAGATCTCTGTGTTGGAATAGATACCAGCAAACTTCTCAGCCCCAGGGCCGTAGGCAAACACAGGTATTAAGGTGGAGGTGTGGCCGTCTGTTGAGAAAGTTCCTGTAATCTTATTGTAATCTGACCAGTTCTCTCCCTCCACCAGAGTGGAAGAAAGTGCAAAACCTCCTGTCTCATGATCGGCTGTTACGATTACTAATGTATTCCCATCTTTCTCAGCGTAGTCCAGGACTAAGCCAATAACTTTATCAAAATCCAAAACTTCCGTGGTTAGGTATTCAACATCATTTGCGTGTCCACCCCAGTCAATTTGAGAAGCTTCAACCATCAAGAAGAATCCATCCTCATTCCTGGACAAGTGATCAATTCCTAGTTTGGTTGCATTGGATAAAAAATCTTCCCTGCCATCCAGCATTCGCGGCATGCTGGCGGCCGTATCTAAGTATGCGTATTGACAACCATCACATATCTCCTCAAACCTGGCAAGACTGAGTGTATCCAGAATTACTTTGTCGGACGCCAAGCTATCGTAATAATTGGCTCCATCATCTCTATCCTTAAAGTACGGAAGGCCTGCACCAGCAGCGTAATCCACCTCTGCGGCAACGAATTGCTTGGCAATCTCTTCATGCATCTGTCGAGATTTCGTATGCGCATAAAAGGATGCCGGAGTGGCATGTGTAATCGAAGATGTTGCTACCACACCTGTAGATAAATTCATTTTTTCAGCGATTTCTAGAATGGTAGGGATGGACACGGTATCGCTATTTACCCCTATCGCTCCGTTGTAGCTTTTTTTTCCGCTAGCGAAAGCTGTTGCCCCAGCAGCTGAATCAGTAATCTTGTGGCTGGATGCCGAGGTGTTGATTAGGCCAATTTTCTTGAAACGACTAAAATTTGGTGTTTCGTCGCTGTAATAGAAACTTGAAGACACTTGCGTCAATCCCATGCCGTCACCAATTAGCAAGATGACATTCTTTGCCGTTTTCGATTCAGTTGAGCTACAAGAAACGGTGATGAGTAAAAGGGCACAGATTTGCGACAGTGTATTAGTGTACCTAATCATAATTGTTGTTTTCGGTTGGTTGTATGGTTAGAAGCTTGCGTCTGCCTCTAAACAAACTTAATCAATTGGATAGAAAACATTAAAAAATCCAATGGTACCCACTTCTGTGAAAAAGGAGCGCTCAAGGAATCAAGCAATGACATGAAAAGTTCTACTTTTGATGTTTGATGATTACTAACAAACGATATCATGTACTGAAGTTCTATTTGGTTGCTGGTCTTCTGATCTGCTTCTTCAGCTTGTCGGGGTACGTTCATACTGTGACATCAAAGCTACCGGTAGATCAACTGGAACTTCTTGATCAACGGATGGTGGCAGGGCATCATGTTTCCTTTTGGGAGGGTAGGTCTAGCACTGATGTAACAACTAATCGTTCTGTTCTTGACAAGGTCTTTCACAAATATTACTGGGTTGCTACTGAATATGCCGAGAAAGTCAGAATTCTCACGGCGCCGACAGCCCAATCTCGAGTTCGAAGTCTGATTTTCGTCCAAAGGAAAACCATCCCAACAGATTCCGAAGAGCCCGCACCCACTTCATTGATTGGATAGACGCTATCCAGAAAATTCCCAAGCGGAATTCTAGTCTTATAATTAATTGCTGTCTTCGTACCAAAGTCAGCTTATCCAATTTCAAAAAGTAATGAAGTACATCAAAAAAGCACTGAAGCTAATTGGCTATCTGCTGGCTCTCACTCTACTCTCTGTTGGTCTGGGGTTTAATGGAGCAATTTTCCCTCTGTATAAAAGGGAAGATGACAGCGAAGACAAAACTGAAATGGTCGAGTCAAGAATCGATAATGAGGAAGGAGATGGTTAGGGTGTGAGGCTCAACCTAGCGGGAGCGTGATGGTTACAATTGTACCGGTTCCCTCTTCAGATTCATAGTCTATGTTACCCTTGTGATCCTCAATGATGTTTTGTGCTATTGACATCCCAAGGCCGGTTCCCTTACCTGGATCTTTAGTAGTAAAGAACGGATTGGTTACCTTGTTTAGATTACTTTTTCTAATACCTACTCCTGTATCAGAAATGATGATTTTGAGATTTTCAGGAGCCACCTCAGTGACAATACTGATAGTTCCCTCCTCTTCTATTGCCTGCACAGCATTTGCAAGGATATTTAGCATTACCTGGTGCAACTCCCCTTCCTGACCGTTTAACTCGTAGGTCTTTTTGCTATATTTTTTGTCGATTCTGACTTTGCTATTTATTTGACTTTTTAGCATTAGCAGACAGTTGTCGATGATCAAGTTCATGTCACACTTCTCACCCTTTTTACTGCCTTCTCTGCTGAATCTATTCAAACTGAGAACAATGCCACTAGCTCTCTTAATCCCCATTTCTATTGTATCAAGAAACGGCTGTAATTTGTCCTTGTGATCTTTGAGATTCTTTTTAGTGTACTTATCAAGGGCAGATTTACCACCGTGTATGAAATTGAGTGGGTTGTTGATTTCGTGTGCAATTCCCGCAGTAAGGACACCAACTGATGCCATTTTTTCAGACCGAACTAGCTGTGTTTGAGCTTTTTGCAGCTCTCGCAGCGTCTTCTCAAGCGCATTTCTCTGATTACTAAGTTCCAGGTTCTTCTCCTGTATTTCGAGCTTTTGAGAAGTCAAAATATTGTTAGCACTTTTTCGCTGTCTCGAAATGCGAAAAACGATAATCACCAAAACCCCTGTAACAGTAAATGCAGCAATAAAGAAATTTCGAATGGTCTTTTGCCAACTTACCTCTGCCTGACGCACTACATCTTTTTGCTGTTGAATCAAATCTGCTTTCTGTTTCTCTTTTTCGTAAGCATTTGAATTCTCAAGGATGGCAACCATTCTCACACTTTCTTCATTGAAAATGCTATCATTCAACTCTTTGAAAGCAATATGGCTTTTATATGCTTTCTGAAACTTGTTCGTTTTTTCATAGATTTTCGCCAACTGACCATAGGCATCTCGTTGCTCTGGGAGGATGTTAAGTTCCTTCGCTATTGTTAGACTCTCCAGTACATATTTCAGTGCTGTTTGGTAATCACCACGATCCATGTATATATCGCCAAGGCATCCTGTCGCATTGCAAACATTGTGTTTAAAACCTCCCTCCCTACTCATTGAATTGGCTTCATTGAAGTATTCGAAAGCCTGATCAGTATCTTTTTGCTGCTTATGTAAAATTCCCAATGTGATCATACAAAATGAAATCCCCTTCTTATCATCTATCTCTCTCATGATTTTCATAGCATTTTCAAAGTAAACCAAGGCCGAATCATAATTCCCAAGCTTCGTATACATCTGTCCGGCATCTCTGAATGCAACAGAGACAAAGTCTTTTTTTTCAATCTCCTCACTTATTTCGCGGGCACGATCGTAGTAGTTAATCGCCAATGAATAATTGCCAAGATTAGAATAGCAATGGCCTATATTATAGTAAGAAAAAGCAATTCTTCTTTGGTCATTGATCTCCTCTGCAATGTTGAGCGATCTCTGAATGTAATCTAATGCTAAGGGGAAGTTTCCAATTTGAATGTACACCATTCCAATGCCGTTCAGGCTGAACGAAAGTGTAGGCTTGAAGTCAAAAGCAACAGCAAGATCCACGGACTTGTTAAAAGCCCTGAGGGACTCTGTATAATTTGAACTTAGGTAATGGTAGTTACCAATCCCGCTTAGGGCTTCCGCCTCGCCTTCTTTGTAACCTAAATCTTTTGCCAACAGATACGCTTCATTAGCAGCGATGTAGCTTTTGTCCAAATTGATCCTGCGAATATTGTAAGTGATCTCGTTTAACAAGTCGACACGTACTGAATCCTTTTGAGAATGCAGTTGCAAGACCCTCTGAAGGCTATCTACAATGTTCTTTTGAGCCAAGACTTCCGTCAAATAGGAGGTCCCGGCGATAACAATCGCAAAGAGTAGCAGCCGTGTGTTCATAAGACAACCATCAATTTTAAGGTAGTAGTAGCAACGGAATGACGTAAATCAATTAACCCATCTCCAGAAGCGCCTCCTGAATGGCTTCCTCAATTTTATCCATGTCAAACGGTTTGCTGAACCATTGATGAATAACTCTTTCCTCCAGTGCATTTTCTATCTCCTCATTGGATGCATACCCGGTCAAAATGAAGTAGACAATGTTGTTGTGTTTTTCTCTTGCTTTGCGAATGAATTCAACACCACTCATTCCAGGCATCTTCATATCACTTATAACCACGATTATCTTGTCATCATGGGTCTCAAGTTCATGAAGTCCTTCTTCGCCGGAGGTGGCTGTAAAAACAGGATAACTGGCCTCAAAATTAGTCTTGAAAAGGAACAGGTTAACTTCCTCATCATCTACATAGAGTATGGCAATTTCTTTAGAATCTAACATTACAGGTTGACTTAGGTTAATTAGGTAATAAGTTTTCATGATTGATGGTGAATCAACCATGTTATACAATATAATGTTTTAAAATGAAAAAATTAGACCTTTTCACCTGCTGGATACCAATTAATTGATCTGTCAAAAGGATTTTACGGTGAAGTCTCCAATTTCTCAGACCAAAATTCAATTTGGTCATCCTCAACTACTCATTTTTCGGATTGTCCTATACTGATCAGAAGTGACTTGGTGTCACGTTTGTAAACCCTTATCAAAAAAAAGAATTGGGGTAATCAAAAAGATCAGACAGCCAGATCAATCTCAGGAACTTAGATTCATTAGACCCGAAGAGTCAAACTGGAAGCTCACCCGGAAGCATGGAGCATTGCACAGAATATGATCATCTAACCGACATCAATCAAACCCATTTTCCTATCTTAAATGGATTAGGTAAATACAACCCTCCTTTATCGCCTTTTCGGGGTTCTTCTGAAATTTCTATTGCCACCCTTTGGTCTAGGCTTTCGAAAATTTTTCTTCTTTTCTGGCTGCTTAAAATCTTCGGGTTTGTCTGTTAGTTCAAAACCCTCCACTTCGGCCATTGGAAGTTTCATCTCTATCAGTTTTTCAATGTCTCGGAGGTATGCCATCTCATCTAAGCTAACTAATGAGATTGCTTCACCGCTGGCTCCTGCCCTTCCGGTCCTTCCTATTCTATGCACATAATCTTCTGGAACATTCGGCAATTCAAAATTGATTACGTGAGGAAGCAACGGAATGTCTAACCCCCTTGCTGCAATATCAGTAGCGACCAGCACACGCACTTCGTTCTTCTTAAAGGCACCAAGAGCTTTTGTTCTCGCGGCCTGGCTTTTGTTTCCATGGATAGCAAAAGCTGAGATGTCACACTTTACCATTTTTTCACAAAGTCTGTTGGCTCCATGCTTGGTCCGTGTGAATACCAATACCTGCGTCCACTGCCCCCCGGAAATAAGATCAATAATCAAATCTGTCTTTTTCTTCTTGTCAACTTTGTATGCCTTCTGGTTGATTTTTTCAACAGTGGTACTTTCAGGAGTAGCTTCAACCATTACAGGATTTCTAAGAAATCCATTAGCCAGTTTCCTTATCTCTTTCGAAAAAGTTGCTGAAAAAAGTAAATTCTGCCTTCTGGGTGGAACCAACGCCAGGATCTTATTGATATCTCGAAGAAATCCCATATCCAACATTCTATCGGCTTCATCAAGTACCAAAATTTCCACTTTTGACAAAGACAACATCCGTTGATTATGTAAATCAAGCAATCTTCCAGGTGTCGCTATCAGAATGTCTACACCTCGCTTCAGAATCTTCACTTGCGGATTTTGATTCACTCCACCAAAAATCACGGTTGATCTTATGTCTAAAAACTCTGAATAAGACTCCACACTATCCAGTACTTGTGCTGCCAATTCCCGAGTTGGAGTTAGCACCAAAACTCTGATGTGCCTTCCGCCAGGTTGGTCTTTTCTCGAAAGAATCTGCAGGATTGGTAGTGTGAAACCAGCTGTTTTACCAGTCCCCGTCTGGGCGGAAGCAAGAACATCCCTCCTTTCCAAAATTTTTGGGATGGCCTTTTCTTGTACCGGAGAGGGTTCTGTGTATCCTTTTTTATCGATCGCTTTTAACAAAGCGTTTGAGAGTCCTAGAGAATCAAATGACATATAAATTGCTTAAGAGATGACAATTTGTTCCTAAGTGTCATTTCAATGTTTACACAAAGCTAAGGCTAATATTTCCACTCCAACTTCCAAATGATTAATTTGAGGTAGAAACAATCTTACCAAGTCATGAAATTATTCAAACTAGCCATACTCTACCCCTTACTTTTTGCTTGCTCTCCTTCCCCTTCTGATAAGGAAGTTAATAAATACACTATTGAGCAGTTCTATAAAAACATTAGTGTCGGTGGAGGAAGTTTTTCTCCGGACGAGTCAAAATTACTCATTAGCAGCAATGAATCTGGAATTTGGAATGCCTATGAAATCAACATTGAAAGTGGTGAAACCACAATGCTGACCAGCTCCACACAGGAATCCTACTTTGCGCAAGCGTATTTTCCAAACGACAATAGATTCGTTTTCTCATTTGATGAAGGAGGGAATGAAAACAACAAAGTATACATGATGTCTTCAGAAGGAGTAGCGAAAGATTTAACTCCTGGTGACAGTGTCAGAAACGGATTCTGGGGCTGGAGCAGAGATGAACAAAGCATGTACATGACATCAAACAAAAGGGATCCTAAATTCATGGATATCTATGAGTTATCGATTTCAGCTATGGACGATGAAAATCCAATTAGCGAAATGCTGTACCAAAACAATGATGGTTTGGATGTTGGTGCGATTTCACCTAATAGAAGGTACTTTGCTTTAAGCCAAGCTATCACAAGTGCAGATGGGAAAATGTTTCTATATGATAAAGAAACAGGTGATAGAAAGGACATTAGTGTACATGAAGGAGATGCTCAGTACAGTCCGCAGTTTTTCAGTCTGGATAATACTGAACTCTACTACACAACTGACTTAGACGCAGAATTCGTGTATTTGGCTAAATACAATATAGAAAGTGGAGAAGTGGAAAAGGTCTATGAAGATAATTGGGACGTGTGGTACTCGTATCCCTCCAGAAATGAAAAATTCAGAGTCATTGGAATTAACGAAGATGGAAAAACGAATGTCAAAATATTTGATATGGAAAAGGGCACAGAAGTCCAATTACCTGAAATACCAGGCGGAAGTATTTCATCTGTTGGAATTTCTAAGAGCGAAAAATTAGCACGACTTACCGTAAGCACATCTTCTTCCCCTAGCAACATCTACGTCTATAATTTTGAGACGAATGATTTAAAGAAACTCACAAACACTTTAAACGCCGAAATCAAACCTGATGACTTGGTTGAAGCTACTGTCATCAGATATTCTAGTTTCGATGGAACCGAAATTCCGGCCATTTACTATTTACCAAAGACAGCTTCAGCAGACAACAAAGTTCCTGCGCTTGTTTGGGTACATGGAGGTCCAGGTGGGCAATCCCGATTGAGTTATTTCGCGCTTATTCAGTACTTAGTAAATCATGGATACGCCATTCTTGCTGTAAACAATCGTGGCAGCAGTGGTTATGGCAAAACCTTCAATCACATGGACGACCAAAACCATGGTGACAAAGATTTGAAAGATTGCGTAGCAGGTAAAGACTTCCTTGCCTCAACTGGCGTCATAGACATGGACAAAGTTGGGATAATTGGAGGTTCCTATGGCGGTTATATGACCATGGCAGCGCTGGCTTTTGAGCCAGAAGAATTCGATGTTGGGGTCAATATTTTTGGAGTAACCAATTGGCTGAGAACGCTAAAATCCATCCCCCCTTACTGGGAGAGTTTTAGAAAAGCGCTTTATGATGAAATGGGAGATCCATTTACAGAAGACTCCGTGCGTCTCTACGGAAACTCGCCTCTCTTCCATACAAAAAATGTTACCAAACCTTTGATGGTACTTCAAGGCGCGAACGATGTCCGGGTTTTGCAAATCGAATCAGATGAGATTGTTGCTGGAGTGAAAGCCAATGGTGTCCCCGTCGAGTATGTGATTTTTGATGACGAAGGTCATGGGTTTAGAAAAAAAGAAAACGAAATTGAAGGGTATGGTCAAATCAAAACATTCCTTGATAAGTATCTAAAGCAGGAGGAACAAACAGAGTGAATGGAGCGAACGAAATGGATAGAGCGATCATTTAATTTTGACTTCCCAGAAGGGATTCTGCCCAATATCATAGAGCGGTTACGCGGCACTGCACCTAGAATGCAAGCGATGACTGATGGCATGACTGATGCTCAATTGTCCGAACGTTTTAATGAAAAGTGGAGCATAAAGGAGCAAATCGGTCACCTTGTGGACTTAGAAGATTTACATATTTCAAGACTTGAGCAAATGATTGCTAGAAAGCCTGAGCTTACGGCAGCCGATATGGCGAACAAAAAGACCGAACAGGCGAGCCACAACGAAAAAACCATTGAATTGCTCATCGAAGGCTTTACATCTAAGCGAAATGCCTTTGTTGATCTTTTAGAATCCATGGATGATGAGACTCAGCGATTCAGCTCGCTGCACCCACGCTTGAATATTCGAATGCGTCCAATCGACGTAGCCTACTTCACAGCAGAGCACGATGATCACCATTTGGCAAGTGTAAGAGAAATCATCAAGTAAGAGACTGAACAACATTAATTAACTGATGGATATAGATCAGATTAGAAAAGACACTCCCTACTGTGAGGATAAACTATTCCTAAATAGCGCAGGATCATCTCTGATGCCGACCGTTGTAGTTGAGAAAACGAAGGAATATCTAGAAGAGGAGCAGAAACTTGGCGGCTACAAAGTGAAGGACCTCCGAGAGGCTGAAATAAACGAGTTCTACACAGAAGCAGCGTCACTGATAAATTGCGAAGCACATAACATCGCCTTTACTCATGACGCTACAGATGCATATGCTAAAGCACTCTCATCTATTGACTTCAAGCCTGGTGATAAGATCGTCACGTCAAACGACGATTACATCTCAAACCAAATCAACTTTCTATCTTTTCAAAAAAGACTTGATGTGGAAATTCTCCGAGCAAAGAACCTAGCTAATGGAGATCTTGATCTGGAACATATTGAGAACCTTATCCGAGACCAGAGCCCAAAGCTTGTTGCCATTACGCATATCCCAACAAATTCTGGATTGGTTCAAGATGTTGAGGCTGTCGGTAGAATTTGCGAGAAATATGAAAGAACGTTTTTGGTTGATGCTTGTCAATCGGTAGGACAAATACCTGTTGATGTAACGAAAATCAAGTGTGACTTTTTAAGCACCACAGGGCGCAAATATTTAAGAGGTCCGAGAGGATCTGGATTTCTTTTTGTTTCGGACAAAATGTTAAAGGCTGGCAGTACTCCACTCTTTGTGGATATGCGAGGAGCTGACTGGACCGGGAAAGACAGCTATGAAGTACAGCATGGCGCTCGCCGATTTGAAACATGGGAATCACCATATGCACTTATCATTGGATTTAAGGAAGCAATCAAGTATGCGAATCAGGTTGGAATCGAAGCAATCCACCAATACAACACTGAGGTAATTGGGCAACTAAGAGAGAATCTGTCAGCAATACCTGAGGTCAGGATGTTTGACAAAGGTTCGACCAAGTGTAATTTACTGACCTTCACCAAGGAGGGTAAATCCCTTAAGGAAATTGAGAATTTACTAACTAAGAATAGAGTGTACTATTCTATATCCGAAAAGAGTAGCGCTCAAATTGACTTTGAAAAGAAGGGTATCGAGTGGGCTATCCGATTGTCTCCTCACTATTTCAATACTATTGACGAGATGAATCGGGTCTCTGAAATAATTG
>JBDVJN010000063.1:0-57962 GCA_039961455.1 Cyclobacteriaceae bacterium | reverse complement strand
AAGGTCATCAGCATCCTGGCTATTACTCATGGGAAAAGACTTGGAATTGAACAATGACACACTTTATTGAACATAACCGGACATACTTCACTTGAAACCGCCATGAACTACTTGAGGCAGCTTGGGCAGTTTAATAATGATATAGGTGTGCCGGCAGCAAAGGCATTAATCCCCCAGGCTTAGAAGTCTATGTCTAACCTCTCAATTCCCTAATATTCGGTAACGCCCATGTGATGATGCCTAACAGAGGGAGAAAGGAACAGAGCTGAAATACGTAATCGATACTTGTTTTATCTGCCAGGTTTCCAAGGAGAGCCGAGCCTATACCGCCCAGACCAAACGCCAGTCCATAGAAAAGGCCTGAGATCATACCGATTCTTCCAGGTATTAGTTCCTGAGCATAGACAAGAATTGCTGAAAAAGCGGAGGAAATGATGATGCCTATAAAAATGGAAAGGACCATTACCCAAAATAACCCAACGTATGGCAGTAGCAGTGTGAATGGAGCAACTCCAAGTATAGAGATCCAAATGATAAATTTTCTCCCAAACCGATCACCCAAGGGGCCCCCTAAGTAGGTTCCTGTTGCTATCGCTCCTAGAAATGCAAAAAGATAGAATTGCGATTCCTGAACTGAAACCTGAAATCTTTCAATGAGAAAGAACGTCAGGTAGTTGGTCATGCTAACCATGTAGAAGTATTTTGAAAAAATTAGGACAACCAGTATGCCAATGGAAACCAAGGTCTTTCGCTTCGAAATTTGAGTATTCCATATTGTAGCTCCTCCAGCATCTCTCTTTGCATTCAAATGACTCTTGTACCACTTCGCCACCTTAACGAGAGCAATAATGCCGGCCAATGCTGCTATGGCAAACCAAAGAACATTTTCTTGACCATAAGGGATAACCAAGAAGGCGACAAGCATCGGCCCGATAGCGGTGCCTACATTTCCTCCGATTTGAAAGATCGATTGCGCCTTTCCTCGTTTGCCACCTGATGCGAGGTTAGCTACTCGCGATGATTCCGGATGAAATATCGAAGAACCGATTCCTATCAATGAGACGGATAACAAGATCCATGAGTAGCTGCTAGCTATGGATAGTGCGATGATCCCCGCCAGAGAGAATCCCATTCCCACTATCAGAGAAAAAGGTCGCGGCTTTTTATCTGTTGAGATTCCCACAAGTGGCTGTAGTATCGAAGCTGTCAATTGATACACTAGAGTTATCAAACCAATCTGAGTGAATGTTAGATCGTACTCTATTTTGAGTAGAGGGTAGACTGCCAGAATAACCGATTGCAAAACATCATTGATGAGGTGTGCAAAGCTGATCGCAAATAGGATCGGGTAGACTGTAGCTTGACTTTGACCTTTGTTTTCTTGTAACATGCGAATCGCATTTTGCAATGCGTTTGCTCAAAATTGATGTAGATTCTCGCGAATCTACATGTGTTTGCACTTTTGAAGTGGAAAAATACCCTTTCTTGGGTATTGCAGCGACACTCTTCATGTTCTACTTTTAGTCTTTTTAACGATAACTTTATTTTCGTTAAATTATGGAAACCTAACACCGACCAACATGTTTTCAACCAAGCGCACAGTACTACTATTGATGCTGTCCGTAGCTACCATTTCATTCCTGCGTGCTCAGGATTTAGCCAAGGTGAATGCCGGGCTTATCATTATGCATCCCAAAGTAAGTTTTGATGGAACAAAACTGGTTTTTATTGCAAATTATCTTGGATCTCTTGGGCCGTATATATCATCCATTGATTCTGGTAATTGGGGAGCTCCTGAACCTTTATTTTCCAGTGAGACAAGGTCAAAGTACGAGTTCCGATACCCGCAACTGAATTTCGATAATACCAAAATTTACTTCTCTGCAAGGGAAAAGGCAGGGTCGAATTTTGATATTTACTATTCGGAACTTTCAAATGGTAGTTGGTCCGATCCTATTGAGTTGCCGATCAATGTAAATACGGTAGTTGATGAACTAGCTCCAGCCATGTCTACGGACGAGAAGAAATTGCTCTTTACAAGACCACTTCCTGCAGATGCTAAAGCGGCAAATTATTGTCAGGAAATCTATCTTACAGAGCTGACCGAAACAGGTGAATGGTCCGAGGCTCAACCATTACCTCCATCCTACAATACGGGCTGTGTATGTGCCCCGTATTTTTCGAGAGACAACAAGACATTTTTCTTTTCGTCATATGAAGAAATTTTGGATGCTGCTGGGAAGCGGTTGTCCAAGAATCAGTTTAATATTTTCTGGGCCAAAATCGATGGCTTTTTCAAGTTCAATCCAAAGCCACTTGTTTCGCTAATCGGAGATGAAGATCGCGTTTCGGTTTCATTGGATGCAGACAGTACAATCTATTTAGGCTCTGGGAAAATTTTTGAGAAGGATCAAAGCAGAATGAGATCTCAAGTTTTGTCGGCAAGTATTGGGAAGATCTTTCAACCCGGGGAAATGACCCTCATTTCAGGAACAGTCACTGACTTGAATGACACACCACTGGCATCACAAGTTCAAATAATCAATCCATTTACCACCAAAGTATATCAGGAAGTGACGGCCAATGAGCAAGGATATTATCAAGTGTTTGTGCCTTCTGGTAATCAATTTTCCATTTTGGCAACAACCGAAGGTTACTCTACGCAATCGAAACTAATCGAGACTGAGGGCGCTGAATTCCAATCAAATTTTGAGCTGTTTCCGACGGTGGATATGACGTTCAATGTTTTTGATGAAGATTTCTATTTCCCGATCGAAGCAAATCTGGAATTGTATGATAGTGCTTTTAATTTGATTAGATCGGTTGATGCTTCATCGACAGAGAAGACCCAGCTTGATTTGGGTAAGGAGCTGAATATCATTTTTACATCTGAAAACTACTTTGCTGATACGTTGAATTTGCCATTTAATCAAGAAGTGATTTTCAACTTCTTTGATTTTGACATTGAATTGAAACGAATTTTGAAAGAAGTGTCCTTCACATTTACTGATGGAGAATCAGGGAATAATCTTGGATTGGAAATTGTCGTCTACAATGTGACTAGAAACGAGAAGACAACGCGAACTGTGAAGGAAGGTTCAATAAGCTTGCAACTTCGTGATGGGGAGGTTTATGAGATAAGCACCTCTGCACAAGGCTATAGCTATTATACCGCCGATCTAGATCTCTCACAGGAGATTTCGGAAGAAATCCAGGCCGAACTTCAGTCTGTTGAAAACATATCAATCGTGCTAGACAATATCACATTTGAGTATAACTCTTATACGTTGACTGCGACTTCTTATGAAGAGCTGGATAAGTTGGTAGGTTACCTCTCGGACAATGAACAATACCTGGTTGAGGTTTCAGCGTTCACCGATGACTCAGGACCCGAGAACTACAATTTAAAATTGTCAAACCTAAGAGCTAATTCTGTTTTGCAGTACTTACAAGACAAGTCGATCAATAAGGAACGTCTGGCGGCACGGGGTTATGGCGAAGCACAACCTCGATATCCGAATGACACCGAGGAAAATATGGCGAAGAACCGGCGAGTTGAATTCAAAATTTTAGGATCAGAGTAACATGAAAACACTTTCAATCCTTTCGATAGCAATTGCTGTTTCTTTCATGGGAGTCGCACAACCTTCAGCATATAGAAAAATAATGTCTGAAAAAGATCAGCTTGATCCAGAAGTGTTTTTCGCACAACTCAAAGGATTTCAGGCCGCTAACAAAGAATTTTCAAATGTTTATTATCAACTTGGAAAGTTTGAATTGGAGAATTTTTCCAACCTGGATCCACTCGTCGACAGAATTGCTTCCCGACAATATGTGTACAACTCAAAAACGAATTTTAGCCTCGCTAAGAATTTTCTTGATGAGAAGGAGGTCGCAAGAAATCCAGAGTGGTATGATGTTCCGCCACTAAAAAGAGATTCGGTAATTGTACTGGCAAATAACCTGATGGATGAAAAATACCAGGGAACGATCAACTATGCTGAGGCCTATGAAAAACTGCTTTTTCACTACGATAAAGCGGTTACTCATTATTTAAGAGCAAGAGAAGATTTCATTACTATCAATACAAGTGCTGAAAATTTAAGGCAGCTGTTTCTGAAAACGAACGATTCACTCAAACAAGCGATCAGAAATGTCGGTACAAGCTTCGACTCAAGTATGCATCATTTGGACAACTACAGGGAGACATATCAATTGTTGCCGCACACGGAAAAGCGAAAGGTGATTGTGAACTTTAACAAGATTGACCACTTTCGAATGAATGGTATTACCCCAACCAATTTTTTGGCTGACTATATAGACGTGTGGGATTACAAGCATTGGTCTGAAGATTTTCTGAATCTGATCAAGGTAGAAGTAGATGGACTTCAAGAGGAAATTCGAACTGCTTATGATTTTTTCACAAGTACAAACAATCGATTGGTTAATGGAGAAGAATGTATCCAAGCTAATATTGACGACAGAAAATTCCAGCGGATTATTAACCTGGTCACTAAATACGATAATCAATCCGTCTTGATAGACATTTTTAGATATCTGCTAGCAAAGCTGGAATATGGAAATCAACTGGTGTACGAACGAAACTGCAACATAATAAGTGGCCCGCCAACGGATGACCTTATATCCAGAAAGGCTAGAGTGTACCAAAACCTCTTCAGTGCATTTGCGAAAACGGACAGCGTTGACAATCTGATTTTGACTTCTGGTCACGGTCAGAAATCGTTCGAATGGTTTTTTTCTGAAATGATGGATGGAGAGAATGGGAGTCTAGACTTTGCCAATAAGCAGCGATTGGAAAACAAATCTTCCTTTAGAGATGAGGTTGTTAAGCTGGCAGAGCTTTCTGGGAAACAAAGATTTCAGAGTGACTCGATCTATTATCAGACTTTCAGTGTCAATGATAGCCTGCTTGTCTCTGGAGGAAATAGAGAAGCCGCTGATAGCATTGAAGTCTTTAACAGATTGGAAGTAAGTGACAGCCTGCATTTTTTGATTGCAAAGGAGGTTGGTAATGTTAAGATTCTTGGGGCTCAACAAATTGAAGAAGATTACATCGTTTTGTGGGAACAATCCACTTACAAAAATGAAGACATTGAATTCTTCAAGACTGTTTCAGATAGCTCATTTGTAATCGGAGGTAGAACATGGTTGAAACATATTAGTCATTCAGGACTAGAGAAAAGTACCATTAAACTCAAGTCAAAGGACTCGATTGTCTTTGTTAACTACAATGAACTTCAGGGATCTTTCGAAATCGTGCAAGCGAAAGACACCATTTATACAATGACCACCATTGGATTTAATGGAGCAGTGTCTGTCGACGGTCCAGTAGTATTGCCTGGGAAGTTTCTGAATATGTGGAGTCAAGATCAATCACTGTGGTTTTTCTCGGCGTCTGATACCGAACAGAACACCGTAATTACTGCCTCATTATGGGATGGCGAAACGAAGAAAATCAATGAGAAAATTGAGTACAACTTTTCATCATTGATGACGAATCCTTTGTTGATAAAAAATGACAACGAATCGATTACGGTTCTTTCTCAGAATGCACAAAGTGAAAATGAATTTATCTACTCGATTCTTGACTACTCCGGAAGCATTCAGCATGAAGAGATTTTTTAGTTCACTACTTATTCTCTGCATTGGTTATCTGGTTTCAGCCCAGGACCAGGTAAACTTCGAATTAGAAGTCGGCCGAATAGACTCACTGATAAAGAATCAAAATTTTGGTCGCGCAGACAGTGCCCTTAATGAACTTAAAGCCTCATTGGAGAACACTTCGCTGCTTGAGGAGGACACTGTGCTACTCTATTTTACTTCCAACCTGGCTGTCGTAAGTTATCAACTTGGTAACTGTGAGAAGACCATCAAGTATAGCAAGGAAGATAAAGCCATGAAGGCAGCAGTCTACGGTGAAGGCAGCCCAATAACTCTTGCTGCGGCACGAAATCTAGGCATTTACTACCTGAATTGTGACTCGACTGCAAAGGCTGGTGAAGTATTGCAACAAACAATCGCCCTGCACCAAGAACATATCGGACAGCCAGATGAAATCTATGTGAGAACCCTTGATGATCTCGCATTCACGCTGGGCAAACTGGACAAAACAGAGGAGGCGAATGGTGTGTATGAAGAACTTTTGAAATTGCTTGGGGATACCAAGAGCAATTTCTACTATCACGTAGTTGAAAACTACAGTGCTTTTTTAATGAGTTCGGAAAAGTATGAGGAGGCTGCACCGTACTACGAGGATCTCAAAACGTACAATGAAGGCAAAGCCGAATTCCCAATTCTACTAAGAGACTATTATAACCTGTTTGTAAATCTTAAAGACTACGTGGGAGCTTTGGAGGCATCAAATCTCCTCATTTCGAAATGTGCGGATAATCAAATTTGCGAGAGCGAGAGTATCAATACTGAAGCATTTGTTCTGAATTCAGCCCGACTGTCCATGTTATTGTCACGGTATGCGGATGCTAAAAGTCTTTACCTGGAAGCCGAGAAAGTATTTGGCGAAAACCCATCCATCTACATATCGATTCTGCTGGAGCAGGCGGAATTGTACGAAACCTTAGGAGATAGAAATGCTGAACTTTCAAAACTAAATCAATCAGTAGATTTTCATAGAGAAAATGGGCTGACGGACAGCTCGTCTTACACCAGGTCGGTGACAAACCTCGGGACGCTCTATACCGAGACAGGAAAATTTGGACAAGCAGATGAGCTTTTCTCTGGTTACATAAAAATTCTGGAGTCCAAGGGAGAGGAAGCAGATCCTAGCCAACTGGCTATTGCTTATCAATCGCTTGGAAATCAACGGTACTTCTTGCAAAACTTAAAAGATGCCGATTTGTATCTCATCAAAGCAAGAGACCTCCTACTAAGGAAAAACCTGAACCTGACCAATGATTATGCTTCTGTCCTTAATAGTTTGGGAGCATTGTATGAGGGGCTGGCAAACTATCAGGCGGCAGAAAGGAATTATCGAGAGGCCTTGTCGATTGCGAATTCAGGCACTTCTGGTTTGAGAATTTCTCTTGCCTCCAATCTTGCAAACATATTATTGACAACTGACCCTAAGAATGATTCGATAAGAACATTGCTAAATAGTGCAATTGATTGGCAGCTTGAGTTGACCGGAAAGAGCCATCCAACCTATGCTAACATGATTGGCAATAGGGGTGCCTTTTATATGAAAAGGAACAATTTTGATGAGGCCGAACAAGATTTGAATCAAGCGATAGAAATCTTTCAATACACAGTGAGGGAAGATCACTCGCAGTATTTATCAGCGCTTTCCAATTTGGGATTATTGTACGAGCAAATGGATCGAAATGATCAGGCATTGGCTACAATGCTGAAGGCAAAAGGGCTGTACGAAAAGTACTACTCCAGAACGAATCCAGGCTTCATTCTCACATTAAACAATATTGCCAATCTCTACACCAAGCTGGAAAAGTACGAGGAGGCTGAGCCTCTCTTTATGGAGCTGGCAGCCATCCAGGTAAAGGAAATTAATGAATCTTTTAGCTATTTGTCAGAATCTGAGAAAAAGCGCTTTGTTGAGGAGAAACAGAAATTACTGGACAACTTTAAGGGATACATTGTAGCTCGGACCGTCAACGATGAGGGAAGCATCGACGCGGAAGTTTTGACACGCTGGTATGACTTGGAACTTAGCACAAAAGGGATGCTCCTCAACGCTACTAAGAAAACTCGTGACAAGATCTTCAATAGTGGAGATACGGAGCTGATAGCTTTATTTTCTGATTGGACCGCAGCCAGAAAGCAGGTAGCAGATATTCAATCGTTGAAAAACGACCACAAGGCAAGCCAATCACTTGTTGATAGTCTGGCTAGCAAGATTAATGATCTTGAAAAGGAGATTTCTAGAAAGTCTACAGGCTTTTCGGGAGCTTTTGCTAACAATGCTCCTACCTACTCTGAGATTAGCCAGCGATTGATGCCCAACGAAGCCTCAGTGGAAATAATAAGAACGCAGATTGATGGCGATGCCTTGTACGTAGCCTTAGTCGGGATAGCTAGCAGCAGTTCACCTCAAATTTTTGTGATTGGTAAGGGAGAAGAATTGGAACAGCGTGCCTTTAACGGATACCGAAATAAGATTACATTCAAAATTGATGATGTTGCAGCTTTCGAGTCGTATTGGAGGAAAATTCACGATTTCATTTCATCTCAGGGAGTTGAGAAAGTATACTATGCTCCCGATGGAGTTTATCACAAAATAAGTCTCGTGACACTCTTCAATCCAGATGAAAAAAAGTACTTGCTTGACGAACTTGAAATTGTTCAGTTGACATCTACGAAAGACCTTTTGGACATTAAGAACGAAGTGCAAAAGCCAGCCGTGGAGTTGGAAGAGGTCCTTTTGGTAGGTAGGCCAAGTTATGCACTTGGAGCAACTACGACGGAGAGCAGTAGCTCAGTTAACCGGGGAATAGGAATGGATGGTATTGCAGATTTGCCAGGGACCGAGCTGGAGGTAAAAGGAATTGGGGCAGTTCTAGAAAAGGGTGGAATTAGCTGTAATGTCAAATTGGGTGATGATGCAAATGAAAGTGCAGTAAAAGAGGCGTTGAATAGTCAACTCGTACACATAGCTACGCATGGATTTTTTAATGATAAATCCGCTGATGACGCTGAATACTTTGATCCAATGATTAATGCTGGTTTACTATTGGCTGGAGTAAGCGATGTCAATGATGGAACGGGTGAGGACGGAATCTTAACTGCTTACGAAATCATGAATCTCGAATTGTCCAATGTAGACATGATCGTTCTTTCAGCTTGTGAGACGGCTCTTGGCGAAATATCCTCTGGACAGGGAATCTATGGTCTGCAGCGAGCTTTTTTTGTGGGTGGTGCCAAAACATTGATTATGTCGTTGTGGAAGGTCGATGACGAAGCGACAAAAGAATTGATGACTGTATTTTACAAGGAGTACCTCAAGAACGGAGATAAGAGAGCTGCATTCACCGCTGCACAACGAAAAATAAAGAAGAAATACAAATCGCCGATCTACTGGGGTGCTTTTGTTATGTTGGCAGGCTGATTCTCAGTAAATTGTGGTTCCCGAAATCTTTTTATCCCAGAAAGGTCGTATGTTGAGAAACTCATTTATTCATCGGATAAAAAAGTTGATTGGTAGAAATGTGCACTAGACGAAATTCTTATTAACTTAGGTTTGAACTAAATAGAATGAGCAAGTATACCTGCCTAATAATTGAAGACGACAAGGCCTTTTCGGAGATTCTGGAAAGTATCGTTGCCAAGGTCCCAGAAGTTGAAATGATTGGCATTTGCGACAACACTGTAGATGCCGCAAAAAGGCTGGAACTGGACAAACCCGATATCTTGCTACTTGATGTGAATATCTCCGGACTGGAAGGACCGGAAATTCTTGAAGTCACTGATCATCAGCCTAAGACCATCGTAATTACCAGCCACGGAGAAGAGGTAATGGAAAATTATGATATTGAGTTTGTTGCGTTCATTCAAAGGCCCCTAAGAAGTGCAGATCAATTGGTTAATGCGATTTACGAATGCATTAACGAGCTTTAGTTTCCCCCGATGGATTAGTTGACATATGGTTTCAAACCCTATCCGGCGTGTCTTAAAAATAGGCCTTCAAAATACTGTTCCCATTTTGGAATACAGACAGATTTTGATGACCAACTACCTTGCTATTTTCTGCATTGGTGGTGCTTTGTTTATGGGATCAGTTTCAATTTTTCTGGGACTTTATAACATAGCCCTTATCTGCTTGCTTGGCTCCCTTTCGTACCTACTTGTCTATTATCTCAATCATAGGAGATTTTATAGAGCTGGCGGACTTCTGTTCATCGCCTTGTCCAACTTGATCATACTAAGCCTTTCGATTGCCTCAATTCGCACAAACCTTTATTCTGGCGTTGAATACATTTTCTTATCGGTGATGGCCGTCCCACTACTTTTATTAGAGGGCAAAGCAAAGGTGTTTAGCTATTGGATGACATTTCTCATGCTAATTGGCGTCAAAGTGATGCGAAATGAATATTGGAATTTGGAATATGATAAACAATTTTTAATTGTCTCTTTGAATTTACTTTTTGCTGCGTGGTTCCTTTTCCTTTTTCTTAATTTCTTCAAAAAGGTGTTGTTAAGAGCCGTTGCTAAAACCAATGAACATGAGAAGACGCTATACTCATTGCTGGATAATGTTCCAGTTTTCATGGCTTTGGTGGATAGAAGTGGCAACTACAAGATTGCAAATGATCATTATTCCAACATGTTTGGCTTTGAAAAAGGAGAGATCATTGGCAAGAGAAGATCGAAAATATTACCGGAAAACATCCTAAAAACACATCAGCCATATTTTGAGAAAGCACTAAGAGGTGATTCTGTTTCATTTTTGGAAAGAGATGTTTTGCCATCTGGCAAGGGCATCTATTCTAAGGGGACGTACGTGCCGGTCCGGAATGATAATGATCAAATTGAAGCAATCAGTATTTATGTAGATGACGTATCAGAACTAGTGGAAGCCGAAGAATCGTTGAGGAGGGCTAGCGAAACAAAAGACAAACTATTTTCGATCATAGCACACGATATTAGAAGCCCTCTCAATCTTTTTCAAAGCCTTCTCAATATTAGCGATGAAGAAACCATTTCCAAAGAAGAGTTCATTAGATATCAGAAAGAGATAAAGGAACGCCTGACCACCCTGAGAGAGCGCCTTGATGAATTACTGGATTGGGCAAGAATTCAAATGGGGGGTATAAATGCGTATCCGAGCGAGGTCGATGCCAACGAGGTGGTAAAGGAAAATGCCGATTTATTCAAAACGCTAATCGAACGAAAGGAGATTCTCTTCAAAATGAAACTGCATTGTGAAGTAGACGGGTGGATGGATGAGAACCATCTTCAGGTGGCGATAAGAAACTTACTTCACAACGCGCTGAAGTATACTGAAGCAGGTGGAGAAGTAGTTGTTGAGACCTCGACTGATGATGATTCGGTGTTAATTGAAATCATGGATTCGGGAGCAGGAATGTCGCCGGAGGTTCAGGATTTAATTTTGAAGAAAGAAATACAAAAATCTTCCATTGGAACAAGTGGTGAGGTAGGGACCGGGCTCGGCTTGAGCTTAAGTTTGGGGCTTTTGGAAAAGAACGGCTGCATTGTCTCTTTGGATAGTGAAATTGGCAAAGGATCAACATTTCGAATTTGGATTCCAAAATCCGACATAAATGATCCAGTGAATACTGATTAAGTTCGCGTTGGTTTATACTTGTCCACTCTATGATTAGCCCCATAACTTATTTATCTTTTCTTCTAACGATTAGTGGCCAGCTTCCCTTTAATTGGGTGAGTTTTGAAATGGAAAAAAGGGCTAACCGAGAGGGAAAGACAACTACCCTAAACGCAAAAGTGTACTTTGGGCGGCAAGGGGATATGGTTACCAATTTCACATATCCAGTTGAGGTGATGATTGTCAATAACAAGGAGGGTGAGCTAAGTGTTTACAATCCCGAAACGAATAGTGTCTATCAATCTGTGAATTATCAGACCGGAAGCGAGAGTACAACTTTCTATTATTTCTTAATGAACCAGACGCAAGACATGGGCTTGAAACGGATCGGATTCGAACTGTCTGATACCAAGGTGGATGGGAAGCTACTAATTAGCTACTGGGAACCACCGCGTGAAATAGAAGGGTTGGCAGATATTGAATTGGTAAGAAGCGAAAGGAAACCCATCTTTATGGGCTACAGAGATAAGAAAGGAAACTACATTAAGAAAGTCTTTTACTACGACTATGAATATCAAAGAGGATTCAATTTTCCGATGTCAATAACTGAGATTGACTATTTGGAGAAAGATTCTATAGTCTCTAAAACCACTTTTAAATCGTTTAACTTCGATTATGCCGCCGATTTAGATATGTTGAGATTTGAAGTACCGGCGGACGCTAAGCTGGAGAAATGAGACCACTTGCCATAATAACTTTGTTTTTACTAATGCTCTCAGGGAAAGCTCAGTCTTTTGAAAAATTAGTAATTCTCAAAGAGCATTTGTCAGAGAATAATTCTAAGGTCCCATCTGTAGGCATTCAGGTAAATCAATTTCTTGATAACTGTATCTATGAACATGCCTGTGGACAATTCTCTACTGGAGCAATTAGAAGTTTCGGTGTGATAAAAGGATTGGCCCTCACTATTGACAGGAGAACCAGATGCAGTCAATTGGCTAGGAGCCAATTTTTGCCAATTCGATTGAATACCAAGGGATTGATAAAGGACCACTGGAACGATTACCGAATTGAAGCGAAGTAGCCTACTGCTAATACTATCTTTTGGATGCTTCCCATCCATCTGCCAAATTGCCTTTGATAAGAATTATGAATTTCTTGAACACCTTAGTGCAATTGGTGCCTACAAGGAAGGCGTCCATTTCATCAATAAGAACGCTAGTTCTTATCAAGTACCGGGACAAAGCGATACACTTAACTATCTGAAGGGAGTTTTTTTGTATCGACTTAAGTCTTCAAAAGAGTCAATTGGATCACTATCAGAGGTGGGAAATACCAACAAAACATTTATGGCCCACGCCACCTTTCTAAGTGCTTTTCAATATGCGTACTTGGGAGATCACCAATCTGCCGAATCAAGCTTAGCAACAACAAATTTTGAGAGGGATCTGAACAGAGAATTACGACTGCATCTGTTGGCAGGAATTTCCCTACTTAAGAGAGACATTACTCAATTTGATTCGTACTCAACCCAATTTTCGAGGCAATATTTTCAGATAGCTCCATTTCAAGATCAGTTTATTCAAAACAAGGAAGGCTTACTAAAGGCAAAACGGAAGTCGCCTCTGGTGGCAGGAGTGTTGTCGGGGGTAGTTCCAGGAGCTGGTAAATTCTACGTTGGAAAGGTTGGCGAAGGATATGTGACATTGCTCTTATCTGCAATTCTGGGCTTGCAAGTTCGGGAAGCTTACAAAAAGGACGGCCCCTCAAGCTTTAGGTTTAAGCTTTTTACCGGACTTTTTTCCACCTTGTATGTCGCAAATATTTGGGGATCTGTACTGTCGGTTAAGATTTATAAAGATGATTTCAATGAAACATTTGATCAGGCAATTTTGCTTAATATGCATGTGCCTATACGTACCATTTTCGATTAGCGCCCAGCTAAAGTCTGTGACGACTGACGCGTATCTGGACGAACTCACACGTGTTGAGTGGGAAATATTCAGTACATCCGATGAGTCGGTGATTGCTCGACTTCTGCTTACAAAATCCAGCATCCACGGGAGTGGTGGTGATTATGAGCAGGCATTGGCTACGCTGGACCGAATCAACTCCTATGCATTGGACGATTCATCGCAATGGGAGGTCATGGAGGAACGGATATCATTACTCTACCTAAATGGGGAGTTTGAGCAGGCAAAGAATGCGATACTCGAAGCGAGTGTACTTGGGTATCCGCAAAATGATGATTTGAGATTGATAGAGGTGCTGAATTACATTAGTTTAATGGATTTGGATCAGGCTGGATCTCTGTATGAAAAGCTGAACCCCGGCGGAGATGTCTCTGAGGTGTTTAGAGCAAAGAAATTCAGAAAACCAACCCGCGCGTTTAACCTTAGCCTACTATTGCCGGGCAGCGGCCAAATGTATTCGGGGCATGTCCTGAGGGGAGTTACAAGTCTAGGCATTCAGGCCTTCCTTTTTACCTATGGAATCAGGGGAATCCAAGGAAGATACTTTTTCACCGAAGCACTTCCCTCCGTAGCGCTTTTTCAGGGCTTTTATTTTGGTGGAGCTGAGTTTGCAAGAGAGTTGACGGAGAAGAGAAATCGGAAGATAGTAAATGAGCTTTCTAACCAGGTGCTGAGGTCCTTTTAAATAAAAAAACCTGCTCTCTCGACCAGGTTTTTCTATTTCTTATTTTGCAGAAATCACCACATTATGAATGCGTTGCTTCCCACGTATTTGCTAATGTCATCGCTTTTGATAACCAAGGCAATCAAATCGCCAAGCGGGATCAATCCGAAAATTCCGAAGAAAGTCAGAAGGTATCCGATAATCAAAATTGGAGTTCCACCCAGATACACTCTGTGAATAGCGATTCCTCCAAGAAAGAAGTCTAACGCAACGGCGATCCAAACATTTTTTTCTGCTTGAATAGCTGAAGGGTTCATGTAGCTCGCCATTTCAAATCCATTCTCAAACGGATTTACCTGTACTGATTCCTCAAGTAGTGTTTCAACTTGAGAATCATTTATTGTGTAGGAATTTGCTGAGCTGATGAACACGACACCGAACGCAACCATTAGTGTTAGTAGAAGTTTTTTCATAATTAGTGATTGATTTGTTTAAAAATGTCAATTTAAGTACAAATCTCTTTATTAAAAAAAAATGGAAGGATAGTTGACGTGTCTCTTGCTTCTGTCATTAAGTGCCCGCTGAGTTCCTTCAACTCTGGGTTATACATAAATCATACCACCAAATGACGATTCTCATCCCATACGGGTAGTCATCTTTCTAGCTTAGTTCCGTACATACCGGCGCTCAAAATGCGCAAGTAGATAATTATTACGTTTATGAATCAACAAGTGAAAGCCAGGCTTGAGGAGGCTGACGAGCATTTTAATTTAGCAAAAGAGGAACTGTGCAAGCCAGAGGAAGATGTTGTTCCGTACAAAATTTGCCAAAAGTCATACTACTCCGTAACCAACTATCTAAGTGGGTTTATTTTGAAGAACGGAGAGACAGTGCAAGAATCTGCAAGCATTGAAGACCTGATCAAAAGATGTCGGGAGATCGATGGCAGATTCCACGAACTTCATTTGGCTCCTCTATATCATCCGACTGAGACAGAGGATGTCTGGATGAACCTGGATGCCGCACATGATTTTCTTGCCATTGCTGAAAAGACACGTCAAATGGTTATTGAAACCTAAGCGATTCAACCTAATTCATAATTATGGGTAAAAAGAAATTCACTCCAAAATATCCCGGTATTCGAGTTGCTATGGATGGCAATACCGCCGCTATTATGTGCGAGCGGGAATCATCCGATGCAGCTGGAGCATATCCAATTACGCCATCTACGCAAATGGGAGAATACTGGGCAGAGGAAGCAGCCAGGGGTCATCTTAATATCTCCGACCGACCTTTGATCTTTATAGAACCAGAAGGAGAACATGCTGCCGCTGCAGTTACTGCAGGTCTGTCCATGACAGGTCAGCGAGCTGCAAATTTCTCTTCCGGACAAGGGATTGCCTACATGCATGAATCATTGTATGCAGCAGTAGGTAAGCGACTAACCTACATACTAAATATTGGCGCAAGAGCTATGACCAAGTCGACGTTAAACGTCCATGCTGGCCATGATGACTATCATGCGATTGATGATACCGGGTTTTTCCAGCTCTTCGCAAAGAACGCACAGCACGTTGCTGACTTGAATGTGATCGCCCATCGTATCGCAGAACTGGCCCTGACACCCGGCGTGGTAGCTCAGGATGGGTTTCTTACAACCCATCTGATCGAGTCGCTCAACATCCCCGAGCGGGAACTCATCCGAGAGTTTCTGGGACGACCTGACGACATTATCGATTCGCCAACACCTTCGCAAAAAATCATATACGGTGATAAACGCAGACGAATTCCTGAATTGTGGGACGTCGATAACCCTATGATGGCTGGTATCGTGCAAAATCAGGATTCCTACATGCAAAGCGTGGCTGCACAACGGCCTTTCTTCTTCGATCACCTGAAGGAACTCACCGACCAGGCCTTTGAAGAATATTATCAATTGACGGGGCGTCGCTACGGACGAGTGATGAGCTACAAGGCAGAGGATGCCGACTATTTGATTCTCGGCCAGGGAAGTGTAATACCAAGTTCAGAAGTGGTCGTAGATTATTTACGAACAACACGTAAGCTGAAAGTTGGCGTAATCGATCTGGTTATGTTTCGTCCATTTCCGGCTGATTACCTCGCAAGATTCCTGAAAGGTAAAAAAGGAGTAGTTATTCTTGAAAGGCTGGATCAGCCATTAGCTGAAGATCCACCCATTGCCAGGGAATTGCGGTCCGTTATCTCTAAATGCTTGGAAAATGGTACGGACAAAAAACATACGCCATATCCTGATTTGATAGCTTATCAACAAAAAGACGTTCCCCCTATTTATTCAGGATCGTTTGGAATGGGCAGCCGGGATTTACAGGCAGAGGGTATCATCGGGGCAGTAGAAAACATGCTGCCGGAAGGCAAGCACAAGAAACAATTCTATCTGTCAATAGATTTTATACGCGAAAATGCATTTACACCAAAACAACGTGCGTATCAGGAGACGATTCAGGATGTTTATCCACATGTAAAAGAATTGGCGGTTCACGGGTCCGAAAATCCAAACCTCATGCCGGATGGAGCTACCACTGTTCGTTTTCACTCTGTTGGAGGGTGGGGAGCAATCACGACCGGGAAAAACCTGGCGATGACCCTTTTTGATTTACTGGGCTATGACATTAAAGCCAATCCGAAATACGGATCAGAAAAGAAGGGGCAACCCACAACCTATTATTTGTCTGCCGCACCGGAACCGATCCGAATTAATTGTGAATACTACTTTGTAGATGTTGTGCTATCCCCGGACCCGAATGTGTTCAAGCACACCAACGCGTTGGCTGGATTAAAAAAGGGTGGGTACTTCATCATTCAAAGCGACAAACAAAGCTCGGATGAAGTATGGGCAGATATACCCAAACAGTACCAAAAACTCGTTATCGAAAATGAAATTCAGGTCTTCTACATTGATGGATTCAAAATTGCCAGGGAAGAAGCTACAGACTCAGAACTACAATTAAGGATGCAGGGCATTGCTTTTCAAGGGGCATTTTTTGCTGCCTCGCCACTAATGAAGAATGCCGGACTTACCGACAAGGAACTTTTACGAGCTATTGAGGATCAGTTGCAACATAAGTTTGGAGCTAAAGGCCAGCGCGTAGTGGACGATAACATGCGAGTGGTAAAGCGAGGATTTAGTGAGGTAAAAGAGATCACCAACAAGGAGATCAGTACGAACAAATCTGAGGGGACCAACGGCATAGCTGGAGTTCCTATTCCGTCCATGATGAAGGTACTTCCTCAAAGCAAGTCAAAGCTGAGCGACATTCATCGCTTTTGGGAGCAGACGGGTAATTTCTATGCCCGGGGGATGGGCAATGATAACATCACTGATCCCTTTATTGGGTTGAGTGTCATGCCAGCTGTATCCTCTTTATTCAGGGATATGACAGGTATACGATTTGAGCATCCGGAATGGATTGCAAATAATTGTACGGCTTGCGGAGATTGCTATACCGTCTGTCCGGATACTGCCATCCCCGGACTGGTCAGCGATTTATCAGACGTGCTCAACACTGTCGTCAAACGAGTGAAAAAGAATCATGAGAACGTTAAACTGCTACCCAAAGCAGTGCGATCTATGGAGGGAAAAGTAAGATCCTTGTTCAAGGCTTCCACAAATGGCTCAACAGTCAATGACTTAATTCAGGATTCTATTGATCAAATGCTGGAAGAGAGTAAAGAGAAAGAGGCGCTTACTGAAGAATTTGGTTGGTTCCGGGATGAGCTTGGTGAGTTTCAGTTTGCACTGACACGTCCCTACTTTGACGTTCGGGAAAAATCAGAACCCAACAGCGGTGGACTGTTTAGCATCACTGTCAATCCAAACACCTGTAAGGGATGTATGGAATGCGTAGAAGTATGCAACGACGATGCGCTGAGGCCAATTATTCAAACCGAAGACTCCGTTGCAACATTAAGAAAGGATTGGGACTTGTGGATGGATCTTCCAACCACACCAGAGAAATACAATCGGATTGATGACCTGGAAGAAAAGATAGGACCTTTGGAAACCATTCTGCTCAACAAAGACGCGTACTTGAATTTTGCCAGCGGCGATGGTGCCTGCCTCGGATGCTCAGAAAAATCAGTAATTCACCTTTTTGTTGCAACGGTAGAGTCATTGATGCAGCCTCGAATCAGGAAGCACGTAGGACATCTGGAAGACCTTATTACCAAACTTGAAAATCACGTCAAAGCCAAATTGATGGCTACCGTCAATATTGGTGATGCAGATGCTATTTCTAAAATTCTGGGCGAAACACATGATTCTGATCTAACAATGTCTGGTATTGCCAGTCGGCTGGAATCAGAAAAAGGAAGTGAACCTATTGACCAGGATTGGCTGAAAGACGTGACCCAATTGATCGGTCAACTTAAACAACTGAGATGGAAATATGCGGAAGGCAACACCGGAAAGGGTAGGGCTAACATGGGAATGACCAACGCTACCGGATGTACATCCGTCTGGGGCAGTACCTATCCTTATAATCCTTATCCATTTCCCTGGGCCAACCATTTATTCCAGGACTCTACCTCAATGGCGATGGGCATTTTCGAAGGCCACATGGCGAAAATGGCAGATGGGTTTAAAGCAATCAGAAAAGCTGAACTTGAACTCGAAGGCAAGTACGATTCTTCTGAACACGAGGAATTCCTAACCTACTTTAATTGGAACCAGTTCACAGATGAAGAGTGGTTGCTATGCCCACCGGTAGTTGCGCTTGGGGGCGATGGAGCCATGTATGATATTGGCTTCCAAAATCTCTCGCGAATGATGGCATCGGGGATGCCGATCAAAGTGATTGTCGTCGATACGCAGGTGTATTCCAACACGGGTGGCCAGGCTTGCACTTCCGGTTTTATTGGCCAGGTCTCAGACATGGCGCAATACGGTAAGGTGAAGAAAGGAAAGTCGGAACCGAGAAAGGAAATTGGGCTTATTGCGGCGGCACACCGAAACACTTATGTGTTGCAGGCCACTTTGGCAAATACCAGCCACATGATTGAAGGGTTCATCGATGGACTGATGACTCGTAGACCAGCGCTGTTTAATCTATATACCACCTGCCAGCCGGAACATGGAGTAGCAGATGATTTGGGTGTTAACCAGGCAAAATTGGCCATGGAGTCAAGGGCCTATCCAATTTTTAAATACAATCCTGATGAGGGAATCAAAGCTCAGGAAGCCTTTGATTTATCGGGTAATCCTGCAATGGATCAATTGTGGCCCACCTACCAACTAAAATACATGGAAAGCGGAGAAGAAAAATCCATGGAGGTGCCGATGACCTTTGCGGATTTTGCAATCACTGAAGCACGTTTTAGAAAACACTTCAGAAATGCACCGCGTGATACCTGGAATGACAACATGATATTGTTAGCTGACTTTCTCGAAATGGATGAAGAGGAGCGAGAAGATAAGTATCCTTTCATCTGGGCCGTAGATCGGAAGCAGCAGCTTAGCAAGGTAATGGTCGCAAAGGCTATTGTGGAATCCTGCGAGGAAAGAAGAGATTTCTGGATCCTGCTTCGGGATATTGCCGGTGTTGGAGTCGTTAAGGAAGATGTTGATTTAGAAAGCAAAGTAAGAGCAGAAGTTGTGGCCAAAATTTCACAGAAATTAATGAAAATAGCGAAAGGTGATGGCTCTGGGATCGTTCAGAAGAAGGCAGCCGAATCTGATTCAGCAACAAGTGAAGGTTCAGAGGATGAGTCCTCCAGTGGATCAAACGGGCAGGAAAATACGACTACGTGAAAATGGGAATGTTTCAGAAACATACCTTTAAGCACGGAATTCATCCACCAGAAAACAAGGAGGAAACCAATGGATTGCCCATTCGTCAGTTTCCGTTTTCACCGTTGATCATACTACCTGTAGCTCAGCACATTGGGTCACCATCGGAAATTAGGGTCAGAGAAGGGGAAGAGGTAGTACGTGGACAACTACTGGCCGGTGCCTCTGGCTACCTATCTGTCCCATTGCATTCTCCAGTTTCCGGAAGGGTTCGAAAGATCAGGGATGTTCCCACAATATCAGGGAAGATGGTACCCGGGATTTACCTGGAAGTATCACCATCCTCAACGCAGGAGGTACTCGAAGGTGAGCCTGTGGATATCGATACAGCGACCCCTGCAGAGATATTGCAAGCCATTCAGGATGCAGGTATTGTCGGATTAGGAGGTGCAGCTTTCCCTACCCATGCGAAACTCAAAATCCCGGACGGGAAGCACTGTGACACATTGATCATCAATGGCATAGAATGTGAGCCCTATTTAACCACCGATCATCGGGTCATGCTTGAACAACCTGAAGATATTTTTCAGGGAATCAAGTATCTCCTGAAGGCGACAGGAGCTCAGCGCGTCATTATCGGTATAGAAGCAAATAAACGAGATGCTGCCGAGCACTTAAAAGGATTTCTTAAACCCGAGGATCCCATTGAAGTTCAGGTTGTGCCAGTAAAATATCCTCAAGGTGCAGAAAAAACACTAATTACGTCCCTATTAGGAAAAGAAGTGCCTTCGGGAGGATTGCCGATTGATGTGAATGTGGTAGTGGTTAATGTCGCTACGACAGCTGAAATCGGACGCCTTCTGCCTCATGGGAGAGGAATACAGGAGCGGGTTATTACCATAACGGGCCCTGGTGTGCGAAAGAAGGGAAATTACCTCATTCCAATCGGCACTCCGCTTCGGTATGTCCTTGAGCAGGTTGGAGCTGACGAGCACATCAGCGAGATTTATATGGGCGGACCCATGATGGGGGTGGCAGTTTCCAACCTTGACATTTCAATTGTCAAAGGCACATCCGGAATCGTAATCTTCTCCGAAGAAAACATTAAGAGGGCAGAGAAAATTTATCCCTGTATTAAATGTGGGGCATGTGTCGATGCCTGTCCACTTTCACTAAATCCCTCCAAACTTGGAATTTTGGCAAAATTTGAAGCCTACGAACCGATGGCAGATGACTACCATCTCATGGATTGTTTCGAATGTGGATCCTGTTCGTATGTCTGCCCTTCACACATTCCACTGGTTCAGTACTTCCGACTTTCCAAATCGATTGTTAGAAAACGCAAGACAGCAGCTTAGAAATGATTCACAAAACCCTCAATATCAGCACATCACCACATATCACCAAGAGTATTGGCACGGAGGTGATTATGCGGAATGTAGTCTGGGCCATGCTTCCGGTTGTCGGTTTTGCAGTCTACTCTTTTGGATTCAACGCATTGCTGGTCATCGTGACTGCAGTTGGGGCATGCCTAATTACGGAGCATGCGTTGTGCAGACTTTCACGAAAAGAAACGACGGTTTCCGATTGGTCAGCCATCATTACTGGAATTCTTCTGGGGTTGACACTGCCTCCGATTTTTCCCCTATGGATGACATTTACAGGAGGAGTAATTGCCATTGGGATGGGGAAATTTATTTTTGGTGGGCTTGGATATAATGTTTTCAATCCAGCGCTGGTTGGTCGGGCCGTTCTTCAGGCAGCGTTTCCAGTGGCGATCACCACATGGTACCCTGCCTTTCTCGATGACCGATTCTCTCGCATTTCATCATCTGTCCTTACGTTTCCATTTATGACCCCCGTCGTCGACGGCACTTCAGGAGCAACTCCATTGGCAGCTTTCAAGTTTGATGGAGTTCCGACAGACGTTTCTGACCTGGCATTTGGTTTAACAAGTGGTTCCCTGGGCGAAACTTCTACCGTCCTGATCTTACTGGGAGGGATTTATTTAGCCGCAAGAAATTTCCTGAATTGGCGAATTCCACTAGCCATATTTATGAGTGTCTTTGTGTTTAGTGGGATACTTTTCCTTTGGGATAGCACCCAATATCCTTCCCCCGTCTTCATGCTTTTGTCTGGCGGACTGATGTTAGGCGCTGTGTTCATGGCCACTGACATGGTTGCTTCACCTATCACATCATTGGGAGTTGTGATTTACGGATCTGTTATTGGCATTTTGGTGGTGGTCATTCGAATCTGGGGTGGATTGCCGGAGGGTGTGATGTACGCTATTCTTCTGGGAAATGCCTTGTCCCCGCATATTGATAACCTGGTGCGTCACCGTGTTTATGGAACCTGACAAAATGGAACAGGAGCAAGCCATACCGACCTCTCGAGAGAACATCAAAATGCTGCGCGCAATGGTAGGAATCAGTGCGTTATGCGGTTTTCTGATTGTGCTCACGTACGAGGGAACCCTGCCACGTGTAGAGAGACTGCGAGCTGAAGCATTGGAAAAAGCCATTTTTCAGGTAATTCCCGGTACTTCAAAAACAAAGGTATTCGCCTACGACGGGAGCACATTCATCAAAGCAGATGACAATGCTGCTGATATTGTTTATGCCGGGTACGACGAATCCGGAAACCTGATGGGAGTGGCCATAGAAGCCAGCGGCCAGGGGTATGCAGACATCATCAAAATCCTCTATGGATATGATCCAGAAAAACAGCATATCATCGGATTTTATGTTTTGGAAACCAAAGAAACCCCGGGGCTTGGGGACAAAATCGAAAAGGACAAAGACTTTCTTGCCAACTTCTCTGCGCTCGATGTCTCCCTCTCCGATGACATGGGAAAAGTCATCAATCAAGTTGTCACAGTAAAGCAGGGTACGAAGCAGAACCCATGGGAAATAGACGGGATCACTGGTGCCACTATTTCCTCAAGGGCTATAGGAAACATCATTGGAGAAAGTACCATGACATGGGTGCCGAGGATTAACAAGAACCTTGAAAAAATGAAAAGAAATGAGTGAAGTGTCCTCACATAGTGCTCAAACAAAAATTCCCCCCTCATCCACAGATGAATTTATCAAGGGGCTGTGGCGTGAAAATCCTGTCTTTGTTCAGGTACTGGGGATGTGTCCTGTGCTAGCTGTTTCAAATACTGCCGAAAATGCGCTGGCAATGGGTTTAGCAACGGCCTTTGTGTTACTGATGTCAAATATTCTTGTTTCCTCCCTTCAAAATTTCATTCCAAAACAGGTACGGATTGCCTCGTACATTCTGATTATTGCCACGTTTGTGACCATAACGGATTATACGATTCAGGCCATCAGCGTTGAGTTGCACAAAAGCCTGGGCGCATTCATCTCCCTGATCGTGGTGAACTGTCTGATATTGAGTAGGGCAGAAGCTTTTGCTTCAAAAAACACAGTAGGCAAATCCATACTTGATGCACTTGGAATGGGGGCGGGCTTTGTTTTCGCTCTGTTCTGCCTGGGTGCTGTGAGAGAGGTCATGGGGAACGGTACTTTTTTCGGATTAAGCCTGTTTCCAGAGGGTTTCCAATCGTGGATCGTGATGATTCTTCCAGCAGGTGGATTTTTCACTTTGGCTGCCTGGCTGCTCATATTTAACCTGCTGCAACAGAAAAAATCAAAGCAATGAATTCAGAATCCATTTGGTCCATATTCATCAACGCCAGTCTGGTCAATAATTTTGTCCTGGCTTATTTCCTTGGAATTTGTCCATTCCTTGGCGTTTCTGGAAAAATGGAAACAGCGACCAAAATGGGTGGTGCAGTAACCTTCGTGATGCTGATCAGTTCCATCTGTGCCTATGGCATTCATGCGTTTCTTGTAGCGATCAATGCTCCGTTCCTGCAATTGATCAGTTACATCGTGGTGATTGCCTCGACCGTGCAATTGGTTGAGATGTTCATCAAAAAAATGAGCCCGTCACTCTTTCGGGCACTGGGGATATTTCTTCCGCTGATCACAACCAATTGTGCGATTCTGGGACTCGCGCTTTTCCAAACAAATAAGGGCTACAGTTTCTTTCAAAGCATAGTGTACGCACTGGGAGCTGGTGCGGGATTTACCCTAGCGCTCATTTTGATCGCAGGTTTTCGTGAGCAATTGGAATTCGCAGAGGTGCCAAAAGTGACCAGGGGAACGGTGCTGACCTTGATGATTGCTGGTATTTTGTCACTGGCATTTATGGGATTTTCAGGACTGACGACCTAGTTAAAGAGAGATAAATGATTGTAAAATATATCATAGGATTTATAAGCATTGCAGCCCTGATGGCGGGATGGATTGGCGTCCAGATTTTATGGAGAAAGACCTTTACCGACAGTGCTGTTGATGAAGACGTGCTGGCAGGAAGGTCGGATTGTGGGAGTTGCGGTTGTGCGACTCCTTGTGCAACGAAGAAATTATCAATGAACAAGAAAAAAGAATGACATGGCACATTTAGCAGATTTTGATACCAAAAAACAATATCAGGCAACAGTTAAGAAAACCAGACGTCTTACGCCGGAGGATACGGAGGAGGTCCGGGAGATATTGCTGGAGGTCCAACAGCCGGAGTTTGAATGTAAAGTAGATCAAAGTTTTGGTGTTTTGGTAAATGCAAATCAATTTGGAAACACCCTTCATCATAGATTATATAGTGTAGCAGACGTACCTACGAAATACAAAAACAAGACACGACTCACAATGCTTGTCAAAAGATGTTCTTATGTGGATGGCTTCAGTGGAGAACTTCACCACGGCATTGCATCTAACTACTTATGTGATCGGAATGTTGGTGACAATATTACCATCACCGGACCTTTCGAACTGGCTTTTTCAGTTCCTGAGGACAAGGGTGCAAATCTGATTTTAATTGGCATGGGTACAGGAATCGCTCCTTTTCGAGCTTTTGTGAAGCACCTCTATAAGCATGTCAAAGACTGGCGCGGTAGGATTCTTCTTTTTTATGGAGCGAGGAGCGGACTTGAGTTGTTATACCTGAACGAAAAAGATGGAGACCTGACAAACTACTATGACGAAGAAACTTTCAAGTCTTTTCACGCCTTTAGCCCGCGTCCGCTTTGGGATGATCCCGTAGTTGTAGATCAGGTGCTCGAAGAACGATCAGAAGAAATTCTGGAGATGCTGGACCAGCCCAACACCTACATTTATGTGGCTGGACATAGTAAAATCGAGGAGATGCTTGAGAAAGGATTTGTCAACATTCTGGGGTCGAAGGAGGAGTGGGTAAGCCAAAAATCGGAATTGATCACAGAAAAAAGATGGTCCGAAATTATCTATTAGTTAGCAGATGAGATGTCTATAGTTATTGCGGTCTTAGCCCTGGGAGGTCTGGCTCTCGTTCTGGCGCTCATGTTGGTGATCGCTAACCGGAAGCTCTACGTCTACGAAGATCCTCGCATTGATGTCGTTGAAGATTTACTTCCTCATGCCAATTGTGGTGCCTGCGGATATCCGGGGTGCAGACCGTTTGCAGAAGCGCTGGTATCTGGTGAGATCCTACCTGGAAAATGCACGGTGAGCTCTGAAGAAGGAAGAGTGGAAATTGCCGCATATCTGGGAGTAGCACTTGGTGCCGAAGAAAAATTTGTAGCACGGTTGGCGTGTGCCGGCGGAACGAATGTGGCACTAAATCGAGCTCGGTATCAGGGTCTTGAAAGCTGCCAGGCTGCTTCGCTGGTTTCGGGTGGAGGTAAAGGCTGCTTCTGGGGGTGTCTGGGTTTTGGTGACTGTGATGTTGCCTGCGATTTTGATGCCATTCACATGGACGCTCATTCTTTACCTGTAGTCGACCTGGAAAAATGTACCGCATGTGGGGACTGTGTGGAAGTCTGTCCGAAAGACCTCTTTTCCCTGGAGCCTGTGAGTCATCAGCTGTGGGTAGCCTGCAAGAGCCTGGAAGAAGGGGATGAAATACTGGAAGATTGTCAGGTAGCATGTACTGCGTGTGGTCGATGCGCCATGGACGCTCCGGACAATTTGATTGTCATGGAAAACAACCTCCCAGTCATAAACTACTCAGGTAATCACCTCACGCAGGATCCAATACAAAGATGCCCAACAGGCGCAATCGTTTGGCTGGACCAAAAACTAGGTGCGATTAAGGGAAGGGAAAGTAAAAAGATTGTGCGGCAGGGCCATCGAAAAATGGGCTATTCGTGATTGCTTTGGTACATCGAGGTGCTCCTTTACGCTTTATCATAGCAAAATGGTGCCTGCTTTGTTCGTGACAGAACTCTTTAGATAAGCTGACATTTATCACCAAAAAAGACCTTGTTACTTATTTAATTAGCTAGCTAAATAACCGATCAATGAGCAAATCTTCCGTGGCATCCAAACCTGGAACAGATACATCTACTGATCGCAACACGATCAAAGAAGCCATTGTTGAAATCGTTAGTGACTCCGGTGAAGGAGCACAGAAATGTGGTCAGAGCCTTGGTGCGATTTCGGCAAAAATGGGCAATGGGGTATGGACTGTAGAAATCATTCCGGCAGAAATTCAACCACCGGCACGATCGAAGGCCGGGGCCTCTGGTATTCGTGTACGAATGGGGACCGACAAAATTACCAACATGGGAGACCACGCAGATTTGGTGGTTGCATTGAATGAGCAGGTGCTGTATGGCAGAATCGAACAAAATGCCTATACCCGTGGCACCATATTGTTGATTGAAGATAAATGGGCCAACAGCAAATCTGAGACCATTCGTAAGCAGTATGCTGATTCTTTGGAACAGTTCGAAGAACTAGGTCTGGTGATTCATGAAATTCCGATGGAGATCGAATGCCTGAAAATCGTATCGGACGCGAGGAAGGGCAAGAACATGTGGGTGCTGGGGCTAATATCATATATCTACAACCGGGATTTAAGGGCGGCAGCTGATCAGGTACGCTATATTTTCAGGAAGAAAAAGGAGGAAATCATTCAAAGTAATCTGGATTTGCTTCATGCAGGCTATGAGTGGGCCGCCATGAATCTTGATCTGCATTTCACGATCCCAACGAAACAAACGGACGAAGACTATGTGGTAATGAATGGAAACGAGGCGATTAGTCTCGGTGTGATGGCAGCTGGCATTGAACTGTGCTCCATGTATCCGATTACTCCAGCAACCTCCGCAACCCATGCTATGGCAGAGACCATCGAGTCCGCTGGCGGAATCATTCACCAGGCTGAGGACGAGATAGCAGCGATAGGCTTTGCCATTGGTGCCTCTTATGCCGGGAAAACGGCAGTGACAATTACCTCAGGTCCCGGAATAGCATTAAAAACGGAATTCATTGGCCTGGCTGTTATGGCCGAAGTTCCTCTAGTGATCGTAGACGTACAAAGGGGAGGTCCATCAACTGGATTACCGACGAAAGTAGAACAAGGAGACTTGCTGGCTGTACTTTATGGAGCTGCAGGTGATGCTCCAAAAATTATCATAGCACCTTCAACGATCGAAGAATGCTTTCATTATGTCATTCTTGCAAGAAAGCTGGCTGAGTCTTTCAGAACTCCCGTGTTTGTTTTGACAGACGCAAATCTGGCTACCGGTGTTCAACCCTTTCCCCGCCCAAAGATCAATGCTGAATGGTTTGCTCCGGAAATAGATCAAAGTCACTGGAAGGAAGGAGTCCGTCCGTATGCATGGGATCCTGAAACAGGTTTGAGCGAACGACCAATTCCCGGACAAAAAGGCGGGATGTATACGCTTACAGGGTTGGCTCACGATGAGGATAGCCATGTGGCCTACGATCCATCGATCAACCAGCGAGCTGCAGAGCACAGAAGTCGAAAACTTGCAGCGATGCGTCAGACATTGAAGCAGCCAACCACATACGGTGATGATGAAGGAGATTTGCTGCTTGTAGGATGGGGCTCTACGCAGGGTGCAATTGAAGAAGCGGTGGACGTAGCGAGAAAAAAAGGTGCTTCGGTTAGCAGTCTTCACCTGCACTTTTTGAGCCCGCTGGAACCGGGTCTTAAGGAGATCTTTCAGAAATTCAAGAAGGTTAAGACGGTAGAAATTAACTACAGTGATACTGTGGGACATCCGTTGATTACGGAGGAAAACAGGAGATATGCACAATTGGCATGGTACCTACGGGCACAGACACTTATGGATATCGACTGCTTCAGTAATGTCTATGGCCAACCCATTAGTCCGTTCCGAATACTTACGATGCTTGAAAAAGAACTTGATTTAACACTAATCGACTAAAACGATGTTTGGATTGAATGCAGATTTTTGTGACCACGTATTGGAGGACGAACATTACAACCTCAAAGACTATTCGAGTAGCACCGCGCGCTGGTGTTCCAGTTGTGGTGCGCATACGATTCTGAACTCTGTACAAAAGCTGTGCAAAGAGGAGCAACTGCCTCCTGAAAAAACGGTCTTTGTTTCAGGTATTGGCTGCAGTAGTCGGTTTCCTCATTACATGAAGACCTACGGCTTTCATGGACTGCATGGAAGAGCTTTCCCTGTTGCCTCAGGAGTCAAGTTCAGACGGCCGGATTTGCATGTTTTTGTGGTCACCGGAGATGGCGACTGCTGCTCCATTGGCGCCGGTCATTGGGTGCATGCCATCAGATACAATATGAAAATGGTGGTTCTGCTTTTTGACAACGCCATTTACGGGTTAACCAAAAAGCAAACGTCGCCAACCAGTCCACTGGGTACAATTTCCAATACGCACCCGACAGGTTCTGTACTTCCGGCGATCCATCCGGTTCAGGCGACCCTGGGACTTCCAAATGTTTCATTTGTGGCGCAAACCGTAGATTGGAAGCTTGCCCACTTGAATGCAACAATCAGAAAGGCTTATGAACACCCCGGATTGGCTTTCGTGAGGATTATTCAGCGTTGCCCGATCTTCATGCACGACTTTTACCAACCGACGGTTTCAGACCCGGATGCCATTACTCTGGTACATCACGAAAACGGCATCCAACTGGACGAAAAGGGAACGAAATCGTTCAGGCACCACATCGAGCATGATCCCTCTGATATTAATAAGGCCAGAGAAATCGTCGAGACGGTAAAGGACACAACACCCATCGGGCTCTTTTATCAGAACAGGAATGCCAGCCGTTACGATGAATATGGTGCACACAATCTCGGAATAGCAACGGAAGACAGAATAGATGCTATCAACTCCCTGATGGATAGGTATGCAGTCTGAAAAATGATTTTACCGTGGAAAAAGACAAAGAAAGTGCTTCGCAAATGTCAGAAAAAGTAGTTAGACCAATTCAGTGGACCATTGATCCTCCTGCATCAGAATTGGAGACAAAAGAATTCTGGAAAGACCTTAGGCAGTATTATCGAACAGGAGAAAAACGCACAAATGAGAAAGCAGGAAGGATGTTTCCTGCCTTGTTGGCTCAGCAGGACCCTTCTGGTTTTTCCAGGATGAATTACCCGTTTTTTCTAAGTGGGGCCTCCATTTCCTCTTTTCAGGATCTACTTCAATCTGCCGGAGAAGGAAAACCTGAGAAGGAACAAAAGGCCTCTTCCGGAGAAAACATTGATTTGCTGATAAAGGAACTATTTGAAGCCCTTACCGACGATCAGACAGATGATTTTTCGGGGAGTATTGGAAAAGCACTGGAAGGGCTATCAGGTAAAACGGCTGAGGAAGGTGAATTAGATGATCTTAAAAAGATAACTGAACAACTGGGAAAGAACCTTCCAAAGGAGGGTTCGCTAATTGGATTTGATCCGGGCGTGCCGTTCCTTTTACTGGATCATTTGCTGACCGAATTTCAATCAGCAAACAGGAGGAGTTTCAAGCACCAACTTCAGCAACTGTCTTCAGGATTAAATGATTTACTTGTGGTGGAAGATCAAGCCACCATTGGAGATAAACTGGAGCAAACCTATGATTTTGTGCATGAAATCATCGCATTTGACAAGCTAGCCGGACTCATGCCGAAGAAAGCCAGCGCCGATATTACAGAAGCTCGGTTGGTCCGCCTTAAATCAGTATTGTCAACATTGACCAGGGGTTTGGGATACTTTGGTGACGAGGTGGCAACCGTCCTTTTAGCTGCTGACGTCAGGAAAAAATACCAAATTGACACACTTTGCAAGCATGCTCAAATCATAGAATCAACACCCAAAAATGTGTTTCAACAAGCCCAAGAATTGTTTGAAGAGCAGATGAAGGCTTTTACTGAGTTGATCAAAGCATATCGAATTGCATTGCTTGAGGGAGAGGAAAAATACATTGAGGATATTCATGATGAGTACTTCAAACACTTTACGTGGCATCGACTACTTGAGGAGGAATTGACCCTGTTCCATCCGCTGTTACTTATCGTTGACCATTCCTATGTGATGGGAAACCTGACGTCTTTTTCGAAATTAATTGCATCCAATCAGCCGGTCAAAATGTTGGTTGTTAACGATCAACTCGTTTCACAACCGCAACAAGAGACGAGTTGGGAAGAGGCTTCACACCACTTCCGACAGGAATTAGCAGCCATCGCCATTTCGCATCGAAACGCGTACACTTTTCAATCCGGGATCGATGATCCGGTGTATCTCCACAAAGGACTGCAAGGATGTTTGAAGTCTACAGCTCCGGCGATATGCCACCTGCTGATTCCGGAACGAAAATCCAGGGTGGATCTGCAGGATTATCTTTTTGCAAGAGCAGCGGATCAGGGCCGCTATTTCCCGAAAATCCAGTACGATCAAATCCAGGGTGGTGCATGGGGGAGTCGGTTTGACATCAGCGGAAATGTGCAGCCAGAGAGAAATTGGCCCGTCTACGAATTAAGAGCCAAAACCTCGAAGGAAGCAGAAGCTACCATTGACACCGCATTTACCTATGCGGATTACAAAGCGATCTATTCCACAAAAGTAAATGAGCTACTCCCGATACCATCTGCTTTCTACACTGAAGATCTGGTTCCCTTGTCCGATTACCTTGAATTGAAAGAGGGGCAGTTGTATGGAAAAATTCCGTACATCTGGTTGGTGGATGAGAAGAACGAGTTGCACCGTGCAGCAGTTCCCAATGTGTGGGTGGTTTCCTGCCTGGAACGGCGGGACTTCTGGAATTTCATTCAGGAGCTGGGAGGCGTTAATAATTACTTCGTGAATCAGGCGATTGCCAGGAAAGAAGATGAATTGCAAAATGCAATTTCCAAAAAAGAAAAGGAACTTGAAGCCAGTCATCAACAGGCCCTGGATGAAGTACGAGAGGAGGCGATTAGCCAGGCAGCAGAGCGGTTGATTTCTGTACTATTGGACGATGGGGAACTGGATTTAAGTTTGTTTGGCACTGACTCGAATGAAACACCAGGCAAGACATCTGACGAGTCAGACATGGTGACAGAAGTTGCCGAAAAGGCTGAACAGACGGATGTGTCTATTCTAAAGCCATGGGTTGATACGGATGACTGTACCACTTGCAATGAGTGTGTTGATAAATATGGGCATCTATTTAAGTACAATGATGATAAGCAGGCGTATATACCGGATCCGAGCACCGGAACTTATATGGAGTTGGTGAAAGCAGCAGAAAAATGTCCGGCGTACTGCATTCATCCGGGACTCCCGTTAAACCCGGCGGAAAAAGGTTTGGAAGCGTTAATCAAACGAGCGGAGAAGTTTAATTGAATAGTAGTTGATCATCTGGTTCAAGCATAGTGTCAGACAGGTTGTCTCGAAATTTGCCCTGTAACATTCTTTTAGTTGCAGAAGACTTCGAGCCTAAACTCAATAGGTGCCTTTTCTTAAAGTTTTAGAAATTAAACTTTCTGAACCCTCATCCAATTTTATTTACAGTGTTGGTGAAGTCCGCAATTGGGATTGAACAGGGAAAACTAAGGTTTAAGGGATCGAGTTAGAGATTTGCGTAAATCTCTACCCACCTATGTTCTTGATAATTCCAATTTGCCTTGATAATTTTTCTGTAAAGTAGGCTACATGCTGTTTTTAGCAAACTAGATCGTCTTTTGGTTTTTATAGCTAATTTTTTTGAGGGAAATCAAGAATGTTAACATAGGAGCTATTCACACACATTTTTATCAAATAAATTGATTATCGATTCTCGCAAATTTCGGTTCTGATATGGAATCAGCTCTACAATCTTCAGCAGTAGGGTCTCATGGATTGGTGTGTCGCATAAAATACCTTAAGATAAAATACTTTAACTTGTAGTAGGGGTATTGTGTTTTTCAGGTAGCAAAAATGAATTTTACAATCCCCGTGATTAAAAATCATTTCTAACCTAACCAAAATTATTATGCGAAAATTTTGCAGTAAGAAATTATCTAAATCGATCTATTTGATACTCGTTTTTAGTGCTTCTAGTTATGTCTGCCTTGCGCAGGGAAAAATTGTGGGCAGTGTTACAGATAGTGAAACTGGTGAAGGGCTACCAGGAGTTACCTTATTTATTCCTTCATTGAACGTTGGAACCATTACTAACATTGATGGCACCTACGAATTATCAGTAGCAAATGGAAGTTATAATGTTGTAGCTAGCTACATCGGGTTTGCTAACCAGAAGCAAAAAATTGATGTTTCTGGTGCAAATCAAACGTTGGATTTCACTCTAAGGGTCAATGTGACGCAATTGGAAGAAATTGTGGTTACAGGTACAGGTGGTCCTGTAGAAAAAAGAAAAATTGGTAATTCGATTGGTGTTATCTCATCCAAAGGTCTTGAAGACAGTCCTATTACATCGTTTTCTGATTTCATTACTGGAAGAGAGCCGGGTATGGTGGCACTCCCAAGTGGAGGGTTGACTGGAGAGGGAGCTCAGATTCGAATTAGAGGATCAGCCAGTCTTTCCCAATTAAACGAGCCTATCATTCTTGTAGATGGAATTCGAATTGATAGAGGAGGAGGATTTGGTGCTGGTGGTTTCGCTGGTAATGGAGGAGGAGGTACTTCACGTCTGGATGATATCAATCCGGAGTCTATTGAGCGAATTGAAATTCTAAAGGGTGCTTCCGCTGCAACGTTGTTCGGAACTGAAGCCAGCAATGGCGTAATTCAAATTTTCACGAAAAGAGGCACTTCGGGAACACCAAAATTTGACGTAAAACTGGCAAAGGGTATTATCAATTATCCCAAGGGTAGATATCCCGATAATGTCGGTTGGGCACGAGATCAAGCTCAAGCAGACGTGATGTCAGCACATTACGGAGAGACAATACAACCATTCCAGCTAGTTTCGAGATCATTCACTGAGGATTTATTTGAGACTGGTACAAATACCGATGCGTCAGTTTCAGCTTCAGGTGGAAATAGGAATGTTACGTACTATGCAAATGTGAGATACTTCAACGAGGATGGTCCATTTGGTGGGAAAGAGGACAGAGGTTATACAGGATCAGAAGAGACATTGGCTGAAGATTTGATAAGAAGAGTTCAGCTAAATGCCAATGTAGGAATAACTGCAGGAGAAAAGACGAAAATAAATGTAAAGACTGGATATAACAATACGAGCTTCTCAACTATTCAGACAAACAATAATATTTATGGAGTGGGTTCTTTGGCACAGTTTAGCAAACCAGAATTAGCCAACCCTGATAACTTGACAGGCACGATTGCTTTTGCCACGGTAAACGAAGCAATGCAACAAACGGTTAATCAGGATGTAAATAATATTAGCGGTAGCATCAATGTAAACTATAATCCGATTGATTGGCTGGTAATTGATGGTATTATGGGTGTGAACTATACCAACCAGATCAGTGAAAATTTTAGGCCTTTTGGTTGGAACATTGATGGATTTGCTGGTGCAGAAACTGATGGATCCAAGGATTTTACGAATCGTGATTTTTTGGCTCAGTCTACAGAGCTAAAACTATCTGCCATCAATACTATTTCAGATGGAATAGAATCTGATTTTATCCTTGGTGGTCAGATCATACGACAAGACACAAGAATTTATTCAGGTACTGGAGAAGCTTTTCCGGGCCCCGGATTTGGAGTGACAGGAGCAGGTGCCAACAAAGACATCTATGAATTCTTTTCTGAAGTTATCAATGCAGGAGTTTTTGCGCAGGAGCAAATTGGATTTAAGGATCATATCTTCGTTACAGTTGGTGGTCGTCTGGATGCGCATAGTGCATTTGGCGCTAACTTCAATGCCCAGTTTTATCCAAAAATTGGTCTTTCATATGTTTTATCAGATGCACCTTATTGGCCAGGAGCACTTGGACCTATAAGTTCAGTTCAACTTAAAGCTTCATGGGGCCAGTCCGGCCTGCAACCTGGGGCATTTGATGCACTTACAACGTACAGCGCCATAGCATCGACCAATGGAGCAGGAATTCAGCCGTCAAACCTGGGTAATCCAGAATTGAAGCCGGAAGTCTCCTCTGAGTATGAAATTGGCACCAACATTGGTATCCTAAATGACAAGATATCTCTTAGTGCTACCTATTGGGATCGAACAGTAACTGATGCACTTTATGCAAGACAGTTTCCCTTAACTGGTGGTTGGAGACGTACTCAGTTGGTCAACATTGGCGAATTATCTGCTAACGGTGTTGAGATAGGCATAAATGCTAATGTGGTCAACTCTTCTGATCTTAAAGTAGATGTTTTTGTTAACGGTGCTTACCTGAAAGAAGAAGTAGTTAGTCTCGGAGGGGCTCCGCCTTTGAAAGTAGGAGGTAGTTACCCCAGGTACAGGAACTTCCTGGTAGAAGGATTTGCTCCAGGAGCCAATTTTGGTGTTCGGTTATTAGATGTAGCTGCAGATGAGCTACCAGTAGATTTTGATGGTGATGGCCTTCCTGATAAGAGAAGTGAAGTGGTGACCCATCTTGCATCAGCTCTAGATCCGGAGACTGGAGAAATTTGGGAATTACCTTCAAATACCACTACTATTCTTATTGATACCGATTATAAAACAGCTGGTGAACAAGGTGCAGGCGGTCATTTTCTTGGAAAAAACACTCCTGATTGGCAAGGATCATTTGGTGGAACAGTAACCTATGGAAGGTTTACACTTCGCACAAATTTCGAATATCGTGGAGGGAACTACTTCATCAATGATTTAACTGGCGCTTTTAGACAGGCAAATGGAGGTATTGGACGTAATCTACCAACATCAGCGAGAGTTGAGAGAGATTACGTAACGGGTGGAGTAGCAGGAAGTGTTCCACAAAATGATGGGGAGACAAGGACACAGGCACTTGAAGAGTGGTTGGGTGAAAACCTTGCTCTTGCTCCATTCTCAGGTCTCAATACACTTAAGAAAGGCGATTTTATTAGGTGGAGGGAATTAAGCATTTCTTATAAATTGCCAAATTCTCTTATTTCAGATCTTGGGCTTAGATACGCATCGATCACAGCTTCTGGAAAAAACATTGCTTTGTGGACTAAGTATCCTGGTGTTGATCCTGAGATCAGCGTGTTTGGTCGTGGTGGTGATGGTAATGCCAATAGCAACCTGGACCAAAACTTTGGACAAGGTGTAGAGGCATTTGGCTGGGCCATACCTACTACTTTTATCTTCACACTTAAGGTTGGATTTTAAAATTGATTATAATGAAATTATTAATAAATAAATCAAATTTGACAAAGGCACTAACGCTTGTATTTGTTTTGTTAGCATTCTCTTGCTCTGACTTGCTCGATAGTGTTAACCCTAATAACTTGGTTGAGGATGACTTGTCTGATCCAAGATCAGCTGGGCCTATGTCGAACGGACTACAGGCAGTAGTAACCAGGGCAATTGGTAATATGCTTACGCCATATTCTACGTCTACAGATGAAATGATATGGACAGGATCGAGAGATGCATGGGAGCAGTTAAATGTTGGACAGCTTTCAGATCCCGCAAATGAATTCACGGATGCCGCTTTCTTCTTTACCGGGGAAGCAAGATGGTGGGCTGATGAAGTTATTTCCAGGATCGAAGGCTTCCAATCTGATGGAACTCTGGATGATGAGGAGGCTTTGGCACGCTCTTATATGTATGGAGCAATTATCTATATGTTGATTGGAGACATGTATGATGACTTTGCTTTTTCGGATAAACTAGAGGGAGCTCCTCCTGTAGGTTCAGCAAATATGAGCGGACTGTACGACACTGCTATTGGTTTTCTCAACAAGGCTGTGGCATTAAATGTAACAGGCTACGATGGTCAATTAAATGGCTTGCTTGCCAGGGCAAATTGGAGTAAAGATGCCTGGACTGCAGCTAGAGCAAGAACTGGAGGAACTGCGGCATTGATAAATAATACAGCTGCTGTTGCAGCAGCCACTGCAGCTCTTGCTACTGGATCTGATTTGATATTGGAGACTAGTTCCGCTACCCCTGGGGCCATAGTAGGACTAGATATCGGGGGAGAAGTTAATGATAGACAAGAGCAGACACTATCACCTAACTATGTTATTATTGACCCAGACACAGATAATTCTGTGAATGGAGCACCTGGTTTTGCAGACCCAGCGCAGAGCATTAGTTTGATGGATCCTATCGATCTCATACCCGACCCTGTACTTTTTGCAGCTGTTGTCGATTTTACCGATCAAGGAATATATCCTGATTACACTATTGTGTCGGATAGGGAAATGATGCTGATACTTGCTGAGTCGGAGCTTGCACAGGGAGATAATGCGGGTTTTGCCACGCAGATCAACGCACTAAGAGCTTTGGATGGTCTAACTGCCTGGAATGATGTAACACCACAAATACCAGCAATTGACCTTTTGATCCATGAGCGCAGGGTAAATCTGTTTTTGCAGGGAAGACGATTAACAGATCATTATCGTTTCGCAGACGATTCACCGCAGTGGATCTCTGTTAGCGATGCTACGAATTCGGTTACATTTTTCCCAATTTCGCTTACTGAAATTCGCGCAAATGATTTTATAGACTAAACCTGATTGTAAGCCAGATAACCAGTCCTAAAAGGGACGGTCTTAAGAAGATAAAGCCTGTGGAGTATTCTTCACAGGCTTTTTCATTTCATGGCTCCATAAACGTAGTTAATCAGCCTTAAATGCATAAATCACAAAAATGAAAAAGCAACCTACACAAACTTTAAACCATGTAACTGGTCGTAAAAAAAGGAATACTTTTTTGAAGGCATTCCAAATTGGATCATCAAACATCCCGATCTATAAACGACTTGCTCTCGCTATACTTATTGTAATTAGTAGCACAGTAGTTTTTGCCCAGGTAAAACCTGCTCCTGATCGAGGAGATGAGGGAGAAGGACCATTCGATCGATTGATTATTCGCGGTGCAACACTGATTGATGGAAGTGGCGCTCCACCAATCAGCCCAGTTGATATTGTAATAGAGAACAACCGAATTGTGGATGTCAAGGTAGTTGGTGTTCCTTATGTCACGATAGATGAGGACAAGCGTCCTACTGGCGCGACCAAAGAAATTGATGCAACAGGTAAATATGTAATGCCAGGAATAGTTGATTTACATGTTCATACCGGTGGTGACAAAAAGGCACCAGAAGCAGAATACGTGTACAAGCTCTGGCTAGCCAATGGTATTACCACGGTCAGAGGAGTCCCCACAGGCCCACTGGAGTGGTCGCTTTCGGAAAGAGACAGAAGTGCTAAGAATGAAATAACAGCACCAAGAATAGTTTCCTTTCACCGACCAGGTAGTGGTGAAGAGTGGAAAGACCGTAAAATTCTTACCCCGGCAGACGCTGTAGAGTGGGTTCAGTACGCTAATAAAAAGGGAGTTGATGGACTTAAGTTGGGTTCTTATCGACCAGAGATAATGAAAGCAATTCTGGATGAAGCCAATTCACTTGGGATGGGAAGTACCGCACATCTGGGTCAAATGGGAGTGGGCCAAATGAACACGCTTGATGCTGCACGTTTGGGACTTACTGGAATGACTCATTATTATGGTTTGTTCGAAGCGATGTATGAAGCAAATAATATTCAGACCTGGCCGGTAGATATGAACTACAATGATGAGCAGCATCGATTTGGTCAGGTTGCTCGGCAGTGGAGCATGGTCGAGCCCGGTGGCGATAAGTGGAACGCATTGCTGGATGAGCTTCTTGAACTGGATTATTTCCTGAACCCAACCATGAGTATTTATTCGGCAGGCAGAGATGTGATGCGCGCCCGAAATGCAGATTGGCATGCAGACTACACCTTGCCAACCCAAATGGACTTTTTTAAGCCAAGCAGGCAAAGCCATGGCGCGTATTGGTTTGATTGGACAACCCATGATGAAGTTGCTTGGAAGAAGTTTTACCAAATCTGGATGCGATTCTTAAATGAGTACAAAAACAGAGGTGGGAAAGTGACCGTGGGATCGGATTCAGGATTCATTTATCAATTATATGGATTTGGAACAGTTCTGGAGTTAGAGATGCTTCAGGAAGCAGGATTTCACCCACTGGAAGTAATTCGTGCTGCAACAATGCATGGAGCCGAAGAAGTATTTTATCCAAAGAAAAAGCCTATTGAATATGGTGTAATTCGACCGGGACTATTGGCTGATATGATTATTGTTGATGAGAATCCACTTGCAAATTTGAAAGTTCTATATGGAACCGGCGCTGTAAAACTAAATGATGAAACCGGTGAAGTTGAGCGAGTTGGAGGTGTTGAGTATACCATAAAAGACGGGATCGTATATGATGCCAAAGCCTTGCTACAGGATGTCGCAGATATGGTGAAAAAACAAAAAGATGGCCTCAATGCTGTTATTGAAAATAGATAGATTTTGGTAAATCAGATTTAAGAGTAATTTCCCGTCTTTGCCTCAATCTTCAATGATTCAAGGCCGGTCACTAAGTGATCGGCTTTTCTAATTTAGTTATTTTGCAATCTATTCTAATGAAACGAAATGGTGGTTTGGGCATAAAAAAACCTGAATTCACTTCAAATTCAGGTTTCACTTGTGATTCGTCTGGGGCTCGAACCCAGGACCCTCTCCTTAAAAGGGAGATGCTCTACCAGCTGAGCTAACGAATCTTCCTTTCGTAATAAAAAGAATGCAATTTAAAGAGGCTTCCTTAAATTGCGGATGCAAAAATAGACACCTTAAATCAAAATTCCATATGATCTTAAGATTAATAGTTGTGTTCATTTTTTTGGGAGCAATTCTTGACTCATCCGCAAGCCAAAGACAGCAGGCTCAAGCTGACTCTCTCTTTACACAGCAAAAGTATACCGAGGCTTTCCAAGTCTATGAAAGCATTTTTCAAACAGGGCAATTCAGCGAGTCGATGTTACTGAAAATGGCGTTCATAAAGGATGGATTAGGAAATTATGTGGATGCACTTTATTATCTGGATTTGTACTACAAGAAATCTGCGGACAAGTCTGCCGTTGGAAAAATTGAAGAGATCAGTGAGGAAAAGAATTTGAGCGGGTATAGTTACAATGACACTCACTTCTTTAAGGCAATGATCAGTAAATATCGAAGGCAGATTCTCCTAGCCTTGGTTGTATTAGCTGTGTTTTTTGCTGTCTATATTTTCAAAAAGAGGCAGCTCAATGAAAAGCCAATCACAGCTTCTGTTTTTCAATTGCTGACGTTAACTGCACTGCTGGTTTTAACCAACAATAGCTATGAGCGTACCTATGGCATCATTAGCGAAAACAGCACCTTACTGAGAAATGGACCCTCTGCAGGAGCAGAACCGGTCACAATGATTGATCAAGGCCACAAAGTAAATGTTCTTGATCGGTCTGAAGTTTGGACTAGGATTAGTTGGGATGGAGAGGAAGTGTTTCTCAGAAATGGGAAAATAAAGATTATTTAAGAGGAGAATCAGGCTCTTTTTTCATGCGATCATAAATTTTCTTGTCTACCCAACCTGGAACTATCTTGTTAAAAAATAGTGCCAATTTTCCGTCTTGAGTTAACACTAAGTCTCTCTTTCCTTTTTGCTCAGCTTTAAATGTTCTATAAGCCACTTCTTCTGACGACATCATCTCTTTTTCATCACGGGGTGACTCACCTTGAGATTTTCCGTCTGCGGTGAGGGCAGCGTTTCTGATATTAGAACTAGTAAATCCAGGGCGGACGACAAGGACATGAACACCTCTTGTCATGACTTCCGTTCGTAGTGTTTCCAAGAAACCTTCCATGGCAAACTTTGAAGACGTGTAGGCACTTCTAGCCGGGGTGGACCTCCGCCCATTAATTGAGGAAATACCAATGATTGATCCTCTTGATTCTAACAAATGTGGTAGTGCTGCTTTTACTACATAAATGGCACCGTAAAAATTGATGTCCATTAGCTGCTTGAACACTTCAATGTCTAAGTCTTCAAACAATGCGCGCATTGAAATTCCCGCGTTACAGACCAGCACATCTATTCTTCCATACTTATTGACAGTATCTTCAATTAATTTCTGATTATCCTTTTCCGAGGCGGCATCTAGAACCAGGGAAAGAAAATTATGCCCTCCATTCTTGAGTTCTTCTTCGGTACTCTGCATTCGGGCTGGATCCCTACCGGTAAATACCACTGCATAGCCTTCCTGCGCATAACGCAGAACCAGTGATTTGCCAATCCCCGAAGAACCTCCCGTAATAATTGCTACTTTTTGCATACTAATTCACAACTGGTATATCTTTTGCCAAGATAACTCACAACTAAAAACAATTATTAAAAATTTGAGTTCATGCAACCTTCGGGGTACTAAATGCATTATACACAAGTTAAGAAACTAAACCCAACAGCCTGCCTACATGCGATTATCAATTCTTTCGCTTTTGATCTCCCTTTCTTCATTTGCTATTGCGCAGACTGGAATACGAGGTACAATTAAAAGCACCAACGGTGAAGATCTCCCATTTTCTACGATCTACATCAAAGGAACCACGAATGGAACCACCTCAAATGAAAGGTCCGCCTATTTTTTGAGAACACCTCCGGGAAAGCATACAATTGTGGTTCAATATGTGGGGTACTCTGTTCTGGAGCGTGAGGTAACTGTTTCGGAGGGTCAAATGATTGAAATTGATTTTACACTAGATGAACAAGCTCTCCAACTCAAAACAGTAACCATCACGGCTAAGGATGATAACCCCGCAAATCGCGTCATTCGAGAAGCAATCAAAAAACGAAAATTTTATGAAAATGAAGTTCGCGCCTTTAAGAATGATGCCTACATCAAGGGATTGTTCAGGTTACTGAAAAGACCAGACAAAATTCTTGGACAAAAAATAACCATTGATACCGGTATCTTGTACCTGTCTGAATCTGTTTCTGAGTTTGCTTTTGAGCGACCCGACAGAATAAGCGAGCGCATGATCTCCTCCAAGGTGAGTGGAAATGAGCAGGGTTTTAGTTTTAACCAAGCCTCCGATTTCAATATAAATGCCTACGAAAAAAGCTACAAGCATGATATTCTAGGGGAACGAGTATTTGTCTCTCCGATTTCTAGTCAGGCATTCATTTTTTACGACTTTGAATGGTTGGGAGCTTTCGAAGAAGATGGGAAGCTCATAAATAAAATCAGACTTTTACCAAAGCGATCCACTGATCCAGCTTTTGAGGGAGTGGTGTACATTGTTGAAGACTCCTGGAAGTTTCACACCATAGATCTCTTGGCAACCAAGGCTAGAGGAATAGAATTTACGGATTCACTTCGAATCAATCAGGTTTTTGCTCCAACCCAAAATGATATATGGATGCCAATTTTGCAAAAATTTGAATTTCAGTTTGGCGGTTTTGGATTCAAAGGAAAGGGATACTACCTCGGTGTGTATTCGAACTACGAGGTGGAACCGAATTACGAACTTTACAAGGAAGAAGAACTTTTCGAAGAAACCTTCCAGTCCGAACCTGAGAAGGATTTGTTTGTTGAAGAAGATTTCACGCAAGAGGTGCTTTTTGTTGAAGAGGGATCTAACAAACGCGATTCAAGTTACTGGGAAGAGATTAGACCGATTCCACTTACAATGGTTGAAGTGGAAGACTACAAAGTTAAGGACAGCGTAAGAGTCATGAAGGAGAGCAAGCCATACAAAGACTCGGTTGATCATGAGCGAAACAAATTAACCGTAGGAAATGTGTTGCTTTCAGGGTACAATCACTCCAATAGTGTCGCGGAGAAATATTGGTCTTTACCTTCAATTCAAGGTATGCTGCAGTTCAATACGGTAGAAGGGTTGGTTACTGAGTTTCGGCCGACCATTTGGTCTCAAAAGGATGAAAGGACGACATACTGGATTCGCCCCTCATTGAGATACGGCTTTTCTGGTGAAAAATTCTATTCAAAAATTGATGCCAGCTACAGATTCCTGGATGATAAGTTTACCAGAATCTATGTTGGTGGAGGAAATTATGTTTCGCAGTTCAATGAGGATGCGATCACACCTTTTATAAATACTTATGTGACATTGGCGAGTGGTAGTAATTACATGAAGCTGTTTCAAAAATCTTTTGGATATGTAAGATTCCAGCAAGAGTTAGTAAACGGTATTCGAATGAATGCAAGACTTGAGTATGCTTCCAGGGACACCCTTTCAAATACGACAGATTACACGTGGGTGAGTGATGAAAAAAGAACGTTCACTTCCAATCAACCGTACAGTGAAGAATTGAATGGGGGCAATGATGGTGAAATAGGAACGGGTTTTTCCACGTCGAAGGCAGTGACGGCAAGCGTGATTTTCAGAATCCGATTCAATCAGCGCTATGCGACGAGGCCCGATCGTAAATTCATATATTCATCAAAGTACCCAGAATTGTTTGTGACGCTGAAGAAGGGGCTTGCTGACGTCAGTTATGATTTTGTAAGCTTACGAATACAAGATAATCTAAGTCTTGGCTTGTCGGGAAGTAGCACATATTCGGTAGAAGCCGGGAGTTTCTTGAATTCCAACTCTTTGACTTTTGTAGACTTCAAACATTTTTCGGGAAATCAAACCAGCTTGAGTCAAGTAGACAAGCAGTATAAATTTGAATTGCTTCCTTTTTATACTTTTAGTACCAAGGACTCCTATGTGGAAGCGCACTTCGAGCATCATTTCAACGAATTCATTTTTAACAAGCTTCCATTGATCAAGAAGTTGAATTTTCAAGCTGTTGGCTCCGTAAATTATTTGAACACCAAAGCGATCGGGAATTACGTTGAGCTAGGAGCTGGGATTGAGCATATTTTCAAATTTATGAGAGTGGACTATTGGTGGGCGTTTCGAGACGGATCTTCTGCGGCAAATGGATTCAGGATAGGTGTAGGGTTCTAACTACCTAAGTAAATGCACAAATCCTTTGAACTCCGTGGTGCTGTACTTGATCAGGTAGTAGTACACACCAGTTGGGAATTGCCCTCCAGACCAAGCAAAATCCCTGTTTTCTGATCTAAACACAGTGTTACCAGCGCGATTGTTAATCACTATAAATTCGAACGAATTATCGCAATTGTTTGGCGGTAGATTCTGAGTACGATCCGAATGCCCACTTAAGGTGAATAGGTCATTAACATCATCACCATTTGGTGTGAAGACATTTGGAGGCAGAAATTCTGTTTGCCTCTCGGCATCGTCAATGAGCTCAAAAGTGATCTTGAGCGTGTCCAAACGAATCCCGGTACATGAACTATCTTTTACCTGAAAAACCACATCTTCCAAAGCGCTGGTTTGTCCAAATCTCAAGAGTGAGCATTCTGGTTGCCATTCAAAAATTCCAGATACTCTGCCGTTTCCAGTTATTGGTTCGAAAGACAAACTATTGGAAGGTGGTTGCCGAAAACCAGGTGCAAGTTCCAACGTTAGTTGATCTCCGTCAGGATCAAAGGCTTCGATCTCAAATTGAGTTCTTTCATTTACTCGGACCACCCGATTTTGCGAAATCTCTTCGAAAACAGGGGCAGCATTTTCTGGGTACTCAATTTCAATCACGTACCGCAGAGTGTCAAAATTTTTCACTTTGCATTTGTCGTCGTCATCCCCAATAAAGAGCATCTCGAATTGATGTCCTCTGGGAAATAGTAAGGTATCACAAAAGACATCCCAAGAAAAAGATGAACTCGCATTGGTATTTCCCGAGGCAGTCGTGAAGTCAACTCCATAGAAATTGGGATCGAAATTTCCTCCAACCAAAGTCAGAGTTACATCATCGTTGTCGCTATCAGAGACAGAGACATCAAAATTCACTTGAGTGCCTAACATCACCCGATTGGGACTTATGGCACTTGAAGAAACAACTGGATTTGTATTGGGTGGGAGAATTACTGTCGCATCAACAAATAGGGTATCGGGATTTGATACATCACATTCGTCTAGGTCATCTACCAAAATGCCAACTCGAAATTGTTGATCACTGCTAAAGTCGTACATTTCGCAATCAGTATCCCAGGTAAAAAGTGCTTGAATGTTGCCAGGAGTGCTACTCAGTGTATCCAGACCAAACCCGTGAGCAGTAGGATCTTCCACACCGTCTATAAGGAGGGATATGCGCATTTCATCACCGTCCGGATCCATACCGGTAATCAAATGAGAATAGATGGGAGCATTACTTTCTTGTTGAATAACGGTCGTTTGTGCTGTTGTGCTTGAGGGGAAAATGTTTGGTGGAGGTTCGACAACAATGGTCAATCTCAATGTATCCAACTGTGGTAGTGGACATGCATCATCCGAAGCAATTAAATCTAAAATAAATGCTCCATCACTAACAGGTGGGCAGTCAGGTACGCAGACTTCAATTTTTAGCTCACTCATGCCTGATCCTACAGGGATCTGATTCAACTGGAAAATATCATTGAGTTCCTCATCAAAGTTTACACCCTCAGCTCGAAAACTTATGGTCTCCCCGTCGGTAACATTCGCCACAAGAAAATCAAAACATTTTGCGTCAGCAACTGTATAAGTGAGCACATCTGTTAGAGGGTCAAAGTCGGGATCACCAGGAATATCAATGTCTACAACCGGTGGGTCCGGAGGTTCACATCCATCGACCACAAGCATTTGGAAATCTCGTCTCGTCTGCCCAATCTTTTGCTTGTTGCGATATTCCTCTACGAGTACTGAAAAAACGTAAAGCCCGGTTTCCGCTGGCGTGACGGTTAGCAATCCTTTGTTACTGATTGCAAGAGGCCTGCTGCCGGGTATCATATTGGATTCCGAGAAACCAGGATTAAATGCCACCTTTCCATGGGGTTTTGGCGTTGGCGTGGGAAGTGCCACCGCAGCAGAACTGTTGAGCGGTGTCGTGAGTGAGTATACAAGCGAATCTCCATCAGGATCAGTCCCTGTGAATTCTATGTAGTAAAGTTGATTAACACATGCGTAGTCACTCAAAGGCTTGAATAGAATCGGGGAGGAATTAATGAACACTTTACCATTTATCATCAATGGAGGAATGTCCAGGGTGTATGTCATCCCGGCTCCAATTGGTGTCACAATGTTCTTAATCGCAGCATTCCTGCAGCACCTTTCCCATGATATGTAATAGCCTTCGGGGTCAGAGTATAGGTTTGGGTTCAAATTAACTTCTGCGGACCAAACAACTCTTGAGGTTATCAATTCATCTATAGCACATTCAATGTTGGTATATTCTACAAGTTCTTGTGAACTGAGGGTTAAGGTATGAATGGATATTTGGGCATTATCGCTACTCCTGAAGATGTACACTTGAATAGCAGCCTCAGGTCCAGGGTTAAGCGATTGAGCTTCATCAAAATACTGTATAAGATTGATTCTGTATACACCATCACGCACGTAGAGGAATTCAATTTCTCCACCCACAATATGATTGGCTTTCAAGGGAAATAAGCAAATCCCAAACAACAGTGCCAGGAGTATCTTCTTCATATCATGATATAAACAATGAAACTACAAAAAACCCTCCTATTTGAGATGTTAAGTCAGTTATTTTTGCGGAATGAAGAAAGAGACTATTCTTGAAAAACTGGAGATCACGAGTATCTCATCTGAAGGTAAAGGAGTTGGGAAGGTAGACGGGCAGGTGGTATTTATTAAGGACACCGTTCCGGGGGATATCGTGGAGGCAAAGATCACAGGAAGAAAGAAGAAATTTCTACAGGCTATTCCAACAGGTTTTGAAACGTACTCAAAAGATAGAGTTGAGCCCTTTTGCGGACACTTTGGACTTTGTGGTGGGTGTAAATGGCAACACATGAGTTACGAAGCTCAACTAAAGTTCAAAGAAGAACATGTTTCGGAAAACTTGAGAAAACTGAGTGGGCTAGAACTGCCACAGGCGGCACAAATTCTTGGATCAAAAAAGACAACCTATTATCGAAACAAGTTGGAGTATACTTTCTCAAACTTCCGATGGTTGACAAAAGAAGAAATTGATTCAGAGGAGGAACACATTAGAACCGGACTTGGATTTCATATTCCAGGCAGATTTGACAAAATCTTAAATGTCAACAAATGTTTTCTTCAATCAGATTCCTCCAATGCAATTCGTCTGGCATTAAAGAAGTATGCCGATGAGAACGGCATTGAATTTTTCGACCTGAAAAAGCAGACTGGCCTCTTGAGAAACTTGATTATCCGGACATCTACTACCGGAGATCTCATGGTGATTCTTCAGGTTTTTAAAAATGATAAGGAGATGATAACACAGGTTCTGAACTTTCTTAAAAGAACCTTCCCGGAGATTACTTCCTTAATGTATATCGTGAATGAAAAGGGGAATGATTCGTTTTATGATTTGGAAGTGAAGCTGTTTGATGGAAACGATCATATTTTGGAGCAAATGGATGATTTGAAGTTTCGGATTGGACCGAAATCGTTTTATCAGACTAATTCTGAGCAAGCCCACGAATTGTATAAAATCGCAGCCGATCTTGCTGATTTGAAAGGAGATGAATTGGTTTACGACTTATACACCGGAACGGGTACCATTGCGAATTTCGTAGCAAGGAGTGCGAAAAAAGTGATTGGGATTGAATATGTAGAGGAAGCGATTGAAGATGCGAAGAGAAATTCGGAGCTAAACAATATATCAAATACGGAGTTCTTCGCCGGAGACATGAAAGACATGCTGGCCAATGAATTTATAAGTGAACATGGAAAACCAGATGTGATCATCACAGACCCACCAAGAGCAGGAATGCATCCTCGAGTTACGCAACTGCTTGCAGAATTAAAGGTCGATAAGATCGTCTATGTTAGTTGCAACCCGGCGACCCAGGCACGTGACCTACAGGTACTTGGCGAATCGTATGAAGTGAAGAAGATTCAACCAGTTGATATGTTTCCTCATACTCAGCATGTGGAATGTGTTGTATTGTTGGAATTGAGGAACTAAAGCTTCAAATATTTGTCACTCTAAGTTTACCTGGACTAGTATAAGAAAATTGCGCCTAATTCATCATCAGGTGTGGCAAATGAAGTAGCTAAGTAAGGTCACACACGTAAGACATCAAATCTACTTCCTTTGATAAGTTGAGTTTCTTCTTAAGTCTATATTTTGCAGTTTGTACCGTTCTTTGAGACAGATTTAGCAACTGACAAATTTCATGAGTATTCAACTGGACATACAAGAGTGATGCAAACCGCAAGTCATTTTCCGTTAAGTCTGGAGCAACCTTTAGCAGTTCATCAAAAAAAGTTGGATTCACTTTTTCAAATCTGATCTTAAATGTCTTCCAGTCTTCGTCGATTCTAAGCTTATCTTTGATCTCCGATAGTAATTCTCTGCCCATACCATTATCATTGTTTTTTATATAATGGTATACTTTATCGAGCACTTCAGTTTTAGCTGCTACCCCCATAGACAGGCTGGTCAATTCATTAGTTTTTAACTTCATTTCAGTCTCAAACTTCTCTTCCTGAAGTTGCTTAATTTCCAGTAAATGCTCCTTTTCTTTTTCTCTTTCCCTGGCTTCAAATACAGCTCTTTCGGCCTCCTGTTTGTTTAAGTTCATTTTATATGCCAGGCCAACAAGAAAGCAGCATATCTCCAATCCCGATCCAGCCAATGAATAAACATATGAACTGGTAAGGAAGGCAAAATGCAACGAAAATGTTGTTATTACACTACCCACTATTCCAAAACCAAGAGCAACTAAAACAAAGTATTTCAACTTTCCGGGTTGAATGGCAACATAGTATATGAATGGCATTGAGATAATAGCAAAAACGGTATTTAATCGAGGTAAAACATGGTAATAATATTCCGTAGAATTGAAATATAGAATTATCAGTCCAATCGTTGAAATCCCTGTGAAACAGATCAAGGCTAAACTGAACTTCCATCCTTGGGGTGACTTTTTCTTAAAATCCAGGTAAGAACTTGCGAACAGTACGTAAAAGAGCCAGATAACTGAGAATAATAAACTGAAGTCAAAATTGATGTCAGGACTGACAAACCAGAAAAACTTATAATATCCAGCTTGGAACAAACTCATACAGATCACAAAAAACAAATAGTAAGTACTGCTGGTTTCATTAAAAACCAGACCCAGTACCATATTAGTTAATATGATCACAACTACCATCCCGATGAATATGCTGATGGCCATCAAGTCCTTTGATGCCTCTTCTTCAAAGGATTTCAATTGTTGAATTGAAATACCGGTATCTATTTTGAAAGGTAAATCTCCAATACTGCCATCTACCTTTATATAGATAGTTTTAGCAGAGTTTGGCACAAGTTTAACCTTCAGTTTACACTGATTATTCTGACCAGTATAAAAGTTGTCATGAACCTTTGAAATCAATACTCCCTTTGTACCATGATCGATGAACCCATTGTCAGAAAATTCCCAAAATGAGTTTTTCCATTCATTAGAAAACAGAAGCACGGTCAGATCAGAAGTTGAATGATTTTGGAGTACAACTTTGAACCAATAATTATTCTCTGGAGAGAATTCACTCAATTCTATTGATTCAAAGTGAAAGCTGGAAACAATTTCTCCAATCTCCATCTTTCTGGTCGAATCTACCAGAACTCCAACTTGAGAATTCTGCAGTCTGGTAAGAGATGTGAAAGAATCCTGACTTGTAAGAATCACTTCACCCGTTTCATACTGGGAACCAGGGGCTGTAAAGTGTAAAAGAAAAAGGGCTGGAAAAACTATAAAAAGTTTTCTCATTGGTTAAGCTGGTACGACAAAAAGTTAAATCTAGCGAACCATTTAAATCTACCACCCACTATTTACAAATAATCCCCATGTAGTAGGTATGCAGTAGGTCAAAACTTCCGCATACTATGTATAGAACGTAATATTGATTTCACAATAAAGCAATAAAAAATCATGAATTATTTATACCAAATCAACAATCAGCTAAAATTCATTAATTCGTTGATTTTCTTTCTGCTGTTCACTACCAGCGGGTTCACCCAGTTTTTTGAAGATGTTCCAAATAGTACTACTATCGATAGAAACGACGATGCTGTTGTTACAGCCTGGGGTGACTATGATATGGACGGAGATCTCGATTTGGTATTGAGTTCGCGTTCGCGCAATGACTTAGACCTCTACAATAATGAGAATGGGGTTTTAACATATCATTCTATCGGTGTATCAGGTACCAATGGAGGTACCCTCGATTGGGCCGACTATGACGGAGATGGAGATTTAGATCTTATCGTCAGTCGCTCTCATCAACTTGGTAATTCTGGCACTCAATACCTTCGTCTATATCAAAATAATGCCGGGACATTTACCCTTGTCAACGATGGCCTTAACAATGTTGGTCTGCCTATCCGGCTTTCTCATGCTGCAGTCTGGGGTGACTATGATCAGGATGGAGATCCTGACTTGGCGGTGATTATGGAAGATGATCTGGATAAGATTCGTGCCATGATCTATACCAACACTGACGGCACGTTCACTAAACTAGACGTCACATTACCAGTTGCAGAAGAAGGATCTCTTAGCTGGGCCGATTATGATCAGGATAACGATCTCGACCTTCTCATTACCGGATTTGATCGTACAGCCTTCGAATGCAAGTCTAGCATCTACAAAAATGAAGGGGGTACATTCACAGATATCAACGCAGGTCTTCAGGGGGTTTATGCAGGATCTGCCGATTGGGGAGATTATGATCAGGATGGTGATCTGGACATCACCATTTCCGGCTCCACACGCACCGATGAACATAACCAATGGCCCGTTATGGATCCGGTATCCTACATTTATCAAAACGATGGTGGGGCGTTTACAAATATTGGAGCTACACTAGATGGATTAATGTACGGCTCTTCGGACTGGGGAGATTACGATCAAGACGGGGATTTGGACTTGTTGATTACAGGTATACACGACTGGGAACAACAACTAGGCACTTCAAAAATCTATCGCAACAATGCAGGTGGGTTTGAAGATGCTCTTATTACGCTTCCGGGAGTATCTTATGGGAAAGCCTCATGGGTAGACTATGACCAGGATCTTGATCTCGATATCCTATTGGCTGGTGTAGGTGAACTAACCGACATCAGGAAACTGTATAAAAATGGAGAGGATGCTCCTCCACCTCCAGCTATAGATTATCTTTTTGTGCAGGATGTAAACACATCTGATCTACTTAAAGATTTGGGCTCAAGTGCCTTGGCGGTAGGAGATTTTGATGGAGACGGAGACGAAGATATCGTGATGTCTGGAGTAGATGAGCTTGGACAATACACAGTTATCATTTACAAAAACAACGGTGGTGAACTAGAAGGAATGGTAAGTGGCATTCCGGCTATGTATGCAGGATCATTAGACTGGGGGGATTATGATCAGGATGGTGATCTGGATTTATTGATAACAGGATCTAATTCAAATGGGCCAATCACTGACATCTTTCAAAACACTAACGGTATGTTCTCTGCTACAAATGCCGGACTTACAATTGTAGGACAGAATGGGGATGGTTATGGAAAATGGGGAGACTATGATCAGGATGGTGATCTGGATCTCATCGTGGGTGGGCTCACTGCTGAATTCACTAAGTCAACCACCATTTATACCAATACCAATGGAAGCTTCGCTCCGTTGGAATCAGACATCATTCAGGTAAATTCCGGTGCAGTAGACTGGGGAGATTATGATAATGACGGAGATTTGGACCTGGCCATTACCGGACATGAACATTTTGTTTTGCTTGCAAAGGTCTACCGCAATGATGACGGCGTTTTTGTAGATGCTGTAGATGGATTGACAGGACTGAATGAACAAAACGCAATGGAATGGGCTGATTATGACCTGGATGGTGATCTTGATTTGCTGATCGGAGGAGAGGATCAATTTTTGGTGGCTCACACGCTCATTTACCAAAACAACGATGGGATATTTAGCGAAGTAGATGCTGGATTGGCGGGAAAAGTCTTTGGCTCAGCAATGTGGGGAGACCATGACTTAGATGGAGATATGGATATACTTGTTGCTGGCGAAACAGAAACCATGATATACTCCAACGAAAATGGTGTTTTTTCTGAGATTCCAAATAAAATTCCATCCATTTTTTTTGGTGAAGCTACCTGGATTGATATTGATGGAGATAGTGACCTGGATATTTTAATCTCAGGGTTTACCTTCGAAGAAATTGAAAACGGAATATTAACACAGTTATGGATCAATACCACAAACCCAAATCGACCTCCATCTGATATTGTGCTAAGCCAACTAACTATTAATCAGTCCGTTGGTGAAAACGCTCTTGTCGGTTCTCTATCTGCAATAGATCCGGAGGCAGAAGACACACACTCATTCTTACTCACTGAAAATGAGGGAGACAATTCACTTTTCTATCTTCAGGATCAAGCTTTATATATTAACAATACAACAGATCTGGCATCTCGTGAATACATGGTTTATATCTCAGCCACTGATAATGAGGGTAAATCTTTAGAGAAGCCTTTTTCAATCACATTAATCGACGATGTTGATCCTACAGTATCCACCAAAAACATAGAATTGAATATCCCTGCTAGTGGTACATTGGAAATAGAACCTTCAGATGTAGATAACGGCAGTTTTGATCTCGGGGGTAATCCACTTTCTCTTTCACTAGACTTTACCTCATTCACTTGCAACGACCTTGGTGAGAACACAGTCTTACTGACAGCAACAGATCCTGCGGGGAACGAATCGAGTGCTACCGCAAAAGTGGTCATACTGGAATGTCTGAAAGATGAGCAAGTGTTAAGCGTGGAATCCGGTCCGAAAGTTCGTCTCTACCCTAATCCGGTAACGGGCCAACTAAATATTGAGAGTAGCGAAACCGTAGAAATAGTCATCTTCGATCTCGAAGGGAAGAAGATGAAATCAGCAATGATTAGTCAGGGGAAAATAGATGTATCAAACCTCCCGAAGGGACTGTATCTGTTGAAGATAAAAAGTGATGACTATCTCAAAACGGAAAAATTAATAAAGGTAAACTAGGCAGCTTTAGCTATGGCTATTGCGATCGGGCGGCTCAAGGAGTCGTCCTTTTTATTTTATTGGCTTATTTGGTTAAGGCGAAAATCTTAGTACCCTCCCAGGTTTTTAAGTCAGACAAACATATCATTTGGAAAATGTTGTACTCCTGGAGTTAAAGAATGGTTAACCGAAATAGCCTAAAATTGCAGCATGGAAAATGATCCGGAATTAGATCCGAAGTATTTGGGAAGTATTTCATCGGATTTTGTAAAAGTATTCGAACCTTTAAGAGAGGCATCTTATGCAATTAGAAAGCAGGGTTTTTCAGACCATCCGATTTTTCCCATGTGCCAGGTTAATCAGCCGATCGGGCAGGTACTAATGGAAAAGTATCAAGCTGAAAATGAATGGCACTACTACGCATCTTTCCTCGAAGAATTTGTGCAGAGGGGAGTGGTTGAAAATGAGGAGGTTTTTAAAGGCAACTACAAAGATCCGGATGAATTCTGCTGCCTCTTCGTAATTGACGAGCAGTTCACCAATTTTGTGTTTGTCCCGTATCCGATAGATTGATGAAGAGCAGAGAACACTAATTTTCATTAGTAGATACGTTCGGTGTTGGCCAGGTAATTTGCAATCTGTCTCTGTTTTATTGAGTAGCTGGTGCAGCTCTCTGCAACATCAGGAATTTTCAGTTCATGAGAATTTAGGTGTAAATTAGTTAATCAGCCCGCTGCTTAAATGACTCGTATGACCATTTACAATTTCAAGGTACTGATCATGTTTTTGATAGCATGTGTCAGTACATTAGGCCTATTTTCTCAATCAAGGCGTGATAGCCTCATGAATGTATTGCAAAACGGAGAGGTGCCAGATCGTGCCCTTTTGCTAGCTGAAATAGGGAATACATATTATTCTTCAAATCTTGAAATTTACCGAGATTACCAGGACTCAGCATTGGCAATTTCTGAAACTGATCAGTCGCTGGCATTTATCCAACACAGGTTAGGAGACTACTATGATAGAAAATCACGCTACGATTCTGCTATCTATTTCTACACCGAGAGCAGCAAATTGAATGCACTGATTAAAAATAGAATTGGTGAGGCAAAGGCTATCTCCAGTATCGGCCTCATGTACTACAAGACCAGTCAATATGATCTTTCCTCAAAATATTTGTTTGAAGCTGTAAAAAAAGCAGAGGCTACTGGAGACCTGAAAACGATTGCGAATTGCTATGGATACCTGGGGCATCTCAGTTATGGACAGAAGAATTTTGATGATGCCTTAAGATATCAGAAACTGAGTATGGCTATACATACTGAAGATAACGATCCCGGTAATGCTGCAACTGCAGCCGTTAATATAGCAAATGCATTTCACCAGAAAGATGAGCTGGATTCTGCGCTTGCTTATCTGAACCTTGCTCTTGAGCAATTTGTCGCAAACAAAGACACGTTAGCACAAAGCTATCCATACAACAATATGGCGATGATTTTGACTAGCCAGAAGAAATACCGGGAAAGTATTGAATACCTGAAAAAGGGATTGGCTATACGGATTCAGTACGATGAACAAAGAGGAGTGAGTTTCGGATATAACTACCTGGGCAGAAACTATCAAAACCTTGGTGAGTATAATAGAGCCATTGAGAATTACAACAAGGCGATAGAGCATGGCACTCCTATCAACTATGTAAGACTTCTGGAAAACACCTATGCGGGACTATCCGAATGTCATGAATATCTCAACCAATATAAGCAAGCGTATGAGTACCAAAAACAAAAAGATGTTCTATCAGATACCATTTTTAATCAACAGAAAATCAGAGAACTGACTCAGGCTCAAACTAAATATGAAACGGAGAAAAAAGAACAAGAGATCAGGCTTTTAAATGCCGAGACCGAATTGCAAGCTGCATCGATAGCAAGGAACAACCTCCTGTTGGCCAGTGCAATTGCTTTGATTGTCTTTTTGTTCGTCTTTGCTGTGATTATGTACAGACAGAGAGATTTGAGGGCAAAGGCCAATCTGGAAAGAGAAAAGTCAAAGTCAAAATCCGAACAAATCAAAGCAGTTATATCTTCTCAGGAAAAAGAACGGAAGAGGTTTGCTATGGATCTTCATGACGATTTTGGCCAGTTGATTTCGGCCTTGAAGCTAAATGTCTCCAGAATCAAGGAGTCTTCAAAACCCGATACTGTATCTGACAAATCGGAAGAAATACTGGATTCTATGTATAGCTCACTCAAGAATATCGCATTTGATCTGATGCCCCACACGTTGTTTGAAAAGGGGTTGGAAGATGCGATTGATGGGCTGAAAGATCAGGTAAATGCCAGTGGAGCTATTGCCTTTGATTTCCAGTCTTTCGAAATCAAAAACAAGGTTGATGACGATCAGAAAGTAGCCATATACCGGATCATACAGGAGCTGGTGAGCAACACGATCAAATATTCAAACGCTTCGAAAATCAACATTAGCATCACAGACTTGGGCGAAGATTTGTCGCTGCTCATTGAAGATGATGGAGATGGGTTTGATCTGAAAAGCTTCATGAAGGGCAAAGGCAACGGATGGAAAAATATTAATTCACGACTGGATCTGTTGCACGGAATCATCGATTTTGACACAATCGAAGGAAGGAAGAATACGACCGTTTCGATTGAGATTCCTTACAAACTAGAAGAAGTGGCTGTAGCGTGATGAATGGACCAGTGAGAATTCTGATTGTTGACGATCACCAGCTGATGATTGACGGAATCATGGAATTACTTCAAAATCATGGTAACCATCAGGTTTTGGCCACTGCCAACTCTGCCATTCGAGCCCTGGAAATTCTCAAAACGACAAAAGTAGATGTTGTCGTCACTGATGTAAACATGCCAGAAATGAAAGGACCTGAATTTATTCAGACAGTAAAAAAGCAATTGCCTGAAGTAAAGGTGATCGCCGTTAGCATGCATCAGGAAAAGCACATTGTAAGAGATGTCCTGAAGGCTGGGGCTGATAGCTATATTCTAAAGCACTCTACTCACAACGAGTTAATTGAAGCAATACAAAAAACACTTGAGGGTGAAACGCTAGTAAGTGCTGCGATTACCAAAATGCTGGTGGAAGGAGTAAAGTATCCATCGATTGAGGAACTTTTGAGCGAACGGGAGAGAGAAATAATATCGTTGATCATAAAGGAATACACCGCGAAGCAAATTGCAGAAGAGTTGTTTATAAGTGAAAAAACGGTTGAAACTCACAAGCGAAACATCTTTCGAAAAACCAAAACGACCACTCTTGTAGGATTAACAAAGTTTGCAATCGAGCATCAACTAGCCTAACCTACAAACACCCTACGCTCTAAACCCTAAGGGTATTCCCTTACTGTAAAATACATAATTGCCCTGATGCATCTGGATCTGTATCAGATGAATTTTGATGAGAAATTAGATGGATATGTCAAGTCAATTTACACCGCGCGAAAACCAGGTCCTGCAACTAATACTTGAAGAGAAACCAAGCTCAAGTATTGCAAGCGAACTGGGAATTAGCGAACGAACAGTGGAGACTTATCGAAGAAGCATTTATTCGAAGGTAGGAGTTAAAACTGTGGTGGGATTGGTCAAACATGTTTTGAATTACCAAAAAAGTTGAATTTCAAATAACAAAAAAAACACAATTATGAAACGAATCATTGCTGCTACGACATTCGTACTTGCTTCAGTTTTGGCTTTTAGCCAGGCCGAGGTTGGTAAAGCAAAAAACACCATAATGGGAAAAGGGAAATTGGTTGCTACTCCGGTTTCGGAACTTCTCATCGACAACTTTGCACTCACTTTTAATCTGTACAAGTTTGCAGAGGATCTTGGGGGAGGTGGTGCACAGGTCGGAGTAAGGGCGAGGCTTGGGAGTGTAGATGAAGCCTTGGCTGGTGAAATTACAAATGAAGCCTACGCCTACTTTGTTGAGGGATGGAAAAAGAGAAACGTCACAATCACAATGGCAGATAAAGATGTGATGATGAAAAGTAAACCATACACAAAGGCAAATAAAAAAGGCAAAGCCAAAATCGTTAATGGGGGTGTTTTCGATGACAGACAAAAGAAGTCGCACACGATGATGGCTTGGCCAGATGGTGTGGACATTGCATTTTCTGGAGATGGACCGCTTGCCACAAGTGGAAATGCCAAGCATATGTGGCAGTACGGTATTGGAAATTCTTCCAGTTTCACCGCTACAATTGATTTTATCTCGTTCAAAACAGCTGCAATTGGCAGTACTGCTTCGGTAAGGTCCAAACCACAACTTACCATGATGGGAAATTTTGGAGCTACTATATGGGCGAAAAATAAAGTCGGAGGCTATGTTGGAAGCATTAAAACGGAAGGGGCAGAAGACTTCTATTCCGAGATTACCGATAAGAGCTTAGAAGCACTTAGTTCCAAAGTGGTGGATAATGTATATGTGGTTGACAAAATGAAATTCAAGACGAATGTGCTTGAAATGATAAAGGCTAGCATGGATGCTCAATTCGCAGACTACGATGAAGTAGTTGCGAAAAACAGATAAAACTGGCGATTAGCATATCGCTTTGGTGAGAGGGGGATCAAATGACTGATCCCTTTCATATTTTACTTTTTCTGAATGTGCCGTTCCATCAACTTGCCCTCTATATCTTCCAACTTCAAATCCTGATCAGCTAGCAGCACTAAAAAATGGTAGAGTAAATCCGAAGACTCTTCAATCAACAAATCTTTCCTATTGTCCATAGCCTCAAGAATCACTTCCGTTGCTTCTTCGCCTACTTTCTGAGCAATCTTTTTGGTTCCTTTTTGGAAAAGCTCCGATGTATACGACTTGTCATTCGGATTGTTTTTTCGTTCATTAATCACTCCTTGCAACTCATGCAAGAACCCACTTGGTTCTTTCTCACCAAAGCAGGTGTACGTGCCTTTGTGGCAGGTTTCTCCCTCCGGGAGGACCTTAATCAAGTAGGTATCCTGGTCGCAGTCTTCCTCGATGGAAACGACATTAAGAAAATTACCAGAAGTTTCTCCCTTAGTCCAAAGCCGTTGTTTTGACCGACTGAAAAAGGTCACTTTTCCTTCATCTTTCGTTTTGGCAAGCGATTCGCCATTCATATATCCAAGCATGAGAACCTGGTTGGTTAAGGCATGCTGAATAATTGCTGGGATAAGATTAGACACTAGATCTTGGATGTTAGATTTTGAATTATTCATTGGAATTTTATCGTTCGCCTTAATTTTCAATAGTCAATTAAAGCCTGACGTTCACTTTATCTTTTTTTAAAAATTGCTTTAGTTCTGGAATTGGAATTTCTCCAAAATGAAAAATACTTGCTGCAAGCGCACCTGTTGCACCCGTCTCTTCGAAAACTTCTGTGAAATGTTCCTTGGAACCGGCACCTCCCGATGCAATTACCGGAATAGTAAGTAGTTCTGTTAACTTGTTTGTGAGCTCAATGGCAAATCCTTGTTTCGTTCCGTCATGCTGCATAGATGTTAAGAGAATTTCGCCAGCACAAAGTGATTCTACATGCTGCGCCCATTCGACAACAATTCGCTCTGTTGCTTCTCTTCCACCTTTTACAAATACCTTCCATTCGCCATCAACTAATCCGGCGTCTATCGCGACAACCAAAAACTGACTGCCAAATTCTTTTGCTATTTCGCTGATCAGCGAAGGATTTCGAACAGCTGCAGAGTTGACACTGATTTTGTCAGCGCCAGCATTTAGCAAAATCTTTGCGTCATCTACAGAACTAATTCCACCTCCGACTGTGAATGGAATATTGATTTCTTTGGATATTTCGTGGACAAGCTCGGCAAAAGTTTTACGCCCCTCAATGGTGGCAGTTATGTCGAGAAAAACAAGTTCGTCTGCACCTTCTTTCACGTAACGTTTAGCTAATTCGGTTGGATCACCAGCAGATCGAATGTCAACAAAATTGACTCCTTTCACGGTTTCTCCATCTTTGATATCGA
>JBDVJN010000062.1:0-40673 GCA_039961455.1 Cyclobacteriaceae bacterium | reverse complement strand
CTGAATCAATGTTCCCCAGCATTTCTACTAGAAATTTCGCGTTGAAACCAATTTCGATGTCTTCCCCATCATGCTCACAAGCTAGTCGCTCGTTTGCCTCGTTAGAGAAATCAAGATCTTCTGCTGAAACCATCAATTCGCTTCCAGTCACTTTAAGTCGTACTTGGTGCGTCGTTTTGTTTGCATAAATAGCGATACGCTTGAGTGAGCTCAAGAGCTCATCTTTCTTGATCACTACAGCATTGGTGTTATCCAATGGAATCACGTTCTCATAGTCTGGAAATCGCTCATCAATCAACCTACAAATCATCTTCACATTGTTGAAGTTGAAGAACGCATTTGATGTATTGAATTCCAGGTTTACGTTGGTTACTTCTGATGGCAACGTAGCCTTCAGCAGCGTTAGAGCCTTTCGAGGAACGATCATTGAGTGGCTCATGTCGGCAGCAACATCCACCCTTCTGTATCTGATAAGACGGTGACTATCGGTGGCAACAAAGGTAGTATTGGTATCATCGAGTTTGATGTATACGCCGGTCATTGCAGGTCTTAGCTCGTCATTCGATGTAGCAAAAATTGTATTATTGATAGCCCTTCCTAGCACTTCTGATGAAATGTTCACAGTATAGCCATCTGAAACGGTAGGTATCTTTGGGAAATCCGTAGCGTTCTCTCCAGCAAGTTTATATCGTCCATTGTCGGAGTTGATCTCGATGCTATAGGTATTGCTGTCAATAGAAAAAGTAACTGGCTGCTCGGGTAGATTTCTCAACGTCTCCAACAAGATCTTTGCAGGAATTGCAATGCTTCCATCTTCTTTCGCTTCTACCTGAAGTTCCGTGATCATACTGGTCTGCAAATCTGAAGCAGTCACGGTGAGGTTGCCCTCGCTAATTTCAAATAGGAAGTTTTCCAAAATCGGCACAACTGGATTCGTGGTGATCACACCATTGATGTCAGAAAGTTGCTTAAGAAGATACGATGATGATACAATAAATTTCATAGAAGCTCTTTTACGTTTTTGAGAATCAATCTCTCAATCGGGACGCAAATTTAATGACAAAAACGGGATATTACTAGGCTATTTAGTTGGCCCTGAAATCTTCGTTAAACTTCAGCAAACTCTGGATTCTCCTACGATCAAATACCATCATCACCTCATTGTTTTTCGTCACCAGCTGGTATGTCTGACCTGTCAGATTTGGGTAAATGCTAAATGTGGTCGCCGCATCATTCTGGATGTCATCAATTGTCAGAATGGCCGACGGTGTTGTATTCATTAAGCTATCCAAGTCCGGGAATCTACCTCGAGAGATCATTTCATTTGCCTGAAATAGTTGGAATTGATTTAAATAGTCCACCACTCCTGAACTGTCGATGGCTGAGACGCCGTCCACTTCAAAAAATTGGTTAACAAAGCTAATTGTGAGTTCTTTGCTTTTGGATGTGAGATTCAGTCTTTGAATCGTACGCCAGCTCCCATCAAATACAATTCTACTTTTCCACTGATCCTCTGTTAGCTGAAATATGTTGACCACATTGTCTCGATAACCAGGAACCTCCACCTGGTATGTCGATCCATCTTGAATGAAGTACGAACTGGTTCCCAGTGCATCTGAAGTAAAATCAAACGTCGCTACTTCTCCACTGCTAAATTCAATAGCCACATTCCTCGAAATCGGCTGTTCCAATGCACCGACCACTCTCTTTACCTTCACTTGATTTAGAATTGAAAACAGTACTTGTAAGAAATTTTGGTCTGCTTCAAAGGCATTATTCAATTTCCAATTGGCACTCTCTTTCGTCAGTTCAATTTTTTCACCATCTTTTGAGATTACCACGGAACTAATCTCATTGATGTTTTCAATGACGAACAATTCATCATCAAACGATGCACTCCTTTGCAGTCCATCTGTAAAAACCAGAGCAAGATTCCCTATCAGAAGTATGATCACAACGATGATATATTTGACCGTTTTACTCATGTCAGCTAGCGTATTTTCTTTTTCTCAAATACCATTTCAAGCCTCCTGCGACGAGAATCAATACAATTGGCAGAACAAGATTGATAAACTGCCACATAGTCCGGTCTTGCTTCACTTTTACTCTATCAAGTGGGCGTACTTTCACTTCTCTTGACCTGGTCTCAATCAAACCTGAATCATCTACCATGTAATCTAGGATATTGAGAACGAGCTGTTCATTCGCATAGGTCGTCTTAGAAAATGCCTCTACCCCCAAAGCCAATGGCTCGTTGCTCTCAGGATCAATATCGTTGATAATCATATCGCCATCGGCAAAAACAATCACTTTTCCATCAGCACCATTTTGCATAAACACTGACTTATCAAAGCCTGTTGGTACAAGTCGATTTGCATAAAGTGAGGTAAACCTTCCCTCAAGTAGATACGCAATGTTTTGAATGCCTCCATTAAATCGCTCCGGGTTTATTGCATCTTGCAAATCATTCAAAGCCACCCGAACCGGAGGCCCCAATACTTTTGAATATTGAGTAGTTGCAGCAAGAGGAGTTTTCGTCACGCCAACCGCCTTCACGGTATCTATTGTTGAGGTGAAACGAGTAAGAATGGCATCCAAATTTCGAACGCTCGGATGCTTGGAGTAATTCGTAATCAAAGGGAAAAATGGCCAGGGAAGCATTTGGATCTGTGGTTGATCTCCAAAGTTGCCACGGACAATGGGTAGCTCGCCGCTATTCACATCTAAAACCAAATTTCTATTTACACGCAAACCATACTTAAAGAGTAAATCTTCCAGGTTCGTGTCGTAGGGAATTGCCACAGTACCATCACTCAATGCGCTATCTATGTTGACACTCAAAGCATCCAGAAAAAGGATCAGACTTCCTCCTCGCATCACGTATTGATCGAGCAGGTATTTTTCCTGTTCACTAAACCGTTCCCGCGGTTTAGCTACAACAACTGCATCGTACCCAATCAATTCTTTCCTACCCTCCAGTCGAACGTCAAACAAATCATACTTACTTAGAATTGCATTCTTGAACCCTGCTAAATGTTGGGGATCTGGAGAACCATGTCCTGTGACGAAACCCACCTTTTTAATTCCACCTTCTCCCAACTGTGAAATTGCAGAAGCTAGCTCATACTCAAGTCCTTCGATCGCCTGGTTTAGGAACTCTTCCTGACCTGAGGTCCGGTTCCCTTTCAGCAAATTGACTGGAATCTCTTGCATTCCCTGAGACACCAAAGCAGCCGGAAAAATTATTTTCTGTAGGTTGTTACCTTCCTGGCTGAAATTGAGATTCGTCGGTTGCAGTCCCTTTTCCATCAGTGATTGGAAAAACTGGTTTCTTGCTTGCGTCGATTGCGCCTGTGTCGGATCCGTGAATTTGTATTGAATTCTACCTCCTGATTCTTCGCCAAACTGCTCTAGCATTTCCTGAATGGAATTGCTAAATCTTTTGAAGTTTGGCGGAAGGTCTCCAGCTAAATACACTTCAAAAAAGACATCCTCGTTGAGGTTTTTCAAGAGAGCTTTCGTTGCATTCGATATCGTATATCTCTTTTCTTCAGTTAAGTCAATTCGCACATTTGATCTATCCGCCAGTTGGTTTACAAGCCAGACAGAAAGTAGCACAATTAAAGATTGAAGGATGATATGTACTTTCTGCTCACTCATCCTTTCTGTAGGTTTAAAATAATCTTAGTCGCATAAAGAAAGAGGGCGGTTACAGATAGTAGGTAAACAACATCACTGAAGTCGATAAGACCTTTGCTCAGTACCTCATAATGTGCCAAAATTCCGATCTCCTTTATGAAAGCTGAAGTCTCCGACCAGATGTTGATACTCGCAAGCGATTCAAATCCGGCATAAAAAAAGAAACACAAGAAGGCAGCAAGAATGAAAGATACAATTTGATTTCCTGTCAATGCCGATGACATGACGCCAATTGCAGTAAAAATCCCGCCCAGAAGTATTAGTCCAATGTACGATCCCACAATTCCAGCGGTGTCAATATTTCCCACTGGATTTCCCAGGTATGAGAGTGAGAAATAGTAGACCAGCGTCGGCAAAATCGAGAATACCACCAGCAAAAAACCAGCAAAAAACTTACCTGTGATAATATCGATTTCCTTGAAAGGAAGTGTGTACAAAAGCTCAATGGTGCCATTTCGTTTCTCCTCTGCAAACGACTTCATCGTAATTGCTGGAACCAAAAACATGAAGACATATGGAGCTAATGAAAAAACAGTTTCCATGCTGGAATACCCATAGTCCAGAACATTGGTTTCTGGAAATACCCACATCAAGAGTCCGATACCAATAAGAAAAATTCCGATCACTACATAAGCAATTAGGGAATCCAAAAATTCGTGTATTTCCTTTTTAAGAATCGAGATCATTTTCCCTTCGTTAAATCCTGAAATACATTTTCCAACGACTGCTCATTCTTTGAAATATTGATTAGCGGTAAGGCTTTTTCTCCTGCAACTTTCATAATCACTTTCCGAGGGTCGCCATCACCACTAATTCTGTATTGATTATTCCCTGAAAATTCGATTTCCAAACCTTTCTTGGAAAACAACTTGATATCAATTTCTTCTTCGAATTCGACGGTATAGGACTGAGTTTCTTTTTGGTCCTTCTTGAGGTTTTGAACCTGATCGTCAGCAACAATTCTTCCTTTGTCAATAATTACCACCTTGTCGCAAAGAGCCTCAACCTCCTGCATGATGTGTGTTGATAAAATCACTGTCTTCTCTTGACTTGCTGATTTGATTACATCCCGGATCTCTATTAGCTGATTTGGATCCAGGCCACTTGTTGGCTCATCCAGAATCAATACATCAGGATCGTGTATCAATGCTTGTGCAAGGCCAACTCGTTGACGGTAGCCTTTAGAAAGTGCTCTGATTTTCTTGGATTGCTCACGCTGCAACCCACACAAATCAACCATTTCCTCAATTCTCTTCTTCATTCCTCTCACCTGATATGCTGCCGCTACAAATTCAAGGTATTGTTTTACGTACATATCTAAGTACAAAGGATTATGTTCTGGCAGATATCCAGTAATCCTTTTGACTTTCAATGGTTCTTTGGTGACGTCAATTCCGTTCACCAAAATACCACCTGTTGTTGCCGAGATATACCCAGTAGCAATCTTCATTGTCGTGGATTTTCCAGCTCCATTGGGGCCCAGAAATCCAGTCACAGCACCTTTCGGAGCTTCAAAAGAAACTTGGTCTAGCGCCCTTTGTGTACCGTAAATTTTGGTAAGACTATCGACTACGACTGACATTGAATTTCTTCGGCCTTCTTTTGGTTTAAGAATAGTGCTTTTCTTTGCACTCGTCCAACTGGATTCCAGAAACGCAATATTCGTTTAATTATTTTTAAAAATCACAAATGATCACAATCGTCTGCGGCACAAATCGTAAGGACTCCATCACACTAAAAGTGGTCGCTTTTTATGAGGAAATCCTAAAATCAAGAGATCAGCAAACCAGCATCATCAATCTGGAAGATTTGCCTGATGATTTTATCAAGTCAGCACTTTACGAGAATACGGGAATGAATGACGATTTCAACAAGTTTCAAAAGAAGGTAGATAGTTGTGAAAAGTTTGTTTTTGTAACACCAGAGTACAATGGATCTTTTCCAGGAGTACTCAAAGCATTCATTGATGGAATGCGTTTTCCAGGAACTTTTGAAGGAAAGAAATGCGCCCTGGTGGGGCTGTCGGCAGGAACACAAGGAGCTGCTCTGGCGATGAGTCACTTAACCGATATATTCAATTATCTGGGAATGAACGTGCTGGCTAACAAACCCAGATTACCACTTTTAGATAGCAAGATGAATGGGGATCGGATCATTGACTCTGAATATATTCAACTTTTGGAGGAACAAGCAGATCAGTTAATTAGTTTTTAATCCATGGTAAAACAAACGCTATACGCACACATGGTTGACATGGGAGGAATACCCGTTCGTCAACCACTTCCAACAGCCAACATCGAGCAGATTGATCCCTTCTTATTGCTACATCATCACATAGGAAAATTTAAGGAAAATACAGATTCTAAAGATGTAGGCGTTGGCCCGCATCCTCACAGGGGGTTTTCTCCAGTAACATTTATCTATCAGGGAGATGTTCACCATCGGGATTCAAGAAACAACAGCAGTGTTGTAAAGGCAGGAGGAGTTCAATGGATGAATGCTGGAATGGGAATTATTCATAGTGAACGTCCATCGAGTGAATTGACGTCTATGGGCGGAACACAAGAAATCATACAACTTTGGATCAATACTCCACAGTCAGGCAAAATGAATCAGCCTGAATACCAGGCTTTTCAAAACGAAGACTTGCCTAAGCTGTCTGAACAATTATCGGTAGTTGCAGGGAAACAGGACAAAATCTCGGGACCAGCAAAGTCGGAAATGCCAATTGCCGCAGTGATGGGAACAATCAAAGCAGGTGAGAAAATCACGTTGAATTCACCATACCAACACTCCATGCTTTACATTCTCAACAATGCAGTGAGACTTGAAGGTCACGGATTGGTGGAGCAACATAATCTAGTGGTACTTGAAGAGGATACAAACAAAATCAGTCTGGAAGCAGAAACCAATACCAAAGTATTGTTCCTTTCCGCTGATCCATTAAATGAACCCTTAGCTACTTACGGTCCGTTTGTTATGAATTCGCAGTCAGAAATAATGGAAGCCATGCGTGATTATCAAATGGGAAAAATGGGAGTCTTAATTGAAGAATTTGAATGAGTACAGAAAACATCATAAAGCTATTTAGTTACTACAAGTCCTTGGGAGATCGAACGATTGCCGCATTGTCTGATGAGGAGTTGCATCTCGAGCCTGCCGCAGATGCTAACAGCATTGCTATTATAGTTAAACATCTATGGGGCAACATGCTTTCCCGCTGGACCAATTTTTTAACGGAAGACGGTGAGAAAGACTGGCGAAACAGAGATGAAGAATTTAAAGTCACGATCAAAACAAGGGAAGAGCTGACGGCTAAGTGGGAAGAAGGCTGGAATTGTCTATTTCAGGCGATCGGAGACTTGAAGGAGAGTGATCTCAACCGCACTATTTACATCAGAAATGAAGGTCAATCTGTAACTGATGCAATCCATCGACAACTTGCACATTATAGCTACCACGTCGGGCAAATCGTTTTTCTTGGAAAATTGATCAAAGGCGAAGATTGGGAATCACTATCCATCCCCAAAGGAGAATCACAATCCTACAATACAGAGAAATTTTCTGCCAAAAAAACAGAGAATCATTTCACTGACAAGATTTAGGGTAGGGTATTTTTTTTGCTGCTTGTACTAGCCTCAAACAAGTACTGTACATGAAAAAGTATCTACTCTTCATCGCTGGTTCAACAGCAACCGCCTCATCACTATTCCTCATACTTGGTATAATGGCAATCGTATCCTCATGCGAAGAAGATTCCGTTGATCCAAGTGAGCTATTAGGCACATGGAAGTTATCAGAAGTACTGGCGGATCCGGGAGATGGAAGTGGCATCTTTCAACCTACCAAGGAAAATTACAAAATCACTTTCCTCCCCGATGGTAAGTTATGGATGGATCAGGGGCTATTCTGCACTGCCAGCTTGAAGCTCTTTACCGGATCAAATGGATCCTATGATACAGCCAAGAGTGTAATCGTATCTCATGAATGTGCCACCGACGAATTCACACCTGAATATGACTATGAACTAAATGCAGCTAATGAATTGATCGTTCACCTACCCTGCATCGAACCCTGCGCCAACAAGTTTATCAAAATCGCCGACGAGTAGAACTTTCACCCTCCTTCAAAAAAAAGTAGTTTTTTTTTGAAACTATTTATTCGACATTTACGAATTGTATATTAAATTCGGTTTTGTCGAATAAATAAATCATGAAAGGAACACACCTAGGAGAACTTGAAGAAATCGCATTGCTGATTGTTGCAAATTTGTTTGACAACGCCTACGGCGTAGTAATCAAACAGGAGATCGAGGAAAAATGCAATCGCTCTATTACCATCAGTACTGTCCACAATGTTCTGCAACGATTGAGTGAAAAGGATTTTCTCGAATCCAGATATAGTGAACCCACAAAGGAACGTGGCGGTAAAAGAAAACTACTTTTTCGGGTTACCAGAGCAGGACAAGCGGCTCTTTCTACATCCAAAAAAATGCGAGACAATTTATGGTCGGGCATTCCCGAAATTGCTTTTGACCGATGAAATCAGGATCGCCAAATATCGTTCGTAAATTATTGGGAAAGCTCTGTAAGGCAGACTTGTGGGAAGCTGTGGAAGGAGATTTAAATGAGCTATTCCTGAGTGATCTCGAACGAAGAGGGAAAAGGAAAGCCCAGATCAACTATGTTTTCAACGCACTCGCGTTCCTACGGTACCATCGGCTCCGAAAAAACAAAAACTCAAAAACTCAAACCAATATGTCTTTAATCAAAAACTACGTGAAGGTCTCTTATCGGGATTTGAAACGCAACAAAATTTTTGCAGGAATCAACTTAGTCGGACTTATAGCTGGCATGACGGTTTCAATACTCATGCTGCAATATGTGCTGTTTGAAACAAGCTTTGATACTTTCCACAAAGACTATGACAAAATTTATCGTGTCATCAACGACCGTTATCAAAATGGGGAATTGGTGCAGCACGGAACCATTACATATCCCACGATCGGCCCCACCCTTGTAGCAGACTTCCCAGAGATTGAGTCCTACACTCGTTTGACATATAACACCCGTAACTATGTTGAATACGAAGGTGAGTTATTCATGACAAACAATTTTCTAATTGCAGATGAGCATTTCCCATCGTTCTTCTCATTCGATATGGTCACTGGTCAAAAAGAAGACTGTCTTGGCGCGGCATTCATGGTGGTTCTCACCGAGAGTTTTGCGAAAAAATTGATCGGCTCGCAAGAGCAGACTGCTGGTTTACTTGGAAAAACGGTCGCTCTTTACGGAGAACCCTGTGAAATAACAGGCATTGTAGCTGATCCTCCTAAAAACTCACACTTACAATTTGAGATGCTCATCTCCTATAAAACCTTCATCGCTATGGCAGGTGAAAATGCTGATACTAGTTGGGAATGGTCAGATTTCTACCACTATGTGAAACTGAAAGATGGGATTGAAAGCTCTTCGCTCACGGATAAATTGGCAGATTTTGGCCTTCGATACTTCAAGCAAGGTGAAGTGTCAGGTGGCGAAGAAAAATTCCATCTCCAACCACTCTCTGATACTCACTTTGATCCATCCATGGAGTATGAAATCGGGAAAGTGACAAATGGAAAGATTGTATGGCTCATGCTCGCAATTGCCGTTTTCATCATAATTATTGCATGGATCAACTACATCAATCTAAACACAAGTAGAGCAATCCAGAGGGCAAAAGAAATTGGCATACGAAAGTCAGTTGGAGCGCAAAAGGGACAAATCATTGCTCAATTTTTCACAGAAACCATTCTTCTAAATTTCCTTGCTCTCTTTATTTCTATTGTAGTTGTATTCCTTCTGCAACCTTCTTTCAACGAACTAACAGGTCTTGACCTGAACATTACAATTCTATTGTCCTCTTCCGTTGCGGGAATACCGTTTCCACTACTATTTCTCATCATATTGTCTGTGCTCCTCTCTCTGGTGGCTCTCTATCCAGCACTCCTTGTTATGAGATTCGGCACACATGATATTCTGAAAGGTAGTTTCAAACTCAAAGGTGAAATTACCTGGCTTAGAAAAGCGATGGTCATTTTTCAATTTTGCATCGCTGTAATTTTGATCACGGCAGCTATCGCCATAGGAAGGCAAATCGACTTTATGGTCAACCAAGATCTTGGAATTAGTATTGATAATACAATGGTAATCTATGGACCCAGCATGACAGACTGGGACAGTACCTTCATCAACAAAATTGATCGGTTCAAAAGCGACATCCAGACACTATCTGGAGTTGAAATTGCAACTGCATCAGGACGTGTGCTAGGCAGTAGAATGGGAAGAATCTTTCAAATTCAATCAAGTTCAAATCCCGAAGATCCAAATCTAACCTCAAATTTCTTCACAACCGATCATGACTTTTTTGAACTGTACCAGGTTGAAACTGTTGCTGGTCGCACCTTTGGCCTTAACGATCATAATTTTGATCCAGACTTGGTGAAAAACATAATCATCAATAAATCTGCCGCAGATCTCCTAAACTACAATCCTGAAGAAGCAGTTGGACAAACTGTAACATTTTGGAACAAGGATTGGACGATCATAGGTGTTACAAGTGATTTTCATCAGCTCTCTCTTCATGAGAAAATTGAGCCAATCTTTCTCCTTCCATACTATAACACAGGCAATAATTTTTCTATCAAGCTAACCGGCAATCCAACAGAAGCACTAGTCAACTCCATCGAAAGCAAGTTTAATACTCATTTCCCTGGCAACTATTTTGACTACTATTATCTCGAAGATCAAGTGGCCCAGCTCTACAATGATGACGTTAGGGTTGGGAAGATCGCGAAGGTCTTTACTATTCTCTCCATTTTAATAGCTGTCCTGGGACTCTATGGATTGGTCATGATAACGCTTGTGAGAAAGACTAAGGAGATTGGCATGCGGAAAGTACTGGGCGCTAACCTTGGTCAGCTCTTGCTTTCTATCAGCAAAGAATTCATTTTGCTTGTATTGATCGCTGTGATTATTGGAGCTCCAATCAGCTATTTTGCTGTGCTCGAATGGAAGGAAGGCTTCGCTTACTCTCCGGACATGGGGTTTGGTCTGATAATCGGTGCTTCTGTCCTGTTACTCCTGATTTCGATTCTGACAATCATTTTCCAAACAAAGAGAATCTCTGGAAACAATCCTGTCGAATCACTTCGTTGCGAATAGGTAACTTCTCAATACTTGAAAAATCCTATCTTGTATTTCAATTTTTGAAAATATGAGACAGGTACTTATACTAATCGCTATTATTCATGCCAATCTTCTGATAGCACAATCTGAATTGTCAGCCTTTGAGAATTTAGTTGGTAGCAAGTGGGAAGTTGTTGGTAAGTGGAGCAATGGTGAAGATTTTAGACAAGAATACCTATTCGAATGGAGTCTGGATAAAAAACTGATCAAAGTGCAGACCTTCGGAACTACTAATATGCTCACTGGAGAGTACGGACTTAGAAATGAAGGTATCCGCTTTTGGAAAGAAAATGAAGAAGTGATCAAGTTTTACGAGTTCGATATTTTCGGCGGCATCACAGAGGGTGTTTGTACAATTGATAGTAACAGCATCATCTACGATTATGTGTACGAAGGATTAACATTCAGAGACTCATGGATATTTAAGGACTTGAACACCTATCAGTATGTAGTAGAAAATCTTGAGAATGGAGAGCGGAAAGAACTATATCAAACTTCTACAATCACTCGGAAAGAGTGAGTTATTTCTTGATGAACTTTGATCTCTCTAAGACGTGAGCTCCATTTGAAATGGAGATTGAGTAAATACCATTTGGAAGAGTCCTGAGATCAATTTCAGTAGTCAAAGGAAGAAGAGCTCCAGTTTTCACCACTCTTCCTGAAAGATCGAAAATCGAATAACTTAATCCCCTCCCATTTTGGCCTGCAACATTTAGAAAATCACCAGCTGGATTTGGGTAAACCTTCCAATCTAAACTGGTATCTATGCCCAGCGGAGAAAGTTCTTCATCACTGAACATCTCATCAAAGAATTTAAACGCACGCTCCCTAGCCAAATCCCTTGCATTCTGATCTTCGGTTGAGTCGTCATCTTTGGCATTATCAAAAGAATGGTTGACGTCCTCGTAGATATATCTAGTGACGCTTTGACCCTCATCTTCTATCTTTTTCACAAACTCTTCATTGGAATCTTTGAAACAAATATCATCGTTAGAGCCACAATGAGTGATGATTGAAATGCCTTCAATCGGTTCGTAGAAAATGTCCCCGCCATCCTTAAAATATCCAAAGAAATTGTAGCCCCCATACCAAGCCATCACACCTTTTACCTTCTCGAAACTGGCACTGAGTGGTGGACCGTACGAGTAGCTACTGCCGCTCGATGAAACATCAAATTCCAGATCATCAGTGCTATTGGGAACCTTATATGCAGCAGCAATCACAGCACCTGCACCATGCGACCAGCCAATCCACACCTGATCGTCAACAAGCAATTTTTCTATCCCTGAATCATCAATGAATTTCAAATTTTGTAAAAGGCGAGCTGACTGCTTCACATCCTCTGCTCGGATTTGATATGGCGAGAGGATCTGATCTTGAGGTGGAGTCTTGCTTTTAAAAGAATCAACTCCCCGTTCGCAAAAACTCTCAACGAAGAAAATTGCTCTACCCGTCTCTGGAAGACTATCACGCCAAAATCTGAATTGAGATTTGAATTCCGGAATCTCACTTGCATCATCACAGTCACTTACTAATCCACCAGATCCGTGCACAGCAATCACAACATCCAGCGGAGATGCTACGTCTTCTGGTAAGAATAAGTACCCGTTAATAGAAACGTCATTCACAGACATGACGAATTTGTGTTCCCTTTGACCAACATCAATCGTTTGTGACCAAAGACTGAAAACGAACGGTACCAATGAAATTGAGAAAAAATGTTTCACAGCAAAATGAGTTTTGATTCTTACAATACCTTTATCAAAAAGAAGTCCGCCAAGCAATGAAAAATCGACTAGTAGCTTCAAGTATTGCCTATCTGACAATGTTAGCATCCTTTTCTCAGCAGAAACCTCTGTTTGATGTATACAAGGGATATACAAATACGGGAGAAGAATCGTACATAGAAATCAAAGATTTAATCCTTGAAAATTACTACTACGATGGCCTTACTGAGAATGATCTTTACTGGGCTTCGATTGAAGGAATGTTACGTCACATTTCTCCTCCGGAAAATCCCAGCCTTGCCCAACTCTGGACGGATGAAGAGTACGAAAAAATATTAAACTCATTGAAGGGAATAAAAGTGTCATTGGGGTTCGGAAGTTCATTCAACACCAATGATGGAAGTCTTACAGTTACCAGTCTGACCAACGGCTCGGAAGCTGAAGCTAAGTTGCGACTTCAGGATCGAATTGTTAGAATAGATGGGCAGCCACTTGCAGGTAAAAGCGTCAACGAAGTAAATGAGCTACTTGATGGCGATGTAGGACAGGTTTCCAATCTGAAAGTAGTTCGGGACATCACCATTTTTGACATTGCACTCAGTAGAGACACACTCAAGAACGAGAATTTGATAGTCACCAGAATCCCTGGTCAAAACATTGCACTAATTGAGGCAAAGTCTTTTTCTCTTGGAATTTCAGGTGAACTTGAACGTCATCTATTTGAGTTACAATCCGGCGGCACCCAATCTCTGATTTTGGATTTGAGAAATAATCTTGGCGGTGTTTTAAATGAAGGAATAAATATGGCGAGGCTTTTCATGAAAAACGGAGATATCGTTCTCCGGACCCAAGCTCGATCCAAAGGGGTTCAAAACTATTCTGCCAGCGAAGGCAAGTATCCAGATTTTAAGATTGCGATTCTTGTCAATGAAAACACGGCATCAGCCAGCGAAATAGTAACGAGTGCACTCAAAGATCATGATCGAGCCTTTATCGTAGGTAAAAAAACATTTGGCAAGGGAGTGATAGAGAACACCTACACCTTGAAAAATAACTATCGAGTTAAATTCATAAGTAATGCCATGTATAGTCCAAAGGGAAAATCCTGGCAATCAACAGGCCTGCTTCCAGACTACTTTGTTGATCAGACACAAAGTTCATACAACAGCGTAGCGAAGTTGTCAATAGAGGAACGGATGCGAAGCGATTTGCATTTAAGTACTGCGGTGAAGCTTTTAAACAAGTAAAAAGAGGCCCTAGGGACCTCTTACTAAAATCCATCTCCCTCTATCTCTTCATCCGCTACGCTGATTTTGGATGGAGGTCTGTACCTATCACGCATAGCCGGTGAATCGTAAAAGACAAATTCAGCAGCCACATTATATTCTTTGGCGTGCTGATGAAGTTGATTGAGCTGTGAAATTCGTTCTTCCGTGTCCACTGTTCGGTTGCCTTTCTTTTTTTCTTGCGCGATGTTTGCAGCTTGTAGAGCCTCTGCCTGCGGTTCCACACTGTCAAGTACTGCTGCAGGAGCTCCAGACCCCTCCAACTCCGATCGATACTCTGCAACCGACTGACTCAATCCAATCATAAAAGCAATCATGGCTTCCTGGCTGTCAGCAATTTTAGTGAATCGACCAATTCCAAACTGGCGTTGTATCGCTTTCCGTTTCGGGAATGTTTTGGCAACCCAATACCTAATTTGGTTGTAGAGTCGTCTGGAATTTTCAAGTTCCCCAAGTACGATCTCGGTCCTATCTCCGAGCTTTGAAACATTCATCTCGTCACCGCCTTCATTCAATGCCCAATCTCTCAGTGCGATCATGGCATCCCTCTTGGCGGCACCAAGGTCGGAGTCAAATGCAATGAAGGCATCCAGATCTTCTTCCAGAAAACCCAGTTGATTAGTAGCGTACTGAACCAACGTTTCCTAGGAATAGCTAAATGTTTTTAGTATCATAATTGTTTTTTGTTTCGACACAAAGAGGCTCTTTAAAAGCGGTAGGCACAAGGAATTTACATCTACAGGGAGTCTACATGGATCAGTTAGCAGTGAAAAAGCTGTATGTTTTTAGCACCGAAAAGCTCTCAACCAGCTTATTCCGTCCAGGGTACTACTTATATACTTCAGGGTAGAGGCTATATAGTTGAGGTCAGATAGTGTATGGTTCAGGGTATCATCTGTATGGTTCAGGGTAGAGATGATACAGTTGAGGCTACTCTGCGTAAAGTTCAGGGTATCATCTATACATTTCCAGGTAGTGCCTATAATCTTCAGGGTAAAGGCTGTATCATTCAGGGTAAAGGCTGTATCATTCAGGGTATAGGCTGTACACCTACGGAAAATGTATAGTATGCTGTTTGTACAATGACAGAATAAAAAAGGGCGGCTCCTGGAACCGCCCATGTGCAATAGCAATAGCTAAAGCTGCCTTAGTTTATCGTTTATAAATTCTGTTGATTGAGAGGAGATTGTTTTCCTTGTCTTTCAATCTCAACAAGTAGATTCCCTGCTTAAGTGAGGAAACATTGATCTCTTTGGATACGTACCCCGTGAGAATCAGACCGCCATTCAAATCATAGATTTCCATACTTTCCACTTCATTTGAGTTAATTAACATGAAGTTAGTAGCAGGATTTGGATACACCTCAATTGCATTCTCTTCCAATAGACCCAACACCTCACTAACTGTCAGTGTACCATTCACCAAGGTGAAGCTATAATTGTTGTCAGCTCCGCCGGACAAAGTAATGTCGTAAGTGCCTGGTACCGAAGAGTCTGTTATCGACACGGAGGCGGTCGGTTCCGAATCAATGATGGTAACATCTTCTCCATTTTCAAAACCTGAATAAGAAACTGTAAATGCTGGTAGCCCATCTCCCTTATCAATGGTTTGATCGTTGGCGGTAGCCGTCAACGAAACTTGATTCACTGTCAAATCCCGACTCACGTTCGCAGCAGCGTTGTACGAATCATCACCTGCTTGTGAGGCGGTGATCGTAGTTGAACCTGCTCCGACGATTGTGACCGTCGCTCCAGAGACTGTGGCTACTGATAAGTCAGAACTTGAATAGGTTACTGTCAATCCAGAACTTGCTGTAGCTCCGAGATCAAACCCGGTATCGCCATAAGTAGCTGCTGTTATAGAATTAAATGTAATTGTTTGAAGGATCTTGTTGACAGATACTTCAAATACATCCGAAACCTGACCACCAAATCCATCGCCTGCTGTGACCGTCACATTGACCACTCCAGGCCCTTGTTCAGTTAGCGTCAGAATCCCGTTTGAAATAGTTGCCCCTACTACGCCAGTCATATCTGTTGAGGTGGAATAAGTTAAGACATCACCTGCATCCGCATCCGTAAAGACGGTTGACAAATCGAAAGTTGCAGACCCAAAAGCGTTTCCATACGACTGATCTCCTATAGCGCTCGCAACTACAGGAGTCGCATTCACTCTGAAATTGAAATCAACAGTCTCTGAAGTGCCTTTTCCATCGTCAGCGGTGATCGAAATCACAGCAACGCCAAGACCTGCCTCTGCTACTGTTACCATATCAGATAGTTCGCTTACTGTCACTACCGCTTCGTCAGAACTAGCAACTGAGTAGGTTAAGGCATCTCCTTGAGCATCTGTAAACATGCTACTAATGTCGAACTGCGAAGAACCAAAACCTGCTTGCTCCAATTGATCAGCAATGGTACTGTTTACCACTATTCCATTGATCGAAAGTAATAATGGGATAGCTATTCTTGGATTGACAGGGTCATTACTCACTACTTGAAGTGGTAACTCAAATGATCCAGTGAAATTTCCAGATGGATTGAATGTAACCGTCACTACTTGCATGCTTGCCGGAGCTACCACTCCACTTTCCAGAGAGAAGCTTACTGCATCACTATTCGGGTTGACAAAAACCGTAGCTGTTGCGTCTGCAGCAAGATTCCAAGCCAAGTCGGTACTACCTGTATTTGAAATGGTAAATGTCTGCGTAGATGAGGCTCCAAAAAATAAAGACTCGGTAAGTTCATTTAGATCCACTGAGGCCGTTGGGGCACTAACCCCGATTCCTGACAAATTCACTATTGTCGAAGGATTGCTGCTGTCATCGCTTGTAATAGTAAGCGTCCCAGCAGAGGTCTGAACAACTGATGGACTAAACACTACAGGAACTATTGCAGCTCCTCCAGGCTCGATGGCCAATGGTGTTCCTGACACACTAAACAATGGATTGTCTATCGCCAGATTTGAAATGTTCAAAGTGGAATTACCAGTATTGGTTATTTCAAAATCAAGCGTAGATGTAGTACCTGCAATGACGTCTCCAAAGTCCAATGTACTTTGGGTTACTGCGATCTGAGGGGCACCAAGCACGGTCAGATTCACAACTACTGTTTGTTTTGGTTCAACACCTGTACTTGCCAATTCCAAGTTGACCGAATAGGTTCCAGCACTAAGATTAGCAGCGTCGGCAGAAACCGTCACCACTTGATCGGCCCCACTCACCGCTATGCTTCCAGTTATTTCTGATAGAGACAACCAGGTTGCCAATTCATTTCTGGTATAGGAGAAACTCCCTCCGCTACCGTTTCCACTTCCACCTCCGTTGGCCCATGTATGGAAGAGTACATCAAAGAAACGTCCTTCTTCTGTCAAGTGCAGGGACATGGTATTCCCAGGAATGCTTGACATGCTACCCCCTCCCCCAAAAGCACTTGAAAGATCCGAATCATAGGTGGGAAGCGATCCTGCAAGTACCGTTTTGTTCTCTGCCCACTCAATGAAATTGTTATTATTCGTGAAAGCATTGAAAAGTGGCCCATCATCTTTTCTGGTAATCCATACATTATTGGATATTCGATCCTGATTTTCAGGCAGTGTCCAATCCACACCAGATGATCTAGTGAAGGTCACTTCGCTTCCACTTATGAATTTACCATTAAGGTTCCAATTCACCGATTGCTGACCACTATTTGAAAGCGTCAGATCCGCGCTGGCAACCCCACCTGCAACAGCCTGAAGATTGATTGTCATGACATCCAAATCAAGATTTGGCCCGTCTATTCCCGATCCTCTTACACCAAACTCTATCGGGCTTTCATCCGGATCATCACTCGTGATAATGAAACCTGCCTTATACGTGGCAACCATCGTAGGCGTGAAAGAAACATTCAACACGACATTCTTGCCTGGCTCTACTTTGAAGCTTGTCTGATCGATACCAAAAGCCGCGTCATCAAAAACAATATCCGAAACTGTTAATGTGGAATCTCCCACATTGTTCACTGTTACGGGTAGCGTAGTTGTTTGTCCAATAAATACATCTCCAATGCGGACAGAATCTGACGCAAACGTGACATTGATATCCGGCTTGCCTGTCACATGCAGCTGGAAGGTTACTGTTTGCAAAGGGTTGACAGGATCATTGGTAGCAATGTCATAGGTGAACTCATAGTCACCGGCGGTCAAGCCATTCGTTTTAAAGGTGGCGGTCACATCTTCTTGCCCAATTCCTGAGATAGTACCTGAAAGACTCCCTAACTCCAACCACGGCATTGCCTCTCTTCTGGTATAGGCGAATCCGCCACCACCTGCTTCATCTGTCCATTTGGAATATGCTAAGTCGAAGTAGCGATCTTCTTGCACCAAGTAAAGTGAAGTAGTACTTCCTACTTGACCGTCAGCGGCATATTGGAATGTGTTTTTGAATGTACCATAGGTAGGCCGACTGAAAGTCGTTCCGCTACCGTACAAAATCGAGGTATGATCCTGAACATAATTAGGAGCCTCTAAATGATTGTAAGTAGGTCGCTGGTCGCCCCGAGTCAACCAAACAAAATCCGATATACGATCTTGAGCTGCTTCCGTATTTGGATCAGCATAGTCTGTTTTTTCAAAGAATACATCACCTGCAATACTCCAATTCAGGTCACTTGTCGCATTGTTGATGATGGGTACCAATTTCGCATTGGTAACTCCTGCCATCAGGGTGTCTTGAATCAATACAGATCCCAGTTGAAATTCTGGAATTCCTAATCCAATACCAGTCAGTGCCACATCAAAGGGAGAGTTCGCGGGATCATCGCTAATGATTGACAAAGTAGCATTGTAGGTCTGTACTAGTGTTGGGGCAAAGTTCAGAGGCAAAGCGTATGTTCCGTTTACAGGAACAATAAATGACGTACTCCCAATACCAAAAGCAGGGTCATCCACTGTAATGTCACTGACATTGAGTGGCGCATTCCCAGTATTTTTGATTTCCAAACTAAAATCTCCCGTCTGGTTGATTTGCGTATTCGCAACATTCGCGGTGGCACTTGTAGTCGATACATCAGCCTCGCCACCTGTTACCGTTAGACTTATGGGTAGCGCCAAAGAAGGAGCTAGCGGGTCATTGGATAGGATGGTATAAGTACCATCAAACGTGCCATTTGTTAACCCACCTCCATAGAATTCCACGTCAAATTGGGCATTGCCCGCAGGGGTGATTGTACCACTGTTGACAGACACTCCTATGCCAGGGATGATTTCTCTTCTATTGTAGGTAAATGCTGACTCAAAGGAACCGACTGGATACGATATTATTTCAAGATCAAAATATCGATCTTCTTCGATAAGATGAAGTGAAACGGTGAGTCCAACCAGGCTTCCGCCCAACGATCCTCTGACAGTTTTAAGACTATTGGAGTAGTCTACATCCAAACTTTCAAATGTAGGCTTAGACGACCAACGTATCGTAGTACTTTGCAAATCTTCAGGAGGACTTCCTGATACTTCTGTTTTATTGTAAAGGTCAGGGAAACCAACGAAATATCTTGTAAGGGTTACCTTAGAGCTAATCACATCCTCCGTAACGGAGGGAGGGGGACCACTACCTGAAATATTAACTGGGTCGGAAGTAACAATTATTGGCGCATCCAATAAGGAGCCGGCATTCCAAATCAGGTCTGACCCTCCGGTATTACTTATAGTAACCTGTGTACTCACCGTGTCATTTACTGTCAGTGACTGAGTAATGCTTAATGGACTAACCTCTATAACAGGAGGATCTAAGGCCGTGCCTTCAAATGGCAGGGTATTGCTCAGCTTGGTAGGATCGTTGGTATCAAAAGTCAAGTTTCCACTGACCACCGCAGCAACGGTAGGCTCAAATACCAATTCAAGACTTTGTTCGCCTGAATTGGGCAAAATAGTTAGCGAATCAGTTACAAGTGTAACCCCCGGTTGATCAACCGCAGCATTGTATACAAAAAGGGTATCTGTACCTGTATTATTAAAGGTGAGTTGCTTAGATGATTGGTAGCCCACAAACGTATCGTCTAACATAACCCAGGGCGCACCGACCACTGCAAAGGGAACACCTGAAGCCAACATACTGATCGTCATTGTCGGGTTAGGATTGCCAGGATCGTTCGTCGTGAAGGTCACTGGCCATTCGTAATAACCAAAAACAGCAGCATCGAAAGTAACCGTAATAATTGCTTCTCCTCCGGCCGGCACTGTACCAGAGAATGCATCGAGCGTTACTAAATTCATAAAGTTTGGACGACCGCTCGTTGTTGTAGACCATGTAAGCTCTGAAGCACCTGTGTTTTGGATTTTAAAGGTCTTGGTTGCTACAGGGTCTGCGATAGCAACGGTATCACCAACGGCTATTTCCGAAAGACTAAATACTGCAGCAGGTAATACTTCTACTTCTGTGACTACCATCATGGTTGGGTTAGCCGGATCATCGGTGGTTAAGGTCATCATTCCATAATTAAGACCGGACTTCAGGTTTGTCGCATCAAATGTGATCTGACTAGGAACAAAAGACTGTGCCGAAATACTTCCTGAGGCTGCTCCGGAGATAGTCACATAGTCGTGCATAGGTGTTCGGGTATAACTAAAGCCCCCCCCTGAATTTCCACCAGAGAAAGAAGAAAATACCACTTCATGATACTGATCATCTGTTATCAAGCGAACGGTAGCTGTGTCTCCTACCAACGACCCGGGATTCCCTCCATGCATCGTCACAAAGGGATTAAATGAACTTGCCGCATTGGCACTGGATCTTGACCATTCGGTATCGGCTGGGGAAATGCTGTTAGTAGAGGTAGTCTCTGTTCGTGCGTTGAAAATACTTTTATTGTCCCCTCTGGTGATGTACACATTATCAGTGACCCTGTCTTGATTTTCAGGTAGCTGCCAGCTGGCAAAATTGGCTTTAGAGAAAGTCGTTTCATAACCGTAACCCAGAGTATCGCTAAGCGCAAGTGACCATGCCAGGCTTGTGCTTTCACCATTGACAATGTCCAAGTCATAAACTAACATTTTTCCTGCCTCAACCTGAACCTTGAGTGTATCGGCAATATCGAGACCAACGGCTGACTCAATAGTTAAAGTACCAGTCACTTCAGAAGCAGAATAGTTCGATTCGGTATCCAAATTGGCACGGACATCATATACTCCAGGATTGGTTGGTGCAGTGGAACTAAAAGTCCCTGCCCCTGTCGGACTATATTCGGTCAAAATAGCCAGTGTCGGATTTCCATCTACATCGTTGGCAGTTGGGGAAATACCTTGAGGCATGCCATTGAATTTTGGATTAGTCGCTGGTAAATTCAAAGTAATGCTTGTAACAAATGGATCAACGGTAAGGGATTGTGTAGCTTCTGCATGCCGTGTTGTTCCTACTCCATCCTGAAAAGCGGTGATATTGGTAGTACCAGGGTCTAAAACAGACACGGTAGATCCTGAAACAGTAGCGACAGTTTCATTTGAACTACTAAAAGTGACAGTGTTACCTGAACTACCGCCTGTAGCACTCAGTGTAAAGTCAGCATCTCCAAATGTTCTGTTTGCTAGTGCACCAAAAGCAATCGTCTGATCGGTAAAAGGTGTCGCTAAACTTAGATCTGCAGAGCTAACAAAGTTGCCTGTGGACCCTGTAAGTGCAAAACCATTAAGTGTCCCGTTATTTCCCTGAAGACTTCTGTCTCGAACAAACGGAATTGATGTGTTGTCTCCGCTTATAGTTCCTTCATTGAAATGATAATACAAGACCAACCCACTTTCATCGCCTTTTAACTCCGCGTCTTTGCTGGTATTGATCTCCGAAGCAGTCTTTGCAGTATTCCACATTCTGATCTCCTCCATCGAACCCTCAAAAGGCCAGGTGCTCGCCCCAGTAAAAGGTGAAGCTCCGATGACTAAAGGTTCAGTATTTGGAGTCAAGCTACTTGCTACATCTGTTTGAGAAGCTACTTCCGTTCCATCAACAATGATGGCTGATTTGGTACCATTGAAGGTTACAGCCACATGATACCACGTATCTACGACTGGCACCCAACTGTAATCTGTTATACTGGCACCAAAACCTAGGTGATAGAATCGCAAAATACCTGATCGACTGTATGCTAGCCCGTAGTTTCCATTAAAGGTGGATTTATAAAAAACACCCTGAAAATCGTCAGCCCCACCCACTCCATCTGTTACGTTATCGAATCTGACCCAAGCTTCAAAAGTGAAGGCGTTCGTAATATCAAGGCTATTAGCATCAGGTACCTCAATGTAGTCATAGGTTGATATAGCCGAGCCATCGAAATGCAGGGCTGTGTTTTGTGCGTAGGCACCAGCAAGCATGGCTACTAGGAAAAAGAGTAACAGCGTGCTTTTTCTGAAGAATTGATTCTCACTTGTTTTCATAACTAAGGTCTTTAATGGTTAATGCCTGGCCGAGACGGCTGCCTCCTGAGGAAGGTTGCCTGTAGAATCCCGGCTATTTTTTCTACTCGACTACAAAACTCACGGAACCATAGACAGGGTGAAAGTTTGGGGCATAGACAAAGTATTACAGGTCGTTCTTAACTCGACGAAATGCATGGTTTTGATGATAAATCGAAGATTTTTGAAATATTTGATAGAAAAAGATCACTCGATGAATATCTTTCTGTGATAGAACATAGACAAAGTATCACGCAGTAAAATTCCTGCAATTGTATCTCTGAAAGATCCTAAACAGAGCTACCTTTCCTAAAGCTATAGTTATGGAAAATCGAAGTATTCTAATCGCGGACGATGAGCCTCAAATTGTTCGTTTGATCGTTGGCGAACTAACTCAACAGTCACAAGACTGGAATGTCTTTCGCGCAGGGAATGGTAAGGAAGCTCTGGAGGTGGCGAAGGCAGAATACCCTGACTTAATTTTAATGGATTGGGACATGCCGGAAATGAATGGTCTTGAGGCTACTCGCAAGATTCGAATGCACGAGGACACATCAGAAATTCCCGTGATCATGGCCACAGGTGAAATGATTTCTTCTGAAAACCTCAAAGCTGCGCTCGAAGCAGGAGCTTGGGATTTCGTCAGAAAACCAATTGATTTCATTGAGTTGAAAGCACGTATGAATTCAGCACTCAGATTACGCGAAAAGCAGGAGGAAATCAAGCGTTTATTGAAGAGCGACCTTGATTTGAAGAACAGAAAGCTAAGTACTACATCTATGCTGATCGTGGAGAAAAACAGTATTATACAAGAGTTTCATAATGATCTTTCTGAATTGGCTAAGCCACTCGAGGTCTCAAGTAAAACTCCGACCGAGGACAAGGTAGCGAAATTGATAAAAGGGATACAGAAACGTCTCTACCACCATTTGGAATCAGACGAAAGCTGGGGAATGTTCAAGCTACACTTTGAGGAAGTTCATCCGGATTTCTTTCAGAGGCTATCGGCTAAAGGTCAGGATATCACGCATAAGGATCTCAAACTCTGCTCCTATTTAAAGCTTGGCATGGACACGAAGGAAATCGCGCAAATGCTTAACGTCACTCCCGCAAGTATCCGAACAGCCATGTATCGATTGAAGAAACGATTGTCAATTGCGGAGGAAGACAGTTTAAGAGATTTTTTGAGTCAACTTGATTAGGTTCTGCTTAACCAATAAGTTCTTCGTATTTGCTTTTGTTACCTGAATATGCAGCATCAAGTACCGCCTCCACCCATTGATCAACATTTGCATTCTTACGGCTCTTCAATGTTACAAGTTCCTTTTCAATTTCACTGATCTGATGCACATTGAGTGCCTGAAGTGACGCGCTCTGCTTCTCAATCATTTTTTTCTCCGCCATTGAGAGTTCAACGTGAACTTCAACAGTCTTCTCGATATAATTCTCAAAACCAGTTGCAACTGCTGGTAGCTTGAAGCTGAACGTGCTTCCTTGCCTGTTCTCAGATTCTACAAGAATCCTGGAACCATGTGCTTCCACAGCCAATTTTACAAATGTTAAGCCAAGCCCTGTAGAACCCACCCCTCCTGAACTCTTTGGGTTTAGCTGTTCGAATGAATTGAAAATAGTTTCTATTTGATCTTTAGGGATTCCTAATCCCCCGTCCTTCACAGCAACCTGTACATCTTCACCTAAAACCTTTGCTCTCACTTCCACTGTACTATTGGTTGAAGAATACTTTATTGCGTTTGTCAATAGATTCACCAGCACTCTGGAAATGATTTCAGGGTCTACATCAACAACTACATTCTCTATTTTTTTCTGAATGTTTATCTGCTTCTCATCAACAAGAGGAGCAACCTGATCAAGACTCTCATCGATCAATTTGCCAATCGAATGGGAAGAGACATTAAGACGAACCTCAGTGTTTTCGAAGCGCTGCACGTCCAACATATTGTTTACCAAACGCAACATTTTCCCAGCCATTTCCTTATTGTCTTTGGCTTCATTACTATTGATAATCACGCTTAGAGGGTTTTTTAAATCGTGAGCGATCATTCCTGTCATCGCCTCTTTGAAGTCACCGATTTCCTGAAGTTTCTCAGCACGAAGTGCCTTTGCCCTTATTCTGTACCTAGCGATAAAAAAGCCAATAATCAGAATCCCAGATGCAATGCCGCTCAAAAGCATAAGCCGAAGCTGAGCCAGTTCATCTCTCGCTTCAAGTAGCTGAATTTCAACCTCCTTTTGAAGTATTGCCTTTTCGTGTTTGTATTCCTCCTCTAGTTTAGTGATTTCTCGTACTTGCTCCTTGTTAATCAAACTGTCCTGTAGTAACCTGGATTCTTCCAAGAATTCAAGTGCCTTCGCTTCATTCCCTCTTGCACGATAAAGCTTGTAAAGGCTCTCCGCTGTAGAATATCTATGCTCCTTATGACCCAATCTCTTATTGATGAGATACCCTTGTGTCAAGTATGCCTCCGCATTCTTCCACTCCTCGCGTGATAAGTAGATGTTTCCCAACTGCTCAAAAGCCGTGGCTCGATCAAAGGGGATTTCAACTTCTGGTAGTAATTGCTTTACATAGTCTATGTAATACTGGGCTGAATCAGCATCTTCGGTCAGATAGTATGCTTCTGCTAACATTGACGCACTAGAGAGCTGCAATCCTTTCAAGCCGATCTCCTCTCGTCTAGCGAGTGACTCAACAAGAAATGGAATGGCAGCCTTATTCATCTCCCTTTCCATGTTTAGCGTACCAAGATTGTACATGACATAGTGAACATCTTCCACCTCATTTCTCAACTCGATCTCCAAAACCCTCCGATAATAATCTTCTGCTTTTTCAAAGTCTCCCAGATCTTTGTGAACGATAGCCAGGTTGCCCATGATTAGTGCAATGTCTTCTTCGATACTCAACTCTTCTGCGATCTTGAGGCCAACTTGATACTCTTCCATCGCCTTGGACCATTGCCCTAAATCTGACAATAAATTGCCAATGACGTTCTTTACGTAAGGAATGTAATCTCGATACCCAACAGAGTCAGCAATGCGCTCTGCCTTTTCTAAGTATCTTTTTGACTCCATCATTTGACCTATTCTCTTACTATCAACACCCACGTTGAAATATGCCCAAAAAAGCGCATCATAATCTCCCAGCACTTCATAGATAGGAATGGATTCTAATCTTTTCGCAATGCTCAGACTATCCTTTCCATCTTGCCCTAAAGCATAAGCGAGGGTGTTCAGAATATCCGCATGTGCCAAGTCAAAAGTGTCCTTAGCTGTAATTTTCAAGCCTTCATTGTATGACTCTATCGCATCTTCATACTTGTAGAGCGAACGAAAGATCAGCCCAATCTGCTGATACATTTTAGCCTGGAAGTAGCGGTCATCGATTTCTTGAGCTAGCAAAAGGTTCTCTTTGGCCAAGACAAGTGCAGAGTCCTGATCTTCGCGTCGAAATTTCTTAAGGAACTCAAAGGTGGCTTCGACCCTTTCCTGGTCACTTTGGGAAGCATCTACTTTACTTCTCAGGCTATCCAAGACATCTTGCGCAAGTATGCTTTGGTAGGTAAAGCCTGTAAATGCTACTGCAAGCAATATGTGAGAACACCACTTTACCATTTGTAGATTTCAGTGATAATCCATTCTATCAAAAAAAGTATAAGGAAAACTCGCGAATGGCTTTGCATAGTAACTAAGGCTGGTACCCTAAATTCTTTGCCCAGACGAGCAGAGGCCTCAAAAGGTTGCTCGAAGGAGATGCACAAAGTTAGTGATATGAGATTCTAATTAGTTATGCCCAAATTAAAAAAGAGTCCCGCCTCCGCGGGACTCTCACAATCAAACAAATCACTTACCACCTAAATGAGCATAATCAGCTAGTGGTATCTACTTCACGATCACGTTATTTTTCTTGTCAGCCATCGTCAAAATGTATTTCCTCAATCCCTCCATTTGCCGATCGCTCATTTTCTCTATCGGATAGTGAGGCATGTACGGAACGGCCCCCGGCGATGAGTACGTTCCTTTCCGTATGATTTGATAGATCGAGAAATCATTTTCCTTAAACATGTTCTTTTTCAAAAAGCGAAAAGTATGGGGAGCGTAATCCAATAGAAAATCCGAAACGCCCCCCTCCTGATGGCAGTGACGGCAACTGTTCTCATAGATCTGTTCACCTATAAGTAAATCGCCTTGCTCATCGTAACCAGCTTTTTTGTCATACAGCGGCTTATCGAATGTTGCCGGAGAAGCCACCATATAATATTTCTTAATCTCATCTACCAGAGAAGGATCCACCCTTTCTGTCTTAACAGTTTCTAAAATTTTCGTTTTCATTTCTCCCGGGAGAGTCAAATCGCTCATCTTCAATTCCAGCGACCAGTAGTAGGCAAGAATTGCATCTTCTTCCCATTGCTCAAGAGGTCGTCCCTGGGCACACTCAATAGCGCATAGTTGAATCGCCTGACGAAGACTATTATTAGCTGCCTTTACGTTTTCACCATATTTTAAGTAGTAATCGTCGTTGTACCATGATTCTCTATTTACTATTCCCCAGAACGTACTGCCCTGCAAAAAAGGAATCCCTTTTTGCACCACGTAGGGCAGTCTCGTATCTGGGTTTGAAAATCGTATGTCAGGATCCTCTTGTGCAGAATTGTGACAATTCGTACAGACAAAGTATTTACTTACAGGTTGCGATAACTTCCCATTTATCAATTCTGTCTGGCCAATTTCAACGAGATCACGACCCTGCTTTATCAATTCTTCTGTGGTTTCGATAAAATGAGTTGGTCGCTCATTTCCTAGTTTTTCAAGAGCCTCGTTGACCGTAAGAATATCGATGCTGTTTCTTTCATTTGTAGCTCCGATAAAAAGAAGCGAAAACAGAATCACCAAAGTCGGTAGTTTGCTATTCTCCATCACTCTAAAACCTTCGTTTCCCCACTTTGAAATCTCTGGTAATGTTGAAGCCAATCATGATCCCTAAATCCGACCAGCTACCAGTAGTCTCAGTTAAAAACAAGCTCTCTACCATCCCACTAGAGTTTGAAAGGTGGAGTTGAAAAACGTGTGCCTTGGTTTGAAATTCTGCTCCCAGTGAAAAACTACTTCCTCTTCCGGTAGCAAGTGTGCCGTATACTTTCGGGAAAAATTCCATAAGCACAGCCGTTACCTTTGTAACCTGAACCCTAGAAGAAATACCAACGAACGCAAGATCGTTTGTTATTTGTCGATTTGCGACATAGTTCCGATGGACGTATGTTGGAGACACCTGCAACGAGAATTTGGGAGAAAATTTTCTGGCGACAATTAGCTGAGAGAAGTAAGTCAGTCGATTGGTCAAGGGGAATGGGAATTCGGGGTTTTGCCACTTAAGACCATACCAGCTAAATCCCTGCAAAAAGGTAGCTGAGATAGGCATATTTCTGGCACCTGAACTTTGGCTTCTGAATTTGTATTTCACATATCCATCGAAAGTTTTTTGAAAGGAACTTCGACCGACGCCTACATCAAGATTGTTTGTGATGGCATAATCCAAGCCGTAACGGATAGTGGCCTGATCCAAGCCATACAATTCATACGCTCCGCTATTCAATGCTCCGAAGCGGTGGGAAATGATCATCTTCATTTCACCTTGCTGCCCTGATTCCACCGAATGTCCATTTACAATTCGGGTATCACGAAACGTCTGCCATGTGTAGTTTGTCTCTTCCTGTGCAAAGGATGGTGTCGACAATAAAACAGCAACAACCAAAAGAACAATTCTTTGAGTAGATAGGTGTCCTTTTTTAGGGGATTCCCGCCTGTGCGGGAATGACGTGCTGGGTTCATTCCTCATTCTTACTTCTTAATTGTTTAAAGTTCCTTGAACAATCCAGTCTGCCACCAATTGAATAGAGCAATCATCTAGTTTGGCCGCTCCCTGCGGCATGGGTGAGAAACCCGGTTCAAACCGCATAGAACTGACTAAACTTCCATCATTTGCACTGACGAGAAGATCAGTGTAATTATCCAGCACGATCTGAGCCGCCCGATCAATTGAATTGTGGCAACCAGCAGTATTGCAACTTTGATTCATTAGAGGCAGTACCTGGGAAGAGAAACTAACCTGCCCTGAAGTGCAGTTGATGTTGCTTAATGTCGGATAAAGATCCTCGGTATTGTCGTAGTAGCATCCCGAAAGTGCAAGCAGCAGGATAATAATCACTGCAAACCACATGTATTCACTTTTTAGTGCAGAAAAAGTTGTCTTGTTTGTATCAGTCATTTTGCGCTCCTTTTTCTATCCATTTCCTAACCTGGTCTAATTCACAGTCAGGAATGGGTGCACCTTGTGGCATTAATGGAAAGCCGCCTGTATTTGTAAGTGTTCCCCACAATGAGCCATCGTCAATGGTTGCTTTGATTTTCGCATATCCTTGCAAGGAAACTCCGCCGTCAGACCGTGAATCATTGTGACATCGCATACAGTAGCTATCCATCATTGGCTGCACTGCAGCGGTCAGCGTAAACACTGCAGTGTCGCAACTCGCACAAGTGAAATTTTTAGCACCTTGGCCTATCCAATCCCTAATCAGATCTTTCTCCTCTTGTGTCAGCGCTGCATCGGGAGGTGGTGGCATTTGATCATCGCCCCGCTCAAATAGTACTTCGTACAATTCACTGTTGCCCGGATTGAACGGATCCACATCTCCGGTACGAATGGTATTTTCATAGTTGTCCAGAATGACTCCATCTTCTGCAGTTTTCGAGTCGTGACACCCTGCATACGCACACGAGCTTAGCAACAGGGGAAGCACATCTTTCTCAAAGTATATGATCGAAGGATCACATGCTTTATCGATGCCTGTTTGTTCTGTTAAATCTACAATCGGAAAATTTGGATCATGCTTGCATGAAAGTATAAGTAAGCCCAGGAAGGTTGGTATCCATACATAAGCTGCTTTTTTCATTGATATCAATTTTGAATTGCAGCCGAGACGTAGTGTTTGGAAAAAGGGTTGCCTGTGTAAGTAGTGGTTGGTCGAAAGTGGCTCTTGGAGATCCCTTCTGACGACTACAACACTCTCAGTATAATGTCATCTCGACGATAGGAGAGATCTTTTACCATCACAATGATGCCAACTTATCAAAGAGATTTCTCGCTGCGCTTCGAAATGACGAAGCTATGATTATAAGTGGAGGGCAGATTAAAAAAAGAGCACTATAATTCAAAAAACAGAATTCCTTGAACCTGAATAGGATTGTAGTGATTACCGAAAAGCCCCATATCTTCTCCACCGAACATGTGTTGGAATTGAAGTGCTCCATTCAACTTCGGATTTAGCTTGTACATCGTTCCCAGTGAATAACCATATGCTGGAAAAGCCAATTTAGTTCCGGATGTAAAACCAGGAACGAAATCCATGTCGGTTGTAGTCTCAATCTTATATTCTTCCTTTAGTAAGGCACGCGCTCTTACTGAAATTCCCAAGTACGGATTAAACTTTCCATTAGGTATCAGATACAATTTCGCCTCAAGCGGAATATCCATCCATTGAAGTGCCACTTTGATTTCCTTTGCTGTACTACCAATATCTGTTGGAAGACCAGTAAAGGGGGAAAAGTCAACTTCATTAATCTTGTAGCTTTCCACTTCTGTCCGATACAATTCGATACCTGAAGAAAATCCAAACCTTGGTTGTGGAGTATACTCTGCTGCGAGTTTAATGCTACTTGTTGTTCCATTTCCGAGTTCATCCAGATTGACCGTACCGGTACCCAATCCAGCTCCAATAAGAAACGCTCTATTGCTAATTTTTCCTTGCCCTTCCCGTACTTCCTGTGCGGTCAAAGCAATTGGTAGGTCTAGCCTCAAAGAATCCAGATCTATTGATTTTTTACCCTCAAGGTCTTCCATAGCAGCATATTGCTGAATCCTGGACAGAGAACTGTCATCCATTTGCATTGTTTGCGCAACCTCAGCAACCTTTTGCGGATTTTGATCCAGGTACTCTTCAAGCACTTCCAGCTGCCTCTCATCGCTCAGGTCTGCGATTGATGTCTCTGTTGATTTTGTGGTTGTAAATAGTCCAAGTTGATCTTCTTCGCTGGTACTCGGGTCGTTCCTGGTAATGATATTTAACAGACGCTTTGATTCTACTGAATCAGTAGAAATCCTAATCAAAATTTCCTCTACAACTCCCTGATCATCCAGATTTCGCACAATTCGTGTTTTTAGCTCATCTGGGGTCATTGTTGAAGTGCCAAAGTCGGGATTCTCACCATTGTCGTCATTTGACTCCACCCTCGGAAGTTGAGACATCAGTTCCTGCAGTAATTCTGGATTTGATTCCAGGGTAGCTACGAGCTGAGCCATGATATCATTCACGAAACGTTGCGAGTCCTGAGCAGAGAGCTGAAACTGTTGATAATAAGTGCCAGTGGGAATGGTCGATGTTATTGAACTTAGTCCGGCAGAATTTTGGGTGGCTTTGTTTTTTGTCACAACCCGATTGGTGATCACCTCCAAGCTATCCCAGAAAACCGTATCGGCCATTATGTTGATTTCCGGCTCGCTATTTCCAAGCTTGATAATCTCATGTCTCATGGAGGAAATGGTATCCTCTAGAATGTAGGTTCTATAAATGAAGAAAACGGAAGTGATAAATAGTAGTGTGCTCGCAGCAACTAAGACTTTGCTAACGACTGATGTAGCGACGGCTGTTACGTTAGGTAACTCTTCGAACAAGCGTGTTACTTCAGATCCCGACGGGCCGATTGGGTCAACATGCAACTCCAATTTTTCTTTGATAATATCGTCAAACCTTGATTTATCCATTTCCAGCCTCCCTAATTTCCGACATATCAGCGAGTAGTTTCTGAAGCTTTACACGCGCTTTAGACAAATTTGATTTTGAAGCACCAACTGAAATTCCCAATTTATTGGCAATCTCTTCATGTTTGAATCCTTCAACAGCATGCAAGGTAAAAACCATTCGATACGCCCTTGGCAATTGCTCGATTGCTCTAAATATATCTTCTGCTGAAAGTCGCTGTAGTGCATCTTCAGTAGTATCCTCAGTGTCAATTTCGACAACATCCAGATGATAAATTTCCTCCGGCCTTCTTCGGTAATAATCAATAGAGGTGTTAACAACTATTCTCCTGAGCCACGGCTTGAATGAATTTTCACTTAGAACGGTATCGAGTTTGGCAAATGCCTTAAGGAAGGCATCATGTACAATTTCTTTTGCCTCCTCCCTTGAATCTCCAAATCGTAAAGCGACGCTCATACAATAGCCGTAAAAGTCCTCATACATAACATATTGGCTTTTTTTGTGGCCCGTGGATGCCTTTTTTAATACCTTTTTAAAGCTCTGCACTTGTCAGAATGTTGCCTAGACGAGGTGAAGACCAAAACGGTTGCCTCACCTATGGAAAATTTATCTGGCAAAGGAACGAACCTAACGACCGGGATAGTGCCTATAGGGCATAGACAAAGTATAACACCCGCAAAATTCTATAGGGGAACTAGCGCGAATCAATTTGCTTTTTGAGTGCTTCGGTGCAACCCCTTGATCGTATTTTAATTCTTTGTTTAACCTGTATGATTGCTCTGCGTAGCTGAGCGCCTCACTTCTATCCATACTATAGTATTTGAAATAAGAATATGGTAAAGCAAACTATTGACATATTCAGTGACAAAGTAACAAGACATATCTCTCACTGCTTTCAATTTGTTTGTACGTGAAACAAAGCATTGCTGACCTTAACTTTAGTCAAATAAACACGTCTCCGAAGAATTTCACTAAATCTTCAATCGTATCCCACCCGTGAAGTGAAAGACTTTCCTCTTCGTAAAGGAAAGGAACGTTCTCCGATTTGCCCTCAATTGAATTCTGCTACGGATAGAATGCGTGGTGTTTAAGTACATTTCAATATTGTGAGTAAGCTTGTACTCATATCTCAATCCTACCAAAACCAAGTTCATTCTAATTCTTTCAGCCAATCGTTCCTCATTAACCAGCAGTCCTTCTTGAAGATTGGATGTGAATCCGTCGAGTTGACCTAAAAATTTAAGACGAAATCGTTCGGAGGCATGAAACTGAATATTGGTTGTGGGAACCCCAAGGTTGTACGACCATTTCGGGTGAAATTTCTTGTAAAAACTCAAGAAAGGAATTGGGAAAACAACGCCGCTCGTGTTGGAGTATGCAACACCTACAATAATGCGATACGGTTTGGAAACATCAGTAGAGGCCTTCTTATCCTTGATAAAGACCATCGTTCCCGATATAAATGTGTCATCAAATAGAAATTCGTTTGTAACCAGGTTAGAGCTGAAACCTGGTACCAACCTAGCTGCAAAACGCCAATTTTCGTCAATTTTGTACGTGTACGTGAGATTCATATCCAACAGCCGAAACTCATCAGTCTTTGTCTGATCAAAATTTGGAATTGAATCTTTAAAATTGAGATCTATCGCGCTGTACTCGAGTCCAAAAAACAGATACGTCTCGTTCTTGAGTTTGACTGGATAATTGAATGCTATTCTTTTTCTATTGAAGTCAAAATCAGAGCCGACACCTGGAACACTGGTGTATTCCACTCGGACAATATCAACCAATTGTGCATTGGCAATCGACCAGATTAGAAGCAGGCAGATGGTAGTTAAAACGGCGCGCATGAGTGTTAGGCTGGTGTAAACATCGCGTATTTATGCCAAACACTTCGTCACTGTTAGATCAATCGGTCATAATTCGCGATCAGTCTCCTCTGAGAATCACGGTTGGATTCACCCGGGCTGCAAAAAACAGTTTATAGCTAATGACAGCAAGCGAACTAGTGATAATAATTAGGATTGGAATCAACGCTGTTGAGATCCCTAGTGTAATGTGATATGCAAAAAGCTCCAGCCATCGATTCATCACAATCATTCCGATAGGCACTGAAATCAACGCAGCTATTCCGACTAGTAGCAAGAACTTAAGCGCAAACGATGAATAGATGTTGCTGATTGAGGCACCGAGCACCTTTCGAATGCTTATTTCTTTCAGAGATTGCTGCACCGTAAATGATGTCAAACCGAAGATTCCAATCAGGCAAAGCATCAATGCCACAGTTGTAAATAGGTTGATTATTTGTCCGAACTTTTGGTCCGATTCGTATTGTGCCATTAGCTGCTGATCAAGAAAATAGAATTCAAAAGGCAGTGTTGGGAACAACGAATCCCAACGATTCTCCAATGCGGAAATAGTACGCTGATAATTATCGGCATCTATTTTCACAATAACTGAGCTCACGTTATTCCCAGGTCGCATTGCAAACAGGTAAGGATCAATGGGTCTATGAAGTGATCGCGAATGGAAATCACTTACCACACCAATCACATTATAGGCAACCACTCCATCTCTCTCTTCCGTGTAAATGTCCCTGTTCAAGATGCTCTCGTTTGTCAAACCCAAGGCCCTCACTGCCGCTTCATTTACAACAATTGACCTGTCAACCTCCGCTGATATATTCTCATCGAACGTTCTTCCGGCAACTACTTCAATTCCAAGTACTTCAATCAACCCGAAATCCACGTCATTCTGTCTGATTATAATTCCCTCTTCGTCTGGTTGTGAAGGGGATGCCCGAAACAGATTGTCACTCAAGACAAATTGAGCGGGTGTGTAAGTGGTGCCAGCTCCTGCATGTACTCCAGGAATGTTCAAGAAGGTGCTCTTCACCTTTGTCAATTGAGTAATCACTTCCTCCGATTGAAGCGGTATCACTAATTGGTTGGTACTGTTAAACCCTAATGGCTTGGACTGTATAAAATTCAATTGCTTGGCAGTAGTCATTGATCCTACAATCAGGAGAATGCCAACTACGAATTGAAAGACAACCAATACTTTTCTAACAATAAAAGAACCGGTACTGTTGCTTGAACGGCCACCCAATATGTTCTTCAATTTCAATGAAGAGAGGTAAAAAGAGGGGTAGCTCCCTGCCAATAGACTTGTCAATAATCCAATTGCGATCAGGAATCCAACTTTCTCCAAAATCAGCAGCGCATGAATTTCTTTTCCGGTAAAAGATGCGTAACTCGGCGCAAGCAAGAATATTGCAGCGATCGACACAATCAAAGACAATAGTGTAATCGCCAGCGATTCTCCCAGGAATTGCATAACAATCATTCTATTCAACGCTCCGAAAGTCTTTCTGACTCCTATTTCTTTCGCTCTTTTTGAAGCCTGGGCAGTCGCCATGTTGGCGAAGTTGATACATGCAATGGCCAGAATGAGAATAGCAATAGTGATCAAAATGTATATGTAGCGAATGTCTCCACCTATGTTTTCTCCATTCGGTGAACTAGAGTGTAGGTAAATATCTGCAACGGGCACATAGCCATGAGCATTCTCAGGGTTCTCAACATGGTTACCGATTAGTCCCTGAATTTTGTTAGCCGATTCTGTTGCATTCGTTCCAGGACGGAGTTTCACGTAGGTAAACAGAAAGTTATTGCCAACCAGTCGGTCGTTACCAAAAACATACTTGCCAATCGCGCCGCTATTCATCGAACAGACAAATGCAGGATTTAGATGTGAATTGATATCTCTGTCGTCATACACTCCTGTGACTGCATAATCGGAGGTACCGTAGTCATTAACTACTGTGATTGTTGTTCCTGTCGGATCAGTCTCTTTAAAAAGTTTATCTGCCAACGTTTTAGAAAGGACCAGGCTTTGCGGCTGTTCCAGCATACTCTGCCTGCTTCCATACAAAATGGGATAGTTGAAAATTTCGAAGAAATTGGGATCAGCGAGATAGCCGCGGGTCTCAGTAATTGTCTTATCATCCAACCGCATGATGTTCTTGCTAATGCCAAGAAAACTTACAATTCGTGTAGACGCCTCAATTTCCGGCATGTCCGCCAGTACCCTGTCTTTCAGTCCTGGTGGCGAAGTAATCATCGTCACAGATTCACCATTTACAGTACCATGAGTGGATACTCGGTAGAGTCTGTCTCCATCCTTATGATGTTTATCATAGCTAAGTTCAGATTCAATAAAGATCAGGATAAAAAACAGGCTGGTTATCCCGATGGAAAGTCCGAGAACATTAACAGCGGTATAAGCTTTTTGTCTTTGAAGATTTCTAAATGCAATCTTGATGTAGTTTTTGAGCATAGCACTTTGGTTTGTTGAGAATAAAAAATTTAGTCCTGGTTGAATAATCGAAGGGCGAAAAAGCATGAAGACTTCTTTAAGGAACAGCAGATCAGAAAACCGTTTGGAGTACTTTTTTCGATGCTTCAAATAGTTCTCTTCCAGATCTCCCCGGATGTCGGGGTAATAATCTTTTCGACAATACCACCTGAAAAAGATATCGGCAAAACGCTTAATCATAACTTAAATTAGAAACAGATTTAGGAATCGAGTTCCAGAGATCCAATCGCATATTTTTGTTATAATCAAGTGCCTTCATACCATGAGCAGTAATTCTAAAATACAGCTTTGGTCTCCCGCCTCGCTTGGTACTCCCCTCTCCTTTCTGAGAAGTCAGGTAGCCTTTTTTCTCCATCCGTCTTAGTGCAGACTGCAAAGCTCCGATACTGACCGACCGCTCCTGTCTGGATTCAATTTCTTCTTTGATGCCAAATCCATAGGCATCCTGATCCAGAACTGCCACGGTCAGCAAAACGATTTCTTCAAATTCTCCTAACTGAAACTTCTTCATAGTATTTTCCTAAATGTAGTAATACTAAAATACGAAAAAATTAATAGGTAGTTTCCTAATTGTAGGAAAACCTAACAGATGGGATACCTTCTATGAAGAGAAAGGTTACATGGAGATTTCATCATTAGACAGTGAGGTAACCTAAAACTTCTACGCTAATTCTAGCCTCTGGTCAAACTGAACAAAGTATTGGGATCACATCAGTGTAAACTGTATATTTACACTTTACATTTCCGTATGATTGAAAGTTTTAGAAGCAAAGGGCTCAAACTTCTCTTCGAAAAAGGAGATAGTTCCAAGATTCGATCAGATTTAGTGAGGAAGGTGGAGAATACCTTATCAAGGTTGGATGCTTCAAGAGAAATCAGAGACATGAATGCCCCCGGTCTCAGGTTACATCAACTGAGAGGTGACAAAAAAGGTTACTGGGCAGTTTCGGTTGGAGCTAATTGGAGGATTACCTTTCAATTTATTGATGGAGATGCATTTGATGTTACACTAGAAGACTATCACTAATATGGGAAGAATGCTAAAACCGGTACATCCCGGAAGGATAATCAGGGAAGACTATATGGAGCCCCTCGAATTAACAATGGGAGATCTTGCTACGGCATTGGGCGTTACCAGACAAACAATGGTGAAAATTGTCAATGGGAAGTCAGGGATAAGCCCAGAAATGGCTTTGCGGCTATCAGAGGCCTTTGACACCACTCCGGATCTATGGTTAGGAATGCAAAAGAATTACGATTTGAGTATCGCAAGAGAAAAATTTAGTTCAAAAACCAAGGTTAAGAAGCTCTTTGTAAATACAACTCTCTAGTCCCAGTGTAAGATTTTGTTTACTTTTTACCGATACTTACACCTTTCCAGATTCGGTAGATGAGCACGGCACTTCTTTTTGCCTGCTTGGGTAGTGCACGTAAGTCACCAGTTTCCCTAATGGTGTGATCGTCCGCGCCTGACATACCCATGCCATCTATTCCCATCTCTATGTACTCTGACGTAAAGGAGATGTCCGCAGCTCCGGCATCAGCAGGATTCACTGGTCCCACTTTTTCAAATCCAAGATCCTGGCTGACCTTGTCAAACATGCCCAACAAGTTGTAATTTCCTTCTGTCGGGGCAAACGGTGGATACCCTTCGCTGAACTCGATGGTTGCTGTTGTTCCAGGAAGATTGTCTGCAACAATTCGTTTCATCGTTTCTTGTGTCTTGGAAATCTGCTCGGGGGAAATGCACCGTATGTCACCAGTCACGATCACATCTTTCGAAACCACATTGTTTTTCCCGAAAGCCGTACCAGCCTGTTCTCTTGAATCATGTGTGATCGTGGTACCACCTAGAATTCTACCGGGATTGAATGTTAAAAATTCTTCTGCTGAAAGCTCGTTGTAAAACTGGTTTAAGATTCTCGCTGCCTCATAAATTGCCCCTGCCCCAACCTCCGGCTTAAACACCTGCGAAGAATGAGCAGCGTTTCCTGTTGTAGTCAACGTCCACCCCGATGAGCTTCTTCTTGCTACATTCACAGTTGCTGGATTTCCGTCTCCATTTTCAAACCCTAGAGATATATCGGCCCACTTAGCTGCCTCAACCAACGTCTCCTTGGACTTTGACAACGGGCTTCCGCTCAACTCTTCATCTCCGGTCATTACTACCATGATGTTCATGTCCTTTAATAGGCCATTCGCATTCAGGGCAGAAAGTGCTTGCAGTATGATGACATCGCCGCCTTTCATGTCTGCGATACCAGGACCTTTCACAATATTTTCATCCACAGGTCTCCATTCCTGATTTGGGCTGTCTGGTTCAAAAACGGTGTCCAGATGACCAATCATCAGGATCTTCATGCCTTTTCCTCCTTCAATCTTTGCGACTAAATGTCCTGCTCTATTAAACCCTTTGCCACTCACCCACTCCGTCTCCATGCCCAAAGCATCAAACTTCTCCATTAGCACATCACCCACTGCTCTCACACCTTCAAAATTCATCGTTCCGCTATTGATGTTTACCAACTCTTTCAAAAGAGTGACGGCATCAGCATTGTTATCATCGACCCACTTTGACAGTTTCTTCTCGGTTCGATCAAGTTGAGCAGATAAAAGAAATGTCTGGAAAATAAGAAAAGATGCTGCAATGTTTTTGCTGAGTGTCATGTTTGAAGTTTTAGATTCATTGATTGCTCAATGTTAATCAAGAAGAGGTCATAAAAAAAGACAGCTTTCGCTGCCTTAATCTCAACAATCCTCCTTTGTTCCTAATTGACCACCTTGGCTTTATACAGCAAGGAGCTACTCATCTTGACTCCAGCTTCATCCAAGGCACCTTTGTTGACGATAAACTTCAGTTTATCATTCTCTTTATAAAAAGCCATTTCGGCTCCTTTCGAAATCAAAGACTCATTTTCCGCAACTAGCACTGTTGCTGTGGATCCAATTTTACCCTGAATTAACTCAAAATTCCTTGTTTGCGCTTCAGGTAAAAAAATCATATCACAAAGCCCGACAGACTCGCTGCCAGAGATTTTCAAGAGCTCTATTTTGGAGTTTTGTTTTGCTAAAGATTCTAATTCAAGCAAAACCGGAGAGTTTCCAATGATTCCGATCGTGATGTTTTCACTTGACCAGTCCATGTACTTGGTAAAATTGAACAAGTACAAAGCTTTGTATTTACTCTCTTGAGCTAGCAGGCTACCGCTACTCATCAAGAGCAGCAATACCGTAAAACGATAGATGATCTTTTTCATGATCATCACAGTTTAAAATCCTATGGATAACTGCAACCCAAAAAGATTATCGTCAGGATCGGCACCGTCATCACTAACTAACTCATAGTTGACTTTGAAAACTGCAGTTTCTGCCAAATAGTAGTTTGCGCCTAAAGTAACTCTTGATCTGTCATTGTCAGGACTCCCATCTAAAGTGATTGCATCATAGCGTATGATTGATTCTATCTTTTCTGTTAGCATAAAGCCCCCCTGTACATAAAATCCATTCTTCTTGAGATCAAACGAACCTAGTGTTGCATCAGTAGCATCATTGTATGTTTCTTGTGCTGCAGCGTGAAATTCACTCCAGATGCTAAACCTATCCTTGTCCATGTAAAATGATGCTCCAAATATTGACAATCCGAGCTCATCGTCCAACGTATATTTACCAGAGTAGTAGTTAGTAGAAATTGTAATGTCATCACCTACTTCAACTCCAAAGGATGCTCCTATCCCCTTGTTGTCATTCCCTGTTTTGCTATCCCTTGAGTTACCTCTCAGGTTCCGAATGCCTGCTCCAGAATCTCCACTCAATCCATTAACTACATAAGCTGCATAAAACGGAGTTGCATTACCGGAACTTGCAAGACGTCCTCTCACTTGAACTCCCACTTCCGCCCATGCCGAAGGTGATATTTCTCTGTTGACAAAAGCTCGGCTGATCGTTTTTGATAAATACTCTGGATACAAATACTCATTGAACTGCCCTGCAGGTACTAGAAATTTTCCAGAACGAACAACAAACGCATCAGAAAACTTGTAATCTGCATACGCATACCGAACATCAATATCTTCACCGCCATGCTCATACTCAAGTTGACCTTCAATAAAAATATTATCATTTAACTGCGAGGAAATGAAAACATTAAAATAGTGGTTGTCAAATGTTTTCGTTCCTTCTTGAGGTGCAAAGAATTCGTTGGTGATGTAGCCATTAAAATTCACAAAACTCACTTGTTTAGCTAAGTCAGCACCAAAGCCACCTGTTGTGGTTTTCTCTTTGTCGACATTAATCGTGGCATCAAATTCATCTTCTTGGGCCATTAGCCCAAAGCTTAGTCCGACTAATACCAGACTGGCTAGGTAATTTTTTCTCTTCATTACTTAAAAGGTTTTCGCTTAATACTATCTCTACCTATCAGATGATTTTAAGGCACTCACATCCTAATAGTGGTGTGAGAAATGGTTAAAACCAAATGGTTTCGGTTAGGGGCCAGTTAACTCTAACTGACAACCGTAAACATAGATCAAATATTATCAATTGATAATATTTGTTCGATGCGTGGCCCTATTTCTACGGTAGGTTAACAAATTTTCTCGTTAGGTAAAACCAGTGACATAGGGCTGTCACTCATCCTCTTTTCTTTGAGTTATTGTACAACTCTAAAACATAAAATAATGACAACACAAGAAGTAGCAAATCGACTTGTAGAACTATGCCGAGAGGGCAAGTGGGAAGAAGTTTATAAAGAACTATTCTCCAAGGAAATTGTAAGCATCGAACCCGAGGGTGGACCTTGGGATGTTGCAAAAGGCTTGGATGCAATTGCTAAAAAGGGTGAAGAGTGGCAAAAAATGGTAGAAGAATTCCATTCAATGGAAGTATCTGATCCACTTGTTGCGGAGAACTTTTTTTCTATAACAATGAAAAGTAAAGTGACCATGAAAGGTCAAAACGAACCGATCGACATGGACGAGGTTTGTGTCTACAACGTGGTAGATGGAAAAGTGATAAGCGAACAGTTTTTTTACACGTCATTACCACAGTTCGTATGAATTAGAAAATTGACTTCATGATAAAAGAGACGGTCTTATGATGTGTGAT
>JBDVJN010000061.1:0-49223 GCA_039961455.1 Cyclobacteriaceae bacterium | reverse complement strand
AACACATAGGAAAAATACTGATTGATCCGCGAAACAGCGATGTAGTTTTTGTTGCAGCCGAAGGGCCCCTTTGGGCTTCCGGTGGTGAGCGGGGATTATACAAGACAGCGGATGGAGGAAAATCCTGGCAACTGGTTCTTAAGATTGATGAAAACACGGGTGTTACGGACGTGGAATTTGATCCCTCTAACCCGGATGTATTGTATGCAGCAGCTTATCAGCGAAGAAGGCATACATGGTCGTTGCTGTCGGGTGGTCCTCAATCGGGCCTTTATAAATCGGTGGACAATGGTGAAACCTGGAAAAAGTTAACGACCGGCTTGCCAAAGGCAGATATCGGAAAAATTGGAATTACGGTTACGCCAGCGAATCCGCAGTTAGTATATGCCACCATCGAGTCAGATGACGAGAATAAAGGCTTTTACCGTTCTATGGACAAGGGTGAAAGCTGGGAAAAACGGAACAGTTACACTTCCGGCGGCACAGGACCCCATTACTATCAGGAAATTGAAGCCTCACCACAGCATCCGGATCTGGTTTATCAAATGGATGTGTTTTTACATGTGACACGCGATGGGGGGCAGAATTTTGATTATCTGGGAACCGGACGGGAAAAACATAGTGACAATCATGCGTTGTGGATTGATCCGGATAACGGGAAGCATCTCATCGCCGGGACAGATGCTGGTTTGTATGAGACATTTGATGAAGGAACCACCTGGCGACACTTTCCGAACCTGCCGATTTCTCAATTCTACAAAATCGATCTGGACAATGCAGAACCCTTTTACAACATCGTTGCGGGAGCACAGGATTTGGGCACCCTGATCGGGCCTTCACGAACGCGAAATGTGGAAGGCGTACGTAATCAGGACTGGTACATCCCGTTGGGAGCTGATGGGTATGATGCAGCCTTCGACCCAACAGATCCGAACACCGTCTATATGGAAATACAGGGAGGGTTGTTGCATCGCCTCGACCGGCAAACGGAAGAGGTGATGAACATTCAACCACAACCTTCACCAGAAGATCCACCAGAACGATGGAATTGGGACAGCCCCATTTTGGTAAGTCCTCACAATAGTGATCGGTTGTATTTTGGATCTCAGCGTGTGTGGCGAAGCGAGAACCGGGGAAATGGATGGACACCGATAAGTGGAGACCTGACGACGAATAGCAATCGCTATGAGCTTCAGGTGATGGACAGAGTGCAAAGTGCAGACGCACTTTATGACAATGGGGCGATGTCAAAATATGCTACGCTTACCTCGATTGCTGAATCGTCCATTACAGAAGGTTTGTTGTATACCGGATCGGACGACGGGTTGATTCATGTGAGTGAAGACGGGGGAGCAAACTGGAGAAAAAGCCAGACTTTATCAAAGGTTCCGGCAAGGTCCTTCATTAACGATATTGAAGCTTCCCGACACGATGCGAATACGGTCTTTGCCATTGCCGATGCGCACAAACTGGGAGATTTTAACCCCTATGTTTTTATGAGTTCAGATCGAGGAAAATCCTGGAAATCCATTGCCGGGGATTTACCTACAGGAATGATTGTCTGGGTGATCAAACAGGACCATGAAGATGAAAACATCCTGTTTTTAGGTACCGAATACGGTATTTATTTCACTGTCAATAAGGGAACAAACTGGGTAAAGCTGGGTGGAGGAGTTCCGACCATTTCCTTTCGGGATCTGGAGTTGCACCAACGCGACAATGACCTGGTAGGAGCAACCTTCGGCCGGGGACTGTACATCCTCGACGATTATGCTCCATTACGCGAAATGAGCAGGGCAGTGAATGGAAAGGCAAGCACACTCTTTTCCGTACGGGATGCGTGGTGGTACAATCCGAGTGTCCCGATGCAAGCCAAAGAGATGCCAACATTAGGCTCTACAAGCTATGTTGCAGAGAATCCTCCCTTTGGTGCGGTGTTTACCTATTACATCCATGAGTTACCAAAAACAGCGAAGGCAAACCGCCAAACAGCTGAGAAAGCACTGAGCGCACAGAAAGCCAGTGTTCCGTTTCCCGGATGGGAACGATTGAGAAACGAAGCGAAGGAAGAGGAGGCCGGTGTTTTGCTTTTGGTCCGAAATGAAAAGGGAGCGCCGATTCGTTGGCTCGAAGGAGCAACCGGAAAAGGGGTGAGCCGTGTCAACTGGGATCTGCGTCTATCACCTCCGGACCCAATCGATTTATCCAAACCGGCATTTCAACCACCCTGGGCAGGTGCTCCTCAGGGACCTTTGGCAGAACCGGGAACCTACAGTGTGGAACTATTTGTTCTTAACAACGGCGAACTGAAATCTCAGGGAACACCGCAGAATTTCATGGTGAAGCCTGTGAACGAAGTAGCGTCAGCAGATTTGAAAGCCATTGCTTCGTTCCAGCTACAGACGAATGAGCTGTATAGGCAGATTTCCGGAGCGAACAGGAAGCTGAGTGAAGCAAGCGAAAAATTACGCTTCATGAAAGCAGCATTAAAGGAGACAGCCAAAGCTTCACCCGAACTGTTTGAAACCCTGAATACATTGAACGGACGTTTGGCGGATCTGCGCATGCAGTTGACCGGTGATCGCACCCGCAGGCAGATGAATGAAGCCACGACTCCGTCGATCATATCACGCGTTGGTCAGGTCATGAATGGGCATTGGGACACGACTCAACTTCCAACGGAGACGCAAAAAAGGAATATTGAAATTGCAGAAAGTGGTTTCAAAACGTTCCAAGAGAGTTTCGAAGCATTTTTTAAAGACCTGGCTGGCTACGAAGCAGCACTCGAAAGTGCCAGAGCGCCGTGGACGCCAAATAGGGGTGGAGGGTGAAAAAAAGCGTAGTATTTAACCAATTCGAAACTGACCTGATATAAAAAGGTGTTGCTGCAACCTACACTGAGAGGGGACTAATAAACAGCACTATTTATTGCTTATCAATATTGACTCTTACTTTAAGTAACTCTGTTTCGTCTATGTATTGATCCTTGTTCGAGTCAAGCCACAAAGCCATGTGAAGTTGTTTGAATTCAGAAAGTGGTTTTTCTTTGTCGTCAACACGGAGAAAACTGACCTTAAATTTTAGTTTGTTTGGCCCTGCTCTTTTTGCTCCATGTGTGATGTTAAGGGAAGCAGCCATATCTTTTTCTACCGGGAGAAATTCACTGCCTTTTGACATGGCCATATATTTAAAAATATAAAAGTACGAATTGAAATCTTTGTTAATGTCGGTCTCAGCTTTTGTATACAAGAACAGTTCCTTCGTCAATCCCGTACAAACGTTTAGTTCAATTCCTTCATATATAATCGTAAAAGGTTCTGGCTTTATATTGATTTGAAAAATATTTGAATCCGATTCATTCAACATAATTCGATCTCCCTGGTGAAAGGAAATTTTACTGGATTGTGCATTTGCTACGTTTATCATAGCCAAAACAGACACTAGTACTATTAAAGTAGTGCTCTTCATATTCTAATCTTTTAAGAGGTTGATTAATTCTTCATTTTTTAATTCAGTAGCCTTTTGCATGCAGGTCTTGCCATAAATATCCGGACGAGTTTTATTTGCTCCATAACTGAGCAGTAGCTCCACCACATCAATATGTTGTGCGGAGACTGCCAGAAATAAAGCAGATTCCCCTCTGGTTCCTCTGACATTAATCAAGGCGTCATTCGACAAAAGCAATTTGACCACACTTTCATGACCATTCACTGATGCGAACATCAATGCCGTTGCTCTCCGCTCAGTATCCTGTTGATCCACATCTGCCCCATTCATAATTAGGATATTCACGATTTCATCAAATCCATTGGATGCTGCTCGTTGCAGAGGGAAGGTCCCATTTTTTATGGATGCCACGTTGACATCGAATTTGTTGTCAATTAGAATTTGAACAATTTCCGTATGTCCTGCTTCCACTGCAAAAAGTAGAGGCCCCCAACCTTCTATCAGATACGTCTGATGATTTCCTGCATCGAAATACTTTCGAATTTTATTTGCCTTATTATCAAGAATTAGCTCATGTAAAGAGAATGCACTTATTGTGCTGGATTTGTTTTGCGAAGTTTTACAGCTAAAGAACAACAATATTGTGATGACGAAGAGCCATTTACTTTTCATGAAGTCATTGTCGCGTATTATTTGCAAAACTGTACTATTCAATTACTAAGGAAGTAACATCCGGATATAATACACAAAGCGCACTATATCCTCCTATATGTATAAATATAATGCATGGAAGACGGTATTTGTGATTTGACCATACGATCTGCACATTGACTTGACCATTCGAAATTGAGTTATAGAAGGGTGTACTACAACTTACACAGAGATGGCAATCCTTATAATCGATACGTTTCATTTGTCATGCCTGACTTGATCAGGCATCTTACCCACAAAGAGCGGAAGATACCGTGTCAGGCACGGTAAGACAGAGCAGACTCTGTCATTTCTCGACGAAGGAAAGATATTTCATGCCCCTGTTGGTGTTGTCACCGATAGGTTGAAGACCTTACAGAAGTTGTTGATGAAAACAACCAGCAACGGCTAACGATATAAAAAAGTGTAGCTGCAACCTACACCCGGAAGGGGTTTTGGCTCCATTATTTAGATACGTAAACAATCATTATTCCGATGCTGCTATTCCACCAGGTACTTCCCTTACCTGCTGGATTTTGAAAGCAGGCTGTCTACTTCCAGGGATTTTTCCCTGATCAAGCTCAAAGCAAAAGCGGCAGCCGAAGCACTGAACACCGAGAAGTCCAGCGCACCTTTTATTCCGGTGGAAAATGTCATTGACAGCGCGAAGAGCAGCATAAGAAATCCGCTAAGCCTTGCGACCAGCTCGGTTTTATATCCAAGTATCAGGCAAACAGCGAACAGTACTTCGAGCGCTGTTGCTATCACGCTAACGATGGAGATCATTGAACTAGGAATCCAGGGGTTAATCAAGGCTGTGTATTCCAGGAAACTATTCCAATTTCCCCATGCTGAAATCTTTGCGTTCCAAAGGCCGAACCTGTCAGCAACGGCTGATAGAAATCCAACAGAAATCGCGAGTCTTAGAAATAGTTTGATTGTTTTTTTATTCATGGTTGTTTATGATGAGTAGAATCATTCGGAGGAGACGTGTACCTTTTGCCAAAGGAATGTGTTTTTGGCTAGTATCTGATTTCCTTAGCTTGCTTTTTTATAAAAAAACAAAAATCCAGGTGATACTTTCGTATTAAAAGGAACATTATAGTAAACGACGAATCCTATGCTTGCACTTGAAGAACTAAGTACTTGTACCAGGGAGACAGCCATCACAAAGTGGTATGAGGAGGTTTTCCCGTTGGCGGCCGCATATATACAGCGTAGGGGCGGCAACCTTGAAGAAGCAAAGGAGCTGTTCCAGGAGGCTATTGTCCTCTATTATGAAAAACTCATGAGCGGTGATGTTCGACATGAGGTGGAAGACGGAGCCTACCTAATGGGTATTGTAAAAAAGCGATGGTTGAAACACCGCAAGCAATTCGGAGGTAATGAAAGCCTTGAACATATTGATGTGACGGAAGAAAGAGTACAAGAGCCGCTCACACAAAAATTGCTGCACTATCTGAAACAATCAGGCGAGCGGTGCATGGATTTATTGCAGTCCTTTTATTACGAGAAGCTGACAATGAAGCAAATGGCGGATCGATATGGCTATACCAGCGAGCGCTCTGCTACGGTACAGAAATATAAATGTCTGGAAAAAGTGCGTGATGAAATCAAACAAAAATCGTTGAGCTATGAGGACTTCCTTGATTGAAATTGAGCAAATAGAAAACTTGCTATTAAGACGTGGAGATCTCTCGAATCGTTTGGTAACGGAGGCCAAAGCACTGTCTAACCCCGAGTTACGGAAGAAGGTTCAGCTGCAGTCGACTACTTATGATCTAGTGAATCTCTATGGTCGGGGAAAACTCCGCGAAGAAATCAAAGCTGTCGAACACCAGCTTTTTAATACCTCAAAATACCGGATGTTTCAGAACCGGATACGATCACTTTTTAAGTAAAAGCAAATGAATGTACAGTCCAATTTGATTCCCATGGTCATTGACCAAAACAGCGGGAGAGAGCGAGCTTATGACATTTTTAGCCTACTCCTAAAGGAGCGTATCATCTTCCTGGGTTCCGCTATTGATGACCAGGTGGCCAACCTTGTGGTTGCTCAGCTACTGTATTTGAACAGTCAAAGTTCGAGTCAGCAGATCGATATGTATATCCAATCGCCAGGAGGATCGGTGTACGGAGGGTTGGCCATTTATGATGCCATGCAAATGATCTCTGCTCCCGTCTCCACTGTTGCGGTGGGTTTTTCAGGCAGTATGGGCACAGCTTTACTTACCTCCGGAGCTAAAGGTAAACGCTACGCTTTAGCCCAGGCAACGGTCCATCAGCACCCTGCGGGTGGAGGAACCAGAGGATATACGGAGGATGTGCGCATAGCAATGCACGAACAGGAACGGTTGCAAACGCAATTGTTCCATATTATGGGTAAAAACAGTGGACATACGTGGAAGGAGATTGAGGAATTTTTCCGTAGAGATCGTTTTATGAATGCGCAGGAAGCGAAAGAATATGGTTTTGTAGACGAAGTGCTTGGCGATACATCTAACCTTATTAGAATGGTAAACACAGCAGCTGAGGTTAGTTTTTATGGAGATAAAAAGAAATGAGATTCATAGTGCCAATTAGAAACTAGCGAGAAGTCCTCGTCAAAACCTGCGTCACTTCGAGTGCAGCGAGAAGTCTCATGAAAGCGAGCCGTGTTCAAGACCTTAAGATTTCTCTCTCCTGCGTCGCTTCGAAATGACGTGAAATGAGAGGACGTATAGAAATTGTAGATCCAAAAAACCTGCATGTAATTCGTTCTGCTCTAATTTTCTTAAATGGAAAAAGGGGGTGCCGTATACATTATGACAAACACTTACCATACTGTCTTCTACACTGGTGTTACCTCAGATCTGATTTCCAGAATACATCAACATAAGACAAAATTCTACTCTAAGAGTTTTACTGCGAGGTACAATATTTGCAAGCTCGTTTACTTTGAATCTTTTCATTCAATCGAAGAAGCGATTGCAAGAGAGAAACAACTCAAAAAATACAGACGTGAAAAGAAGTTTGTATTGATTGAGGGCATGAACCCAGATTGGAGTGATTTGTATAAAAAGATGGAATAGCACTCTTCGATGCTTGCACGGAATAAGCATACCGAGGTCCAATCCAATCCCCCACTCGTCACTTCAAGTGTAGGGAAAAGTCTCATGAAAGCAAGCCGTGTGCAAACCTTCGAGATTTCTCCCTCCTCCGTCGATTCGAAATGACGTTGCTGTTTGCGAGCTACTTACCGTCACTTCGATTGCAAGAAGTCACATCAACTCAGAGCTGTATTCAAATATGATGTATTCATCCTTTACATCCGTGAACCCAACAATCCTTTGACTCGTACTACGACAACAACCGCCGCCAAACCACCTAATGTGGAAAGAAGAATATTGATGACTAACAATAGGATGTTCACCTGTCCTGTTTGCATAATGGAAACGGGATCTACGCCAAGCCGCCCAATGGATTTTAGTAAAAGAATACTTCCAAAGACTCCTGCAATGGTGTTTCCAGTTAACCCAAGTGAGTATTTTTTGAAGACAAACCCAACGAGATTAGCCCCCACAATTCCTGCAATGATACCGACAAGGGAGAGTGTAGTTTCGGTCATTGTACTATCAACTAATGACCGTAATCCATGTGATCAATCTTGCCACCCAATAGGCGCTTTTGAATAATCATGTAAACGAAAAGCAGGAGGAAACCCACGATCCCCCAGGTCATCGCTACGGATAGACCATATTCTCCGGCCGCCGTGTTATAAATGGTCAGGGATTCATTGACTGTATTTGTGGAAGGCAACACTACCGGAAACATGGATGCCAATGAGGATGCGATTCCTCCGACGATGATCATAGATGAAAACCAGAAATTTACGATATCTTTTTTCTGACGTTTAATAAAAAACAGACCCCCGAGTCCTGTCAGGTAAAGCAAAGGGAAGAGAATCAGGTACGGGTGATCTCCAAAATTTTGAAAGGGATGAGGATTAATCAAATGCCACACAACCAGCGAAAAGATGGTCAGAGCCAGCAACACAACATTCAACTTAAGAATAGTGGTCTTTAATTTTTCATTGATCGAGCTGTTGGTTTTTAGGATGACCCAGTTGGCACCGTGCATCGCGAGTACCACCACTGCTATCACTCCGATAATTACCGTAAACCAATCAATCACACCAGGGTGTGTACCTAACGGACTAAAGCCATCATTCCACAAAGGCAGGAAGAAGTAGTGCGCTTCGTACAAGGAAGTGCCATCTTCAACTCCGCCAAGGTTGACGCCACGAACAACATTACCCAGAGCCATTCCAAAAAACAATGACAGCAAAAGGCTGGATACCCCAAAGGATTTGTCCCAGATGTCCTTCCACATTTGATAGGGAAATTGATTTCTTAGTTCGAGTCCGATTGCCCGAAAGATAATAAGCCACAGTACCAGAATCAGGGGTAAATAGAAGCCACTAAATACAGACGCGTAGAAAGTTGGGAAAGCCATGAAAAGCAGGCCACCGGCCGCCACCAGCCAAACTTCGTTCGAGTCCCAGAACAATCCTGCGGACTTAGCGATCACTTTCTTGTCTTCTTCTGATTTGGCAAAAAAGAGATGAATGATGCCCGTTCCGAAATCATATCCATCCAGGACAAAGAATACCGATAGAACGATGGTGACGATGATGAACCAAAATACTTCCATGATCAGCTGGTTACAGGTTTAGGGCCTTGGTGAATTGTTTTCCCAACTAACACCAGGAATAGCAATCCAATCAAGAGGTATAAGCCGATGAAACCAATTAGGGTAAATAGTGTGTTGCCGGAAGACACCGTAGGGGAGACTCCTTCAATGGTTCGCAATAACCCGTAGACTAAATACGGTTGTCTGCCGAGTTCTGCCACATACCAGCCCGTGATGTTAGCGATGTATGGGAATGGAAACAAGAACATGATGACCCACAACATGGAACGGCTGTTGAATATCTTCTTTCTCCAAAACAAGAAGCCGGCAAGCGACATGACCCCGATAAATATGGTGCCTAGTCCAACCATGATATGGTAGGAGTAGTACAGCGCTGGAATATTATCGGGCAACTCTGCTTTGTCAAATTGATCCATTCCTGGAATTTGCCGATTCCAATCCTGATAGGTGAGGAAACTTAGAATGTTGGGTACTGCGATCTTGTTGTCCAGCTTCTTTTCCACCATGTTCGGTTGACCAATAAGGACAATTTCAGCTCCCGCTTCTTCCGTTTCAAAGATTCCCTCCATCGCGGCAAAGGCAGCAGGCTGATAGTTGGCAACGTTTTTGGCATTCCAATCTCCGGTGGGGAAAGCCACTAAGAGACTGGAGGCTAACCCAAACGCAATACCTGTCTTAAGAAACAACTTCCCATGGTCGGTGTTCTTCCCATTTCGCAGGACATAGAAAGCACCGATGCTTGCCATCACAAAAGAGGAGGTTACAACGGAAGCCATCTGGTTATGCAGAAAGGCAGGAAGCAACCATGGATTGCTAAACAGCGCGGAGAAGTTATTGAGAACAAACTTTCCGTTTTCCAGAATTTCATATCCGACCGGATGCTGCATCCAGGCATTCGTTGCAAGAATAAAATAGCCGCTCGCCCACGAACCCAGGAAGACCAGAAACCCGGTAAGCAAATGAAGCTTTTGGCCCATCAATTTCTCTCCAAAAATGAAGAGAGCCAGGAAGGATGATTCGAGAAAAAAGGAGAAGGTTCCCTCCATGGCCAGCGTCTGTCCAATCACGCCACCGGTGAGTTCGGAAAACTTGGCCCAGTTGGTACCAAATTGAAATTCAAGGGGAATTCCCGTTACCACACCCATGGTGAAGTTAATGGCGAAGATCTTCATGAAGAACTTAGCAGAGTCGTTATATTTCTCGGTTTTCGTTCGGAGAAACTTCCACTTGAAGTACACGATCATGAGCGATAATCCCATGGTCAACTGCGGGAATAGGTAGTGGAAAGTGATCGTGAATGCAAACTGCAACCGATCGTAAAAGATCATGTCTTCCATGCTATCAATCTAATGATTGTTTCGCTGAAATAGTTTCTGAAATACTCAAATTTGCTTTCTTTTTTTTGCAGCTCTTAACTAGGGTAGGAGCAAAAAAAAGCCCACACTTCAGTGGGGTACAGACAGCTTGAATGTGGAGTTGATTTAGTGTAGACCAGCCTACAATCGAGTCATAATCCCTTCAATTTTATTGGCCTCATCAAGCATAATCTTCATTTGGATCGTGCCATAGCTGGTCTCAAGAAACAACCTCACCTTGTTTTCAGGTAGATAGTGAATGTTCGTCAACTTCCCTCGGAAGTCATCGTTCCAGACTGCTCTGTACCTGGACAAGGTTCGGGAGATCTGATCCTGACTATCAGCTGTGACATATTTCAAAATGAACGCCTGGTGCGGGTTGTTGGATTTTGCATTCAATGCGTTAGCCAGGCCGTCGATCAATTTGGTGCTTTTAGGGAGTGCGACTTTGCCTGGTTTTTTTGTTTTTCCACTTTCGGCAATTTGAAAGGCAACTTTCTTAGCGTCGTTGTAGTGAACAAGATAATCCGGCATTATTCCCTCACCTTCCAAATCACTTGAATCCCGTGCATGTGTCGATTGCTCGTAAGGCCAATCGAGTAAGAAAACATCATTCATCAGATACGTCGTTGTTCGATGAGCGGCTCCTGGTGTTCGCTCACCAACGACGATTGCTCTGTTGTGCAGTTGAAGTCTCTGTGTAAAGATTTCTGCTGCCGAAAATGTTGATTGGCTGGTCAGAATAATCACGTCCGTTTCGGAGAAGGCACCGGATTGATCTTTTGGAGTGGCCCAAAGTTCTTTTGGCTCAGAATTCCATTGATAGCTTGTGGCCAACTTCTTTTTCTCGTCAAAAAAGTATCCGATTAAATGATTGACTGTTTCATCTGAACCGCCGGAATTGTTTCGCAGATCTAAAACAATCGCCGTAGCGTTTTGAAGGGAAGACATGAGCTCATCAAGTTCTTTCTCAAAGGCTTCGCTTAATCTTGGAAATTCATCAAATCTCAGATTGTAAACTCCATCAGCAACACGTTCCTTTTCAAAGATGGAGGTCTTTGTTGACGATGATCTGTTGGAGGAACCTTCGGGTTTTGGCTCATACAAGTCGATCTTCAGGTGCCGATCATTTGATAGAACAAACAGGTCTTTGTTCAAAGTTTCAACGAAAACATCGGCATCGGCGATCGAGGCATATTCGCCATTGTTAATTTTGACTTTTAGCGCTTTTGCTATTTTCTCACCCTTTTCCTTCCAGAGAAATTCACTTTCAAAGCTCAGTACCAGGTCATTTAGAAACTCCTCCCTTTGTCCTTCAGACACATTCACCTGACCGAACACGAGGTTAGTTGTAAGAGCGATTAGGAGTGATAGTCTGATTGTTAAAGCATTCATCTCATTTTTAAAGCAAAAAACTAAAACTCTGTGGAATAGAAATAGAATGAAATTAGCCTAACCTCATTTTATAAAGTGCATTTTTTTTTAGTCAACTGAGAACTCTGATGGCGAGCGTTGATAACCAGATGAGATCTATTTTTTGCTTGTAGCAGTCTTTACATCTTTCAAAATCAACTCCAATGATCTGTCAATCTGATTTTCTACTATTTCATAATCAGGTATCACACCAACGCTTTCCCAGTTAGTATTGGTTTTTGGGTTAATGGGTGCCCCTGTTGATATTGATATTCTAAATGTTTCATTTAGCGGGTAGAAACTGTTCATATGTGCTGCTCCCGCGGTTGCTTGACCAACTATTTTGGCCTTGCCAAACGATTGCAGGGTATATGCAAAAAACTCAGCTGCTGAACCAGTTTTTTCGTCCGTGATTATATACAAAGGCGTGTTTACTCTCAATTTACCATACACCAAATCTGAGCTGTACTCCTTGTTTGGTAATTTATCTTTCTCCGAATAGATAGTAGTTGAAATATGTGTTGGTCCACCATCAAAATAGTGGTTAAGTATGTAATTCATAAGTCCTCCATAACCTCCTCCATTTCCCCTAATATCGATTATGAGACCCTCGGTATTTTCGACAAATTTCATTGTTGCAACAGCTGTTTGCATGCCGCGTTGAGGGTGCATAAATTCTACAATTTTGAGGTAACCAATGTTTCCTTCCAGAATTCTAATTTCTGTGAATCCGAAATTCTGTTTCTTTTCCAAGATTCGCTCCTCGCTTTCCCAAGCATCCCAGTCGAATTCCTGTTTTTTCTCATTGGGTTCAATGTATTTAACATAGAGGTGTTTATCCAGACTTATTTCCCTTAAATCTTTTGTGAGCACTTTGGCAAGACTGTCAGGGTTGTTTATTTCTACGTATTTCCTGGACTCAATTTTTTGCAAGAAAGCATTAGCGAGGGGTACTTTCTTTTCTGACAAAACATAGTTTTCCAAGATTAACTTCGGGATTTGACTAGTAATGGTATTTATTTCTTTCCTGGTCAATTCCTGGGAAAAAACTGATAAAGAAATCATACAAAGTGCTATGGCTATTTTTTGTCTCATAAGGCTTAATGGTTTGCCAACGTATTCATAAAGCAAAAAACTAAAACTCTAAGGGTTAAAAATAGAATGAGATTAGCCTTGCAATCATTACACTGTTCTCAACTTTTTCGGAGTAAACCCTATGTAATGCCTAAATAGACGATTCATATGGCTTTGATCGGAGAAGCCGCATCTATAGGCAATTTCTGTAAGGGAAAGGCTGGAATTTAAAAGCATGTACACCGCACGCTCAATTTTGATTATACGCATGTAGTCTGCTAATGTGCACTTTGCGTGTTTAGCAAAGTATTTGGAGATGGAGACAGGGTGGAGGCCAAGCTCAGTTGAAAGCTCATCGAGTGAAACAAACTCTTGCCATCGGTCATTCAGCAAGGTTTTGATTTTGTCAATCCAATAAGGCGTGTTTGAAGATTCATCTTCGTAAAAAAGAGACTTGATCAGTTGGTGTATTGATTGATGCGAATAGGTGTCATTTAGTGAAAGTTCGTGATAAACTTTTAGCAGCGATACATAAGCCTTGTTATTTAGCTGCAGCTTAGAAAATTGAAATTCGTCATTGAAAAAATCTGTGCTTAATTCAATGTTCAAATTTTTGGATGGAAAAACAGTGTTTCTATTCCGGTGAATCTCCCCTTCCCGATAGGTCATGATTTTTCCGGGTTTCACATCAATATCGCCCTTCCTTCTGGACTCTTGATTGCCTCCTACAAGAATGGAAGATAGGTGCACATCTTCATGATAGTGCCAGTCTTCAGAAACCATGTGGCTGTACTCAACAATTGATACCGAAAACAAGCCATTCTGAAACCTGTCGGAAGTCTTTCCCAGAAAATCAGAAACTTTGTTTGCGTTCATAATCGGGTTGCCTGATTGTAAATATCCGTCTAAGGTACACGCCCTATCCGGATGGTTATCGATAGGTCTACGTCTACGTCTATGGAAAACTAACCAATACACGTGGTACGACCCTTAGTTGTGAGAACCCAATATAGAAAAAGCCCCACATTGCTGCGGGGCTTCCGGTGGTCGCATCCATTTCTTGCGACTACCTAGGCGACGTTTAAAATTCCTCCTCATCGATTACTTCTTGCTCGCCTTTCGATTTTCGGGAAAGGGCAGTAGAGGTGATTTCGGTTGTGATTACATTCATCTTGGTGACCAACTCCTGATGTGCCTCCGGGTCAGTCTCATCCAGGATGCTGAGTGCATCAATTAGAATGTTCACATGCGGGACAGCTTTTCGTTTTGCATCCTTCATGGTTGGATAACTCTTTTTTGCATCCTCGTCTAGCCTATTGTTGTAGATGGCTGCAAAATCTTCCTGTGATGTTTTCAGTTCGGCATACAGATCGGAGAGACCCAGGGTGGCCAGTGCATCCTGATTCTCCTGCTTATCAAGTTCCTGGAATAGTGCTTCCATTTTACCCGACTGCTCTGTGTACCCCAATGCGTGGAGCCTGGTTCCAGCTTTCTCCAGGATGGGCCATACCGCATCAAAGGCAGTCGATATCGATTCATCTTTTCTCCGTTTGAAGGCATAGAGCATATCACGGAACCCAACGAATAAATCGTCTCGCAGTGCGTCTGCTTCTGACACATCTTCAATCAACCGATTGATCCGGACGGCGGTGATTGCCTGGTTCAGTCTTTCATTGTCTGTCTCCAGTAGATTGATGAGTAGAGCAATGAATGGATTTTCAAGACTTACATCAACAATGGCCTTTAGATACTTGGAAATTGTTTCAGTTAGTTCTGCCGGCAAGAGGTAACTGGTTCGTAATTTTTTAATCATGGTAGTAAACTTTTGTTTCAGCAACGTTAGCCGTGAAGCGAAGAGGATCACCGGTATTTACTGAAAAAGTTGTCAATGTTGATTCAGTGTATACCGGTTTGGGTCTTTGGATCTGAATTCCCAGAGAAAACATTGGCACGGAGTTCTCATTTCGATCTGATATGGGAAAACGTTGGCACGGAGTTTTCACCTCCATTTGGTCCAGGAAAACGTTGGCGCGGAGTTCTCATCTCCATTTGGTCCAGGAAAACGTTCGACGTGGAGTTTTCACCTCCATTTGGTCCAGGAAAACGTTTGACGCGGAGTTTTCATCCCCATTTGCTCCAGGAAACCGTTTGACGTGGAGTTTTCATCTCCATTTGGTCCGGGAAAACGTTGGCGCGGAGTTTTTGAGGATGGGAGGGAGATATATGAAAGCATAGATAGAATCTACGCTTAGGTGGGGTAGTTTAACATATGCACTTTAGCGTTTGTTTGGCTCAGCCTCTTCTATAATAACATCGCTTCCTTCTTCAATTGGCTGATTGAATTCCTCGATGGAAGTGAATCCGTTGAAAATAGTAGGTATAACATTTATCCCAATTACTTCACCATCTTTTACTAGTAGACGTCTCATTTCTACTGCCTGTTGAGTTGAGTCAATTAATAGAGAATAGTTCACAACGAAAGTTGAATCAGAATGTTTGGTTATTCCTAAAAGAGAAGAACGAATCTTTCCATTAAAGACATCAATTGATTCCTTAAAATATTTGTACATCTTAAGTTCAAGCTCTGGAAAGAATGAACCGCAAATAATCAATGTATTTGTGTCAAGTTGGTTCAACTGTCTCAAACTTATCAATGAGTCCTTGAAATCCTTTTTCTGGTAATTCCAACTCACCATTCTTTCAATGCATGGTTGTCGAGTCAATTCGTGCGAACTTGCCTTGGATTTAGAAGTTTGTTGTTGAGTCTGGTTGCAGGATATGAGAATCAGCCCAAACAATAAAGAGGTTAAAGATTTCATGAATTTAGTTGAAGCAAAAAACTTACCAAGTAGAGCCTAAGGACCCAGCTAAGGTGCGTATGTCCCGAACCCAGGTCTACGCGACCCGCTGTGAAAAACTAAGCTAGCAAAGCTGCGACCCACCTACAACAGTATATGTGAAAATTAAGCTTTGTGGCTTAGTTCATCCTCAACCACATCCAGAAAGTCAAAAAGAAACTTCATGTCCTCAATGAAGTGCCCATAATCGGGAGCTAGTTCTTCACACTCCTCTGACAAGTAATAAAGAAGTAAACTCCTTAGTTGTTTTCTTGCTCTTGGAATCTCGACCTGGCTTAGGAAATCATCAAACGCTTTTACCATTTTGGAAGTGCCGATATGATGTAGAGGAATTCCAAAAAGCACATTTAAGAGTAACAATCCTTAGGACCCTTCTTCTAACAAGTTGCTAAAAGAAGGATTCTAAGGAAATGATAAGGTTCAAACAATGCCTTGACTGATTAACTTCTTACAGTTTTTTTAGTCCTATGGCATATACTCTGGTTGTGCCATCGTCAAAATATATATGATCCTTCGAATAAGACGTAGCAGAGTTACCTTGTGAGCCAGGTTTTAGGCCATAAAGCATTCGTCCTCTGCCAACGTTAGCGCTGATTTCTCCGGTCATTGCACTTCCTCCAACTCCTGTCAGTACATAACCTGTGTTATTTAAGCTAATTGTTACGTTGGAATATCCGCCATTTGTGAAGGTATGCGCAGTGTACACATTAGTATCCACGGTACCGAAATTTGGAATATTCCTTAATATGCCCACTACATATGTTCTTATCGTGGTAGGACTGACATATAAATGATCCTTGCCTTGCGAGAACCAAGCGTGATTGCCAATAGGTATTGAGCTTACAGATAGGTTCCCTGGATGTACCCAATTGATTTTCGTCCCGCCCGAAAGTAATTCATAGCCTGCAGGAAGATTCACTTGCTTAAATGGATATTGCTGGCTTGTAGAACTTACTGCATTGTCATGATATATATAGGACTTTAATGTGGACTCAGAAATACCACTGATTCTCATCCCTATAGCATATACGGTTAATTTATGATGGTCTGCTACAGCATGATCGTGTGAACTAGCTATCCAGGATTCCTTATTCAAGGATGGATAGCTTGCAGTCAATAATGCTCCTTTATTATTGGTCCAATCGTGAATTAAGGCACCCCCTCCGATGCAAACAAAACCAGACCCGACTGATGCAATCCGATTTGTGTGACTTCCGGCAAATCCAGAGGTCGCTGAATAGACCCTGAACTCAATTTGTCCTGAATCATCGAAGTAGGTTCCTTCGACTCTACCGCCTTCAAGAAAATTTTCCGTTGGAGTTTCTACAGGGTCAAGTTCGATATGACCCACAGATAGTTCCTCAAGTGAGGGTACTTTTTCTGGAGATTGTGCTGGCTGAACCTCAGGGCTACTTTCTTCTGAACAAGCCCCGAGTATGAATAGTAAGGTAATGAGGATAATGTTTCTTGCTTTCATGATGTTATCGTTTTTGCACAAATAACGTTGGAGGAGAAATATTTATTTTACGAATAACACATTACATTATTTATAATGAAACATTAAGAAAATTTATATAGAAAATACCCAAGCATGTGTGCTTGCATCAAAGATGGGAAAACAGGGGCTGATGGCAGAAAACGATAAAAGAAATGATGAAAGTTGCAAAGGCGAAGCTTTGCGGTCCAGTAGCAGGGAAGAAGCTAGGAGCACTTTGACATATGCACTTTAGCGACTGGTACCTGCCGTTTCTACTTCGTCAAATTCCATTCTATCATGAGTGTAGTTGTATTTCGAAAGAAAGAATCCATCAATGAAATCAAAAGGTTTAAGTAATGTTAGCAGACTGTCAATTGTTGCAGGATTAGTTATGCTGTCAGCATGAATAACCAGATTGTAATGTGAATTTGACCATTTATCAGATTCCATCTTCGCGAACTTTTTGATATCTCCAAATCCGATTAGAATATCCGCGACCTGAATAAATGTTGAGTCTAAATTCATCAAGTCATCCGAGAGATTTTGATTTTTAGCTTGTCCGATAAAAAGAGAAGTCCATTGTTTGTCTTTTAGTAAGTCTGATCTTGACTGAGTTGTTAATTTGGGAAGGTCGATACTCACAAGAGTGCCAACAAAATGATCTCTTAAGTGAATGTCTTCATCAACTCGAATGAATTTAAAGAACTCGTTGAGAAATAGCGAGTCACCTTTGACTTCAAATTCTTCATGAACTTCAAATTCAGGAAAAATGATAATTTCCTTGCCATCTTGATTGTATCGGGGGTATTCTTGATAAGAACCTTGAACGTCTAGTTTGTTGACAATTGTAGTTGAATCGGTGATGTCTAGTGTCCAATAAAAGTCATCTTCCAAAGAAAGAGAATGCCAATGCCCATTTAGATCATCTTTATCAGTTCGACAGGCAAACAGGAAGCAGGTTAGAATTAAAATGCCAATTTTTTTCATAGCACGATGGCAGGTAACACGTTTATATCGGGAATTTAATCAGATATTTCCCCATTTGTTCCCATATTGATCCTCTTTGGTCAGGATAAACGCACCTTTGGAGGTGCGGTTTATTTTTCCTGAAGGTTCTGATATCCTTCTCCTGTTTGTGATAAAGAGTCACTCGCTTTGTTCAAGTAGATTCTGAGTTCTAAGCGGGTGGGAAGAGGTAGAGAGATGCCATCAAATTCCTTAGTTAAAGAATCAAATTCTGCTACTCGATAATGTGAGGACAAAGCTGGAATAGTAAGTTCTCCCTGATCATTATAGTATAAAGTCGACGTTACTTGAGCTGTAAGCTGACCGATGAAAATACAGATTAGAAAGAATGAACTTAGGAGTAACCTCATATTGCTTATAACGACCCAGATATGGCACGTGCCTCTGAGCTTTATTAATATCTACAATCTAGCGGATTTGCAGATCAGTTTCAAATAGCACTTAGAGGCATGTGCTATATCGTTTGTTAGCATTTCGTTATTTGTTCTTTTCAGATTCCTTTCTTTTCTCCTCTGCATCCTTTTCTTTGTCTGTGAGTGGTACATCCTGAAGACCAATATGCTTTATTTGGCCATCAGGGAGTTGCTCCAGAATCATTGCGTATTTTACAGAACCATTTTGACGGTCAATTTTTGTCGCAAGGAGTTGAATATAGTCCATTTCAGGAGTTGAACTAACCAGTTCCAACAGTTCTTGGCCAATTTTAGTAAAGGCTAAAACTTGTATGTTCTGCATTGGTTTATTTTCTAATTTTTCATGGATTACACAAATGTTTCCTATTACAAAGGCTAGCTGCGCTTTTTGATCCTTAGTTTCATTAATCTTGAATTGAAGATCGTTGGCAGTCATTAGCCCCAATTCCTCCATCAGTAACCTGTCTGAAAATGTTAAGTCGTATTTTTCTTCCAGCAATTTTTCGGATTTGAAATTCAGGATAAAAGAAGAATGGGTTGCTTGAACGGCTAGTTTTGCAAACTTCATAAAAGTCTCAGCTTCCTTCTTAGACAAGTTTCTAAGAAGTTCAAGTGTTCGAAGAGAATATGATCTAGGCTGTTTTACTTCACCGGCTAGCACTCTTGCCCATAGATCTTGAAGTTCTTCATTAGAGATATCCTCGGCATAGTTAAAAAATCTTGTAGTCCAATCCTCGTCGACAGGTTCATCAGAGACCTGCTTTTCATTTTCTAGATGTTCAGCTGCCTTCTGGGTAATATTTTCTATGTTCTTTTGTTTCTTTTGCTCCTTAAATTCTGTCCTTCTTTGAGTTCGTTCCTCTAAGGTTGGTTCATGTTGAATGGTAGATTCATCAAGAGACGTAAGGCTCAACTTCTCATCATCAAACCCAATTCTTTTGAGATCAGTTTGATGCTCTTTAATGGCTTCAGCAATAACCTTTATTTCGTATGCCTTAGCATCAGCTGTTTTCTTTATTAAATAGGGCTTACTCAATGCCCCGATTCCTTGGAAAACAACCTCTATTAATTTTTGTAGAGGTTTACTTAATCCTGTTAAGTCTTCTATCTTCATAGTGGCGAAATGAATGCTAACACGTTTATATGGGGAATTTAATCAGATATTTCCCCATTTGTTCCCATGTTGATCCTCTTTGGTCAGGATAAACGCACCTTTGGAGGTACGGTTTATTTTTCCTGAAAGTTCTGATATCCTTCTCCTGTTTGTGATAAAGAGTTACTCGCCTTGTTCAAGTAGATTCTGAGTTCTAAGCGGGTGGGAAGGGTAGAGGGAGAGATATGAAAGCGTAGATAGAGTCTAGGCTTGGGGTGGGCTCAGTTCGCATATTCATTTTAGTGTCTGTTAGCTTCTGTATATATTTTATTCAATTGATTAGATTACTCCTTGAGCTTCTATTTCAATCATAAAACCTTCATTTGCTAACCCTCGAACATTAATCCAAGTGCTCGCCGGAGGATTTTCCGATCCGAAATAATTTTTCAAGGCCTGGACGATTATTGGACCATCTTCCTTTTGATAATTCACTTTGTAAATTCTCAACATTACTATATTTTCTAATGTACCTCCAGCGGCTTGAATTGCTAGTCCTAAATTATCTAATGACTTTTGGGTTTGCTTAGCTAAATCATTTTCACCTATTATTTTACAATTCTCATCCCATGCAACTTGTCCTGATACAAAAACCATTTTCCCTGGTTTTGAAATTACGATTTGTGAAAATCCATATTGCCTGGAATCGAATAAAGTTTCTGGATTTACCGTTTTTCTTTTCATCTTATTTATTAATGGAAGCTAACACGTTTATATGGGGAATTTAATCAGATATTTCCTCATTTGTTCCCATGTTGATCCTCTTTGGTCAGGATCAACGCACCTTTAGAGGTGCGGTTTATTTTTCCTGAGGGTGCTGATATCCTTCTCCTGTTTGTGATAAAGAGTTACTCGCTTTTTGCAAGTAGATACTGAGTTCTAAGCGGGTGGGAAGGGTAGAGATATGAAAGCGTAGATACAATCTACGCTTAGGTGGGGCTACACCCCCTGGCTTGCGGTTCGGATAGCAGAATAGAAGCTAGAAGCAGTTGATGGGACGCCTAGTCATATGCACTTTAGCGACTATTATGGGCTATTTAGTTCCCCAGATTAGGAATTCTGTTCACAAAGTGGAAAAACGAATCAATTTCTACTTGGAATTCATCACGTAAAGGAAACCCTGATCTAATATAAGTGCTATCATTTGTGAAGTAGATAACTCCAGATCCACCAAGTTCAAATTTATCGTAGGTTGTGCCGTCTTTTGTAACTACAAAAGTTGAATCGATATGATGATAATTAATCCAAGAGTGTTCAAGTAGGTAAAATGCGTCTGCAAAAATTGTGTCATTCGAAGATCTATATTTCAGAAGGTCATCTCTACCAATTCTAAGCAATGAATCTGCTTCTCTTTTTGTTAGTGCGAAAATGTAAATATCAGCATATGTTGGTTTTATAAAAGTGTCTCGTTTGTAGACGTATGTTGCCATCATGCCTTCGAATGGTAGGATTGTGAAACCTCCATCATCCAAAGTCTTCAAAATAAATTGTTGCTGATACTCATCAAGGCCGAGTTGAGCAGGGTAATTGAGGGTTATTATCGTGTCCTTAACTAAAAAGGAAGCTTCTGGTTCTGTTGGTTTTGTTTCGTCAAAACTCCAACGGTAGTAATTGTTCAATGAATCAAATTCGATCCAGTGTGGCCAATCTTTGTTCTTCGCGTACCATTGACCTACCAATTGACCGTCACCTTCAAAAGTATAGGCTTCCTCTTGTTTTGGTGATTCACAACTAAACACTAGAATTATTGAACTCAGAAAAATTACAAGCTCTATTTTAAGTCTCATTGAATTTGGCAAGTTCCGCAATTGCCGATAACGACCCAGCTAAGGTGCGTATGTCCCGAACCTAGCTGATGAAAAACTAAGCTAGCAAAGCTTCGACCCAACCACAACTTTCTCAGAAAGAAACTGCACTCTGAAAGTAGAGGCCAGAAGCAGAGGCAAAAGCTAAAGTGAAATGAACTATCCAAGGACGAAGCTTTGCGGTTCGAGTAGCTGGATGGTTGCTAGATGCAGTTTGACATATGCACTTAGCGTTTGTTATATTCAGTTTTCGTTTTCTAGCTTCGAAATCTTTTTTTCAGCTTTTTCAAGACGTTCATTTTGTTCAATGAGGTGCAAAGTGAGTTCCTCAATCTTTTTCAAAAGTCTCATATTCATGTCGCCAAGATCAATTCCATTCTCACCAATTTCAGCAGCAGATGGGATTTCGGGAAGATGTTTGTTTTCGACTATGTACGCCTTAGTTTCCTTTAGAGTTCTGAGATCATAATCTGACTCGAATACGTAATCTGGTACAGTGATGTCTGCTAAGACTTTTACCTCGGTTGCTCGGATGTGGCCATCTACTGCAAGTTTAGATTGTGGGTTGGTTGTTCCTATGCCCACATTGCCACTGGGATCCAAGTGGAGAACATCCAAAGCACCTTGGTTATAGACTTGAAAACTTGCTCCTAGTCCTCCAGGAAAATATAGTAGCGTCCTAGTTGTAGCTGATCCGTTGGCTTCATAACTGACGTTCAGTCCTGCATTACCTGCCCCTGATGATAACCGGCTGAAACTGGCAAGCGGGTGAATTGTGTTTGACACACCGTTATCCTTCCGGACGGACAATGGATAATTTGGTGAGGTTGTTCCAATTCCAACGTTTCCCCCATTTAGTGACATCACATGTTTTGAACCGACTTCGGAGGATTGATCGCTAGGCTGCCAAACGTAAAAATCAATTGAATTACCAATTTCTTCATAACTGTGATGTCTAGTTTTAATTGCGTGAGAATACAATTTTCCTGCCTGATAGGACAACAGAACTTGATTATTGCCTGCATAAGCTGAGCTGTTTCCGGCTCTCAATCTTAAAGCAGAAGAGTTTCCTGTGCTCCCACCAGATTCTAAGATATCTAATTTAGCTGAAGGACTGTTCGTTCCAATTCCCACATTCCCCTGTTCAACAATGAAATCTCGTCCTCTAAAAAGATATTGCCCGTCATCCAGCGATTCTCCCCAATATACATTCTTCCCAGTTTGGAAATTGTAAACAGATGAAACGGTACTGCTTGCACTTAAATGGACGATACGAGGATAGGTAGTCACACCTTCTAGCTTCAATTGAGGTGATACGATATTGGTAAGGTCCCCAGTGCCCCCAGTATACTGACCACTAGATAAAAGTGGAAAACTATTCTGACTCCAAGCAATTGAACTGCTTGCTAATAGGAAAATTGTTATTTGGATTTTTTTCATTTTAGCAGAATTTTTGGTCTGGTGTAATTGAATATAACGACCCAGCTAAGGTGCGTATGTCCCGAACCCAGGTCTACGCGACTCGCTGATGAAAAACTAAGCTAGCAAAGCTGCGACCCACCTACAACAGTATATGTGAAAAACTCGATTTGAAAGATGAAGCCGGAAGCAGAGGAAGAAGCTAAAGTGAATTGAAATATCAGAGGCGTGGCTTTGCGGTTCGAATAGTAGGATAGTTGCTAGAAGCAGTTGACGGGACGCCTAGTTATATGCACTTTAGCGACTGTTATATTCATTTAATCTTTCAGGGCATGAAGCTCTTTTTCCATCTTTTCCATCCGTTCATTTTGTTCGATGAGGTGTAATGTGAGTTCCTCGATCTTCTTTAAAAGTCTCATATTCATATCACCAAGATCTATTCCATTTTCTCCAATTTCCGTTGCAGATGGAATCTCAGGAAGATGTTTGTACTTAGTGATGTACTCTTTGGTTTCTTGAAGAGTGCGGAGCTCGTAATCTGCTTCAAAAACATAATCGGGAACACTGTTAACATCCGTCAAGATTTTTACTTCTGTAGCACGAATTTTACCATCGACAGCAAGCTTTGATTCTGGCGTAGTCGTTCCGATTCCAACGTTCCCGTTTGATTGTATTGCTAAGAAATTCGTCAAAGATGTTCCGACGGCATTTGCCCCGCCTCTGAAAAATAAGCTGCCTCCAGATTGCGAGTAAATTTCCCAGTTATGCTTGTTGGTTCCTGATCTTTCCAACCTTAATACGGGGTTATCGTCTTCTGAAATTGTCAAGAGTTGATCAGGATTAGTTGTGCCTATTCCCACATTTCCACCATTTAAAAATGAATTCCCATTAGTGTTTAAATGAACTAGCGGAGTTCCAGAGGTCGCATTATCGTAGAGAATGAAATGAGGCCATCCCCCCGTTGTATTCACCATCATCATTAGATTTCCCGATTTCCCGTAACCATCAAGTACTCGATTATTTGCCAAGCCCTTTAAGGAGAGACTCGCAGTCGGACTAGTTGTTCCAATTCCAACTTTTCCGTTTCCTTCCACTACTAGTTTTGTCTCGCTTGTATTCCCTGTGATAAACTTCCATCCTTCGTTGGTGTGAGATCTAAATTCAGTCCAGTAGTTGTTAATTCCGATGGAGTGATAATTGCCACTTTGTGATCCACTTCCTAATATTAGTTTGGTTCCAGATCCTGAATTTGTATTAGGGTCAGTTAAATAAATGTTATTTGGATACTGTGCCATCAGGCAGAGGCTACCAAAACTTAGGAGGATTGATAATTTTATTGTTTTCATTGCTTGCAGAATTTATCATTGGGGTGAATTGAATATAACACGTTTATATGGGGAATTTAATCAGATATTTCCTCATTTGTTCCCATATTGATCCTCTTTGGTCAGGATAAACGCACCGTTGGAGGTGCGGTTTATTTTTCCTGAGGGTGCTGATATCCTTCTCCTGTTTGTGATAAAGAGTCACTCGCTTTGTTCAAGTAGATTCTGAGTTCTAAGCGGGTGGGAAGGGTAGAGGTAGAGATATGAAAGCGTAGATACAATCTACGTTTAGGTGGGGTAGTAGCCTGATAAATCAATTGAGCCCCACGTATTTAATCCACTGGTTTTCAACTTGATCTATTTTTTTTCCATAAAGCTGAAAGAACACCTGTTCATACTCGCCCCTACTTGTTTTGGCAAAAGAGGTGAACAATTCCAGGAATGTCTCCTTACCATAAGTCGTAATCAGATATTCAACAAATGATGCTGACTGACAATAGGCTAGAGGAGCATTGTTAGCTTGACTAATTTCGTCAATGGAATATAAAGTAGATATTTCAATGAGATCTTTATCCTTAGTCAGGAAATGCAAAATCTCATTAATGCTGTTTTCAGGAAAACCTAACGTTTTCGAAAAAGGTTTATGGGCAAATTTATGGGAAAGGTACACTGCAAGTCCTTCATCAATTAACGCAGGAGGAGTGCTGATTGAATATCCCAACCGATGTACTAATTCATGATAAGGATCAACTCTAATTGAGTCGTTGAATACTTCAACAATGTTATTTTCAAACGCCCATCCATGTCCTCTGTGGCCTGTGATTCGTTGTTTGATCTGCTCATCTGGGAAAAGGAAAATATTCGTTGATATGTCTATAGTCAGTTGGAAGAAATTAGCTATGGAATCGTAAGCTATCTCTCTGGATGTTACCAAGTCTTGGAGCTGTGACTTACTTAGAACATCTTCGAGATAGAATATATTAAAGTGCTTAGAATTGGTATTTTGAAACAATGAATCCCTTCCTGATAACCAGTCTTGGTCTTGTCCAGAAAGTACAGTTGAAGAAAGATAAAATAAGAGATAAAACAGGTCCTTCATGCAACTATTGTTTGAAGCTATTACCCCAAGTTACGATTTAACCTCCGATTAGGAAGGTAATCAGCAATTGCTGATTACGGTGGGGGTTTGGAAAGAGATGGCGGACCGATGGGGAGTTTCGTCTCCATATGGCTCAGGAAAACGTCGGCGCGTAGTTTTTAAGGATGAGAGGAAGAGATATTAAATACTTTTCGTTAACCTCCTTTGAAGACAGTTTTTTCGTCAACAAAGCAGATTGGATTTCCAAAAGGATCGTTGGCATAGAATAGCGTTTCTCCCCATGGCATTGCCTCAATTTCTCCAAGTGACTTACAATCAAATTCCTTCATTTTGTTTCTAACACTGCCTAAATCAGCCACCGAAATATAGACGTATTGATTTTCGTGGAAATACCAGTTTCTTTGCTTATCGCCGTCAGCACTTGGGTCATAGCAAGCCAATATGGTACCCCCAAGATCAAAGTAATGGCGTCCTGGAGAAACCCTTATTCCTTTTTGCCCGAGAATACATGAGTAAAACTTCTCAGCTATTTCTATATCCAAAACTGGTAAGATTACTCTATAAAGCTTTGCTTCCATATCTAGTTCTATTTACAGATCAGTTTCAAATTTGGCTTTATAGGCATGTGCTAATTGTTTTGTGTGACCTGTTTTATTTTTTAAGATTCTTCTTTACCCACTGCATAAGTTCAACTTCGTCTACAATTGACCAGGAGTGTGGATGCCTGAATCCTGCACTTCGGTAACCAGGCTGTTTGGCTGACATAAATTCAGCATTTTGGTTTCCAAGAAGTAAAAGCCTGTTAATCAGTTCGGAAGCCGCCAGAGCGTTCGAATCAAACAAACTCCTTCTTCTGTTCTGCAATTGCCAAACTATATCAACATCATGGTAAACTCTAACACTCATATTTTTTAAGAACTTTTCGTTACCTGGGTATTCGAGATCAGCGTTGAATGGTGTCAATCTACTGTAGTTATCCCTTTCATTAATAGGGTCACCAATTTCCTTTATCATTATCTCCGAAACGAATTTTGCTTCGCCAGAACCAGCTTCCGAGTAACTCTTCTTAATCTCTCGCTGGAAGTAGTTCCAGATGTCAAATAAATCAACAGGAGAGTCAACAGTAAAGACTCCTTTTGGAAGAATTGCAGCTTCTTGACTTCTATCAATACAATACTCGCCATATCTTAAGGCGATAGTTCCTCCAGCCGAAAATCCACCAATCACGAATTCATCGGAACCTACTGAGTATGTCATCTTCACATGTTCAAATGCCTGGTTCAGATTTTCAATTACCGAATCATCAGCGTATAGTTTTCTGCCTCCGGCTATTGCAATGGTTAAGATATTGTGTAGATAAGCTACGTTTTGAATTTTTGACTCAGGAAATATGCTCTCTGGAGTTTGTCCAAATCCGGGTAAGAGCACAAGTACTCCTTCTATCTCCTTCTTACTCGGCTGTACGGCCAAATAGTATCCGTTATTAGCATCTGCTTCATTAAAAATAATTTTTTCAATATTCTGACTTAAGCAGTCGGCAATACTGATACATATTAAAACTGTTGTAAGTACTATTCTCATTGATCTTTATTCTGTGCGGACATGGACCACAACATCCTAGCAAGGTGCGTATGACTGCACGCACCAGTCCAAACTTCGATCTACGCGATCCGCTGTGAAAAACTAAGCTAGTGAAGTTTATGAACTCTCCCTAACCCTCGAGTCGTCGGGCCGCTCGTTTAAAGAGAGGGAAGATTCCTTCGGAATCAGGAGAGTTACTTCATAATGGAGCTTTACTGTTCGGATAGCAGGAGGACGGAGAGATATGAAGACCTAGATAAATCTACGCTTAGGTGGGGGTGCAGGAAAGTTGCTACTCCTTTTTGATTTCCTTCAAAATCCAAATTCCCATAGCTATTCTTGCTAAAGGCTGTAGGTAAGAATAGATCCATTCGTAAGACCAGTTAACAATTCCATTTAAAGAATTGAAACCCAAATAATACCGTAGAAATGAAGATAGACTCAGGATTCCTATGAAGACAAGTGAAATCCCAATCCACATCCCTAACCCATTCTCGCGGATTAATGCTAATCCGTAGAGCAATGTGCCGATCCCGAATCCATAAATGACCAAAAAGTATTTACTATCTGAGATACCACCCGCTGCTTTTATAAGTGTATTAAACATGCTTTTTGAGACCTCAGTGTCGGCCTCAATGTATCCTGGCCTCCAGATTTGGTTTAATGTATCAATTAGAAGTGATTGTTGAGACATTTCTGTATACGCCCAAACAAGCAAGAAAAGCGTCCCGAAAATTATCTGCAGTGGATATTTATTAAATAATAGATAGGCAATTCCGAAAGCTGCTAATATGTTGACCTGTGGGTGGATAAAAAGAATCCATAGTTTACTTAAGTAAAGACTGTTATTGTATAATAATGTTCTTGCTTCAAAATCAGATGCTTCTGGATTCGGAAGAAAAATTAGCAATGCTGTTGTCAAAGCTCCAAGAAAAGAGCAGATCGCTGTTGCTTTCAGAAAGGTCTCAAATTGCTTTGTGTGTTCCATACTATTTGTCTGTCTCCGAATTAATGCTGGTGTCTAACTAATGTGTCCACGCCTACCTTGCACTGAAAAAACTAAGCTAGCAAAGTTTAGGAACTCTCTATACAAGGTTTGCCTTCAGTGTTTACCGGAATCATTGAACTGCCATAGCACATTCACAATTTGCCATTTCCCATTCAGTTTAACAATGTGCATGTAGTCAATCCATTCATCGGCTACTAATTTTACTGAAGCCGTTTTATCAAAAACATCAAGAATAATAATTTCCTTTTTAGGTTTTTCGGGAAACTTATCTCCATTCTCGTTATACGTTTCGGCTAATAAAATCATAGCATCCGTAAAGGTTTCTCTCAAGTATTCCTTGTTTGTTTTTTTATTCCTCCAAAAAGTTCTTTTGACCATTCTTGGGTGAGCTGAGCGTTCAAATTGTTCAGGCTTTACATTATGCTGGGACTCGATGTAGTCCAATGCGGCTTGTTTAATCTCCAAAGAATCTTGTTTGGTTTGGGCCTTGGCATAAGTTGTCAACAAAAAAACTAGAGATACTGTAAGTAAAATTGATTGCTTCATATTTTTTCAGAGGTTGTTCTAAGTAGAGGTTTATGCTTTTGGTGATTTCTACGGCTCATTCAAGATTATGGACATAATTTTCTTTACATTTTTCATTTTTCTCACACGAGCACGTTGTACAATTCCATCTCTAACAACATTCCTAACGAGCATTTTATTTTTCCTTCAACGACTTTCCCTTAACAAGAAGGCATCGCTGATTTGCAGTAAACTTGCAGACGTGAAAGATGGATTTGTAGCAGGCTCTACCTATTATAAATTACGGGCATTTGTCCTTTCCACTTATTCCATGTTTTATTTTCAGTAATTAGTTGGGCCATAAAATGACCAACGTTAATTCGACTTGTTTTTCCCGGATTAAAAAGTGCACTTCTTGTGGGTGAGGGATGAACGTCGTATTCTGTAAATTTTTCTTCATTTACCAGATTGTCTGGTCGGACAGTCACCCATTCAACCAGGTCATCCTCTTGACCAACGTTGGTTCGTAAATAGTCTGCCGCATTCTCATTGTCTACATGTGGCGGCAAGAGTAATCGAAGTACACTGATAACAATCCTTTGACCAAATGATATCGGCTCATCCAAATCCCGATTTTGATTTCCTGCCGTATTCATCAATACAAATTTGACAGAACTTTCAGGAGAATTCTTTTTAACAGAACTACATAGCAATCGAACTGTATTTGTTACCAGGTTTCTAGGTTTTCCAAAAACACCTTTTAATGTCGGGTTGTGCCCAAGGCATGAGGCAATAGCCTGGCAGTCATGTATGTGGTCTGCCATCTCATTCAGACTAATCTCGGATACGTTGGTTTTGACAATTGATACTCGCGCATCATCATTCCAGTTATCCGGTATTTTACCAGTTGGGCGGACAATGACCTTTACCTTTTCTCCCATATTCAGCAATTGCTCTACCAATTGTTTTCCAGTCTCACCACTTGCGCCAACTATCAACGTTGTCATATTCTTACTAACTAATTGTGATTATGATCAGCTAAAATACTCTAGTCTACGCGACGCGCAGTTACACTCTTAATCACTCAATCGATAATAAGGAACTTGGGTTAGCACTTCAAATCCAAGTTTTTCTGCTAGAATATAAGAGGACGTGTTTTCTAATCGACAAGCCCAGATTGGTTCGTACCCATTTTCTATACAGTAGTCGATGAGTTCACTACAAGTACACTGAGCAAAACCTTTTCCACGAAATTTTGGAATCGTTTCCATTCCCAGTTCCAAATAGTCATCAATTATAAATGAGGAGAAGGCAGTGCAAGCTAATTCATCGCCTGAATAGGTACTGAACCCGATGCCTTTGCTAAGAAAGTCATTGGCGCTATTCCAGAAATTTGAGGGTATTACAGAGCCTTGCTTAGACTTATATTCTTTCTCGGTTGTCCTGATCGCACGACGTTCGGGTATCCTTATTTTCTTTTTTAATTCTGTGTATTTGTCAAGGTTGAATTTAAAATTTACTCTTGTGTTCAGCTCTACGATATTAGCTACTTGGTTTGTCTGATTTGCTGATGAACTGACTAAGTAATCGGTGAACAATGTTTTCAATTCTGAATCCCAATCTTCTGGGAATGCCTGCATCCATTCGTGTGTATTCCGAGCTTTGTTTGTGTTTAAAGCGTGGTCTTTAAAGGCGCTATTAAAATCCTTGTTATTGTGTTTTCCGAATAGGAGGGACATTCCATATGGGTGAACAACATAAAAAGTTGTTGGATTTTTAGCATTGTCGACATAAACCTTTCCTGATACGTAATTTTCAACTACGGCCCGAGCAAACAGATTGTTTATTCGTACTTTTCGTAAAACTTCAACAGCTTTTGAATAATCTTTGCTATCTAATTTTATCATTTATGGTTTATTCAGATTGCACACAATACCTTCGCTAAGGAGCGTATGACTTCTCCTGTTTAACTCATCCTTTCAGTAGTTACTCAACAGGAAAAGAACCATGGTGATGAACTATTTTCCAATCTTCATCAGTCCAATTGTAAACTAATGTTAGAACATTTATTGCCTCAATTCTCTGGCCATTTTTTAATGTAATATCCTGTTCCAGTTTAGCCTCGTAAATAGCAACTTGTTCAGATAAAACTTTGATTCGAGGATCAACTATATCAATTTGATGAACTTCAGCAACAGATTCAAGAGCACTTTTATACGATGATATGAAATCTCTCGAATTTGAATGCATATGTCCTTGTTCTATAGCGCTTACGTCTTTATCATAAAAAGTGATTATTGAATCCATATCTAGTTTAGTCGCTACTTCGATTAGGTCCTTCGATTTCTGTTCAATTATTGTTTTGATTCTTGCTGTTGAATTATCACTTCCATTTCCATGATAATTACACCCACCAAAGAACATTGACAGTAAAAATAAAATAGTAGTTGCTTTCATTATTGTGTATGTTTTCATGTAGCATAAGGACACGGCAAAGGAGTCTTTGGCTTCGCATCCCGATATGAAACTTCTAACCCTCGAATGGCTGGACTGCTATTTAAAGAGAAGGAAGGTTCCTTCGGTATCGAGTGAGTTACTTTATATACGGAGCTTAGGAACTCAGATAGTAGCTCTTAATCTTCTCTAAATAATCATCTGGGAAACCTTCCTTTTTTGCCAATTTGTGAAGGGCTATAGCATATGATCCGTTCGTTTCGGTTAGCAATTCGGAAGGAAGATTGTAGCATGTTGCGGTTATAGCATCATTCGTATTTATGATAATGTTAACTTCTTCCGGAACATAGTCAGCTACGCTGGTTTCGGCATATAGATTGTGAATTGCATTGGTATCGACGGTCATTACAATTCCATATGATTTTTCATTCTGACAAGGAACTAGTGAAGCCCGATTTCCAATTTTTAAAGCGTAATCATCAAGAATACCTTTCCTTGGATTTGATGGTTTGATTCCATTTTTCAATAAAATGTCGACATCCATAAATAAGCCATAAAAAAATACTTCCATGTTGTGTTGGTTAATGTAGGCAGATTTGCATTTACGTTGTACTCTGAAAGTTGTAGGTCACTATCGTGTTTGGTAGTACCTGCGATTCTGTAAATGTATTTGCTTTTCGTTTTGAAAAACAAAGAATTCGACATTGACGCCATCGCTTGGGAAAATTCCTACGTCGCTTTCTTAAGAACTATATCCAATACACATAATAGTATTGTCAATATTGACCGGCGGGGTACCGATTTTGTATAGAATAACTCCAGTGTTTGGTGCTATGATCTTACTCAGTGTATTTCCGAATTCGTCCTTTATAGATCCAATTATGTCACCTTCCTTTATAGAATCACCGGCACGATACGTACTATAAAAAACACCTTTTTGAGTTGCCTTGATATACGCCTGCTGATTGATTCTGATTTTTTTGGTTTTGATTTTCGTAGATCCTTTATACATACCCATTTCGTTGAGCATATTGTAAACCCCCTTCTTTATGAGACTTACGGCTTCATCCTGAACGTTACCCAATTTCCCACTCTCTATGCTCAACGCTGTTTTACCGTGTTGCACAGCTTGCTTAAAAGCAAACATGGCAGGTTCCGTATCTTTTAAGGTATATGGGTAAGAAACGATGTATTCAAATCCACTGACTTCTGATAGTTTTTTTGCAAGGCTCGTCTGCTCTGGTTTCTGCTCGTTGTTGTAGTAGCATACAAACGGAAGAAGGTCCTCATTGGCATCTCCACCATGGACATCGAGGAAGACATCGGTATTTGGAATGATTTCAGAGGAAATGAAGTGCGCGATCTGTTGCGAAACTGTGCCATCCTTGCTACCTGGAAAGGCTCTGTTTAAGTTGACTTTATCCAGCGGGCTTACAAACATGGTGCGCTCATAAAAAGCAGCCGTGTTTGTGATTGGAATGATAATTAAAGTGCCGGTTAAGCTTTGCAGGTTGATTTCCTGCAACAGCTCTTGCGCAGCAACGATCGGCGGATATTCAAAACCATGTACTCCAGCAACAACAGTAAATGTTGGACCTGGTTTTTTCCCTTTAATCACGGAAACAGGAATGAACGTCTCGTTACCCTGATCGTCGTTTAGATTAATCTTAACATCTTCTCTGGAAGACCATTGGTTATTATTAAGAATTGTTTCGATGCTACTTTGCGCGCTGGCACTTAGTATCAAAAAGAAAGCCAGTAAGGCTGTAATGTGCTTTTTCATTTGTATGTCTAATTACTCAAATCAAAGTGGAAATTGGTCCGTATACGGCAATGCTTTTCGAGCATTGTTAAATATCATCTAAACTAGAGGATTTGCACAGTACTTGCCATGGAGAAATTTTAAGAAGGCAGGGCTACCTGGCAATTATGCCAGCTCTTATCACGTTCATTAGACTAAAGCGATATCGATTTTACCTTCTGCTTCAGTTCTTTGTGGTATTTTATTGCGTTATTCTTTATAATCAGGTTTTAGCTTTTCAGTTATTCTAGAATCAACCCAGTATATATCACCTCCGCTAGAATAGAAAAGATATTTTTCATCATGTGAAAGTGCGGCCAAACCGCCATAGAGTCCTGTTTCTGGTTTTGTGTTTTTAGCTTCGGTCCAACTCCCATCTTGTTTTTTAAAACTGACATACATTCCTCTCTCTTCAGGTATGGAATCGGGTATTCCCCAACGTGCAAATAAAAGATAGCTTTCGTCAGGAGAGATAAAGGAATTACCAGTAAAACAGTATCCTGGATTAATGGATTTCCCCATTCTAACAGGTTCAGAATATTTTCCTTCCATATATTTTGAATAGAAAATTCCTCCGTTGCCTTTGCCACCTCTTCCAGAGCTGAAATACATTGTTCCATCTCTTGTGAATGTCGGCTGTGTTTCGCCTGCCGGTGAATTTATTGGTGGATCAAGTCTAACGGGGTCTGACCATTCAGAACCGACTCGTTCGACATACCATAAATCCATGGGGCCTGCATAGTCAGGGGGATCGGTTTGCTCTGAACAGAAATAAAGTCTGTTTCCGTCTGGCGAAAGAGATATATCCGCAATTCGATTTATTCCGGAAAAAGGTGCTCTTTCTGGTTTAGTCCACACCCCATTTTCGATTCTGGTAAACATCAGGTAATAAAAGTATTCCCCTTTCTCTTTCTCTTCTGGAGTACTGGAGGAAATTACGTAGTAAAACTCATCACCAGCGAGTGAAAAAATCGAATTCATCTCATATTTATCCTGGGTTGATATGACACCTGGAGCAAATACTTCCGGTGTCATACCAGGTGGTTTTTGTCCCAAATACGGACCTTTTAGTATTGGGAATTCGGATTGATCTGTCTTATTTTCTTGCGTGTTACAGTCAGTAAATAATACTAGACAACAAATAATAATACTAATTTTTGACATCAGGCTTTCTTTCTTTACAATCAGTACTAACGTCCCATTTAGAAGCTGGTTTGCCCCGAACTTTGGTCTACGTAAACTGCTGTGAAAAACTAAGCTAGCCAAGCTTCGACCCAACCACAACTCTATCTAAAAGAAACTATTTCTGAAAGATGAAAGCCAGAGCAGAGGCAGACACTAAAGTGAAATGAACTGTGGGGAGGCGAAGGATACGCGCCCAGCTTGCGGCTTAATTGCAAAGTAGTTGTCAGGAGCAGTTGACGGGGACGCCTGGTCTTATGAGCTTTAGCATTTTTGTTAGAGAATTATTTATTGACCAGAAACCGATAGAGTTATAATAATCAAGAGTAGATACTTTCATAATCAAGTAATCGATAAATGTCACCTTGTCCTCATTTCCACTGCTTTTTCCAAATAGTTAGCTGGGTAGCTTGAATGACGGTGTACTATTTGCCATCTGGAATCTCGGTAAACAAAAATGTCACTAATGAGAAAATCGGCATTCCACGGCTGACCAAAATACTCACTTTTCCAGTCAATTCTAGATTGAACAATGGCCATGTCATCATATGTCCTGATTTTGAAATCATATAGTCTGAACGAAACAACTTTCAAAATATCGGGATTAAGAGAGCCTCTGACATAGCCAGTCCTCCCCATGAGTTCTCCGTTAGATTCAGAGCTGGTGAGCGTAAATTCTTTAGCTAGAACATTGGACATTCCAACAGAATCTCTTTGTTGAACGGCATTGAAAAAGGCAATGGATATTTCCTTTAGTGTAACGAAGGCATCTGTGTCTTCCTTAAGGAACGTGGATTGTGCTGAAATGGTAACTGTAACAATTAGCAAACATAGAGTTAGTGCTAATTTGATTGAGAATATTTTCATTTTTTAGATATTATAGAATAAAGATGATTGATCTTTTTGCAGTCTAAATAGAGTAGTCATGTAGTCAGTGTTTTATTTATTTAACCCTTCTTCCTGATAACGTGGTTGTGACAGTCCATGATTTACCGGAATCTGTTGAAGTTTCTGTTCGCCATTCAAAGCTGTTATCTTTTATATCATAAAAAATGATGCGGCTCAGTTTGTCAGGATTCTGTTGAGGAGATTCCATCCTCAATTCACCTGACTCATCCTTAGCTGTGAATGTTCCAAAAACTTTACCTCCAGGAATTTCTCCTGCTCCACTAGTGATAAACGATATCTTCCACATATTTTCCGTTGGATCAAAGACTCTTAGTTGAGTTAAACTCATATCTCGTTTGAAATAGTCCCAGTAGAGAAATTCATTTTTACCCTGATAGAAAAAATCTTGAACTCCATATCCATCTAGAATATACTTCCACCCCCAAAAAGCCTTAAACGGCACTTTATCCACTTTTCCCATAGGGTCAGGCATAAACCCAGAACAGTACCAAATCCCTGCCAACTGTCCAAATTGTATTGTTTCTGAAGGTGCTTTTTCATTCACCCGATTGGAAGATGCTGATGAGCCATAAAAATCCAATACCGCTGAAGGGATGCTATCCGGTACTTGTCCGAATAACTGAAGAGTAATAAATGCTAATACTAATGAAAGTGTAGTTTTTGGACAGGGCATAGTTTGTTTTATGCTTTTTGGTTTCAAATGGTAATAATGAACCAAATCAACAATTGCTGTAGACAAATTGACATTTAAGGGATAACAATCGAACGAGTGTAATCGAATGAATGGGTTAGGTTACTTCCTCAAGTATTGGGAAGGTGTTTGCTTTTCAATACGTTTGAATACTCTATAAAAAGACACGTAACTATTGAATCCCGATTCTCTGGCAATCCCCGATAGGGAAAAGGTTTTAATCATATCGCTATCCATCAATTTTTTAGCGTATGTGACTCTGTAATCATTGACAAAGTCGTAAAAACTTTTTTGAAAACCTTGACTCAACAAATTCGATAAGTTGTGACGTGAAAGCTCCATTATTTCAGCAACTTGAGACAGACTCAAGTCAGGAAGCAAATAGAGCTGTTCCCGCTCCATAAGTTTTAGCAATTGATCTTTGAGAATAGGATCAAACACTTTTGTCCGGTTTTCACTGGGTGACTCTTGAATTGGACTTGGGAAAGGTTGATCTGGAAGAAAAAACAAAAGAAAGAGAAAGACAACAGGGAACAATGAGAGTACAACATTACCAATTTGATCCAATGCGTAGTAATTGCCAGGTGAATAGATACGTCCAACCCTGCTTAAGATTATAACCAATGTGAAAGTCACGATAACGAGCAGCAATCTGGAGACCCAAGGAATGAATTCAATGTCTCCTGATGAAGTTCTGGACTTAACTAATTGTATGTAATTGTGAAACTTCTTTTTCCAAAAAAATGAGTATAACAAAGTTTGGGCCGTGAGTGTTGCCACGAGTACTAAGTGCTTGTAAGAATCAACAGAATTAACAACAATATAATTGTTCAGATAATCACACTTGTGTTCTCCTGAAGAGGCATAGAATGGAATCATTATAATAAAGAACCCAAGGGCTGGAAGGATCTCAATCAGAAAATTGCTCCGTGACACCTCTTGACCAAACATTGAATTTACGATGACATTAAGAATTGGAAAAAGAAGAAGATATAGTGCTGCTGAGATATAGATAGTGAAAGGAAAAGCACATGAATATCCTGCATATTCAATTAAGTGCTCAGTAAAAATTATGAGTAGGCAAGTGAAATATCCTACTACGGAGTGTCGCAAATACTTGTGTTGAAAAGTTGATATTGATACCAGGATTATGTTTACGAGACCAATAACAAAGCCAGAAAAGATGATTGCGATTACTAGTGTCATGAAGGGTCCCACTTAGCTAATGTGAAATAATTCATCAGGTAATAATATCAGAATATTGCATCAAAGACACACGGGGTGCACTTCGATTTTTCCTTTTTAAAGTAGATTTCGTTTGAAACTGTTTGAGTGCTTCATTTTACCTCGTAAAATCATCTACTTCCCTAAAGAGATCTACGGAGACCCGTTTTCCCAAATCGTGCATAGACTGCATTTGACTATGGCTGCTATCATTCCAAAATTTCTTCCAGTCATTGACAGAATCCCATCGTGCGATTGTCTTTATTTCCATGATATCTTTGTCACTCTGCAGCATAAAACTTCCTCTCGCCCCTTCAATCTCTTCATGAATCTTTTTAGTTGTTCTTTTCCACGTCTCAATGAAAAGTTCTAATTTTTCTGGCTCCACTTTCCAGCAATATATTATTCGTATCATTTTTTCTGTTATTATTAGGGTGTTTTGATCGGTTTGCCTTGTTTGTCTATCTCAAACCAAGAATCACTTTCTACTCTCAGATGTTCATCTAGATCATAGTATTCTTTGGCGTCAAAGGTGACTTCTGCTACACCGTTCTTGAACCATCTGGCATAATCATATTTACAGGGAATTACGATCTCACCTCTTTGGTTAGCATAGCCCATTTTTGTGTTCCTTTTCACTCTTGTTAGTCCTTCATTAAATGGATCAGGTGCGATGTCGAATGTTACAACATCAAATAGTATCTGTTGATCTTGACTTATTCCAACTATTCTTCCGTAGGTGCTATCATCTGGGTGTAGCAATACGTTTGCAAAATATACCATTGTGTCAGTCCCAAAGTATGCGAAGTTCCCAAATGGGATAATAGTATCCCCTTCCATATTGACGTATGCGACGCTGGAACCATATTGGAGATATTCTTCATTGGTTACAGCATATAAGGATGGAACTTGAATGGTATCTGAGTTTACTATATCGTGATACTCGTAGTTGGTCTGTTCTTGATCAATGTAAGTTCTGCAGGAAACAGTAAGAAGAATAGTTGAAATGTAGAATAGTTTTTTAAAGCTCATAATGCACCTTAACGTCCCAGCTTAAGTATGTATGTCCCAATCCCGATAAGTATTGGGAGTCTGTGCGACCCGCTTGTGAAAAACTAAACTAGCAAAGCTCGACGGGAACGCCTAGTCATATGCACTTTAGCGTTTGCTGTGTGCCATTTTCAGTTTTCTCTATTAGTAGCCTGCTCTGCACTAAAGATCTTTCTATCGTATACATAAGATACAAGTAGCAGGATAATTCCAATTAAAGCTGGCCCAAAACCACCATCATCAGCGTTTATATGTGCTAATGCCGCAAGTACCAGGTCAAAGAAAAACCCCGCATATGCCCATTCTTTTAAAACCTTTGATTTTTTTGTCCATAGGGCAATTAGGCCTAAGATTTTTGCTGTGGCCAATGGGTATATAATATATGTAGGGTAACCCAGATTGGCGAAAACCTCCCTTACCATTTCATTGTTAATGACATACATGGTTGCAGAAAAAAGCATTAAGGCAGTTATTAATCCCGTGGATACCCAATAAATTATTTTGTCTTTATTACTCATGTGGTTTGTTCATTTAGATTATAGATTTCAAGTTGCTTACTTTGTTCAAAGTTTACTATTCGGAATTTATCCTTTTATTACAACTTAACGCCCCTATTGTCACATAAGCGTACCTTTTTGAGGAGTGTCTATTATTTTCAGAGTAGCTGATTAACTGACCATTCCACGGTTAAAGCAACACTACTTAACTACTACTCTAAGAAATGCCTGTTTCGAGAATAGTTGATAACTTTCGAAAATGAAATTTTCAACATGTACTAAAAGTCTTGCAGGAGCAGCCGTTCTTTTTGCGTTTGGTTGTGAACAGAAGACTCCAACTTCGGGTTTCCAGGGGCAAGGACCGTCGCCAATTGTTTCAACGGTTTCCAAACCAATAGAAAAGCAGTGGAAAGGTATTTGGACATTTGACGAGAGCACCACCTTCTTCTCCAATGACTTCGATGGTGCTCGTCTCAATGGTGTAGTCAGAGACAGCCTTGATTCATACACGATTTTGATAAGTTCGGAGAACTCGCCAATCAATCCTAGTCCTTGGTATGGCTTCAAAGTCTGGTCCAGCAACCCAAGAGAAATAAATATAAACTTCACCTATCAAGATTCCAGAAGTCGTTATTATCCAAAGGTCAGTCGTGATGGAGTAAACTTTGCGCCATTAGATACTGCTCGTTTCACACCGATCAATCCCGGAGAAGGAGAATTTGGGATGAACGCTGTTGCTGAAAAAATCTCAATCAAGGTAGCTCTCACTGAAAAACCTTTGTGGATTACCGCGCAGGAATTGTATACATCGACTTTGGTAAAAGCCTGGATCGACACAGTTGCTCAGAATGATTTTGTACAGTTAAGTACAGTTGGTAAAAGCAAAGAAGGGCGTGACATGCATATGATGACGATCGGAAATGAATCATCCAAACAAGCCATGATGATTATTTCGAGACAGCATCCTCCTGAAGTAACTGGTTTTTTGGCTATGAAATCCTTCATTGAGACCATTTCGGGGGAGAGTGAACAAGCGGTCCGTTTTCGTGATCAGTTCGTGACGTTTGTGGTGCCACTCATGAATCCAGATGGTGTGGATAACGGACATTGGCGACATAACGTAGGAGGAATTGATCTCAATAGAGATTGGGAATCTTTCAATCAGCCGGAAACATCAAACATTAAGAGATTCCTGGAGAGCAAAACAGATGAGGGATATGAATTTGTTTTTGGTGGAGATTTTCACTCCACCTGGGATGATATCTACTATCCGCTAGATACCGCAATCACCGGGGAGGAAGGGAAGATTATTTTCGATTGGATCGACAAAATCGCTACCCGATTGCCTCAAAAGACGGCAAATGTTCGCCCTTCGCAGAGTATCGAAACTACAATGGTTTCGAGGAATTATTTTTATGTGAATCACGGAATGCCGGCAATAGTTTTCGAATTGGGAGATAACACACCAAGAGATTTTCTAAAGGAGAAGGGTAAAGTTGCTGCAGAGGAATTGATGACCCTTTTAATGAATTGATCTTAACAAACGATATATGAAAATTTTAGTAACCGGTTTTTTCCTTGTTGTCTCGTTGATCTCTTTTTCCCAAAAAAGAGTGAATCCTGTCATCGAAAACTTTGGAGGAATCTATGATATCCCCGATGCAGTAGTAAAGCCTGACCCTGCAGCGGAGTACAAAATAGTGATTGATGTTTATGGTGGATCAGAAGAAAAAAACCAAATCGATCGTTCGCTAAACAATGTAGCCAGGATGCTCAATTTGCATGCCGTAGGAGGGGTGGATCCTGAGAACATGCAAGTGGTTCTGGCAGCCCACGGAGGTTCTACGTATTCCATTTTGAATGATGAGGCATACAATGCGATGTTCGGAATGGATAACCCCAATACCCCACTGATAACTGAATTGAAGGAAGCGGGTGTCAAACTCACTGTTTGCGGTCAATCCTTGAAGGGAAGGAGTATAGAGAACGATCAGGTAAACAACAATGTAGAATTGTCAACTTCCATGCTCACTACAGTGACTAAATATCAATTGCTAGGTTATACCCTTTTGAAGTTTTAGGAAGATCTAGTTGAAATGGGGTCCGCTCAAAGTTGGTCCAGCTCGTATGTTGTTACCAACGCATTTTCATCAAAATCACAGCTAATCTGGTTTTAATTTTCCTATTAACTTGACGTCTACCCAAAAAATGTCCAGGTTCCCATTTCTCATACTGGTAAAGAACAAGTACTTTCCGTCAGGAGTTAAGTAGGGCCGATTGTCAGACGCATGTGAATTAACTTCTTCTCCTAAATTTATTGGATCCGTCCATTCCTCACTTTGTTGTTGAAATGTCACATACAGATCATCTTTTCCCAAACTTCCTGTGCGGTTTGAACTAAAAATCAAAAAACTACCATCTGCTGAAATACATGGATCATGATCCAATCCAGGTGTATTTATTTTTGGTCCGAGATTTTCAGCAGAGGTATACTTTCCATTTTCTAGCACAGACCGATAGATGTCTGCTCCACCAGCTCCGCCTTCGCGATTGCTAAAAAAGTATAGAACCTTATTGCTTGTAATTGAAGGCCACATATCAACATATTTTGTGTTGATTGGATGAGGTAGTTTTTCCGCTTCACCCCACCGGCCGTCATCATATTTCACTTTCCATAGGTCCAAATTTGTGAAAGCTCCATTTTCATCGAGAGGTAGCCACCATCCGTAAAACAGTTCCCCACTATCAATTGGATCCGGATAGTTAAGGTACCCAGGTTCTCCCAAATGTCTTGTGATCACGGGTTTTGTCCAATGGCCATTTTCTTCCTGACAGATGTAGATCGGGTAATTTTCCCAATCGGCAAAACCTTTAGGTGTTCTATCAAAAACAATATAACTACCGTTATTAAATACACCATATAGTGCTTCCTTTTCATCTGTTGAAATAATTCCCGGTGCAAAAAGCTCTGCTCTTTCCGATGGCAGTTTTTGACCAAGATATGGACCCTTCAAGGTTGAATAAATGGAGTCATTACCTATTTCAATTTGTGAGTATCCCGTGATTTGAATCAAAAATGTTAGTAAAAGAGATGTTAAGATTTTTTTCATTACTCAAAATGATTGGTCATACGTCTAATAAACGTTTGATTTAATGGCGTGTTTTTAGTAAATAGAAGTTACTCCCAGATACGTATTTGGTTGCATATTCCATAAATGTTTATTGTTCATCCAATCAAACATTGAGATCAAGAGTTACTCAATGTAAGTCGATAGGTTTAGAATTAGTGGCTTAATCGGAATCACTCTCCAAACTCCGCACATGGGCTTGGGCCAGTTTGATTTCGCCGTAGCTGTAGTCATTGCCGAGGGTGGCTTTTAAATCTCCGGAGTGGGTGACGCCCTTTGCGTAGTAGTCCATGATGGTGTTGAGTTTCTTTTGCTCAACAATTTCAGTTACATCCAGTAACCCATTCTCTACGTAAGTCGCCATATGACCTTCAATGGTTCCGGTCACCAGACCTCGAGCTTCGGCTATTTCGGGAATGGTTTTTCCTTCACGATATAGATCGTAGGAAACCTGCGCGGTCGGAGTTTTATCTTTTCTGGCTACCTTCTTTTCTGCTTTCTTGAAAATGCCGGATTCACGAAGATCCTCCTTCGTTGGTACTTTGTCGTTAGCTGAAGATTTTATCAATAAAGCGTATTTCAAGATTAACCGTTTTTGGTCTTCGAACAGCGGCTCCAGTTTCTCGACTTCTTTCACGTAAGCTTTTACCTGATTCTCCTTCTTCACTTTCTTCTTGTGCGCGCTGAGGCGTGCGGACAGTTCTGTCAGGATATTGATGAAATAGATTTCCGCTTTAGAGACGCGATCTTGAAGTTGTGTGAGGTAGTCAGGCTGCGTGAGAATCTGTTGAACCTGATTGATAAACTGATCACCTGTTTTTCCCAGAGGACGTGTGTCGTTGATCAGTTCCATTGTCCACGGTAAATAGTGTTGTTTGATAGATCGGTTTTCTGCTTTGTTGAAACTGCGTTCGTGATAGCCGAGTTCTTTGATAAGTCCTGAGAAATCAAAGGCACGCATACCAAATCGTCGGAGGTATTCGCGACGCTCAACTTCAAGATTTTCTTCCAACTGTCCTGCTTCTTTAAAAGAGGATGCAAATGCCTTGAGCGAACCGTCGATTCCCGGCGGCGCTTCAGGAAGGAGGGAGGAAAGAACCATGTATTTAAGAGAAGTCAACCGAGACAGCGCCACATAGAGTTGTCCTGGAGCAAATGTTCCCTGGAGATCCAGAATCGCTTTTTCAAATGTAAGTCCCTGGCTTTTGTGGATGGTCACCGCCCAAGCCAATTTAAGTGGGTATTGTTCGAAGCTACCAAGGTATTTTTCGTCAATCTCATTGGTCACTCTGTCCAAGGTATAGCGCTTATTCTCCCATTTGTAGGAGTCCACGAGTAGCTCATCGCCATCTTCGAATCTCACCCAAATTTCATCTTCTCTTAGTCTTGATACTGATCCAATTCGACCGTTGAAGAACTTGCCTTCACCGCTAGGATCGTTTTTTATAAACATCACCTGTGCTCCCTGCTTCAGTACCAACTTTTCGTCCGTAGGGAACATATTCTCTGCAAAGTCTCCCTCAATGAATGCCTGAAAGATGTGCTCTTCCTCTTCGAGACTCTGAAGACGTCCCATGTTGATCTGGAATGCTCGATGGTTGTGCGTAGTCAAATGGATGTAGCCGGTCGACATCATCTCATCAAAGTCCGGTTCATGATGCTTGTTCAGTTGCTGTAAGTCTTCTTCTGTCTGCTCGTTGTGACGGAAACGATTTAGCAGGTCAATGAAGTCCTGATCTGTTTGTCTGTAGATTTTTGATAGCTCTACCAGAATCGGTGGTGAATCCTTGAGTGCTCGCGATTCAAAGAAGTAGGGGCTTTGGTAGTAGGAGCGAAGCAGGTTCATTTCAGAGTCCTTCACAACTGGCGGTAGCTGCATTAAGTCGCCGATAAATAAGATTTGTAGACCACCGAAGGGTTCTTGCTTACGCTTTCGCAAATGGCGAAGGGAGTGATCAATACAGTCAAGGAGGTCTGCACGTAACATACTTACTTCATCAATGATGAGTAACTCCAACTCCTGAATGAGCTTCCGTTTGTTGGCGTTGAATCTGGCTTCGCGAAATAAAGTCTCGGGTGTATTTATTCGCGTGTCACTGGAGGAGAGTTGAATATTCTCAGGAATGAATGTTCCGAATGGAAGTTGAAGAAGTGAATGGAGCGTAACTCCGCCGGCATTAATCGCTGCAATGCCTGTCGGCGCCGAGATGACTGTGTTCTTGTACGTGTGTTCAACAATGTACTTGAGAAAGGTTGTTTTACCAGTTCCGGCTTTTCCGGTAAGGAAAATGTGTCGGTCTGTGGTGTTTACATATTTGGCTGCGAGTTCAGCTGTTTCCTGCAGTTCGATCATCGAGATGCTAAATTAATTACCTAGCACTCGCTTTGAACTACTTGCCCATATAAAATCGACTTGTATATACGATGTAGTACCTCCGTATTACAAATCTCAATTCGTAATTGGCAATTTGATCATCTTAATCTCACTCTCTTCACCATCCTCAAAGACTGTCCAGGCAACATATACCTCATCGCCAAATTTTTCAAGTTGCGGAAATCCGCTGCCACGTGATTCGCTTGTTTCGGCAATGTTCATGGGCTCGGACAAAGCTCCATTTGCCTCAACGAACTGAGTCTTAATGACCGTTTTACCGTTCTCGGACGTAAGCCAGGACACGATAGCCTTTTGCTCATTGATCATAGCGAGGTCAACTCTGCCTAAAGGACTGGTTTGATCGATCATAATTGGTTGGTCAAATGTTTCTCCACCATTGCTGGAAAAAGCTACTTTGACTTCCGGTTGATTATTCGCTGCGGAATACCAGGCCACAGCCAATGTGTTTCCAGCAGCATCGACTCGAGGTCCATTTACTGGACATCCAGCAATGTTCCAGTTGTCCTGATAGACAGGAACTGACTTCGTCCATGCCTGATTAATTTTTCGCACAATTGATAGGTCACGTATTTCCATCTCGGAGCGATCACGATACAGCACTACCGGGCCATTGGTCGTATTGGCACCGGTCGTCTGACAGCAATCGCATACACGTTGGTCCAATACATTTTCTTCCGTCAGATTTCCGTCCATATCCAGCACTGCGGTTCGGATCGTCATAGCTCCACCGCCACCGTGCGATTCGTGATCACCACCACCGGTATTTCTACCATCCAACCAGGAGATCTGAAAACTGCCATTTCCCTGTGGAAGCATCGTGGCAAAACCGTGCTCAGTTGGTGTATTGTCATCATGCGGGATCATGGCATCAGACCATACAGATTCACCAGCCTTTTTCATCACGATGTTTACATCATACGCGTACGTACCAGAAGCACTTTTTGCTAAGTAGTGGGCAAGCATGTTACCATCTGAATCTACTGCCACCATTGGGTAGTCTGCCCAGTTCACAAACCAATCGTTTCCTCTTGCAATCACTGCTGGTGCAGACCATACATTGTCTACCATTTTGGAATACTTCAACTCCACCCATCCTGAATCTTTCTTCTCAACCCATGAAAAGTAAAGGCTTTCATCTTCTCCTGTGATTAGGTAGGGAAGAGAAGCATTATCCCCAATGGGAATTGTAATTTTTTCTAAGTCTACGTTCTTGCTTTCTTCTTTTGTTGGCCTACTGCAGGCTAATAAAAATGCAAGGCTTAACAATATGATACTTCTCATTCCCCTATTTGTAAGAACCACGAGGCACACGGGCCCACAAAGAAACCGTGTGCCTTTGTGGTAGCAATTTAGTTATCCTTCTTTTTTGTTGGAACTTGTACCTCAGGTGTACCATGCTGCCCGTCTTTGCAGCAAAAAGGAAGTTTATCGTAAGCTATGCTGTCACGCGCCATAAAGTCTGCATGGTATCCCACTTTTGTAATACTTGTCCTGATCTCATCTGGCGAAATCTTCTTTGGATTGTAGAGTACCGTCACTACTTTGTTGTCCAGATTTAACTCCGCACTTTTCACGCCCTTCACAAAGGCCAGATCATATTCGATTGCGTGTTGGCACATTTCACAAATCGCAGAAGTTTGAATCTCTATTTGATTTCCCTTGGCCGTCTTGATAGGTTCTTTTTGAGCAGATACTGCGAAGACAACTGCAAACATCAAAAACGAAAATGTCAATTTTGAATAACTCATAATCTATACTTAATACTAATTACTTGATACTGTTTACTTACTACTAGTTCCTTTTTATTTTATACTTAAATCCTGCATACACCATTCTACCTGCAACAGGTGCCCAAACAAGTGATGCATCAAAGTCGTTGCTAAACGGATTTTGCGAATCGATGATTGGATCTTCTTGTGTAAAGTTCAACAAGTTTTCTGATCCCAGGTAAATATTTCCCCATCGAAATCCCCGGCTGATCTGAGCATTTAGTAGGAAGAAGTCTGGTGTGGAGGTACTCCTTTGAAATTCCGCTGGTTTATCGCCTGTATCAGGCAAACGTTTACTCCCAAACCACTGCAGTGTGGCGTCAGCTTCCCACTTGTCAAATTTGGTTGCATAAGAGGTGTTCAGGAAAAATCGATCTCTGGAGTTGAAAGGTACTTGTCGTAATTCTCCGTTGATGGTGGTTTTGACGTCATAAAACTTGTAGGCACTCTTTACACTTAGGAAGTCAGTGATCTGATAGTTTCCCTCGATTTGAAAACTGTTAGCAAACGATCGTCCATCCAGATTGTAAACCACCAACTGACTGGAGTTTTGATCCATGTCGTAAATCAGTTGATTTTCAAATGTGGTATAGAAATAGTCTCCGATCAGGTTCAATTTTTTGTTCCCGATTGGGATGGCTGTAACAATACTCCCTCCCATGTTCCAGGAAACCTCTGGATCTGGACTATCCTGAATAATCAATTGGCGGGAAGAGACCAGGATGTTGCTGTTTTCCACGATCGTGTTTGGTGTTCGATACCCTTTACCTATCGCTGCGCGTACTGTTGTATTCGAACTGAACTGATACCTGGAATGTAGTCTTGGTGTGAAGTAGGTCCCGTATAGATTGTGGAAATCGGTTCGCGCTCCTAATAGCAGACTGAACTTGTCCCCAGGGCTGTAGGTGTACTCATAATACAAACCAGGTACAACTTCCTGTCTGGTAAATGCTGAATCGATATACACTTCGCTAAAATCATCATACAAGATGCTTGCTCCTGTTTTGTACTGATGAAAGGAATTGCCAATGATGTTTTGGAAAATGATATTTCCATAGAGCGTGGTTTCATCTCCTTGGTAATTGTCTCGACCAAATCCTGCATCAATGTCAAGATAAGAGGCTGAATAGATGAAACCCCATCCCTTATAGGGCTTGTGCGGGAATAAGAGCCCGGTCTTTCCAAAAAACTCAAGACGTGTTGTGTTGTTGGAAAACCCATATTGCGATGAGGTTGCAAAATCGTCTCCGAAATCAAAGCCCAACTGTCCCCCCGCTTTTTCATCGCGCATTACATTCAACCCAAGTTGAGTGACCATTTTGTCGCCCTGGAATTTGTAGCGATTCATGACATTGATTTGCTTGGATTTTGGTAAGTCAACAAAACCATCGTCATTCTTGTCTATTTCGCTGTTGAGATAGTTAGTGTGAAGGAGTAAGGCAGAACTCCACTTGTCGTTGATGCCCCAGGCTGTATTTACATTCAGCTCTAGTCGGCCAAAGGAATTTGCATACGCGTTGAGGTACAGTTTTTCGCTGTTTTCCGGCTTTTTTAATTCAACATTGATCTGACCGGTCATGGATTCAAACCCATTTACAACAGTCCCTGCGCCCTTACCTACGTCGATAGACTGAACCCAGGTCCCGGGCACGTAGCTCAAACCATATCGGCCCGAAAGCCCGCGAACGTTTGGAATGTTCTCCCGGTTGATCTGTACATATCGTCCATCCAATCCGAGCATTCGGATGGTCTTTGCCCCGCTTACCGCATCGGTAAAAGAAACGTCCACAGATGCGTTGGTTTCAAAACTCTCCGAGAGATTGCAACATGCAGCTTTTCCTAGCTCAGCTTCGGTGATCACTTCAACATGAACTGATTGAAGGTCATCGAGAAATGTGCTACTCGCGCTTATAACGATCTCGTCAAGCTCCTGCGAATCTTCCGCTAGCATAATATGCATGGGACTTGAGAAACTAGCTGCAACCGTATCTGCCAGATAACCGGTATAGGAAATCAAGAGTGATACATCTCGATTAGAAAGGCTTAGTTCGAATTTTCCGTTAACATCGGTAACTACACCATTTTGAGTGCCTAACTCCTGAATGGTGGCGCCAATTAATGGCTGGTGCTTCTGGTCAGCTATCATGCCTCGTACCTTCTGAGCTTGAGTGGCACCACTGATTAGCAGAACTAGTAATAATAAATGTATTTTTTTCATAATGTCTTTGTAAAGGAATAAACCTGATCAATACAGGTATTAGATAGAATGCGTGAAGCTTCTGATATATTTTCAGAGCAACAGCGGCTAAAACATTATGATATCAAATAAGGAAAGACTGAATCAGGACTGGAATGTCTCGGTCAGGCGGTGGGGGAGAATAGTTTTGAAACTTCGGTTTGTCCTTTTCAACTGAAATAAGGTCTTGATCAAGGACGAAATAGGAGATGATTGCGAGCTGATAGAGGCTGGGAGAACTTTCAAAGTCAAAAGAAGCTTTTGTTAAGTGCTCCACTTTTAATTGTTCGCTTACATCTTCGCAGCAAGGCATCGGGTCGATCAGATTATCTCCCATGCAATTTTCTGCATGATGGAAAACAGCTACAGATTTTACTCTCCCCATGCAATAGTGCTTGTTGAGTGTAACTCCTGTTGTGGCAATCAACAAGGTGATAGCCAGAAGTGTATTTACTATTTTCCTGAAAAGGATCACTCTGCAAAGATACGGGAAAGATGGTGAATGGTTTAGATGAGGACCAAGTACTTTGATTTTTAACTCTTTGTTAACATTCTGCAAAATTTAGGAAATATGTCCAGCATCGGGACTATCTGTTCGTCAATGGATTGAATCAAAAAAAAAACTACACTATGAAAAATTTTATTATGATTTATCATGCGCCCGCTGAGGCAATGGCAGCAATGGCTGAAGCCACTCCTGAACAAAAAATGGAAGGGATGAAACCATGGATGGCATGGAAAGATGCTGTTGGAGACAAAATGGTGGACTTTGGAGCTCCATTGATGCCTGGGTTGAAACTCTTACCTGATGGAACGACTGAAAACAGCACAAAGGAGGTGACAGGCTATTCAATTATTCAGGCAGAGGATATGGATGGTGCCAAATCTCTTTTGAAAGGACATCCACATCTGGCTTGGACAGGAGGATGCGATATCGAATTGCACGAGTGTATTGTGATGTAAATCCTTGTGATAAAATCTCAGTGGTGAGTTACTCCAACTTGTTTCAGGGTCTTCTTGTTGTCTCTCAAAACATCTGGAAGATCCTGAAATGAATCCAGAATGACTTCTGCCAGTAATTGGGCAGATTTAATGACATGCCTGATTAAACTTCTTCAGTTTATAGTAGTTATAGGGTAGAGGGGTAAGAAACCCAACAACAAGCGCGGGAACCAACGCAAGCCAATACATTGGATCATCAAAAGCAGCTTTGCCACCAGTAATCATAAAGTCCGTGCTGGTCATTGCCAATTCCATGGCTACCATTGACATAAAAGACATGCCGAAAGCGGTCTTCAATGCAAATGACCAGCTGAAATGCTCGCGAGATCTTAGGATGATAGTTTCAAGTAAAATGGAGGTCATCAGCCCTGCGATGATCGCCAACGTCATTTGCCACACCAATGGGGTAGAAGGGTAGAAAGCTTGAAGAAAGAACACCATACCAAAATCTCCTATAGAACATCCTATGAGGCAGTTTAGTGTATTAAAGGAGGCGCGGTTCCATTTTGGCCTGTCAGTCCAAAAACCGGTGTCTTCCTTTATGCAAT
>JBDVJN010000060.1:0-15922 GCA_039961455.1 Cyclobacteriaceae bacterium | reverse complement strand
AATTACTATATTTAGTCAGTTCAACTGTTCAAAAGAGATGGTCGAAGCCAAGATCCTGGACCAAGGTCATCAGCATCCTGGCTATTACTCATGGGAAAAGACTTGGAATTGAACAATGACACACTTTATTGAACATAACCCGCAACAACCATTTGTTCCTCTGCACAATGGTCTTCATGGCCTGCAACAACCACTTTCGGTACTGCAACAACCCCTTTCATGACTGCAACAACCACTGAAACCTCTGCAACAACCACTTTGATGGCTGCAACAACCATTGAAACCTTTGCAATAACCACTGGAAGGGCTGCACAAACCTCTGTCATGGCTGCAATAACCACTGGAAGCACTGCACAAACGTCTGTCATCACTGCAACACCCGCTGGAAACTCTGCACTAGCTAGAATAAGGTCCCATTTTATGACTCTGATTGTTTTTTGCTAAAAGCCTGTATCCAAATATGCCTTGCACTTTTCCTTGGTTCCAATGTAGAGTGTTCGATATCCTTTCTTCACCATCCAGTTTTCATTGAATTCGGACTTTTGCAGTTTGAGCCCGCTGCTCGCTTTTGCAAAGGTTTTAAATAAGTTGATCATAGCTGTTTGAGTTCTGGTTCTTAATGAATATCAAGATAGATGGTAATAGGATAAGAACGTATCAATAGTATCCTATAATCTTTGCTAAGTAATATGACTACTCTCGTTGCTTAAAAGAGGACCGAATACGAGCCTTAGGGTAACAAATCACCACTTTTTGCCATTAACCATTGAGGGATATGTAAATTTGAAATAGATGGTTAAAAGACTTTTAGCTGTATGTGTTGCCGTGCTGTGTTTGACGATGCTTCAAGCACAGGTGAAGGTTGGTGCTACGCCGACCGGGAAGCATGCCAAGGCCATCAATGCCGCAAAGGGGGCTAAGGGTCAGGCAGCAGAACGCAAAGCACAAGCGAAGCGAATCAAAGAGCAAAAAAGAGCCATCAAGAAGTATGAGACGAACTATGGCAAGCTCAAAAGAAAACGGCTAAAAGATTTGAAAAGAGACTCCGTTGATATCCGGATCTGGTCGGAACAAGACTCGTTGGCAGTAGCGGAGGAAGTGCTGGGGGACCTGCCACTAGAATACCGAGAGATCGTTTTGAATCCTATCAACCTTGATTCGCTCGCATTGTCTTATGCGAAAGATTCTGAATACAACCCTGAAACCGTGCTGGAAAGCCAGGCCAAAGAATTTCTGCCTGATGAACTGGGCGAGGCAGGAGGGAGCCCGTTAGAGGGTTTGCCCTCGGACCCTGCTGCTGACGGCTTGGATACACCTGGAGTTCCAGGTGTTCAGGGGATGAAGGTGCCAACCAAACCCAATCCAAATCTTGTAAAGCCGGAAGCGGCGAGAGATTTATTCAAAAAGATTGATCCAGAGCAGTTTCAGAAAGTGCAGGAAGATATTTCAAAATTGAAGAACAAGTACTCTAGCCTACCGGACACGCGATTCCCGGAGGAGGGGAGAAAGCGAAATTCGCTGGAAGATCTGCCTTTTAAAAAACGATTATACTTCGGTGGAAATATTAATGCGACGTCCACTGACCCACTAATCATGGATATCAGTCTGCAGGTCGGCTATTGGATCAACAAGAAGTGGCTGGCTGGAACAGGCTTGATCGTGCGAGAGCAATTCAACCAACAAGATTCGACTTCGCTAACGGGAGATGCGTATGGCTTTAGCCTCTTCATGAGATACGATATCCTGAAACAGTTTTATGCATGGGGAGAATCGCAGTCGCAGGTAAATCGGTCCTTGCTAAACAACGAATCAAGCACTCCTTCCAAATGGGAGCAAGCAACTCTTCTAGGAATCGGACGAGACTTTAGCATTGGCCCCGTTCGCATGACTTCTCTCATCATGTACGATTTCAACTACCTGAATAATAACCTGAACAGTCGGCCTTGGGTGTTCAGGTTGGGATTTCAGATGACGAAGAAACCGTAAGTCTGAATAGCTCAAATTTGAGAGTTCTTAGCTTATTTCTTCTCAATCTTTCCCTTCAATGGTTCGTTTTTGTAGTTGTCGAACCAGCTCAGAATTGAAGCTACTTTTGCCACTAGATTGCTTGGTTTGTTAGCAATACCATGCGAGGCGCCAGGAATACGTACCATGGCAGCATCCACTTTTTGTAGCTTCAAAGCAGCATAATACTGCTCCGTCTCAGCAATTGGGGTTCTATAATCTTCCTCTCCAGTCATGACCATAGTGGGAGTAGTAACATTACCCACCAAAGAAATAGGTGAACGCTTCATGTAATGCTCCGTGTTTTCCCATGGAACTCCCGGAAACCAATATTTATAAAAGAACGCCGGGTTATCGGCATAAAGAACAAAACTGTACCAGTTGATAACGGGTTTGACAACTACAGCTGCCTTGAATCGGTCTGTGTTGCCAATAATCCATGAGGTAAGGACACCGCCTCCGCTTCCTCCTGTTACGAATAAGTTGTCTTCATCAACAAACCCCTTGGCGATTACTGCGTCAACTCCTGACATTAGGTCATCATAGTCTTCCCCAGGGTAATTATGATGAATAAGATTCCCGAATTCCTCTCCATAGCTTGTACTTCCTCGCGGGTTTGCATATAGTACCACGTAACCAGCCGAGGCAAAAATCTGAAGCTCCGTAGAAAAGAAAGGGCTATAACTTGAAAACGGGCCTCCATGAATTTCCAGCATAAGCGGATATTTATTTTTAGGATCAAAATCAGGAGGGTAAACAATCCAACCATGAATCTGACGCTTATCAAACGATGATTCAAACCATATTTCTTCTACTTTTCCTGGCTTTTTATGCCCAAGTAAATCATCATTCAAGCGAGTAATCCGCTTCGAATTTCCTTGATACCCCGAAGCCAGATCGGATGGATGATCACTTTCCCCGAAGGTGAAAGCGTACTTACCATCTTGGGTTGAGGTGAATGTACCGGCTGAATAAGGCCTACCGAGACTAAGCCCCCCAACGTTGGTCGCCAGCTCAGTTATTTTTCCCTTCATGTTGATACTGGCGATTTTGGTGGTGCCCATGTCCGTGTATTGAAAGAATAGTCCATCACTACTGCCATTCCATTGGAGGTTTCCAGGATCTCTGTCAAACTCTGCTGTTAGGTTCTTCGAACCTGTGCCATCCACATTCATCACATATAGATTGGTTATCTGGTAACCCTGGTAGCGATCGTCAAATCCCAGATATGCGATTTTTTTTCCATCGGGAGAAATGGCAGGATTAGCATCTGGCCCTTGACGAGAGGTAAGAGCTGTGATATTACCTGAGCCGAGATCAAGTTTATACACCTCAGAATTTCTAGGGTCAAACTCGGCATCTTCATTCAGGTTAGCCGAAAAGAAAAGGGATCCCCCATCGGGAGCCCATTTGGGAGCACCAAAATCAGAATCTCCAAAAGTGACTTGCTTGGCAGTACCGCCTTCAATTGACATAGTGAAAATATGTCTGGAACCTGATTCATAATACCCTTGTCCATCTCCACGGTAGGTCATGTCATCAATGTATTTGGGAGGGTCATTCCATTCAGCACCTTTTGGTTTTTCCGGCATTTTTATGAAGTTGGCTTTTGCCTTATTCACAAACATGGTGAATGCCAACCCTCTTCCGTCTGGCGAAACCAACAGATTACTGGCTGCATTTTGGAAATTGGTAATCTTCTGTTCCGCTCGGGTGTTTAACCAATAATGGTATACTTGAGATGATTCATCTTTATTGGATTTATAGATAATACGATTATCTGCTACCCACCTTGGATTATTATCTACCTGGTTTCCAGTAGTCACAGGTTGATTGTCGCTGCCATCAAAATTCACAACCCATATGTTGGACAAGTTCTTGTCTGTCATCACATCTTTGAAATTTCGAACATATAAGATTTTGGAGCCATCCGGAGATATCTGTGGATCTGAAGCATACTCCAGTTCATAGACATCCATCATCGTGAGTTTGTTTTGCGTGAAGGCTGTGATGGAAAGCGCGATCAGAAGGAAGGTTGTGAATAAACGCATTGTGATGTGTTTGATTTGAATTGATAAGATAAATAACTCTCCCTGCTAACACAAGTATTCCACCTTTGTGCTCTATAGTGGAAATCAATTGGAATTCTCTTTTTGTCATACCGTGCTTGACACGGTATCCTACTTTTGGTTAAGGGTGTCATACCTGCTTGGAGCTGCAAAATTGCCATAGGAACGCGCGCCAGGGATGGAGGTCTTGTTGGAGCCCGAAATGGCTATTGCGTTGGCCCGGCGACGACCGACAGCCCGACAGGCTGGTGTGCATTTGCAGACCTGCCTCGGCGCCCAAAAAAACCCTGACCTTGCAGCCAGGGCTCTCACGTATAAGTGATTAGGAATTGTCTTTATTCGTAACGCAAACTTTGGATTGGGTTGGCTCTTGCTGCTTTGAAAGATCGGTACCCGACGGTGATCAAGGCAATAACGAGTGTGATGAGAAACCCAGCGATAAAAAAGGAGATACTCAACGGGATTCGGAAAGCGAACTCTTGAATCCAAATGTCCATGAGGTAGTAGGATGCGGGTGCCGCGAAAATGAACGATACAAGCATCAATTTGGCGTACTCTTTGGTGAAAATGCTGAGAATACTTGCGGTGGTAGCTCCAAATACTTTCCGGATTCCGATGGTCTTGGCATTTCGGTTAGCCATAAATGAGATCAGTCCATAGAGGCCCATCACGCTGAGCAAAATCGCCAGGAGAGAAACAAATCGGATCACAGTGTGCAGTATGTCTTCTATCAAATACCGTTCGTTGATCTGGCTCTTGAGAATTTCAAATTCAAAGAGTTCGTTGGGATAAAATTCTCTAAATGTGGCTTCTATGTCACCAATATGCTCGCTGAGATCATCATTTGGCAGTCGTACAGCGATTTGGTGCATCATCTCCGGTCGATACATCAGCATCGAAGGTCTGATCTCGTTGTGTGCGGATGAAACATTGAAGTCATTGACTACACCAATGATCTTGTATTGATTTCTACCGCCTCCTGATGTGATCGTTCGGCCTACGGCTTCTTCAGGTGCCTTCCAGCCAAGTGTGGAAAGTAGATGTTGGGTCACAAGTACGTCGTACACAGAGTCACTGATAAACTGCTCTCGGGTGTTAGTGCCAGTGATTAGTTCAATCTTGTAAAAATCCAGGTATTCCTCATCGATGAATTTAAAGTTGGCGCTATTTCCATCGATAAATTCCTCTCCTGGAACTTTATATCCCGTATTCCAGTTCGATCCTGCCAATGGTGAAGTGAAAGCCAGGGTAGCCCCAGTCACATAACTCCTGGTCTTGAGTTTGTCCAGCAACCCATTGGGATCTACTTCGGATTCGTCAGGAGTCTCGATGGTTACAACATTCGTAAAGTCAAACCCAAGATCTTTGTTCTTCATGAAATTGACTTGGGCAGAGATGATCAACGTACCAATCAACATGATGGTTGTAAATGCAAACTGCGCAATAACCAAAGACCGACGTAAATTGAAACTACCACTTCCGCGCTTGATCGTTACTTTGTTTTTTAATGCTTCTACAGGCTGATAGCCGGATAGTATCATCGATGGATAGAAGCCTGCAAGGATCGTCACTCCAATTGCGAGAAGCAAAGCAAAGGCCATTACCTTATCTGTGTACACTAGATTGTAGCCTATGGAAGTTAGCATTTCGTTAAATTTCTCGAGTAGGAATTGGCCAAGGCTGATAGCAATCATCATGGAAATGAGTACGATCACAAAGGCCTCGGTCAAAAACTGCGTGACTAATTGGGTTTTTGAGCTACCAAGCGTTTTTCGAATGCCGACTTCACGAGACCTACTGATAGCCTGGGCCGTGCTGATGTTAATGAAATTCAGACAGGCTGTACCTAATATCAGTGCGCCAAGAAATACGAATGCCCAAATCATAAGTCCCGGGGCAACGTAGTTGTACCCGTCACCGTAGCGTTCTTCGTTGTGAATGTCTAGCAAGGGTTGCAGTGCCACCTCAGTTTTGGCTTGTTCCTCGTCATCATCAGGATTTGAAAAGCCGTCGATTACATCGTCAATTTTGGTGTTGAGTGCAATGATATCGGCATTGGGTTTAGTCAAGACATAAACAGAGTATGCCCAGGTCATTCCCCAATTGGTCCAAATATTTGGCTCTGTTTGACGAAGTGTTTCAATTGAAATGATACAGGTGTACGGTAGGTTGGTAGCATCAGGAGAGTTTTCGATCACTCCCGCGATATCCAAATTTGTCTCTCCCTGGAAGCGTAAGGTTTTTCCAATGGGATCTTCGTTGCCGAAGTATTTTTCTGCCAATTCCTGCGATAAGTAGATCTTGTTTGGCTGCTCGATCGCCTCGACATCTCCTGCCAGCAACTTGAAATCCAGAACATCGAAGAAATCCCGATTGGTCATTAGGACACCCTCTTCGCGGAACACTTGAAACTGGCCCTTGGAGTCAGTGAATGAGAACTTTTCATCCTGAGGTCCATGGAATTCAACCACCTTTTCCAGGTCTGGCACATTGTCACGAATGGCCTTGCCAGTTGGATAGTTTATGATTCCATTGTAGCTGGTGCGATTGTCGCCGTGATAGATGTTGGTTACACGATAAATTCGATCTTTCTTCTCATGCCAATTGTCAAACGAGTATTCAAAATTGATAATCGTAAATACCACGAGACAGCAGGCTAGGCCCAACCCAAGCCCTGCAATGTTTAACAACGTATGCGAAAGGTTCTTTCTGAAATTACGAATGGCAGTAATAAAGAAATTTCGTATCATGCAGGGTCTCTATTCGTATCTCAAAGATTCTATTGGATTGGTTTTTACAGTACTTAATATCTTCGAAATTATACTAAAAAGGGCTAGTACAATCACGAACAGGATTGGAATCACGAAGAACCACCAGCCCAGGTCAATCCTGAAGGTGTATTCTTCCAGCCATTTCCCCATCAGCCACCAAGCCAATGGGAGGCTAACAAGACAGGCAGTTCCGACGAGCACTAAGTACTCTCTGGAAAGAAGCACTACCAAATTGTTGACGGTTGCTCCTAATGTTTTTCGAATTCCGATCTCCTTGGTTCGTTGCTGAATCGTAAATGAGGTAAGCCCGAAAAGGCCTAAGCAGGCAATAAGAATTGTTAAGGCTGAAAAGCCACTGAAGATCTTACCAAAACGAATATCCTCTTTGTACTGAGCATCAAACGAACGATCCAGGAAGAAGTAATCCATCTGATATTCTGTGAAGACTTTTCCCCATTCGCTTTCGACCGTTTGCACCAATCCGGCCAATTGATCTGAACGGCCGTCAGGGGAAGTTTCATCAAGCTTGAGTTTGATGAAATAGAACTCTGTCCATGAGCTAAGAATGTAGGCGATCGGTTCGTAATCGTTATGAAGCGAAGTATGGTGATGATTTTCAAGAACTCCCCTTACATTCAATATCGGTCCGTAAAATCCATCAAGCTCTGCACCAACCGCGTCTTCAGGATTCGTAAAGCCAAGCATTGTGGCAAGTTTTGCGTTAATCACAACATCACCTTTGGACCAAGGGTCGTCTCCTCGTTGTAGTTCACGACCGGAGACCAGATCTATCCCGAAGAACTTCGGAAAATCATAATCCATGGAAATAAGACCGGTACCAACAGAACTTTCTTTTGACTTGTTTTTTAGGTAAAAACTGGTTCTCCAACCGATCGGTTCACCGGGAATTTCGCCAGCATTTGTAATTTCAGCTACTCCTGATTGCTTAAGTAATTCTGTCTTAAGTGTGCTGAATCGCGACACTTCTGGTCGTTCGTCTTCGTGAACTGCTGAAGGCGGAGACTTTAGCACCAATATATTTTCAATATCTATTCCAAGGTCTGCTTCACGCATGTAGTTGATCTGGTTGTAGACCGTCATTGTACCTGCTATCAATAGAAAGGTGACTGCAAATTGAACGAAGACAAGAGATTTTCGCATTCTGCTGCCACTCATTCTTTTCTGTTTCCCAATAAGCACGTTCACAATGTTCATTGTTTTGAGCAATACATACGGATACAATCCAACGATTAATGTACCAAGTGCAACAAGCAAGAACTGAAGGTAAATGGCACTGCCACTCACTAGTATTGCTTTTGGAATGCCAGTGAGTTCAAGTAGGAAATTTTCTGCGACTTGAATCCCTCCAATGGCTAAACCAAGAGCGATGACATTCATGACCATTGCTTCCAGGAGGAAAAGAAGGATGATTTGCCTTACGGAAGAACCCAGGCATTTTCGAATCCCCATTTCTTTCAGTCGTTCCACTGTGCGGACAAGCGATAGGTTCATGTAATTTATCCAGGCTATAACCAGTATAATAACAGCGATCAAACTCAACGCGAGGATGATTCGGCTGTCAATTCCTGCAGTAAAATCCTCTGCACTCTCGGTGTTCAAATGAATGTCTTGCACAGGTTGCAGGTAAAAATCCATCGCATAGCCACTTTGCGCATACAGCTCCCCAGCATTCTCATCGAATATTCTTTCCACGCTCGACACGACTTCTTGTGTCTTGGAAGGGTTCGAAAGTTGCACATACGTCAACATGCTGGTCACCCAATTCTTGCGAGATTCGGTAAATCGATCAATTGACGGGAAGGAGATTAATACCTCAAAATCAATATGCGAGTTCTTTGGAAGGTCATCCAGTACCCCTACCAATTCATATTCTGCTGCTCCATCGTTCCCACTAAGTGTAAAAGAACTTCCAATTGCCTCTTGTGGAGAATCGAAGTATTTTCTGGAAGCGCTCAGTGTGAGTATCGCCTTGTTTGGCTCTTCAAATTTTTCAGCATTTCCCGCAACAAAATCGAATCCAAAAATATCGAATGCATCCTTTTCAGTCGCGTGCACTCCGTCTTGTTCAAAACTGACTTGCTTATCTCCATTTTTATAGATGATGGAGGTATTTGCGTAGGTGTAATTGTAGAATCTAGCTAATCGCTCAACATCTGGCGACTCACTGATGAGTAGGTCGGAGAGTGGTGAGGGAATCTCCAACTGCTGGCCAAGTAGATCTCCACTTCTGGAAGCTTCAGCCTCTATTCTAAATACACGTTCTGCATTTGGTACAGAGGAATCAAAGGAGGTATGGAAATTGACATATTGGGCAATGACCAAACATGCGCCCATACCGAGCGCTAATCCGAAAATGTTAATGAAAGAAAAAACCTTGTTTTTCAGAATCTGACGGATGATCGTGAGAAAGTAGTTTTTGAACATGGTTTTGGGTTTTGGTTGCCATGCGTAAGCCCAATCTGTGTGCCAATTCACTTAACTAATTGATTAACAGACTTTTGTGATTTATTTGATAGCCCTGCTTGTTCAAAAACGCACAAATAACTGTGCAGAACTAGACAAGGAGTTTTGGGAAATTTCGTTTCTAATCGCAGTATTTAAGCGAAATTTGTGAAATGAGAACAATCGGATCAGTCATATGCTTAGCCCTTTCTCTTGTAGTTTCCAGCCAGATAACTTTCGAAGAACTGGAATGGAATGATGCATTGAAAAAAGCCAAGAGTGAAAAGAAGCTCATATTTCTGGAGGCCTATGCCAGCTGGTCAGAGCCCTGTCAGCTACTGGAGAAATACACATTTTCAGATCTCGAGGTAGCAAATTTTTACAATGAGAACTTTCTTAATCTCCGCTTGGATATGGAGGAGTATCCGGGAATTGGACTAGCTGAGGAATATGATGTGAGTATCTATCCAACAATGCTCTTCATAGACTCTAATGGTAATTTGCAGCACAGAGGATGCGGAGCGATGGAAGCTGGCGAATTGCTTGCGTTGGGGAAAGAGGCACTGGGAGCCAATAACTGGCAATCGCTACGTAAGAGATTCGATGCTGGAGAGCGTGAGAGTACCTTTCTTTTAAACTACTTGGCTTTAATGGAAGAGGGCTGCCTCAATGCAGAAGGATTTGCTCAAAAATTACTAGCAGAAACTTCAAAGGAAGATCTGGCAAGCGACAGTGCATTCGCCCTTTTGGAAGAGTATCAGTGGGATATATACAGCCGTGAATTTGAATTTTTGAAGGAAAATAGGGAGCTCTTCGAAAATGCTCTAGGGAAGGAAAGAGTCAATAATAAAATATTCAATACCTACCTGGCACAGTATCAGGAGATATACGCCTCTGAGGAGCTACATCTTTTTGCGATGCGTGCGCTTCTTGACAATCTCGAGGAAGTGACCTTTACTGGCTCCGATACGCTTTTGACGATGGCAAACTTGCACTACAGTGAAATTGCTGAGGATTGGGAGTCTTTTTCTGAATCCGCCATTGCATGGGTAGGAATGTCGGGATTAAATGATGAAGAGGAACTGAACGAATTGGCTTGGAAATTTTACCTCTTTGTTGACAATGAGGAAAAACTCAAGCTGGCTTCAACGTGGGCACGTGAGGCCGTTGATAAGACGCCATCTCCGTCCTCAATAGATACATATGCCTCACTACTGTTTAAGCTTGGTAATTCAAAGAAAGCGATTGAACTGGAGAAACAGGCCATCGTTATGGCGATAGAATTGCAGGAGGATGTTGCACACTATGAGCATCAGCTGAAGACGTTTCAGGGAAATTAGTTCGCGGGCTAACCCAGTGTACTGAAGTCTTTTATTCCTGGATTTGTTGTTAAGAGCTTCTGAAAAATTCCGTTGAGGTTCTCAAAATCCCATGGCTTGGTTACAAAATCATGTATTCCAAAATCGCCGACTGCACTATCCAATTCATCTCTTTTAATGAAGCCACTCAAGATCATTCGTTTGATATTTGGATTGAACTCGTAGACATCTCTTAAAAGCTCAACACCAGACATGTGTGGCATTCTATGATCTGAGACAATCAAATCCAATTTCTCCGACTTAATAATCTCCAAGGCCTCGATCGGACCAATGGCGGTATGAACATTGTAAATTCTCCTGAAAGTGGATTTAAAACCTCTTAGATTGGGTGCTTCGTCGTCGACATAAAGAATCGTGAATTCTTTTTTTGCTCGAACCGGTCTCTCTCTTCTGGGTCGCCTTTCACGCCATTCGCGCACAGGTCTCTCGTATTCCATGCTGGTTGTTTCTAATGTGCTGGTTAATCTTAGTACAAATCTACTTTCAACAAGTGGTTCAAAATTTTGGTCGCTTACGTAAAACCAACTCGTTATAATGCTTATCTGAGCCTCTTTTGACTCGTAAGTAGCACAACCAATAAGATTTGTTCGATCAATTTAACAGTGAGTATTGGTACGAAAATCCTATCAGTTATTTAGCAATAATACACTTTTAAGGAAGTACAACCAATTCTCATGGCATTGAAGATACCTTTCTGGAGTTAAAAATGATGTTTGAGAGAGGAAAGAAAAATCTAGCTAATGCTTCCCTTAAGGTACTCCCGATTCATTCGAGCAATGTTTTCTAACGAGATACCCTTTGGGCATTCCACTTCACAGGCACCTGTGTTGGTGCAATTCCCAAACCCTTCTTCATCCATTTTATTGACCATATTGATTGCTCGTTCCTTGGCCTCTATTTTTCCTTGCGGGAGCAAGGCGAATTGAGAAATCTTCGCAGAGACAAAGAGCATTGCCGACGCATTCTTACACGTGGCGACGCAAGCACCACAACCTATACAAGTTGCAGCATCAAATGCTTTATCAGCATCGTGCTTATCTATTGGGATGGCATTTGCATCCTGCGTGTTTCCAGAGGTATTCACACTAACAAATCCACCTGCAGCCATGATATTGTCAAAAGCACTCCGGTCAACCATAAGATCTTTGATCACTGGAAAGGCCTTCGCACGCCAAGGTTCTATGTGAATGGTCTCTCCATCTTTAAACTCTCGCATATGAAGTTGACAGGTTGTGATTTGCTCACCAGGACCATGTGCTTCTCCATTGATGAACATGGAGCAACTTCCGCAAATACCTTCTCTGCAATCGTGATCGAAAGCAACAGGTTCTTTCCCCTCATCGATCAATTGCTCGTTGAGAATATCTATCATTTCAAGAAAGGAGCTATCAGGAGAAATATCTGAGACATTGTACGTTTCCATACGTCCCTTATCCTTATTTCCGTTCTGTCTCCAGACTTTTAGAGTGAGGTTCAATCCTTCTGATGCTGACATCTTGCTTTTATTTTATTTCTTCTTTTATCCTTTGAACCGACTAAATCTTCATACCGATTCCTCTTCCTCTCCACGTTGCAATTAGCAGTTACTAATTTGTAATGCTACATTCCTACTTGTAGGATCTGGTTTTCAATTCTATGTTCTCGTATTTCAGTTCTTCTTTGTGAAGCTCCGCCTTCGAAGGTTCTCCTTTGTATTCCCACGCTGCGACATACGTGAATTTTTTATCATCTCGAACTGCTTCACCTTCATCTGTTTGGTACTCTTCCCTAAAATGACCACCGCAGGATTCATTCCTTTCCAGTGCATCTCTAGCGAAAAGTTCGCCTAGTTCAAGAAAATCTGCCACTCTGCCCGCCTTTTCTAGTTCCATATTAATTCCATCAGCAGATCCTGGAACTTTCACTTCCTTCCAGAATTCTTCTCTAATCTCTTGTATTTCCTCGATGGCTTCTTTTAAGCCTTTTTCACTCCGGGCCATTCCTACTTTGTCCCACATCACCTCTCCAAATCTCTTATGGAAGTGGTCTACGGAATGGGTGCCTTTGTTATTCAGGAAAAAGTCAATTTGCGCTTTTACCGATTTTTCCGCATCCTCAAACTCAGTTGAATCGGTAGGAATCTCGCCAGTGCGAATATCGTCAGCCAGATAGTCCCCAATGGTATATGGAAGCACAAAGTATCCATCCGCTAAACCTTGCATTAATGCTGATGCTCCGAGTCTGTTTGCACCGTGATCGGAGAAATTGGCTTCACCAATGCAGTAACATCCATCAATGGTGGTCATGAGGTTGTAATCCACCCAGACACCGCCCATGGTATAGTGTACCGCTGGGTAAATTTTCATAGGTGTTTTGTATGGGTTGTCGGCGGTGATCTTTTCATACATTTGGAAAAGATTGCCGTATTTAGACTCAATTACTTTTTCACCTCTTTCTCTTACTTCATCATCTGAAGCGTCGTGATGTCCATGGACATTAGCATCTTCCTTTCCGTAGCGCATTATTGCTGCACTAAAGTCAAGATACACTGCTTCGCCAGTTTCATTCGTTCCAACACCAAATCCAGCATCCGCTCTTTCTTTAGCTGCTCGTGAGGCTACATCTCTTGGAACCAGATTCCCAAAGGAAGGGTAACGCCGCTCCAGGTAGTAGTCACGATCAGCTTCTGCGATATCGGTAGGTTTCAGTTTGCCAGCTCGGATCGCCTCAGCGTCTTCTTTTTTTGCAGGAACCCAAATCCTTCCATCATTTCGCAATGATTCTGACATCAGGGTCAATTTTGATTGCTGATCGCCATGCTGCGGAATGCAGGTTGGGTGAATTTGAGTAAAGCAAGGATTAGCAAAATAAGCTCCCTTCTTATGGATTTTCCATCCAGCGGAAACGTTTGATCCCATCGCATTAGTAGATAAGAAGAAAACATTTCCGTATCCTCCTGATGCTATTACCACAGCATGTGCTGAATGCCTCTCGATTTCTCCTGTCACCAGATTTCGAGCAATGATTCCTCTGGCCTTTCCGTCCACGATAACGACTTCCATCATCTCGTGTCGATTGTGCATCTGAATTTTCCCCTTCCCGATTTGGCGTGACATGGCTGAATAGCAACCTAGTAGTAACTGTTGGCCAGTTTGCCCTTTGGCATAGAACGTTCTGGAAACCTGGACTCCACCAAAAGATCGATTGTCTAAGAGACCCCCGTAATCTCTGGCAAACGGGACACCTTGCGCCACACATTGATCAATGATATTTCCTGATACCTCAGCCAATCGATGGACATTTGCCTCCCGTGAGCGATAGTCTCCTCCTTTTACCGTGTCATAGAAAAGACGATAGGTTGAATCTCCATCTCCTTGATAATTTTTTGCTGCATTAATTCCTCCCTGAGCGGCGATCGAATGTGCTCGGCGTGGGGAATCCTGGTAGCAAAATGCCTTTACGTTGTAGCCTAGTTCAGCCAAGCTGGCAGCAGCAGATCCTCCTGCGAGCCCAGTACCAACGACGATCACATCGATTTGCCGCTTATTCGCTGGATTAACTAGTTTGATGTTGTTCTTGTGATTGGTCCATTTATCCTTAATAGGACCCTCAGGTATTTTAGAATCTAATTTTGTCATACCTAGATATTAAAGCTTATTAAGATAGTGGAAAATGGCAATGAAAATAAAACCAGCTGGGATAGCGATTGCGTAGATTTTACCCAGTTTGAAAATCGTTGGAGTGTATTTATCGTGCCGCGCTCCAATTGATTGAAATGCAGATTGAAACCCATGCTGTAAGTGAAGGGAGAGGAAAATGAAGGACAAAACATAAATCCCTACCCGAATTGGATTGGCAAACATGTGAACTACCTCTTCATAATACCTATTTGGATCTTCTGATTTGAATTCAATGTATTTGTAGTTTATCTCCGGAATCCAAAAATCATAAAAATGGAATCCCAGAAAAAACAAAATAAAAAGTCCGCTCCAGATCATGTTTCGAGACGTCCATGTAGAGTTGGCCGATCCCTTATTCACGGCATAACTGATCTCTCTCGAATTTCTGTTTTTGAGTTCAAGCACAAATCCCATAATGAAGTGAAAGACAACACCAAAGATCAAAATTGGCTGGAGGGCAAACTGAACCAATGGGTTTGTGCCCATGAAATGAGAAATTTCGTTGAAAGCCTCTTCGCTAAAAGTTGAGATTACATTTATTGTAAAATGCTGCAGCAAGAAGATAATTAGGAAAAGAGCCGAAAGAGCCATGGCAAATTTTCTACCAATGGAACTCGAAAAAAATTGCTTTGTCCAACCCATGAATTTGGTTAAGTTATTCGATTGAAGTCAAAGGTAATTTCGGAAATCTTGCCCACCAATCTTAATTTATATTTTAAATGATTTTAAATAGTTGAACTGACTAGGTGAAGACAGTTACTTAAATGTTTACTTATAAGTGATTTAGAAGATCATTTTGTTCTTGGTGACATCTTAAAATTGACTTTTTTGCGTTAAGAAAAGAGAGAAATTGCTGTAAGTGTGAGATATGTAAAAAATATATTCTTTTTCATTCTTCTTTTTTTTAGCCACCATTCCATGGCTACTCACATACGTGCTGGGGAGGTGGTAGCGAAGAAAATCTCTGCGCTTACTTATGAGTTTACCTTCTTTGGCTATCGTGATCAAGATGGAGTCATATTTGGTAATGGTCGATTCGATTTCGGAGACGGTGCTTTCGCTGGAGATGGTACTGACAGGGAAATTCCTTGGGACCAGAGCAGGATTGTGTTTTTAGGAAATGGTGTTGAACGATGGGAATTTAGTCTAACTCATACCTATCAAGCCCCAAACAATTATTTGGTTAGCTACACAGAGGAGAATAGGAATGATAACATTTTAAACATTCCTAATTTAACCCCCTTTCACGTAGAAACTCTTGTGGTCATCGATGCATTGATTCCCAACAGTACACCCTTTTTTACTGTTCCACCTATTGATCAGGGAGTGGTCGGATTCCGCTTTGAGCATAACCCGGGAGCTTTTGATCCAGATGGTGATAGCTTGTCTTACTTCTTTACGATTCCTAAAATGTCTAAGACATCCGAGACTCCTAATTATAGGAGCTTGGTAGATCCGTCCTTTTATGAGGGTAATTTTTCAACTGGAAATCAGGTGGGGGATGGTCCACCTTCGCTGATCTTGGATCCTGGAAATGGAACGTTGGTTTGGGATTCGCCTGGTGGAGCAGGTATCCC
>JBDVJN010000059.1:0-90940 GCA_039961455.1 Cyclobacteriaceae bacterium | reverse complement strand
ATGCCTTAAATCTGGTCATGCATTTCAAGGAAAAGGAAGCGAAAAAATTGTATGGTATAGGATCATAAAAAGAGGCTCACAAAACATTGTGAACCTCAGTTACCCAGAACAACAAATCTATTTTCTTCTATCAGTGAGGTTATCTAACGCTGCATTACAGGCTTGAAGTCGTGCGGTAGCAAATGGACATCAAAACTGTAGTTGACTGGATTGCCATGACGCAAAGACATAATTCAAGTGTTACTATTTTTTTATTGTCATTCTATACTAGTTCTTCTTTTTCTTACGCCTGATTGGCGCCTCCAATCGTTAACATGATGTGCCAGGTAAAATTCGCTGCGGGCCACATTAACGACACTTTTATCATGTTGCGAACGGTAAAATCGGAAGTGGATGACAACCTCAAAGAAGCAAACAGAAATCATTCGAGCTATATTTGAAGCATGTCTGTGCTCGTCGCCAAACCGCTTTCCTTTCAACCCAAATACATTGTCATTGCTGTATTTGGTATTGGTCTAATGGTGTTTTTTCAATCCAGTTCTCTTGGGACAGATAGCTCGTTAAACATCAACATCCTCCATGTTATACTAATGATCATTTACTATGCAGGATGGATTTTCTTAATCAAATATGTAAACGGTGCGGTAGACCAGCTTCCGGATTTTAAAGAGATTTCAGTCAGACAGATAGCTACGTTTACTCTCTCTGGAATTGTAATCGTTTTAGTTCATTTCACGCTCACAAATGCGCTGTATTTTCCAATGCGAAGTGTCGTTCTGGGTGACTGGACTTCACCAATTGAGGAACTTGTTGTGATTTTCCCAAAAGCAACCGTCAGTAGGATGATAGATTTTGCTGTGATCGCAAGCGTGTTAAAAGCAATAACCTTAAACAAGGTTCTCAATGAAAAGAATCTTAAGTTATTAAACCTTGAATCCCAATTGAATCAAAGCCAGCTCAACGCACTGAAAGCTCAACTAAATCCGCATTTCCTATTCAACTCTTTGCATGCTGTAACCACTTTGATAGGTTATGACGATGAGAAAGCTAGAAATATGACGATCAAGATTAGTGGGCTCCTGCGTAAAATGCTTGAGGATCGAAACAAACACACGCACACATTACAAGAAGAGCTTGATTACATAAAGGATTACCTGGAAATCGAACAAGAACGTTTTTTCGATCGGCTCAAAGTCGATTTACAAATAGATGATACATCGTTGGCTGCTGAGGTTCCCAACCTCATACTTCAACCGTTGGTAGAAAATGCATTTAAGCACGGGATTTCCAAACTTGAAGGAAGTGGGAGTATCAAAATAAGCTCTGAGATGATTCACGATAATGGAGCGGTGAAGATTGTCATTGAAAACACAAGTCCAGGTGGAACAACTCAGCCTTCGCTAGGTGTGGGGTTAGAAAATGTTAAGGAGAGGTTGTCTCAATTTTATGGCAGCAACTCATCACTCGAGACTGTTGTTAGCGAACACGTTTTTGCAATCAAACTAATTATACCACAGCTCACATGAAAACTTACACAGTGCTTGTTGTGGATGATGAACCGCACGCAAGACGTTTCCTTTCGGCCTTGTTGGAGAAAAACGACGCATTTCACTTGCTGGGCGAATGTGCCAACGGCAGGGAAGCAATCAACTTCTGCAAGACTCAAGTACCAGATATCATTTTCCTTGACATACAAATGCCCGGTATGACTGGCATAGAAGTGGCTTATCAGCTTCGCAAAACAGAATCGTTAGTGATCTTCAGTACTGCGTACGATCAGTATGCAATTCAAGCATTTGAAGTTGAGGCATTGGACTATCTGATAAAACCTTATACTGACAAACGTTTCAATGAGGTACTAAAGCGAGCTAAGGAAATGATTGACTTAAATCAGCGAAGAGCATTTAGCCAGCGAGTAGAGCGATTGTTTCAGTCCTTTAATAGAAGCTCCTCTCCTAGCCTGACTGAAATCATTATTCTAAATAAGGGGCTAGAGGAAAGAATTCCTGTCACTGACATACTCTATATTGAATCCAGCTCCGTTTATGTTATTATCCATACAAAGCGGAAGCAATTTATCTATCGAACGACACTAGAGCTCCTGACTACTCAATTGCCAAAAGGATTTATGCGAATTCATAGATCATTCATCATAAATGACGCCTTCGTGCGAAGATCCAAATACCTCAACAACAACACCTTCTCTTTTGAGATGGCAAACGATAAGGTTTTGAAGAGCAGCAGAACCTACAAGAAAGCAGTTGCAGAGTTTTTAGGAAGCAACAATTAGTTGCAGGTAGTACAAGCAATAAGGAATCAGTTTCAAGGCATTCAATTCAAAGTTGTCTGTACATTTACAATCTTTTGAAAACATAAAGGAGTTTAATGTTGAAGTCTACTTATAGCATTTTGTTTGTTCTTTGCGCGATTCTCTCCGCTTGCACGCCCACAACTCAAACCACCAAAGCAGAACTAAAAAGGCATACGGTCACTGCTGACGGACATCCGATCGCCGTATGGGAAAAGAGTGCTACCGAGGCATCAGAAGCTATCCTGCTAGTACATGGCAGAACCTGGAGTGCAGTCCCTGATTTCGATCTGCAAGTGGAGGGAGAAAATCTGTCACTCATGGATGGTCTTGTAGAACGTGGGTACGCCGTTTATGCAGTCGACCTACGTGGGTATGGCGAAACTCCTCGTGATAGTTCAGAATGGTTTACGCCGGATAGGGCAGCCAAAGACCTGGCAAGTGTTCTATCTTGGATTGACAATCGAAATGAATGGACAATAAAACCACACTTGTTTGGGTGGTCGATGGGCTCAACAAATTCGCAATTAACCGCTCAGAGGTATCCTGAATTAATATCTTCTCTTACGCTCTTTGGCTATTGGTTTGACAACGATCAGACCATCCCCGCAGACGCTCCCGATCACGCACTGCTGAAAATTGTTAACACTGCTGAGGCAGCCGCTAGTGATTTCATCGTGCCTGGTTCGATCAGTCAAAGAGCCATAGACGCATATGTAAAAATGGCACTGAAAGCGGATCCGATAAAAGTCGATTGGAAAAATCTCGACCAATATAACGAACTAGATCCCTCGAAAGTGACCGTTCCGACACTGATCCTTCAGGGTGAACACGACCCAATCGGTCCTACTGATAAGCAGGTAAAATTATATACTAGACTAGGCACCGCTCATAAACAGTGGGTGACGGTTCCTGGCGGTGATCATGCTGCTTTTATGGAAACTCCACGAACCTATTTCATTGATGAACTTGCTGCATTTCTTGCTGGAGTCTCTAAGTAATTTTAAGTTCAGTTTATAGTAGGTTCTTCCAAGGTACATCACAATGCAGTTTCCACATAGCAGAACCTAGGTAAATGACTCATTCATATCTATAGGATTATGCCAATATAAAATATACTTTTCATAAGCTATCTTCAGTTATCAATTAACCATTTTAACCAAACAGCTATGAAAAATTTATTTCACTTCTTTGCAAAAGATCCAGATCGGGTGAGAATTCAAAAGTCAGAGTCTGGAGGAACCTGGACAGTCAAGAAAGGATTCAACATTTTATATATAGGAACGAAAGAAAAATGCCAGATCTACATGAATCAGATGAACCTGGCCTGACAACTGTTATGAAAGGAATCCAGATGATAACGTTGTGCCATAGACAACTTCTGGATTCCTATTTTAACCAACTATTCATCTCTTAGAGATCTCACCGGATTGACCACAGCAGCTGAGATCGATTTATAACTAACAGCTAAGACGGCAACAATCATTGCTCCTACAGCTGCCATTCCAAATAGGAATAGATTATCAGGGCTCACTATTTCAATTCTGTACTGAAAATCCTGAATCCAACTATTCAACGACCAGTAGGAAATAGGCCAAGCTATCAAGCTGGCAATCGCAATTAGCAAGATGAATTCGCGCATCAGTAATGATACTATTTGATATACAGATGATCCTAACACTTTTCGCACACCAATCTCTTTTCGGCGTTGCTCTGCCGTAAAAGAGGATAGTCCAAAGAGTCCCAGGCATGAAAGAACGATTGACAGTAAGGTAAACCCGTTAACCATCTTTGCAAATTGCTGATCCGACTCAAATAACTGATCAAATTCCTGATCAAAAAACTGGTATTCAAACGGGTAGTTTGGAAATGTTTCCGTCCATTTAGCTTCAAGAAATTCCAATGTAGGTCGAACCTCAGAAGTGGTGATTTTTAAGTTAAGATTACTTGCTGGTTCCGGGTTGTAGTAAATGACAAGTGGCTCAATCTTATGTCGCATACTTGCAAAATGAAAGTCCTCAATCACACCCACCACTGTTCGCTGCGTTTCTCCAAAAGTAAGTGGCTTTCCTACTCCATAATCCCAATTTAAAGCCTCCAGCATTGCACGATTTATAATTATGGATTCCTGCTGATCGCTACCATACTCAGTCGAGTAGTTACGTCCTTCCACAACTTCAATTCCCATGGCATTAAAATAATTCTGATCAACGGAGAATGCACTAACAATCCATATATCCTCATCTTCCGATCCTCCTTCCAGGGTCATACCAGTTCGTCCGAAGGTTCTTCCTGGCATATTACTTGAATATGCAGCGTTGCCAATCGATGGATGTTTCAGTGCTTCTTCCCGAAACACATCCATGCGTTCTATCAATGATCCACTGCTGAAATTAAGATTGATGACCTGCTCCTTATCAAAACCGAGATTTTTATTCCTTATGTAATCGATTTGCTTCGACACCAGCAGTGTGGTGATTATCATTACCACAGAAGCTACAAATTGTAAGATGACTAGAGATTTTCTCAACAAGACTCCTTGAGAGCTAGTCTGAAATTTTCCACGGAGAATTCGAATAGCATCAAACCCTGAGAGGACAAAAGCCGGGTACAGGCCTGCCCCCAATCCCACTGCTACTGCAACAAGAAGGTATGCGCCAATCATCCAAAGATTAGAGGCAAGAATGGTGTTTGGACTAAAATCCAGGCCTAAATCAAGGAACCTACTCACTAGCAGAACCAAGAGAAGTGCTGCACAGAGTGATACAACAGATAAGGTCACTGACTCAGTCAGATGCTGACCCATGAGTTTCTTCTTTCCACTGCCTAGTACCTTCCTAATTCCCACCTCCTTTGCACGAGTCGTCGATTGCGCGGTGGTAAGATTCATGAAATTGAATGCTGCTATTAGTAGAACAAACAGAGCCACAGCACCCAAGGCGTACACATAAGTAGCATCTCCCTTATTCACATGATAGCCGTCAAATAAAATATCTGAAGATCCCAGATGAATGTCCGTAACAGGTTGCAATTGTGGAACCCAGAAATCGTTGACATCATTGTTTAAGGAAATCTCCTTCAGTCGATCCTCAACGTTAGCCTCTTGCGAAGGATCTTCCAATACAATGTACCCAATCATTCCCAGCCCATTCCAGCTATCCAGGTAATCAGCGAAGGAAGAATCTGACTCGGCGGGGAAAAGTGACATTAGCATATCGAACTGCAAATGTGAGTTCTTTGTAACATCATCCATAATTCCCACGATCTCCCATGAATCATCATCAATCGTGACGAGTTCACCTGTTACGTCAGGCACATCTGGAAATATGGTCTTTGAAAATGACTCAGATAAAATGATTTTCCTTGGAGCATCAAACTGGGTCAGAACTCCTTCGTCTTGTACTTTTAAATCGAATATGTTGAAAAAATCTGCCTCGACGTATTTCGCCTGAGTAGCATAATACCCTCTATCGCCACGCTCTAATCGCTGATCTCCGACGTGAATCATGCGAGCGGAAGTTGTCACTTCTGCTAGTTCTTCTTCTGCTGCCTTAGGCATTCTTGGGCTTGTTATGGCCACCATATTACTACTTACCCCCAGCGCTTCATCAATCGTGGTATGTCGGAAAATGTTGTCCGCTTGCTTGTGCCATGTATCGTATGAGGTTTCATTAAATACATAGCTAGTGAGCGTAATAAAAGCGAAAAATCCCAGAACCAGTCCGATTACATTAATACTGGTACTCAGCTTGTTCTTACGGAAATTTCGAAGAGTGATGATGATAAAATTCTTAAGCATGGTAAGTAGCGTTTAATGGATTACTGACAACATTGATCTTCGTTACATCCCTAGTCAAAACTGAGATGCCCAGAAGCATACCAAAGTTTCAGTTAATCTTAATCTGTGCTCAAGTTAACGCTGGTCAGAAAGCAGCGACAGCAATTTTACGTGAATGGTGAAAAACAAGATAACTTTTTAAAGGAGTCGTTTTGTCTTGATCTCAATGTACTTGTTTATAACATCTGTGCTTAGGTTCCACGGGGTGGTATAAAGAGATAAAATTCCATTGGTCATCAAAACAGACTGCATGTTTTGCTTCTCATCTGTTATTTGCTTCGCAATTGACTTATTGTATACATCAATGGTTGAGTTCGAAGGCTCATTGATCACCTGATCAAGTTCTGTATTGCGGAAGAAAATTAATAGTAGTAGGTGATTTTTATTGATCAATTTCAAATACGGAAGTTGTCTTTCCAACGCGTAGATTGATTCAAAATTGGTGTACAGCAAAAGCAAACTACGCTGCTTTACTTTCTGCTGTATGAACCAATATAGAGTCGCAAAATCAGGTTCATTAAACTGTGTATTCTGATTATATAAGGTCTCAAGCAAATAGTTGATCTGGAGGTTTCGTTTTTGCGCAGAAATGAAGGTTTCGGGTTTGTGTTGAAATGTGATGAGTCCGGCACGATCTCCTTTTTTAATCGCCACGCTGGAAAGCACTAACGATGCATTGATAGAATAGTCGAGTAAGGTCATTCCTTCGAAAGGCATCTTCATTGGACGGCCTTTGTCAATAACTGAATAGATAGGTTGCGATTTTTCATCCACGTAATGGTTTACCATCAGGTCAGTTTTGCGAGCAGAAGCTCTCCAGTTGATATGACGGGGATCGTCACCCAAAACATACTCCTTGATGTGATCGAACTCGGTGCTTTGGCCAATGCGGCGCATTCTCTTCTGTCCGCTCATTCTCAAATTTTGTGAAACAGCTGCGAGTTCGTACTTTTCTAAATTCAAGAATGATGGATAAACCTTAACCATTTGGTCTCTACCAAAAATCTGTCTACGAGCCACTAACTGCAGTTTTGAAACTGCGAGCGTGTTGGTTTTGCCAAAAAGATACTCACCACGTTCCGTTGGCTTCAGTGTGTATGATGTGGGTTTTTGCTTACCGGAAGAAAGGTGCAGTTGAAGTTTAAGGTCTCTCCTTTTGAAGTCAGGTGGAATCTCATCAATAAGCTCGATTTGAATTGGGAATTTGTACTCACTGAGAATACTAAAAGAAACTACGTTATCATCTCCATTTGAAAATCGATCCGGCAATCCTCTCTCCAACACAATCCTACCTCCGCTCCAGAAAAGAAGCGTCGTATCTACTAATGTCAAAAGGAGAAACGTTAGCGTCAAACCCTTTGCCAAACTGAATAGAAAAGGACTGAAGTAGCCGACAAAAAGCAGCACCACCAAGGACACGCCAATTACATAAAATCGATATGTAGGAAATATTTTCATTTTTGCGTCAGGGCAGCACTACTTTGGCACCTCAACTTGTTGCAGTATTTGCTCCGTGACCTCCTGAATCGTAACACCTTGAAGTTCTGCCTCGGGTGAAAGAATAATCCTATGTTCGACAACTGGTCTAAAGAGACGTTTGATGTCTTCTGGAGAGACAAAATCCCTACCCTGGATGGCTGCAAAAGCTTTTGACGCCTTCATAAGATCAATAGAAGCTCTGGGCGATGCACCTAAATAAAGGGAATAGTGCTCCCTCGTTTTTGCCATTAATGTCACAATGTAGTCAATCAAGGAATCCTGCATTACAATCGCCTCGAGATTGTCTCTCAATGAGATCACTTCCTTTTTCTTTATGACAGGAGAGACAAAATCCAACCTATGGTGGTTGGTGTTTTTGCTAGTCATCTGCAGAATCTTTGATTCATTAGTGCTTTCAGGGTAGTCGACAACAATCTTGAAAAGAAAACGATCAAGTTGAGCTTCCGGAAGACGATACGTACCCTCTTGCTCAATCGGATTTTGCGTTGCAAGAACCATGAAGAGATCGTCTAAGACGTAAGTTTCGCCATCATTCGAAATCTGCTTTTCTTCCATTACCTCGAACAATGAGGCCTGCGTCTTAGCTGGAGCACGATTGATTTCATCAATTAGTAATAGGTTGGTGAATGCTGGTCCCTTTTTATAGTCGAAAGAGGCTGATTTGGGATTGAAAACAGAGGTACCCAAAACATCCGACGGCATCAGGTCGGGTGTGAACTGGATCCGCTTAAAATCTGAGTCTACCAGCTTTGAAATTAGTTTTGCCGACAAGGTCTTGGCTATTCCCGGCACACCCTCTATCAACACATGTCCTCCCGCAAACATCGCGGTGAGCATCAGTTCTAACATTTCAGTTTGACCAATCAAAGCCTTGGAAGCTTCCTCCTTCAGCTTATTAACTTTTTCAGATAGGTCTGAAAGATCAATTCTACTTTCAAAATCACTCATTTGAATTTTTCTATTTTTCTGGATAAATCAACTAACATCTTTTCTTCAATTTGCGGTTGTGACTTTACAAGCTGTATTAACTCGAAAGTACGAATCACATGTTCCTTATCCACATTACTTTTTGATGAAAATTGGTGATAAAACTTCTCATTGAACTCAACAGAAACCAAGTATTTGTCTTTAATCTGTAACAGAAAATGACTAATTAGTTTCATAGCGGCACTTTTGTGATTTCTTTCCCTGAAAAAAAGGTCACCAAGCGTCTTCACGTATTTCACCGTTGTATTGGCTGGTGGAAGAACCACGGGTATCGATCGCTGCTGCCTCCTTGAAGAAATGATGAGTAAGAGTACGATCAGAAACAGGCCCAAATACAACGACCATCGAAGTGGGTCTTCACTCAGAAAAAATCTCAAAGGAGTTTGAGCTTCTCCTTTACCGGATTTATAAAACATTGTGTAATGAGCATTTTCCCTTGGTAGAGCTGAAAGAAGTGCCGCGCATGCTTGAAAGTTATTGTTGATCAGCAAGCCAAAATTTGTAAACATGTAAGGGTTTGATACAAGGACAATCTTACCTGTCCCTATGTTTCTTTGGACAGCGATTGGTCCTTCTTTAATTGTGGCCAATACCTCCCAATCGCCATCTTTTTCCAACTCAAAATAGTTGGAGACTAAATTGGATGAGTATGTGTATTCAAGGGAGTCTGAAATAGTAATGACACTTTCGGGAGCTTCAAAAATGCTTTGATTCAGAAGCTGATATTCAAATTCCACGTCAAAGTCCAAGGTATCCCGTAGCTTGTCGCTAAAGGTGTTCGCAGCTATAAACACGTTCCCGCCTTCCTCTAGTATTTCGAAGAGCTTATCCGAATCAGTTCTGTTAATGTCTGCACGTTCAGCAAGAATCACGATGTTTGATTCCGTCTCCGCGAGCTCTGATAACGTACTATTGGATATTTCGAATCCATTATCGAAAAGGTCTTTGGATCTGTCATTGAAAATAAACCCACCAAACGGATTTTTGTCACTCGCTTTAAAAGTCACCAACCAACTAATGGGCTTGGGTGCAAGGAAGTCCAAGGTGACGTAGGTAATGAAAAGGCCAGCGAATGCATAAATGAAGATCTTATCTCTTTTCATTTCAGACGATCTTCAATGGTGGCAATTAGTTCTTTACCTTTCACAAATTCTTCACTTCCTACCTTGACATCTCCGTACCAAACATATTCAAAGAGACGAGCTAACGATTTGTACGGTAGCACAATATGTTCATCCATTTCTTTCTCGTAGTCGTAAGGAGATTTCCAATTCCTAAGTTTGATAACATCTCTTATGGAGAGGTACGTTAAGGTTTTTAAGTACAGGTATCTGATTGCTAATTTGAAATTTTTCTCATCAACAGCACTTTCAATCAATTGATCAAAATCAATTTTCTCAGATGGTAATTCTGTGCTAGCATCGCCAGAAATGTTAAATCTAGAACGAGATGATAGTGCCCCGCCGTATTTCAATCTTACCATATAAAAAATTGCAAAACCCACGACCAGATGCAACAAAGCATAAAAAAGTATTTTGGAAAGCCAGGGAGCATTTGGGTTTGAAAAGATCTTAGCTATCATGGCACCAATCCACCACTGTAATCTTTGCCAGATAGATGGTGGTTGTACAGTAAGTTTCATATAGCCAAAATCATCGCTTGAGTCATATCTTGACATTTCACTCTCATCATATCTGCGTGAAGACGAATTTAGCTTCTCACTTGCAACAAGGGAAAAAGAGAAGATGAATGCTACGACAATTAAAATTCTTCTACTTCGCGTCAAAATCCTTGATTTCATCCATCAATCCTCTACCCTCTGATCGTTCAATCAAATTAGCGTACTGGTACCCCAAGGCCACCATTGGAATGGAGTAGGTCAAATAAGAACCAACCATCGATAGAGCCATCGTCAGCGTCATGTATCCAGAAGAAAAAAGACCAAATATGGAGCTAGGATCACCCGAGTTAGCCTCCAGGTCCTCCACTATGGTGAACATTTCCATCATATAAACAACAATAAATGGCACTGAAAAAACGGCTTGTACTAGGTATGCTATTAGAGAGGCGATAATAATCAGGCCGAATGTACTCCACCACTTATCTCTAATAAGCGTGAAAGATTTGCTAAACGCCTTACCCACCCCAACGTCTTCAAACATGTAAATTGGATATGCAAGAGACAGGACGACTCCAAGAAAGATTCCTGGAAGGAAGAAGAAAAACATTCCAATAATTGTAACAACTGAAATGATAAATCCTAAAATCAAGAGTCCACCATACTTTGACAAAGCCAATCTGAAGACTTCTCCCACACTTGTTTCTTTGGCAACCCCCTGATTGTATAGTTTCATATACGAAAAGGTCACTCCTGCTATTAAAGTGACAGTCAGCCAACTGAGAAGCATGAGTACAAAATAGTTACCTCCAAGTAATGAAAAGAAACTAAGAGCATCAGAAGGAGTTGATCCGGTTCCGCTCTCCAGATCAAAACTAGAAAAAGCAGACATTAAGTTTTTGAAGACCAGGCTCAACAGCAATGCAGCTGGACCTCCGATCAACAACAAGCACAAAAACAAGCTCTTAAAGTTCTCGCGCAAAAACTCGATTGTGGCGTTGATCTTTTTTCCAAAATCACGTAGTTGATAAAATTCAATTTTTGGAGCTTCCATTTTTCATTCGAATTGGTAAGTAGATGAAATAATAAATGATCAAGAAAAGTGAACTCAAGATAATAAAAAGCTTTGCTGATAATGGCCATCCAGTATATCTCGTTAAAAAAGACTCAATAAAGCCTGCCATTACAAAAAATGGAAATAGTCCCATTACGATTTTAAGTCCACTTTTTGCCCCCTTTTGAAAGGAGTACGCTCTTGGAAACGTCCCTGGAAAGAGCAGTGCATTTCCCATCCGAATACCAGCACCTCCAGCAATAACTATGGCCGAAATTTCGATCGTTCCATGAACCCAGATGGATAATAACGTTTCGTCAAACAAACCATGTTGAGCAAAAAAGTAATGAAAAGCTCCAAGCATGATACCATTTCTAATCAGTATAAATCCTGTACCAAATGAGGTCAAAATTCCAGCTACAAAGGCAAGAAAGGAAACTCGGATGTTGTTAGAAGTAATCGCAAAGAACATGTGCCACTCATCGCTACTACCATAAATTCCCATCGGATTTCCGTCCTTAATGTTTTGGATTGTCATGTCAACATAAGCATCACCCAAAATAAGCCTGACAAAGGTTTCATCATTTGCCGCCGACATAGCTCCAATTAAGACCCCAATTGCCATTATCAAAAATGAGTAAAGCATCGGCATTCGTGACCGGTACATCTCCAACGGAACTTCCATTTTCCAGAAATTCACAAACCTGTCTTTATCTTCCGGTTTGTTTCGATAAATGAGGTTATGAACTTTCAGCGATAGTTTGTTTAGGTAAGCTGTAAGAGAAGTTCTTGGATATTTCGCCTTTGAAAAGGCTAGATCCTCCGTAAGGTGAACGTAGATTTTCGAGAGATCATCTGCAGAAGGATTCCTGTTATCGAGCGTTTGCTCATATTTTTCCCACTTCTCTTTATTCAGTTTTACAAATACCGATTGTTTCATTTGACTCGAAGTCAGTGTATTTAGCAAATATGTTAATTATTAATTGCGGTTTATATTAAGCTTGCTGAAAATTGATTAAGACTGAGCCGTGTCAAAATTCGTCACAAATCAAAACATAGAAATAGACCTCGAACTAGCAAGTTTGGGAGAACGAATACTTGCTTTTTTCATCGATGCCTTGGTGATTTTCGGATTTATGATCATGATCTCAATGATCTTTAGCAGTGCAGGAGAAACGCTACTCGTCATCATTCTCATTCCATTTATGTTCTATTCCCTGTTTTTTGAGTATTTCGGCAATGGGCAATCTCTTGGAAAAAAAGCCATGAATATCAAGGTTGTAAAGATGGACGGCACCACTCCCACTATCGGCGCCTATTTACTCCGGTGGCTCTTCCGTCTTATTGATATTTACATTTTGTATGGGGGAGTAAGCGTGCTCTCGATTATTGTCACGGAGAATGGGCAAAGAATTGGTGATTTAGCTGCGGGAACTATTGTAATAAAGGTCAGGAATGTTGAGATGTCTGCCATTCTTAAAAGTCCAGCAAAAGATGATCACATTGTATCTTTTCCGATCGTAAAACAGCTAACTGATCAGCAGATCGAGTTGATGAAGAAAGCACTGGAAATGAGACGCCAAGGTTTCAACAAGGAGGGGGTATCGAGCATCGCAGAAAAGTTGAAGGAAAAATTTCAAATACAGACAGATTTGCCTGATGTGAAATTTTTGTACACAATTATTGCAGACTACGAGTACATTGCAAACCAAGAATTCTAGGCACAAAAAAACCCTCGATGAAGAGGGTTTTTTAGCTCTATTTTAAAATTTCTAGAATCCACCTGAGGCAAGAATACCTCCAATTAGTGCTGCTCCAAACACGAAATAGAACACAATCATTATTAGGTAAAAAATAAGAACTGCTTTTGCCCAATTAGCCTTATTTTGATTTGTTCCACTACCGAAGCCCCATATAAATAGCATTATTAGTCCTACCAAAGGAATAGCCGCAATTATTATGGTGATTACCCAATCTTTTACACTCATCGTTGAATCTGACATATTTTTTCTGTTAGGTTAAACAAGCAATTAATTTAAGCTTTTTCAGGAAGATATTCTAATCAAATTGCTGTGGATTTTCCGGTGTATACCAAAAATCTACTTCCCAATTCGGCTAGCTTGTCTCAGCATTTTTCTTTTTGGGTTCAAAGCAAGTGACTTTTTGTAGTACTCATGTGCCTTGCTCTAATCTCCTTTTGTAATAGTAGGCTTTAGCAAGACTATCCCAAAGTGTTGAATGCTTCCGGGAATGAACGTGTGTTCAGCTCGAAAGTACCTATAGCAGTGTCAAGCAGTCTCAATCCAAGTAAGTTGAAAAAAGCTTTCATCAAGAATGCATAAAAATCGATTGTTTGATACAACCTTCTAGTTAGGGCAACATCCTTTGGATGCATGACTGTTTTATTTACAAACCAAAACCTCTACCAATGATCAAGAATTACATCATCATTGCCCTCAGAAACCTCAGAAAGCACAAATTCTTCGCTGCTATTAACATTGTTGGTCTCTCACTTAGCATGTCCGTTTGCCTCGTGTTGATATTGTTGGTATATGACCAGTTTCAGTACGATAAATTTCATCCAAACGGAGATCGAACGTATAGAGTAATCACCTATAGAGATGGCCAGGATGGTACTTTCGATGATGTTTATGCCACCTCTCCGCTTCCGATAAAAGAACACCTTGAAAATCAATACGCATTTATCGAAAGGATGACAAACCTCAATCATCAATTCAGAGGCGAGATCCGATCACCACACAAAATTCTGGAACTTAGCTCTTTGTTTGCCGACGAACATTTCTTTGAGGTGTTTGGCTTTGAGTTATTAGAAGGATCCGCAACTGGAATGGCTGAACCATTCAATCTGCTATTGAACGAATCGATGGCTGGTAAACTTTTTCCAAATCAGTCTCCAGTAGGAAAAACTGTGAGTTTCGCTGACCACGGCGACTACAAGGTAATTGGTGTCGTCAAAGACGCTCCAGGAAATTCACATATAAAATTCGAGGCACTAGCCTCATTCTCAACACTTCCTTTGTTGGTTGAAAAAGAGGTTTTTACAACTCGCTACCAAGAATGGGACAATATCTGGGGCAACTACAATTATCTGGTTCTTTCAAATAGTGAATCAAGAGCTGAAGCTGAAAAGGTCATCAATGAATTGGCCTCCCAAAACATAGAATTAAAAGAAGATCACCCTGGATATAAGATGGAGTTACAAGGGATAAATGAAATAGTACCCGGAAGAATTATGAGTAATGAAATTGGATTTACTTTTCCATGGTTCATTCTTGCTTTCTTTGGACTTCTTGGGTTGATTGTGATGATTACGGCTACCATTAATTACACCAATTTATCTATCGCCAGGTCTTTGAGTCGAACAAAAGAGATAGGAATAAGAAAAGTAAATGGAGCAAGGCGACAACAGATTGTAGGTCAATTTCTGGTTGAGTCAGTCATCATTACTCTGATCTCCCTGATTGTGGGGATCGTGATCTATAAATTCCTAATTCAGTCTTTCAATGAGCTCTGGATCTTTAGCACTATCGGGATTACTCTACAAGAATCTTGGGGAGCCTACGTGTACTTCTTTGGCTTTACCATTTTTCTTGGGGTTATTGCCGGCATAGGCCCCTCCCTTTTCATATCGAAGATCAATACTATCTCCTCCCTCAAGGGTTCGTTGGCTGGCATTCAAAGCAGAAAGAAATCGGTTCTCTCACTTTTGACCGGAAAGAGGACGCTTTTGAGCTTTCAATTCAGCTTGTCAATTCTCATGTTAGTAAGTATCCTTGCACTGAACGACCAGGCGAACTTTCTGGTCAACTCCAACTTTGGTTTTGACGATAGTGAGGTGTTCTTTGTAGAAACTCAAGGTCATGATCCTGAAATCATAAAAGAGGAGTTTGCCTCAATTGCCGGAATCAACCAGATTTCATTTACGTCACATCATCCGGCTGTCGGAAGGAGTCACGGTGATAAAGCTTATTGGAAGCCAGATCAGGAGCCACAAAACCTCTCCTTTTTCTCTGTAGATCCCTCCTATATGGATGTCATGAGTCTGGAATTACTTGCAGGTTCTGATTTTCCGAAAAATGCATCTCAACAAAACGAAAAATTCATTATTCTAAATGAAAAAGCCGTGGACATCTTCGGGTTTGAGTCAACAACTCAGGCTATAGGAGAAGTAATTACAATCGACACTATCGGGCTTACAATTCTTGGAGTAGTGAAAGACTATCATTGGGAACCGTTGATGAAATCTATCAGGCCCCTTGGTTTACGAATAATTCCTGACATGATTGAGTTTGCATATTTCAATGTGTCTAATGTTAATGGGACTGAAACTAAAAAAGTTTTTGAAGAAAGATGGACTTCTTTTGATTCTGCGAGAGAATTTAAAGGTGGATTTTTAGATGCTCAAATTGATGAATACTACCAGTTCTTTTATGACATTGGAGGAATACTAGGTTATGTCTCACTACTTGCTGTTGCGATTACCAGTTTAGGATTTCTCGGCATGGTGAGTTTTGAGCTTAAAACAAAAGTGAAAGAGATTGGAATTCGAAAGGTACTCGGGGCAAATTTCCGAGAACTCACTCTGACAATGTCCAAAGGTTTTTTGATATTGATAGTCCTGACCACAGCTGTCGCCGCTCCCCTTGCTATTTGGATAAATAGCATGTGGGTTAATTCGATGGCCTCCCACGCACCTTTGAGTATCTTAAATGCCGTTCCAGCTGTTTTGATTATTGGGATCATTTGTCTGAGTGCAATACTCTCTCAGGTATGGACAAATTCCAAAAAAAATCCGGCTGAGACATTAAGGGCCGACTAAGAAATTCATTGCATTATCGAGGTAAATAGTGATATTTAGGAACTATGAATATTACCAAACCTACTGTGTCAATTGAATGGCTAGAAGCCAATTTGGATAATCCCAATTTGGTCATCCTTGATGTTAGCCTACCAAGACCAATGGCAAAGGTGGAAGACAATCCATTTGCTAAAATTCAGATTCCTGGTGCTCGGTTTTTTGATATAGACAATGCCTTTTCTGACGCCTCGCTAGATCTTCCGCACATGATGCCATCGGAAGAAGATTTTACTCAGGCTGCAAGAAAACTCGGTCTAAATGCTGATAGCAAAATTATTGTCTACGATAATCTCGGTGTCTATTCCAGTCCTCGATCATGGTGGATGCTGCGAGCGATGGGTCACGAAGAAATTACCGTTTTAGATGGTGGTCTTCCTGAATGGATCAAGTCAGGATTGCCAACAGTGGAGAAAATAGAACACATTCTCCCGGAAGGGAATTTTGTGGCAAAGTCACAACCTGAGTTTTTCAAAAATGCAGAAGAAGTATTGAAGCTCACTGAAGATGGAGAGACAATGATTCTTGACGCAAGATCCAAGGGACGATTTGACGGAATTGATCCAGAACCCAGAGCAGGACTCCGAGGCGGTCATATACCATCTTCTAAATGTCTGCCTTTTCCTGAGGTAGTTAGGGGAAATAAAATGCTAGCATCCAATGAATTGAAGACAATCTTTCATAGGCTTGGAGTAACAAATCAGAATCTCATCTTTTCGTGCGGATCAGGGCTTACTGCTTGTATCATCACCTTAGCAGCTCACATAGCAGGATTTGATAAATTGTCGGTCTATGATGGGTCCTGGAGTGAATGGGGTCAGCCTGGTGATTTACCTGTTTCGACTGGAAGAGCTTCCAGTTAGAGGAGAGTCAAGAATCAGCTAGTTTTTCTCTGAAAAAGAAGATAACATATTTCATAACAAAGGCACCCACATTGTGGGTGCCTTTGTTCATGATGAGCCTCCAGTCGGATTCGAACCAACGACCCGCGCATTACAAGTGCGCTGCTCTGGCCAACTGAGCTATGGAGGCTTGTCTTTTCAAGCTATGTCCAAATTACTGGACTTGACCTTCAAAACGGTTTGCAAAAATAACCGGAGGTTACTACTTCGCAAACATTAATATCTAAAATTACTAATTAATTGAACTAAGTTGCGACTTAAGACTTTCAAGCTCTCCCCGCGCTTCGTTTATTCTCTGCTGCAAGTCTGCTTTCAGCTTATCTGCTGTCGCAGAAGCTGCGAAGAATTCCATGTTGGTGTTCCAAGTATTTATATTGCTTTCCAGCTCGGAAATTTTTCTTTTGACAGAATGCTCTTTACGTTGCACTTTCCTATCACCCCCTGGCGAACTCTTCATCCTACGTAGCTGGATGTGATTCTTGAGATCGGATTTATCGCCTGGTTCTAGCTCCTCGAGAGTTAGAATTTTTTCGGTTGCTTCTTCAAATCTTGCTCGGTCCTTCTTGATAGCATTCCTAGGCACAAATCCAACCTGGGAATGATTGTCAATCAAGTCATACACGTCATCAAGGTTTATTTCGTCCTTGTCAGCAATAGCTTCAATCTGATCGCAGATCTGAAGTTTCAACTTGAAATTTTCTTCGTACTGCTTGTCTTGTTCTGAATTCTGAGCCCTCCTTCTCTCAAAGAAATGGTCGCACGCTGCTTTGAATCTCTTGTAGATCTCGTTGCGAACCTTCTCAGGTACAGGGCCAACATCTTTCCATTTAGCTTGCAGGTCTTTGTACTTCTGGGTCGTGCCACTCCAATCTGAACTCTCTTTCAACTCCTCGGCCTGTAAAATCAAGTCTTCTTTCTTTTTCAGGTTCTCATCCCGTGCACCTTCAAGTTTTTTAAAGAACTGATTCTTATTGTTAAAAAATTTCTTAAAAGAACCCCAAAACTGCTTATTTACAGACTTGGCCTTGTCTCGTGGCAGGCCGCCAATGGCCTCCCACTGCTTTTGAATCTCCTGAATCTCCTTGGTTTTTGAATTCCACTCAGTGATACTATCTGAGTCGAAAGAAATGTATGTTTCAGCAACCTTCGCAAGTTCAACCTTCTTCCCGTAGTTCTTCTCGAACTCTTCCTTCAGGTTATCAAAGTAATCTTTTCTCTTGGAGTATACGGCGTCTGAGGCAGTTTTGAATCTTTGCCAAAGCGCTTCTTGCTGCTCTCTTGGTACAGAACCTGCATGCTTATATTCTTCATGCAATTCGTTTAATTGCACAATCGCTGTCTTCAATTCTTCTTGGTTGGCCAGAGCCTCAGCTCTCTGACAAAGCTCCTCCTTCAACTTTAGGTTCTTCTTCCTATCCAAATCCTTCAGCTCGAAGTAAATACTCCTTTGATCGTAAAATCTATCAAGTAGAGCGTTGTAATTCGCCCATAAGGTCTTGTTATGTGCCCCAGGAACGGGTCCAACCTTTTTCCAGTCTGACTGTATTCCTTTTACGCTATTAAAACTGGCGTTCGACTCTTCTCCGTCTACAAGTTCACGAAGCTGCTCAAGAAGGCTTTGTTTCTTCTTGAGGTTATCATCTTTCTGGCTTTCCAGATCCTTGTAAAACTTATTACGTTTTGATCGAAGAGTTGAATACAGACTATTAAACTCTTTGTCGACATCATCTCCATGATACTCAAATGAATCGGGATCATTTCCTTCCAAATCAAACTTATTGAGAGCTGTCAATCGCTCTGCCTGATGTAGCTCATCAAAGCGAGGCTTCAAGGCTTTGATCACCCTATCAATTCTTTGGATTCGCTCCTCTTTGCCTAGTTCTCTGATTTTTACCAGTAGTTCCTCCTTGGAGGCATTCGAGAAATTTAGGTCTTCGGGTTCATCGTCAGTCTCAATCTCCTCCTCCGAAGAGCTAGCTTGCTCTTCACTTTCTTCCTCTGCTTTCTCCGATTTAGACTTTGATTTCTTTGGTTCTTCCAGTGATTCTTTTTCACTCGATTCTTTTGCTTCTGGAAGACTCTCCTCTCCAGGGGTCTGCTCCTCAGCATCTTTCTGCCCTAACTCTAAATTTGGTGTATCTTCAACAGACGTCTCTTCTTCTAATTCCTCTTGAAGTTGTTCAGAGGCAACCACTTCACCTTCCGGCGCTTCTGCTTCCTTGGGAGTTTCGTCAACCAATTCCTCATCACCTGCACTTAGTCCGGTATCTTGACTTTCCTTCTGCACTAGCTCTGGATTTGGAGTGTCTTCTGTAGACACCTCCGCTTTTAAACTCTTTTCAGGTTCCTCAGACGCAACCACAGCATCTTGTGGGGTTTCCGTTTCCTGGGGAACGTCATCCGCCGATTTCTCCTCGGCAACACTTATCTCAGTATCCTCAGACTCTACCGTAGGCGAATCTGCTGTTGATTCAGGTTTCCCCTCCTCAATTTCCTCCTCCTTCGCGGGGCGTTCTTCACTTTCATTTACACTTGATTCAGCCTCTTGCTGAACTTCTTCAGGAGTTTCTATCTTTTCAGGAGAAACATCCTGCACTTTGTCTGCATTTTCCATTATTGGAACTAATTTCTAACTAGGACACAAAACTAACCAAATACCCTAATTCAATCTGGGATCTTTTGGGTAATTGGATATGAGTTTAAACTTTCCACCCATGCTCTTTAGACACGCTTTCCATAGGTCTTGGTTGTCCCAATCGAAGATCATTTCCGAGGTAACGTTATTGAGAACAATCCAGGATTTGACTTTCATTTCGTCCATCAGTTGTCCGGGAGACCAACCCGAATACCCCATAAAAAACCTAATATCGGTTCGTGAGAGCGATTTTGTATTAATCTGCGCAAGGACTTCATCGTAGTTTCCTCCCCAATACACATGATCTACGAGCTTGTTTGCTTGATCGGTTAGATCGTTGGATCGATGAATAAAGTGGAGTGTGTCTTGCTGCACCGGTCCGCCCACAAACAATTCCGTATCAAAATCCCCAACATCTTCCATCACATCAGTCAATTTTACATTAGCCGTTCTATTTAGTACAAACCCAATACTCCCATTTTCATCGTGTTCGCACATTAAAATTACTGTGCGCTCAAAGTTCGGGTCAGGTAAATAGGGCTCTGAGATTAGAAGATCACCTTTTGAAGGTTCAATTATTTTGTCTGTAGAGAAGTAGTCCATCTTAATTATTAGTGCAACGCTGATCGAATTGGCAAATTATTCAAAATCTCACCTTCTGCCATTTTCATTTCTTCTAATCGATCGTATACGTTGGATTCCTCGAAGTAGTTCAACGTCATCTTCACAAACACTTCGCCATGCCTCGCCTCTGAAGCCCAGAGTCGACGATAAAACTCTTTCAATTCTGGCTCTTCCAGAGATTCGTAGATCAATCGAAAACGTTCTGCTCCACGCGTTTCTACTAATGATGCAAGTAACAGGCGATCCATGAACCGTTCTTCTCTGCCATCTCTGCAAAAATCCAACAACTTCTTCATATAAAGATCTTGGGGTATTTCATGGCTAAGTTGCACCCCTCGCTTCTTCATGATGTCGTACACATCACGAAAGTGCTCTAATTCTTCGACAGAGGTATCTATCAATTCAGGAATAATTTCCAGTCGATTTGGATACTTAGCAACAAAGCTAAGCGCCATTGCTGAGGCCTTTCGCTCGCAATCAGCATGGTCCTGAAGAAACGAGTCAAAGTCAGCCAGAACTGCGTCCACCCATTCTGATTTAGTAGGTACATTTAATTTTATCCGAAACTGCATCGAGATTTACTTTGTTAGACTTTTAGATTGGTCAAATCTAATCGAAATTGCGACTATGAAAACTGACGTATCCTCTCTCAGAAATGAGTACTTAAAATCAAGTTTAGCTGATTCAGAAATTTTGGAGGATCCAATCGCTCAATTCAGAGCATGGTTTGAAGAAGCGGTGAAGTCAGAACAATTAGAGCCAAATGCAATGATTTTGGGAACTGTGGATCATAATGGTCAACCGCACCAGAGAACAGTACTGCTAAAAGGATATGACTCTGAAGGCTTTGTTTTTTACACGAATTACAAAAGCAGCAAAGGGCTTCAGGTTGAGAAAAGCCCAAGAGTCAATCTCCTTTTTCCGTGGTACCACCTTCAAAGACAGATTATTATTTGTGGCACCGTTTCGAAAGTGAGCGTAGAAGAGTCGAAAGACTACTTTCATTCCAGGCCAAGAGGAAGTCAACTCAGTGCGTACGTTTCAAATCAAAGTGAAATGATTCCATCGAGACAAGAGTTAGAAGCAAAACTTAAAAAGGCCGAGAAAGACTTTGCAGATCAGGATGTTCCCCATCCGGAACATTGGGGAGGCTACCTAGTAGCTCCGACCTCTTTCGAATTCTGGCAAGGCAGGGAAAATCGACTTCATGATCGTTTCTATTTTCAAAAAGAGAATACCGACTGGAGGATATCGAGACTCTCTCCATGAGTACTAATCTTTACCTTGAGCGCTATGCCTGGAAAGATCCCATACTTCCAGAATATGAGCCAAAAAAAAACCTTAAGACGATCATTGTAATTCCCTCGTTCCGAGAGACACAGTTGCAACAAGCGTTGGACTCTATTAACAACTGTGATCCACCAAAAAGCGAGTTACTCATCCTTGTAGTCATAAATGAGCCAGCAGAAAGCACCACCGAAATCACAGAAATCAACCGGAAGTGCCTTGATTCACTAAAAAAATATGACTCCAACTATGAGCTTGTTTTTTCTTACCAAAAGCTTCCGAAAAAGAAGGCTGGAGTTGGACTTGCTCGCAAAATCGGGATGGATGAGGCAGTAAGAATCTTTGAGAAGGTTGATGAAGATGGCGTGATTATCTGCTACGATTCGGATTGTTTGTGTGCTCAGAACTATTTGATCGAAATTGAAAATCATTTTCTGGATCAAAAGGCAAAGGCGGGCATTGTCTTTTATGAGCATCAGCTAAATGGACAGAATAAGGAATGGATCATTCAATATGAATCTTATCTTAGATATTACATCAGTGGACTTAGATATGCCAAATATCCACATGCGCATCAAACGCTCGGATCTTGCATCATTGTTCGGTCCTCAACCTATCAGAAACAGGGAGGTATGAACTCCCGGCAGGCTGGAGAAGATTTCTACTTTCTGAACAAAGTCATACCATCAGGAGAATTTGTTGAGGTAAACACCACCACGGTCTATCCCTCGGATCGGGTCTCGGATCGCGTTCCTTTTGGGACAGGAAAGGCTGTGGAACAACTGATGCATTCTAAAAGATCGTATGAGGTTTATAACCCTAAGATTTTTGAAGACTTGCGAGTATTCTTTTCTCAAATCACTTCACACCCGGAAAGTGACCCAGCCATCATCCCAGATTCTATTTCAGATTTTTTAGGAATTAATATTGAGAAGGATTTTGAAGAGATTAGGAGACAAACAACAAGTCAACAGGCATTTATCAAACGTTTCTTTGGCTGGTTTGACGCATTCAAGATTCTTAAGTACGTTCACTTTGCAAGGGACAATCACCATCCAAACGTTGGGTTGACCGAAGCCCTTCTTTGGCTTGATAGTAAGGTACAAAACAGGATATATTCAGAAAATCTCGAAACGCAGCTAGCCAATCTCAGAACCGTGGATCGCCAAGGACTAGACCAAATCAAATAGATCTTTCACTCCAATAAAATGCTTGACGTTAAATCCTTCCGCATAGCTTACCCCTATTCTGTGGCCAAACTCACGTGAACGTGACTCTATCATTTCCATAAACCCACTCGAACTAATGTATGTTTCCGGCTCCCTACTATTGGGATCAAAAAATTGAGAGCGAAATGCCTTAATAGCCTCCATTCTCTCAACTGCAACTTCAGAAACATCGACCAATATATCTGGCTCAGCGGATATACTCTGGATTGAAAAATACAATTTCGATGGACGATGTGCTTTCTGATTTACGCCGTCCTTGTTTGTTTTGACTTCGCTCAAACCTGACAAAAAACATGCGGTTTCAACCAACGCTGAGGCACGCGGATGATCTGGATGCCGATCATACACGGCATTTGTAATCACTATTTTTGGTTCATATTTTCTAATGGCTTCAACCACTCGCAACTGATTTTCCTTAGTATTTTCGAAAAAGCCGTCAGGAAGACCTAGGTTTTCCCTGGTGTCAAGACCTAAGATCTTCGCGGCATCCTTGGCTTCTTGCTCTCGAATCTCGGGTGTGCCTCTTGTTCCTAGTTCACCCTTCGTTAAATCGACAATAGCTGTTTTATACCCTTTCCTTTTGTGAATTAGCAACGTTCCTCCGAACGAGAGTTCAACATCATCAGGATGCGCTACGATGGCCAGTATATCTACTTTCATTTTCTTTAAACGGTTGACAATCAAAATAACTCCAATTGCGAAGTTATGGTTCTTAGCTGAACTAAAGTTCTTACTACTAAGAAACTGAAGGAGCTCAAAACAAACCTAGCAGAAATCAAATAATTGTCATTTCGATCAACATCCATTCTATCTATTGTTATCACCTATTTAGCTCACCAATAAACTCTTTTTTTGGTAAGTTGTCGGACACTACATTTGTTTGACAGCGCATGTCATCACACTCCGATGAAAAGAGAAATACAAATTAGAAAAGCCACATTAGAAGACCGTGACAGCCTTTGGCAAATCATTTCACTAGTTATCAACAAAGGTGACACCTATGTATTTGCTCCAACCTCCTCCAAAAAAACGATGATGAGCTATTGGTTGACAGAATCAAATCACGTCTTCGTCGCCGAAATTGGAGGTGTGATTTGCGGAACATACTTACTAAGGGACAATCAACCTGATCTAGGTTCGCATATTGCCAATGGTTCCTACATGGTGCATCCGGAATTTCAGGGAATGGGTATTGGAAAAACTATGGGAGAGCATTCCTTGGAGACAGCCAAAAGCTTAAACTATAAAGCGATCCAATTCAATATTGTCGTAAAGAGTAATGAATCAGCGATCAAGCTGTGGAAAAAGCTAGGTTTTGAAGTCATAGGTGAAATTCCCGAGGCCTTTCAACACGTGCAGCTTGGTCTAACAAATGCTTACATCATGCATCGTAAGCTGTGATCTCAGCTTGAACCAAAAGCCAGCAATTTGTATTCGTCCATGATTCGAATGACCGCAGATCTTAAAATTCGCTCGTTCTTCGTTTTATCATCACCAAAGACCCCTGAAGCATATCCCTGCCATACGGCCGTGTGCTTTCGTCTATCAAAAAATGAAACTAAAACAGTGCCTTCACGAAGGGCGTATCGAATTTCCTTATAAGACTCCGGCTTCTGGCCTGCTTCAGGTGCATACACCTCTTCGATTCTTCCATCTGGTAATGTGTCTTTCTTAAAAACAACTTCTTCATCAGAGAAATTCGATTTAAGCCAACCCTGAAAATTCGGTTGATCAAATCCTTTAAGTTGAAAATCATTATAGAAAACCGTGCATAAGACTAGAAGTCCAGGTCGCTTTGGTTTGTAATCATATCCCCAGGCAGTAAGTGTACCTTTTACGTATTTTTCGATGATCTCTTTTTCACTTTCAGTACCGCGAAAACCATCATTTTTTGCAAAAACGAAGGATTTGTATTTATGAAAGTCACCCCCGTAACTGTAGTCAGATTCAACAACATAATCATACGAGGAACATGATAAAATAAAAAGAGAAGTGAGGATGATGCCAGTGACTTTCATGAGAAGCTGATATATGGAATTCTCTATGAAAATAATCATTAAAGATGAAAACATTCCAGTTGCATAATAAAGTGAGCTCACATGTCATACAAAAAACATTTGCAATCGAAATGCATTTTCATATCAAAAACAAAAAAATCACAACGACGGTACTAAATTGCCACTGGATCATCCCTAAGAAATTTGTCACCAAGAAAGAGTTTCACTGAAAAGGACTTTGAGCTAGTTTTCCGGGAATACTTCCCCTATCTCTGCGCGTTTGCTAAAAAATATGTTGCTGATCCCGATGAGTGCAAGGATATCGTCCACAATGTTTTTCTGAACCTCTGGAAGAAACAAGATTCGATCGACTTGAATATCCCTATCAAATCCTATCTCTTCAAATCCGTGCACAACAGATGCCTGAATTATCTCAGGGATCATAAAAAAATTGTGCACCATGATCTGATTGCCAAAACGGAGGCGATTCCAGATCACGTAGAGTCGAGAGACTACCTGGAAGAGTCTGAACTTGAAATGCAAATTGTTGCCGCGATCGACAGTCTTCCAGAGAAATGTAGACGAATATTTCAGCTAAGCCGATTTGAAGGGAAGAAATACCGTGAAATAGCAGAGATAGAGGGACTTTCGGTAAAATCGATTGAAGAGCAAATGTCTAAGGCACTGCGCATTCTTCGAGGGAAACTCTCAGAGTACTTGATTATTTTGTACTTTTTTATACAATTTATTCCAGGGTTATAAAGGGTTCAGGTGTGACCATAATGAGAACATGAAAAACAGCAGTGAACATAGTGAACTAATACACTTGACAACGCATAAATTGACAGGTGAAGCATCGAGGGATGAACTATCTCGTTTGGATGAATTGCTACTGGAGAATAGAGAAAATCAACGAGTTCATTCAGAACTCATTCGTACCTGGGATGGGACAGAAAAGGCTGCGGGTTTTACCCAAGAAGATACAGATGAAGAGTGGGAAAGATTGAAGAATTCCATTCAAAATGAGCAATCGAGTGGGAATTCCTTTTCATTTCTGAAGATAGCTGCGACAATAGTCCTGGCGATTGGCGTTGGTCTCAGCGCTTACTTTCTGAATCAGGATAATGCAACCCATCTTGTGGCACAGCAAGTCCAGACAGAAGTGCTCGAAGATGGGTCTACTATTACGCTCAATGCAGCAACAGAACTAAGTTTTTCCTCGGACTACGGTAAGGAAAAACGAGAGGTTAACCTCACCGGCGAAGCGTTTTTCGATATCGAAAAAGACATTGATAGGCCATTCATAATCCACACACCATCGGTAGACGTTAAAGTAATAGGTACATCGTTTACACTGAGAGTTCTTCCTGATGAACCCACTGCGGAGGTGGTTGTCACAGACGGAACGGTCGAAGTAAGTTACAGAGGCAAAGTGATCAAATTGGAGGTAGGTGAAAAAGGAATCTTGGATAAGAACTCAAGACAGCTTTTCAAAGTATTTAACGACAACATTAATTTCATGGCCTGGAAAACCAAAATTTTTGTCTTCAATGATGTCCTCCTCGAAGACGTGATCGAGATATTGAACAATGCATACCAAAGTTCAGTGTATATCAAAGGAACTGAAATCGCAAAATGTCCAGTCACCGTTTCATTTGAAGAAAAATCTTTAGATTCCATCCTTCAAGTGCTAACAACAACCCTTAACTTATCTATCTGGAAGACTGGAAATGGCACAGAATTAAGTGGTTCAGGTTGTTGATAAACAAATGTATGTCCTTGAATCGAGCAGTAATCATTGTTCTTCTATCGCTATTCTGCTTATCAAATGTAGTAGCTCAGCAGGCTGTTTTCGAACAAAGACTTGATGTAGCCTTTGAGAGACTCAGTTTGTCGGATGCTCTGAACCGGATTGCTGCTCAGGCAAACATCTCATTTTCGTACAGCACTAGGAGTATTCCGGCTGACCAGAAGGTGTCGATTCAAATGACCAATGCAACACTAAGAGAAGTGCTGGATGAGCTGCTCCTCGGAATGAAAGTGGAATACATATGGACTGAGAACAAAATGATTCTTCGCAAATCACAAACAGGTGATTCTCAAGAAAATCCAACCTTCACTATTAGCGGGTACCTACGAGATAAAACTGACGGTGAGACATTAATTGGAGCCACAGTGCTGGTTGAGGAACTCTCATTGGGAGCAATTACCAATGCGTATGGGTTTTACTCGATAACGCTACCTATTGGGCGATATAAACTAAAATACTCGTACATCGGGTATGAGGAAAGAGTAGAAGAGATCAGTCTCCGCGGCAATCAAAGTCTTGATTTCAGTCTGGCAACCAACACCGCTTTTCTGCAAGAGATTGTGATTACTCCAAATGACTCTGTGCAGGTGGTGGAAAATACACATTCAAATGCCACATTGATCGACAACAATACCATTCTGCAAAAACCCTCAGCACTTGGGGAACCTGATGTCATCAAATCACTTAATATTTTACCTGGTATCCAGCTTTTCAATGATGGGTCCACTTTCTTCAACGTCCGAGGCGGAGGTAGAGATCAGAACCAAATGTTGGTGGATGAGGCTCCCATCTATAATCCAGCTCATCTGCTTGGCCTGTTTAGTTCCTTCATGCCCGAAGCGATCAAGGACATAAAACTGTACAAAGGCGATGCTACAGCTGATTTTGGAGGAAGGATCTCCTCGGTAATGGACATTCATACCCGAGATGGGAACTTCAAGAAGTATAATCTTTCAGGGAGGATCGGATTGATTTCCAGTAGATTTTCAATTGAAGGTCCTATTAAGAAAGAGTTCAGCTCATTTTTTCTTTCGGCACGTCGATCGCATGTCGATGTTTTCTTAAACAATGAGGACTTTGATCAGTTCTTCTTTTCAGACCTTACCGGAAAAGTCAACCTCCGATTGAATAACAAAAATCGATTGTTTTTGTCTGTTTTTTCAAGCGATGATCAATACCTTCGAAATGAGGGTTTGACCTGGAAGAATACAGCCGGAACAATAAGATGGAATCACGTTTTCAATGATCGATTGTTCTCAAACACTACCCTGTACTCAAGCAAATACGAATACCAAATGATTTCCAGTCCAGAAATAATTTGGACTAATCACATTGCAAATGCAAGTCTGAAGACAGATTTCACTCTCTATCGAAATCCGACAAGTACGCTAAAGTTTGGGTTTAAACTCAGTGGGCACAATTTCAACCCTGGCAACCTGAAAGGAGCCCCTGAAAATGGTGCTCCATTTGTTCCTAAACGAAATGCCAGTGAATTCTCACTTTACTACAGCAATGAAAAACAGCTAGCAGAGAACTGGCTATTAACCTATGGTTTTCGACTAAGTAGTTGGACAAACTTCGGTCGAACCATTGAATACGGGATAGATGAAAACTATCAGGTAGTTGATACAACCACGTACGAAACGCGTGATCCATACAACGACTATTCTAACCTAGAACCCAGGGTTAAACTTACCCATATACTGAATCGGCGAAATTTTCTCAATTTTAACTACACCCGCTCTGCACAATATATAAACCTTATAAGCAATTCCATCAGTCCATTTAACAACCTGGAAGTATGGCTGCCTGCTAGCACGAATATCTTACCGCAGATAGCTGATCAAATTTCGCTAGGATGGACATATGATCGCAACAAATGGCAACTATCCATAGAGAGTTACTACAAGTCCATGCAAAATCAACTTGATTATGCAAACCAGGCTCAGCTCTTATTAAATCCTCAATTTGAGGCAGAACTCAGATCTGGTAATGGTACGGCCTACGGTTTTGAAAGCATCATATCAAAAAAATCAGGAAAATTGGTTGGTAGTGTATCCTATGCTTATTCGAGGTCGTTCAGAAAGATTGAAGGGATAAACAATGGAAAATCGTATAAAGCACTTTCCGACCGACCAAGTCAGTTCTCTCTTAATCTTGTTTTTGAAAAATCTAAACGTACGACTTTCTCTGGCACATTGCAAATAAGCTCAGGAGCACCCGTGACTACACCAACTTCCTTTTACCAATACGCTGGTCGCACTGTGCCTATTTACACTGACAAAAACAACAATCGATTACCCACCTACCATAGGCTGGATCTCGCGTGGCAACATAAATTAAACAAGAGAGAACAAAAATTCAACCACTTCATTTCTGCTTCAATTTTCAATTTCTACGGTCAGAAAAACTCAGTACTTAGAAGCTTCAATAAGATTGTACTTGACAATGGGGACTTTAATGTACCGACAGAGATTAACAATCCAGAACGACTTACTGCTACTCATCGATTTGTTTATCAAGTATTACCATCAATTTCATATTCCTTCAGTCTATGAGAGCGTCTCTATACATAGCATTGATAATTCTGGTACTTCTTGGTTGTGAAGAAATCTCAGATCAAGGACTAGATATAACTCCAGAATCACTACTTGTTGTAGATGGCAGGCTGACAAATGAGCGAATTAGGCAAGAAGTAAAACTCAGTCTCACCTTTGAGGACCTGAATCAAGAGGCCCCTGTAGTGACGGATGCCTTTGTGCTGATCAATGATGGCGTCCGCAATTTTGTACTAACGCATGATGCCAGTAGACCTGGGACATATCTGACAGATACCCTTCAGGCTTTGTTTGGCAAATTCTATACCCTGTTCATTAACCATGAAGGAAATGAGTATTTTGCTTTCGCCACATCAGCTATTGGAACTTCCTTATCGCCGCTATCTATTGAAGAACTTGATAGCGGAAAACTGAAATTCATATATAATGAAGCTATTCCATCGATAACCGAGGTAGATATCACCTGGCAAGAAGTTGATGCACAAGGAATTTCAGTTACGCAACGAAAGGAAGCGTTCTTCTATACGTTAGATGTACTTGATATTACAAAAACGTTCGCGCCTGATAAAGAGCCGCTCATTTTCCCGAAAGGTGCAGTTGTACATCGAAAGAAATACTCTCTTACCAATGAACACCAAAACTTTCTGAGATCCTTCTTGTCTGAGGTAGACTGGAGAGGTGGAGGATTTGATGTGGCGGCTGGAAACGTTCTCACAAATCTCTCAGAAGGGGCAGTAGGTTATTTCTCTGTTTCAATGGTTGATTCCGATTCAACACTAGTTGAATAGAAATTAATTCATAAATTAAAGATCTAAAAATCAGCATGTTAAGTATCAATAGTAATCTTTTTTCAGTTTTTATCCAGGGTAAATCACAGGACATGTGTGATAGAGTCAAATCACATTGTTGTTGAATAATGAAAAAACTAAAATCATGAAAAAGATAAATTTCTTAACACTTATTTCATTAGTGGCACTTCTTTTACTTTCTGTGTCATGCGATGATTCAATTGATACTCCCCAGGCTGGTGAGAGTATTTTACCAGAACGTTTTTCAATCGACATCCCGCAGTCCATCGCGAATCCAAATGCAGTTAACGGAAGACTAGCCGGACGTACTGCCGAAGATTTAAACGGGAACGAAATTTACGAATTGCTTTCACTCTTTATCGCTATAGGAGAAGCCTCAGGAAATTTAGCAGAAGAGGTCATAGGTGGTATAGCAGTGGATGTAGATCGACCATTTTTTCTTTCGTACCAGAGTGATGAGGACGGACGCACAAAGAATCTGGAGGTAATCGAAGGTGCTACGTACGAAGGTGTAGACTATGAATTTGTCCTTACCATTACAGATGCAGAATCAGAAAGTAACGCTGATGAAGGCAAAGCTTTGCAGGTATTTTGGAATAAGAGTTTGATCAGAGGAGTCGCAATTCTAAAACCATTCAATATCGATCGTATAAAGGATGTTGACGCTGGCGATGCGATCTACAGAATTGAGTACACAGAAGATAGTGACTTAGATTATGATGCGCATATGGTAGTGACGATAGATAATCTTCCCTTAGCCAACCCATTGGAGGATCCATATTCAATAAGTACGTTAAAAATGTTCGTAGGAAGGAAAGGTGACGTTGTCGATGTGTTTGGTAATTCCCATCACCCGAACGCTGCATTTTTTACAGAAACCAAAGGGTTTAACTGGGCATTCGTGGCGTCAGGAATTCACGAAGGTAATATTGGAGTTGCTGAAGTGGGACTTCCTCCGGGAGATCTTGATTCAAATGACCGTGCGTTGTTGCTTGTTGAGCATTCACTAAAAAACGTATTTACAAATCAGATTGAGAATGCCTTCCCAGGAATCGAGCAGAGTTTGATTGATCAGTACTTGCACAATACTGATGCGCCCGGTTACTTCAATAGTGATGGATTTATCCAAGGTGGAACTTCTCCACAGACTATCTTCGATCCTCTTGCTGATCGCATCAAAGACCTCACACCATACAATCCAGCGGACATAGCAGCACTCGAGGTCGACTTTAATTAAGGCTTTTTATAGCTGGTTGATTAGTAGGCTCCGTGGTATTCCATGGGGCCTTTCTAATTATCATATTTTACCGGCTGAACCAAAAAAGGCTCAACAAATTGTTGAGCCTTTTAGTAGAATGTGATTCTTACTAGATTCCTATCGGAACTTTGACCATGGTGTCATCCCATCCAATAATCATGTTCGCGCCGCTATCAGATACTTCAAACAAAATACTTAACGCTTCAACAGTCGCAGCTGTTTTCTGTGTTGGAACTTTGATTTTAGCTAGAGTGCTCTCCTCAGGTTTGAAACCGTAGTGACCCCATCCATCTAGATCGCTACTAAAAAATATTTCCCATTCGCTTTCGCTTGGTATAGCATAGACAGTGTATCGACCGGATTTTAGTTTCGTTCCATTTACAGTTGCATCACTAAAGAAAGTGATTTCAGTAGACTCATTAGCGCCTAAACGCCACATTTCACCGTACTTCTGAAGATCACCGAAAATGACTCTTTCCTTCTTCTTAGGTCGGCCATACACCACTTTGATTTTTGGTGTTCCTGCCATTTTCTCCTCATCAGTTTTAGCAAATGTTCTAAATGCTGCTCTTGGAGGAAAGTAAGAAGCATCCATTGGACTACCATCCAGTTTGGGAAATTCCTGTGCGTAAATACCGCCGGAAATCAGCATGCAAAGTGCTGATAGTAAGATTAATTTTTTCATAGTTTTTTGTTGTTAGATAATAGTGCTAAGATATTCATGTGTCAATCAACAACTTCGAAAAAAGCCAATCTTTCGTCTGCTTGGAGACCAGTGGTTTCAATAAAAGTACTGAATAGAAGTATAAAAAAAGCCCCCACCACCTAATGGCGTTGGGGGCTACTAACAAAGTCCAAACTTTCCTTAAGCCTCAGCTTGTGCTAACTCTACTTCTTTCTCTGCAATGAATTTCTCTGCATCCAAAGCACCCATACAACCACTGCCCGCTGCAGTCACTGCCTGTCGATAAATTTTATCCTGTGCATCACCTGTTGCAAATACTCCAGGTATGTTCGTCTTTGAGGTCCCAGGAACAGCCTTGATATATCCCGTTTCATCCATATCCAGCCAACCTTTGAAAATATCAGTATTGGGTTTGTGGCCAATTGCCACGAAAAAGCCTTGGGCTTCAATTTCTCTCTTCTCTCCTGTTTGGTTATTCACTACTCGCACGCCTGTTACTTCTTCATCACCCAAAACCTCATCGGTCTCGGTATTCCATAACACCTCAATATTTGGAGCGTTCAAAACACGCTGCTGCATGATTTTAGAAGCTCTCATTTCATCTCTTCTAACGATCATGTACACTTTGTTTACGATCTTCGACAAATAGCTTGCTTCTTCTGCGGCAGTATCCCCTGCTCCTACCAGCACGACATCTTGTCCTTTGAAGAAAAAGCCATCGCAAACAGCGCAAGCAGAAACTCCTTTTCCATTTAATCTATCTTCACTTTCTAATCCAAGCCATTTGGCTGATGCTCCTGTCGAAATAATGACAGCTTCTGCTTCAATTTCAGTTTTCTCATCGACCGTTACTTTATGAGGCCATCCTGAAAAATCCACGGAGGTGATCATTCCTCCACGAACATCCGTACCGAATCTCTCAGCCTGCTTTTGAAAATCAATCATCATTTGCGGCCCTATCACTCCATCTGGGTATCCTGGATAATTCTCCACATCATTGGTGATGGTCAGCTGACCACCCGGTTGACCACCTTGATATAGAACAGGCTTTAAGCCTGCACGAGCTGCATATACAGCAGCGGTGAAGCCAGCTGGGCCTGAACCTATGATTAAAACTTTTACTTTCTCTGTTGACATTATCTTATTCTTCTTTCTTTAAATAAAAAATTGGTGTCCGATATGAACACCAATTTAATTGATTTTGTGCCCACAAAAGGCGACTTATTTTCAAATTGTCTTAGCGATTACTCTTCAGACTTTTCAGCGGGCTTTTCTTCCTTCACCGGTTTTGGTAAAAGCACTTTTCTCGAAAGTTTGAACTTACCAGTTCGCTTGTCGATATCAATCAATTTCACTTTAATTTCTTCCCCTTCTTCCATTACATCCGCCACATTTTCCACACGCTCGTGCTTGATCTCAGAAATATGAAGCAATCCGTCTTTTCCAGGAAGGAACTCAACGAAAGCTCCAAATGGCATAATGCTCTTCACTTTACCTTCGTACACTTCTCCCACTTCAGGTTGAGTGGTGATCGCCTTAATTCGACCCATGGCCTCATCAAGTGCAGCACCATCAGCAGCAAACACGCTGACCTTTCCACCCTGCTCATCTTCTTCGATATTTACAGTAGCACCAGATTCTTTTTGAATCTCCTGAATAATTTTTCCTCCAGGCCCGATAACAGCTCCGATCAATTCGCGATCAATTCTAATCATGACCATTCTTGGAGTGTGAGCTTTGAGGTCCTCTCTTGGTTGTGAAATAGTCTTAGCCATTTCACCTAAGATGTGTAATCTTCCCTGCTTAGCCTGGTTCAGCGCCTCTTTCAAAACGTCATAAGAAAGTCCATCAACCTTGATATCCATCTGGCATGCGGTGATGCCTTCTGTGGTTCCCGTCACTTTAAAATCCATGTCTCCCAGGTGATCCTCATCTCCAAGAATATCAGAAAGTATGGCATATTTTCCAGAATCAGCATCAGAGATCATTCCCATTGCAATTCCAGAAACAGGTCTTTTCAATTTGATTCCAGCATCCATCAGCGCCATCGTTCCAGCACAAACAGTTGCCATAGAGGATGAACCATTGGACTCGAGTATATCAGAAACAACCCGAATGGTATATGGATTTCCCTCATCCTCAGTAGGTATCATTGGTTTCAATGCTCTCATTGCCAGGTTTCCGTGACCAACCTCTCTCCTGCCTGGACCTCTGTTAGGTCTGACTTCTCCGGTGGAGAATCCGGGGAAGTTGTAGTGCAAGTAAAACTTGTTGTAGCCAGAGAACATTGCTCCATCAACCATTTGCTCATCAAGCTTGGTTCCAAGCGTTGCTGTGGTTACCGACTGAGTTTCCCCTCTTGTAAACACTGCTGAACCATGTGCAGAAGGAAGATAATCTGATTCTGTCCAGATAGGTCTGATCTCATCTAGTTTTCTACCATCAAGTCTTACCTTAGAATCCAACACACTATTTCTAACGGCATCTTTCTCTATGTCATGGAAGTATTTTTTAAGAAGAAAATCACTCATCTCTTCCAATTGTTCCTCAGAGAATTGAGCAATGTACTCTTCATAAACTGCTTTGAAAGCTTCCTTTCTTTCAGACTTGTTTGGATTACCGGTTGCAGCTACTTTATATAGTTTATCATAAACCTGAGTCTTCATTGAAGCTTTAAGCTCCTCGTCTTTAGGCTCGTGGTCAAATTCTCGCTTCTCCGTTTTTTCAACTTCAACAGTCAATTCTTTTTGAGCAGCACATTGAACTTTGATTGCATCATGAGCAACCTTAATCGCTTCAAGCATTTCATCTTCTGAAACTTCTTTGCTCTCTCCCTCGACCATCATGATGTTCTCCTCAGTTCCAGCGACAATAAGAGCCAATGTTGCTTCTTCGATTTCTTCTGGTGTTGGGCAAACTTTGTATTCATCTCCAATCTTCACAACACGCACTTCTGAAATTGGTCCTTGAAATGGTATGTCTGAAACAGAAAGTGCTGATGATGCAGCTAGAGCCGCCAATGCATCTGGCAATACATTTGGATCAGCTGACATCAATTGAATCGCAACTTGTGTATCAGCGTGATAATCGCTTGGAAACAAGGGACGAAGCGCTCTATCTACCAATCGGCATATCAGGACTTCATAATCCGAAAGTCTTCCTTCTCTTTTCAAAAAGCCACCAGGAATTTTACCTGCAGCTGCAAATTTTTCTTGATAGTCTACAGATAGCGGAAGGAAATCCACTCCCTCTTTAGCATCTTTAGATGATACTACCGTTGCCAATAGCATTGCATCTCCCATTCGTACTACCACGGATCCATCAGCTTGCTTGGCAAGTTTTCCTGTTTCAATGGATACTTCTCTGCCGTCCGATAGTTTGAATGTCTTAGTTATGTGTTTCGTCATAATAATATGTTGTGTAACAAGAGCCCGTTTGGCCCTTGGGGTTGATAAATAAAAAAGGGAATCAGAATTATGATCCCCTCTTTGTTTTTAAACTTATTTCCTGATATTCAGCTTAGCAATGATGCTACGATACCTCTCGATATCATTTGTGTGAAGATAATCAAGGAGTCTTCTTCTTTTACCCACCAGTTTCAAAAGACCAAGTCTGGAAGAGTGATCCTTCTTTTGTGTCTTTAGATGGTCTGTTAAGTGGTTTATTCGGTGCGTAAAAAGCGCTATCTGAGCCTCTGAAGACCCTGTGTCAGCATCAGATTTACCGTGCTCTTTAAAAAATTCTATCTTTTTTTCTTTAGTAAGATACATTCCTGTTATTCTATCTCTTTTATTTGACGCGCAAATTTAGACTTCTTTCTTATTCTTAGCAAATCTTATGCTGAGCTTTTCTATCCAGATATGATAGAAATCAGGATCAAACAATCTGGCATCAATTCGGGCTTGTCGTAAAAAGAATAACCCAAATGGGAGTAATACCAGGTCTGACATCCAAACAGCCAGATACGGATTCATGGCACCCTCTTTCGCAGATTTTTCACCAATACTAGTAAACACGTAGTAAATGATGAAAAACAGGATAGCTATTATGGTTGGCATTCCTAATCCACCCTTTTTGATAATTGCTCCCAGCGGAGCTCCAATCATGAACATAAGAATACAGGCTAACGCCTGAGCGTATTTCTTAAATTTCTCAATGGTGTATAAATTCTTGTCTCGCGTAGCGCGATAAATTCTTGACTCTGTGGACTGAACATTTACCTTGATGTTTCGCGCTTGATTTAATGCCGCGGTTATCATGACCGTTTGAAGGCTCTTTTTACTACTTTGGGCTAGCCGATTCTCCAGATAATCCCACCCGAGTGTATCCACTAACAATGATGGTTCCTTTTTCGTTTCTTTGGCAGTTTTGAAACCTTTTTTCACTACTAACTCTTCATCTTCATCTAAAAGCTGTCTGATAGATGCCTTGTCATTTCGGATGGAATCTTGATGGCTGTGAAGGACTGGTTGGTACTGACCTATCGAAGAATCCTGATTAAGTTTTTTAAGCGTTGAGGCTCTGCTTTTCTTGGGATTCTGCTCTTGCTGAAATAGCTTAACAGGAAACAGAGAGGCTTCTATTGAACCGTCATCATCCTTACTAGTCGTATCAGCCTGATACTTGTTCTCTTCAAGAATTCTTTGTTTGTTCTTAATATGGTAGTGAAATGATTGATTGGAGTTAAGAACCAAATTAGCTTTGGCCTTAGTTATTATTGTAGCGAAAGAATCAATATCGACCGTGAGTTCATCGATATTTTTCATCTGCCGATTGTTTTGAAAAAGCTCTTCTTTTCTTCTCGTCAAGTCAAATGAAGAGAGGCTAAAGACCATATCCATCTTGTAGTACTCCGTTCGGTAGAACTGATTGACCTCAGTCTCTTTATCTTCCTTCTCTGAATAGTAATTTCCATTATAAAGCTCCAGTTTGAGATACCGATCGTCCATAATAGTATACATCAAACTTGAATCAGCAAGTATGATCGTCTGATTTCCCCGCCCTTTGGTATGGTCGTAGATAATTACATCCAACAACGTTTTTCCATCCGGCAGCTTGTCTTTCGCCTTAATACTATAGTCGGGAATCCCATTGTAAAATGCTCCAGCTTTGATATCCAACGCCGGCTTAGTATGCTTGATATCGTACAAAAGACTGTATGCTTTCAAGTTGGCTGCCGGTATTGCATAGTTGTTGAAAAAATAAGCACCAATGGACAAAAAGAAAACGAACACAAAGACCGGCCGTAAGACTCGCAAAAGTGAAATTCCAGAACTCTTGATGGCAGTAAGTTCAAAGTTCTCTCCGAGATTACCGAAGGTCATGAGTGAAGCGACTAACACACCAAGCGGCAATGCTATTTGCAGCATATTCATGGAGAAGTAAAAAAGTAGTTCTGCAAAGACTGCTATACCAAGATTCTTCCCTACAAAATCATCAAAGTACTTCAGAAGATATTGAACAAGCAAGATAAAATTGGACACCGTTGTTGTGAGTAGGAATGGCCCAACAAAGGACCTGAGCATTAAAGTATCCAGCCTGCGCATAGTGAAGACAAAATTAGAGAAGCTTTTGATAGCACTGGCAAGAAAAATGCCAAGAGTTATCCGCCAACGATTTCTTTAAGGTCATTCGTTAAACTTCCCCACAGTTCATGTGCCTCCTCGGCATCCATATCGGAATAATCCGTGATTTGAACATACACGGATTGCGTAAGCTCATTCATTTCCAATTTAAACTCGAAGTAGTTCGGATCATCATCGTCTGGATCAACGACATCAAACCTAACATGATGATTGGTTCTATTTGAAGTCAGCCTGGCTATTGTTTCGTCGCCATCCCAGATAAAAGTATACTCTTTGCTAGCGTTGTTGATGTTCACATCATCTGCAAACCATTGCGCCAAACCTGATGCTGTACTGAAATATGGAAAGAGCATCTTCTTAGATGCATTGAACTCGAACTCTCCTACATATTCTACCTTTGCCATATTCCGAAATTTTTGATAAGGTATAAAAAAAAACCATTTCTACAATAGCAGAAATGAAAAGAAATCTTTCTTAGATTTGCGTTCCTTTTTTTAAGCCCAGTGAAGGCTGAAAGGCATTGGGATCATTATAATGGCGAGGTAGCTCAGATGGTTAGAGCGCAGGATTCATAACCCTGAGGTCGGGGGTTCAATTCCCCCTCTCGCTACTTTATTCCCATTAGAAACATTTCCCCCCAGACTTCTTAACTTTATACTGAAGGGTTTTCAAAGTCACATCTATGAAATCAATTTTTGGACTTCTGTTGGTTATGCTGTTATTTAATTCATTTTCTCAGGCAAAAAAAAATGAGCTTGAAGATGCCGCGATGAGGAATTTTGCCGATGCGCCCGCATTTGGAGAATTGTTCACAATGATAAACAGGGATCTGGAAGTTGACGGAACCACTTACTACATAGAAAAGCTAAAGCCTGGGAAGATCAAAATATTTAAAAATGATCACTACCTTGAGAACATTACGTTGAGGTACAATGTCTATAGTGAGAAGCTTGAGGTCAAGCTGGATGATTCTCATTTTTTTGCAAAAAACAGAAATATTTCCGAATTCATCATTGAAGATGGCAAGAAAACCCATAGGTTCTTCAACTCGAGACCCTATTCGGGGGATCTCCTACCACTTGGTTTCATTAGGTCAATATACTTAGGCGAAGAGATTTCCCTTTTTGCGAAAGATCGAAAGGTCGAAACAAAGTACAAATCTCAGGAAGCTTATTCTTCTGCAAAAAATATAGTAAGATACCTTGATGATACTCAATACTATATCCATGATAAGCCAAACTCGACGTTCATTTTAGTCAAGTCCAAACACAAACTGCTAGAGGATTTTCCAGCGCTCACAAAATTTAGAAATTTCTCAAAAAGTAAATTGAGAGATGAAAAATTTCTGGTAGAATTAGCAGGTTTTATAGATAAATAGCATTGAGGATATTAGGGTTAGATTTATCATTTTCAATGAACGGCTAGAGGTGAGGCTAAAATTCCGATAAAATAAAATACCTTAGTAGACCGTTCCAAATACAGGTACATAAGTATGACGAAGACAATTGCTACTCTCCTATTTTCTACTTTACTTCTTAGTGGTTTTTCGCAACAACAAACAAACCTTCTAGCGTCCGATGCCTTTAGGGCAATGGGTGACCAACCTAGCTTCGGAATGATGCAGACCAAGAAGAACACGGAGTTTGGAATCAGCGGAACCCATTACTTTAAGGAGACTTTAAGTCCTGGCAAAATAAAGATGTTTAAAAATGAAAGGTATATCGAAGGACTTAAGATCAGATACAATATCTTTTACGAAATGCTAGAAGTAGTGGCTAACGAGGTCTTTTTTGCGGCTGAGAATGAACAGATATCTGACTTTGTTATACAAGAAGGAGAAACCACTCATCATTTTTACAATTCAACTCTATACGCGGGGGATTTGCTACCATTAGGTTACATTCGAATGATCCACATGGGAGATGAGATTTCTGTCTTTGCCAAAGACATTAAAAAGGAAAAGAAGCATGATTCGTCAGAGCCATACTCTTCAATCAAAAATGAAATTGAATATTTAGATGAAATTGACTACTACATCTATGAAAAATCCAGTAAAGACTTTATTGAAGTAAAATCAAGAAAGAAACTAGTCGATCGGTTCCCGGTCCTTGAAAATTTTGCTGTAACAAAAAGTAATCTAAAGAAGGAAAGTTTCCTGGCGGAAATGGCAGTTTACATGAACAAACAGTCAATTTCAACTACCCGTTGAACCCAATTTTCTTATGACTTCCATCGCAGTAGGGTTTGTTCTCGGATGATCCACATCTGCAAAAGGCAGTTACTCTCTGCTTGGCAACTTCAGAGCCGTCATGGTTCTTTACTTTAATATTTCCATACACCATTAGTGGACCATCTTTGGCAACTTCAACAATCTGTTCGCCTTCCACTTCAGTACTCATTAGATCTTGATTTTTTAGTTCGTACGAAAGTGCTCCTGATGGGCAGGTGTCTATTTGATTTTTTATCTCCAAAGAGTTTGCGCCATCAATAGTCACCCACGGACGATTAGCTGGATTGAAAACTCCCGGTAAGCCTTTGAAGCACTTCTCTGAGTGAATGCATGTATTTGGCTTCCAAATGACCGTTAAGTCATCGTTTTCGTACTCCTTAACTACTTCATCCATAATCTACAATTTACTTCCTTCTTCAATAATTTTCTTGTAGTCTTCCAGGTTTTGCTTCAAGAAAGACCGAACGAATGGGCAAAGGGGAACCACTTTCACTTCCTTCTGCTCAATCCAATCAAGTGCCTCACGCACCATTTTATGCCCAACTCCTTTGCTCCCTAACGCCTCTGGCACTTCCGTGTGGATCAGGTAGAGCTGTCCTTTGCTTCCTTTTTTAAAATCAATCTTGGCAAGATTACCATCAATGAGCAATTCGAACCTGCTCTCTTTTTGATTTACGACTGTCTTAAGTTGTGCGAGATCCATTTACTAGCTTTTCTATGTAGGATGGTAATTCAAGGTTTTCTGACAGCTGTTCGTCCTTCTTAGGTTGCCCATAACTTGTTTCAAAAGGGATCACACCGCACCAAGAGGTTTCCTCCTTCATATTCATATTTACATCTCCATATCTAACCTTAGCAGCGGCATTAGCCAATGAGAGCCTGACTATCTTGGTTATCGAAACCTGTTCTGGAGTTGGATCACCAACATCTGCAATTCTTCCAGGACAATATCTTTCGGTAAACAATTTGAAGAATTTCAACTTTTCCGCAGGCTCAGTTAACTCAATACCTTTTGCAAAACCTATCACAGATCGGTAGTTGAATGATGAATCAAACGCTGTTGGTGACAGAACAAGTCCATCCATATGCGTAATAGAAAAGCTCACCTCCTGGTCTATGATCGCATCCATGAACCTACTTTTCGACGATGCATGAATGTATATTTCATCATCTACTCGGCAATAGCCGGTAGGTATTTGTTGAGCCAGCCCATCCCGCACGAAGGCAATGGTGCAAAATACACCCTCATCTATGATTTCGTAAATGGTGACTTTTTCATTAGTTCCTCTACTGGGGTATCTGGAAGGTGTAGTATTTACCATAGTTTAGATTGTGTTGAGTGAAAGGGTAAATCTGACTTTTTCGATTTCTCGAGTATTTTGTTATTTCCAATAAAACTAACATATGGAATAATCCCATAACCATGGAAAAAAGGATTTTTATAAAAGATTAAGAATTCATTGAAAATTTTATCCGGAAGTAAAAGATTTATCAGTCGAATTTCTACATTTGCGTTCCGTTTTGAAACGGAATTGTTCGGGGTGTAGCACAGTCCGGTTAGTGTACCTGGTTTGGGACCAGGGGGTCGGAGGTTCGAATCCTCTCACCCCGACGAACAGAGCATCAAAACTCATCAAAACCCTCTAAAATTAATTTTTAGAGGGTTTTTTGTTTTTATCAGAGTCAAATCATTTATTCATAATCATAACTTTGGTGAACAATTCGGTGAACACAATAATATTTATCTTACTGATTATCAGCATCTTACAGTAGATTAATCTTGCTATTTATCACTTTTTGTTTTATTTTAGTGAACCACTAATGCCATAGTTCACGACTAACGATGAACATATGGCCAATCATACTTTTTCAGCACTTTGTATAGTCCGAGCTAGTCGATCTAAGAGTAGTTTACTTCCTATTTATCTCAGAATAACTGTTGATGGGAAGAGATCAGAAATTTCCACTAAAGAATATGTTGCTGCTGCTAAATGGAATAGTCAGAAAGGCCGGATAAAGGGAAACTCAGAGGATGTTAGACTGATAAATGCTCGGCTAGATACTTGGGAAACGAAAGTGAAAGAGCATTACAATCTAAACATTCGTGATGAAAAGAGAATTTCAGCTCAGGTACTGAAAGATGCTGTGTTGGGTGTGGTTGAAAAAAGTAATGATTTTATCTCCCAATTTGAAGCCCATGAAAGGGAGGTGAAATCCAAGATTGGAATTGACTATTCAAAGGGTACGCACAAGAACTATGTTGCTACATTGAAACATCTTAGAAATTTTCTATCAAATAAATATCGAGGAGGCGTTGTTACACTCAAAGATCTGGATTACGACTTCATAGAAGGTTTTGAATCCTATCTAAAGTTGGAAGTTGGTAATTCCAACAATGGTGCCATTAAGCACATACAGAGGTTAAAGAAGGTGGTACATCTGGCCATCAAGAGAGGCAAAATTACTAACAACCCCTTTGCTGCCTACAAGGTCAAAAAGGAAAAGGTTAACCGAGAGTTTCTTTCTCCAAACGAGCTCAGGACAATCGAAGATCTGGTTCTCACCAACAAAACTTTGGAGACCGTTCGGGACCTATTCGTTTTTACTTGCTACACAGGAGCTTCTTATTCGGATCTGGCGGATCTGACTTGTGAAAACGTTGGAAGGGGTGTCGATGGTAACCTGTGGTTGACTATTGAAAGGAATAAGACGGGAGTTGTAGCAAGAATACCGCTGCTCTTTCCTGCTAAGAGGATAATGGACAAATATGCGAATCATCCTGCATCTCTAAATAGTGGTTCCCTCCTACCTGTGATGTCCAATCAAAAGATGAATCATTACCTAAAAAAGGTTGCAGAAATGTGCAGCATAAACAAACCTGTTACCTGTCACATCGGGAGACACACGTTTGCAACTACGATTACTCTAAGCAATGATATTCCCATTGAAACAGTTAGTCAGATGTTGGGACATACCTGCTTGAGAACTACACAGATTTATGCAAAAGTGATTGAGAAGAAGGTAAGTCATGATATGAGTAAGCTCAACAATCTTTACTCCTCAGAGCCTCATGATGAAGCCGTCAATCAGTAATGAATTGTTCAACATCTGATGAATCTAATCCCATATAGTTTGAAAACTCAGTGATGGTAATACACTGATGATCTTCCTTATGAAGTGTGTTCTTGATATTTCGGATCAATTGCCTACCATAGCGCTCACTTTTTCCAGTGATCCGCTGGACATCTTTGGGATAGATTATGATTCGTTTTAGCCTCATTTCCCTTCAATTATATACCATCTATACTGTATCCCAGTGGCAACTTCGGCAATAACATGCAAATGCTACGGAAGTTGGAATACGGTATTTGTAATGAACTCTTAAAGATGATCTTTTTAGGCCATAAACTAAACATTTTAATAATTATGGCAAGACAAAAAGGTATAATCAAGTTAAAGGGAACCATTGGAGATGTGTCCTTTTACAAAAGCAAAGACGGCTATCTCGCCCGAGAAAAAGGAGGTGTTGATGGGGATAGGATTAAGAATGATCCGGCATTTCAAAGGACTCGAGAAAATGGAGCTGAGTTTGGACGAGCTGGAAAAGCAGGTAAGATTTTGAGAAATGCATTTCGCTTGCTTCTCCAAAATGCTTCTGACGCCAGAGTGACAAGTAGGCTTACCAAAGAGATGATGAGAGTCATTAAAACTGATGCTGTAAGTGCAAGAGGGGAACGACTCATCACAAATGGAAATCTTGGTCACTTGACAGGTTTTGATTTTAACGTTGACAGCAAGTTGGGAACTTCCTTTTATGCTGCCTTTGCTCAGGCTATTGATCGAGTGGCAGGAGCCTACAATGTATCAATTCCAGCATTTGTACCCACTGCTAGTATAGTATTCCCGGATGGCGCTACTCACTATCGTTTTAGCATGGCAGCTGCTGAGATCAACTTTGAGGAAGAAAGCTTTCAATTTGGACAAGCCGGGACTGCAGAGCTGGAATTAGGTGGGGATGAAAGTCTTCCAGTCGATCTGAATGTAAACCTTACTGCAGACAGCACAGATGATCTTTTCTTGATTCTTGGATTGGAGTTCTTTCAGGAAGTCAATGGCGTCATGTACTCATTGAAAAATGGAGCATTTAATTCGTTATCGATAGCTGCGATTGACGAAGCAAATTGATGATCCTGAATTTTCATGGAAATCTAAAAGCTGGTACTTTGGGGGGAGCTCTTCTCTCCATCGTTTCCAGTTTGAGTTTCAGTGATGTAGAAAGGACCGTCATACTTGGAGCCATTGGGGCTACTGTCAGCTTCTTCATCTCCATGCTTCTCAGATGGATTGTTGAGCTGGTCAGATCTAAATCAAACCAATTATTTCTAAAAAGGAGAAAAAAGAAAAAGCGATCTAAAAAGTAGCGGGGGTAAAAAGCAAGGCTTTGGTAGTGGGCAGACCGTGTGGCATTTCTTTTTAATCGTAGCGAAGGATGTGGGAGCTACTTACTTTTGATTTTATCTTATTCATCGAAAGGACTGGCTTTTAAATACATTATGTATCATTTTAGTTAGTTTTATCATATAACTATCTATTATGTTATTAAGTAGGAAGGTGTCAATTCCGCTTGAATTTGTACTGATTCTATCAGGGATGCCCGGAGTTGGAAAGAGCACTCTTGCTTTGAATTTAGTTAAGAAATACAGCGAATTCAGGTCCTTGAACCAAATGAACTTACTAAGGTTCGCTACGAAATATTTTGACAAAATATCGGGAAGTAGCGGTGTATTGCAGGAAGGGCTAAGATTCCAAACCCATGAGGAGGCGAAGCAGCACATGTCAGAACTTGCTCCCGTGGTAGAAACTTTTATCACAAGGCAGTTAGAAAAAAAGATACCTACTATACTTGAAGGTATTGATTTCTACCCACCGCATTTGTTTTTGCATGATAGGATGAATTCATTTTTCGACAAGGTTCTATCAATAAATCTATATTGTAAGGACGAGTATGTTCATTATGCAAGATTGGTAGATAGAGAAAAACAAAGGCATCAAAGCCCTTCAAGTGTTGACACTTACTTTGATAACATCAGAATGAAAAATGAATTGATGCACCTAGAAGTACTGCAGTCCGAAAATCATAATTTGCAAAGTCTCGATATTTCGAATATGAGCAAAAAACAAGTACTTAAAGCTACCGAAGGGTTGATAAAAGGATACTTAGGTAGAGTTCAATAATTATTGGTAAAACACTTTTTTCTTGTACAAATTGTTGAACAAGTCCTCCGTTAAAGGTGCAGAATTTTTCCAGACCTTTTCAAATTCCATAGTGAGTAAGTAGCCCTTACTTTCCTTGTCAGTTTCACCTTTAATAGTTGAAAAAATATGAAATGGACGTTCGGTGAAATAGTTGAGTACTCCATTGGTATCGTATACAGGCCCTGAACTAAGTACCGAATTATCGCATCTGACAATCAAAGAGTCTCTAACATTTTCATACAGTCTGAAATATTTGCTTGGGGTCAATCCAAGGTTTTTCAAATTCAAGGCATATTCTATTGATTCCTGCAGTCCCAATTTAAATTTCTCTGCTTGTCCTCTATCTGCCTTTTTCGAACCAATACTATTAGGCTTTACTAAGAGGCAACGAAAATCTACGCCCATACCACCTAGTTTCTCAACCTCTGCGAGGTACTCGAAAAAACTCAAATACTGCCTTTTGAGAATTTTACTTCCTTTTCGACCGTAATACCAAAAGTATTTTCCTCCCTCGTCTTTAATATTATCTGTTAGTATCTTGTATAGTGGGTCACTATGAAACCCCCTGTGAAAAACAATTTGCCCTTCCTTAATCTCAGGACTATCTGGCGTAAAATAATTATCATTTTGATTTTTAAGCTTTTCGACAAGATGTTTGCATTCAATAGGAATAGATTGATGCTGAAGTAAAATTTGGTTTACTTTTTCAGAGAAAGAGTCCCAATTTCTTTCAAAATTCAACGCTTTTACCTTGAATTCCTCTTCTACTTTATTCACTAACTTTAAAAAATCTTCATTAGACCCATCGTATCGAACAGGAACATACCTTACCAACGGTTTATCTATCCAAGAATGCCAATCGGGAATTTCCTCAAAAAGAATGGGGATGACGATCCCACCAGATCCAAATACTGTTCCCGCCTCGTACATCAACCAAGGAGACTTAAGACTTTCGCTAGTAATACATACTAAGCAGATCTTACTCTCCAGGAGCGCATCATGTATACCCGCGTCAACAAGTGAACCTTTTTCCATTCCGGCAGAGATGAACATTTTCACATTACTACCAAACAAGTTTTCAAAAAGAAGCTTTACCTCTTTCGCTAGTCTCTTGCTTCTCTGTTTGGACCAACTTAAAAAAATTTTGTTCGGCATATCACATGTGATGTCTTGTCAATTATTGAAAATTTCCAAAATGGTTATAATAGATAGTTATCCTTAGTAGAGGATTCTAGCCATTAAGCTCGAATAGATGCCGGGGGTGTTTAGTTGATAGAATCTCGAACTGCTTTTTCTTATTCACGTGAGTATAGATCTGCGTAGTCCGTATTGAGCTATGGCCTAAAAGGTGTTGAATGTACTTTATGTCAACATCCTGCTCCAGAAGTAGTGTAGCGAAAGTATGTCTGAAAGTGTGTGGCGTTACTTTCTTGCGAATACTGGCCAGCCTGCAATACTTATGTATCAGATATCGTATTGATTGATTCGTGAGAGGAGACCCTAGGCGGCTGACAAAAAAAAACCTGACTTGGCAAGTCTGTCCTCATACAGTTTGTAGTAGTGCTCTAAGGTTTTTAGAGTCTCAGGGTTGCAGACCTGGACTATGCGTTCTTTATTTCCTTTGCCATTCACCAATACTTTGCCTGATTCAAGATTGATATTCTCATTTGTTAGATTATACAATTCTGATACTCTTATACCCGTAGCAAACAATAGCTCAAGTATTGCCAAGTCTCGAACCTTCTCCATATACTGATGCCCCCCCTTGTCGCTTACCTTATCTCCTTCTTTCTTTACTACACTTAGTAAGGATTGTATCTCTTCTAATTCTAAAACTACAGGCAGCTGCTTTGGTTCCTTGATTCTAACCCTAATCTTCCTATAGGGGTTTACCACTATGTAGTCTTCAAACTCCAAAAAATTTAGATAGGCCTTTGAGGAAGCTATCTTTCTCTTCACCGTTCTAGGTTCGAATTTTGAAAGATGTTGGACATAGGCTTTGACAATGTGCTTATCTATTTTATTTATCACTCTTACTTTTTGAAGTGTGACAAAATCCAAAAATTGGAGGAGGTCAATACGATAAAAGACTATGGTCTTTTCGCTAAGGTTCTTCTCAAACTCACAATGGTCAAGAAACAGATCGATTGATTTTAAAATTTTCATTCGCTTATTAGGCTATTTGGTTGATGGTAAAACTGCTAAGATTTGAGTGAATTTGTTTTTGTTTGGTTCATCAGTTCAGCTTGAAGTACGACAGCACCAGCGGAAATTCAATCTGCGAGCAGTGAAGCGGAGCGAAGGTGAAGCACAGCGGAAACCTGAGCGTAGCTGCGAGTCCGAAGGAAGCCTAGAAGGAGAAGGGTGAAGCCCGACTGATAGTGGGAACAGGCCATGAGTTGATTGTGTGTAGGCTGGCCGTGTGACTATACTGACTGAGGCCGCAGGCGAGCCTAACATCAAGCGGTGGCTGGACTACAGGTGATATGAAGAGGTGGGCGTAGCTAGGGATATGACCTGGAGAACAGGACAACCGCTGTGAGGAAGAAGGCAGCCAAAGCAGAAGGCATGACAGGGAGGCACAGCCTCTATGAAATACTGCAAGCTTCATGTAGTGGTGCTGAAAGCCTGGCGTGACTACTGCTGGCAACTAATGACGAACACCGCTTACCCGCTTTTAAGAAGTAGGATCTGGAATGTTAAAAAAAATGTGATACATGGCGATGTCATCCACATGCTGAGTTTTTCCCACTTTTATGTTCCGGATCAATGTAAGAGATGAGGAAAGGTCAGTGAACTCAGTTAATTTGAGTTTGTAAGTATCATCATAATTGATCTTCAGAACATCCTCTTTATATGCATCCCAGACATTATAAAAATTACTATCCTTTCCTTTGAAATAAGTAATTATGAAATAGAAACGAATGTAGGATATGTATTTGAAACACTTAACAACATGCTCCTCAGTCTTCTCTCTATTTTTGGAATCCAGAATCATCGCCTCAACCAATGCGATATCTGTTCCTGTAGTTTTGATCTTGAAATCAGATGATCCTAAATCTAAACCCTTGGAATTTGAGTTACCTGTACGCTCTTGATCAGGTATATCCCAGCCCCAAATTGGAAACCTAAGTCTCAAGGTGGATTGCAATAAATCATTATACTTATCCTCATATTCTATCTTATCAAGTGCTTTGTATTTAGTGAGAACTATTTTACCAGCATTGATTAATTCATGCAAGATGAAAAGATCCAGTGTAATTTGACCGTTAAGGCTCTGAGGTACAGTGTGGATGATTTTTTCAGGTGGTAAATCTCTTATTTCCAAAAAAGCCAATTTTAAGGTAGCCACTTCTTCTGTTGTATCAATGGTGGCTAACAATCTTTCAAAGACTTCTGGGGCTTTGTTAGAGTTGTTCTTGTGAAAATCAAATCCTCTCCGTAAGTACTCGGGTCCTTTAAATGGCAGGTCCCTTTTATTGTACATGTCGAAGACAGATTGTACAATTTCTTCAGCATATCGATATTCCTCAGGCTCCTCCAGTAGAAATCTATCTACTTCAGGATATTGAGAAATAGATAGGTAGTAATGAATACTCGTTAGGGATACCATGCTTTGCAGTGATTTAGTCTTATTCGAGTCTTCCTTATTATCTGAAAGGTATTTTTGCCAAGTCTCAAATGCTTCAGCAATTCCCAAGTCATCCGATTCATTTATAGATTGCATTGTCTTAGCATGGAACAATCGATAATTGTATTCGAAATCAGCAGGAGATTTAGAAATCAATTCTTCAAAAATCTTAATCGCTGCTGGGTAATCATTTTCATTGTATAGTTGATGCAGACCTATAAAGAAATTCTTTTTATCATAGATGGGCTGGTTATAGTGAGATGCCGTGTATGGATTTTTGGGTGGAGAAACCTTGTTTATTGCTTCTAAATCTTTATTTCGAAAAGCGTAAAGCAGTTTTACCTCGTAGAAAATTCTTTCATCATTTTCATCTTTGAGTGACACTTTTTCATAATGAGCTTCTAATTTGTTAAGTAAAGGAGCCGCGAGTTTAAAGTGATGTGTTGAATTGATAGAATCTATCATCGCTTCTTTCCAGTTGTTAGTTGACGAGCTACTATTTATGAATTCATCCAACGAGATCCTTTTTATCTCATCAGAGATTATAGAGTGAGCATCATTGCTTTTGAGAGCATGACTGATCGTTAGTAAAAGCTCGAGATTGCTATTTTTTCCGATGAAGTCTTTTAGAAATGGTAAATTTTCATCGTCTGTTCGATAATTAAATGCATTAAAAACAACTTGCGTCAAACTATTATAATGCAGCCTCCTAGATTCAAAATGATACCTCTCATTAAATGTGTTAATTCTATCTGCCTTCAAATCATCAATGCAGAAACGTATGGCCATATTCTCTAAATCAGAATATAGAGTGTCGAGTAACTTATCTGTTTCTAATCCCCATAAATGAAGTCTGGTCTTATCTTTTTGAATTTGAATGATCCCATAAGACAGGGATTTTAATAGCAACCTGATTCTGGTGTACTGATCATTATTCTCATCTTCATATATACCTCCGCTACCTTTTACATTGAATTTAACCTGCTTATAGAAAGCCTTTTTAAACTTGTTGTACAAATTGAATTTGTGCAACACAGCTAGGCAGTATCCCCAATCCAAGACATCAAATGCAAATGGATACAATAGGCCCCATTTTGCACTTATTTGCTTTATACTACCCGATTTGTGGTCGAAACCACTGATCCGTTTTTTATTGAAAAAATTATCTAGAGCTTCATACAAAAACGTTGAGATATTCTTCTCAATACCCTTATTCTTTTCCAGTACTTGCTTTGGAACCTCACCATTAAATGTAAGCACTTTTTCAAGCTTGAAAACTTGTATTGCGAACTCAATTCCTGATTTATCAAGTTGTCGCTGTTTGGTCCAAGAAATTACAATGCGTTTCTGAAGTTCCTCAAAAAACGTTTGAATTATCCAGGGAAACATTCTTGGTTTAATGCCAGTGTAGTTACCATGAAATCTAACTTCCTGCAACAGTTTAAATCCAAACTCGAATCTTTTTCTTGCCTCCTCATGATTAATTTGATCATTGGGGTGGCTCACAGGATAGGCATAGAATTTTTCAATTTGGAGTAATAAAGTATTATAGATCGACCAAGATTGATCAGTTAATTGATGTTCATTAGCTGATATCATTCTTATCCAAAACTCAAATACTTCACACCAAATTTGAGTGCTAAGTTTCTTTTTCTTTATTAGCGTTTGATTGATTTTTGGATGCTCGTCTGATTCTTCATTTTTCACCGCTTGATTTGCTATCTCCACATTATCGAGTATCATAAACACTAACGGAGCTAGTCCATCTTGGACCAACAGAAAAGGAACCACTTGGTGAAATCTAGATCTAAGATTCCAATATACTGAAGCGACTAAGAAAGGCCTCTTAGTGTCTGACAAAGTAGTTTTTAGGCTGTTGTATTTCTTTTCTTCAAGATGTCCTAGGGTGATGATAAACCTTATAAGCAATTGGTATAAATCTCTTGTTTCATCATGGCCAAATTCGAGATGGTACTGCTTTTCAAGTTCTTTAATCTGCCGGAGAGTATCATAGACAGTAGGTTTTGAAATTTGGATTTCTGGGATTGGCCTGACTGCAGACTTATCCAAATACCGTCTGCTATCCAACCAGCTTTTTCTAAACTCTAGACCATTATCAATGAGATCTTCTTCAGACAATAGAATCCCAAAAGATTCTTTTGTGATAGTCCTGAGCTTGCTTACTGAAAGTAATCTTTCAAGTTGATCTGGCCAGTTTATATCGAAATCAAGAATTATTGAACAGAGCAATAAAAGCCGATCTTTATCAGTGCAAAATTTTTCATCTTGAAGAATACTAATCCATAGTTTCGCAGTTATCTCGTTTCTAAGGTGTCTTGAATACTCTCCTCCATTCCATAAAAAAGTGTCAGCTTCTGACTTCAAAATTTCTTTGTCAATCAGTAGTTCAACCTCAGATGTTGACATGTATTTGTCTATAGCCTTTTTACTTGCTGTTGATCTTTCCTTGCTTATTTGCTTATGAAGATTTAGTAAGCATTGGAAATGATGAGAAAACTCCTTCGGTATTTCATATTGGTCTTTGTTTTCAAGAGACCATAAAGCACTTCTCACTGTACTTGGTATTCGCACTTTTCCTGAGATTATTCTGATAAAACCTAGCGAGCTGAAATCTTTAATTGAAAACTTCTTCCTGTTTGCCTTATTGTAGTTTGATATGATCTCAGAGAATTCTTCAGGTCTGGCAGAAGGAAGTAGAGGAAACCCTAAAAGTAGTTTAGCAATTGCTGATGATATGTTGTACTTGAGTTCTTCTTCTATAATTGATGTATTACTACCGTCACAGTAGCTGGAATTTTTATCTGTTATTGATGCAATTCGATCACTGAGATTTTTCAGTTTATCATTTATTAAGTACTGATTAGTTGTCATATACTATAATTTCATATTAATCCCAGATGGACAAAGTGTCATTACTTAGTCCCTACCATCTTGGATTTAAGAACTTCCGTTTACGCTCCCAATCCCCACTCTTTTTTGCATTTTCGATCTGGTCGCTTATGAAATTCTTAATCGGAATTAGTTTGTAACCAACATCCATACTTTCAACTATTCCTTTGATTCGTGTCCATTGGACAGCTTTTCTATCACCCCAATTAACGTCTCCGGTAAGTACACCCTCACTAGGCAACCAATGCACTTGCTCGAATGATTCAAGATCTTGATTTCTTGCTAAGTAGCTTCTGATTGCATCTTCATATAGGTGATTCATGTTATTGAAGATTACATCAATAATAATTGAAAGCTTTACATGATCTTCACTGTAGAACTCTATCGATCTAATCAGGTATTTTTCAGCTTTATCACTACTACTTCTAACATTCTTAAAAAACACATTCATGAAGTGTTGGCCTATGGTATGATATGGGTCTCTTTCTGTGACAACTTCAAGTGTTTTATCTAGAGCCTCTGTGTAGTTCTTAAGAGACCATACAGCCACCAGCTCATCATGATCCCGATAAGAGTGATGTTCACCGTCTGAAAAAATTTCCTCCAAATATTCAATAAAGAATTTTGGATCTCTTTCAAGCAGTATTTGAAGTTCTGATCCATCATAATCGTAGTGATCATTCCTACCCTTTGTCTGTTGATTTATATAAACTTTCTTGACAAGTGAAAAATCTGAAATTCTTGGTGATACATCTTTGATAAAATCATACCCGAAATAGAAAGTAAGATTCTCCTTTTCAGCTTTTTCAAGAACTATTTCTATAAGTTTTGGATAGAGATCCTTGTCCATCTTGGAATATTTTTCGAAAGGTTTGAAGTTCAAATAATATCCCTCTGTCAACTTATTGTAAGTTTCGTAAAGACTTTTTAACCACTTTCTATCAACAGATTTTTCAGGTATAGAACTCAGAAATTCTATTTTCCAAAGATCTCTTACAATATTCTTCACCAAAAAAACCCAGCTCTTATGAATCAAATCTTGAGAGGACGCAAGCATTCTTAGGGTTCTATGTGGGTAGAATCTTGTATCCATCTTCTCAATGGATAATTGAAAAAAACCAAAAGCCAAATCTTCATTGCGTGTAAAAGTTTCTCTAAGAATAATATCAAGGGTGTCATGGAATCCTTCCATGTTGTGTAAAGCGTCCCAATTTCTTACATCTATTATAAAACTTAGGAACACTTCAAATTCTTCAATAGAGTTAAAGGCCAAGGACCTTTGAATATCAGCCTCCTTCAACTCCCTAAACTTATTCCAATCTGTGAATTTATATTCTTCTTTACCTCTCAATCGGTCCCAATCTGACTTCAACAGCCATTTATACTGTTGATTTGAAAATGATTCTTTCCACTCAGGAAATTCATGTTTCTCAATCTCATTTTTTTTACACCAATTCACCAGCTCATGAATATAGTAGCAATGCCTGTATGATTCTTTACTCAAATGGTTGTTAATAATCGGTACTAGAAAACCTAGATCGCTAAGAAATATTTCTCTGTTAAAATCTAGACGCTCTCTTTGATGAGACATTAAAATAGTAAAGCACTCATCCGGAAACTGTGTAAAAAGGGTATCAATAAATAACCAGATTCTCCTTCTAAACTCTTTCGTGGGGGCATAAAATTGAAGTGGATAACGATATATAGAAATAGCATTCCCACGCGTTCCCTTAAACTGCTCAAAATGGAATTTCAAAAGATTCTTTGAAACCGCTAAGAAGCTTAGCGATAATAAATTGTCACCTGTGGAGATACCGATTTCAACTACATCCAGGAAAATCGAATGTCTCGGCAGGCCATAATCTTCATCCTCCACATCTATCGAAAATCGTTCATCCAATTTCTTAATTAGTTCAGGCAAATGTTGCGGCAACCTTCTAACGTAATCGAAAACAATATTGAGTATTGTTTGAAGATCGCTATTGAATCTCATCAACTCACCTAAAAGCCCTATGTATTTATTGCTGTCAAAGCCAAAGTCATTATTTCCATATTTTGTGACGTACTCTTCTGACTTAGATGATGGTAAACTTTGAATCTCATCGTATAAATATGCGAGGGTCTCATCTTGTAAGTAAAACCAAAAATGAGTGAGGAAATCAAACGCATTTTCTTTGGAATTCTCCTGAATAAACCCCCAGAAAGATTTCAGATCATCCTTTATTTCATCAATTACACGATCATGTCCAAAAGTATTGTTTGCCGGAATAACTGTATCCTTAAATCTTTCGGGCATACTAAAAAAGTAGTTCTCCAAGAGTGCCTGAAATGGTAATATCTTGTCTTTTATAAATACCTTATAGAAGTAGAAGGTGCTCACGTTCTGCTCTCCAATCTTTACATGTTCAAACCTAATCTGAACAAGCTCAAGCTTTTCAAGATCATCAATTGCTTGCACAAAATCATACTTTGGAATTTTGAACACCTCACTTATTCTTTGAAGTATTTGCTCGTCATTATAAGGGATTGTGTAGAAGAAAGAGACTATCCCTAAAGCTTTTAAAATACTATCTTTTTTAAATGCTTTCTTGTCTTTGATGTAAGTGGAAAAATATTTATCGTAAAGATCAGATACGTCATAAAGTGCATCAATTCTGTTCTTTTCCTTAGCAAGCAAGGCAGCCATGATTGCAAGCCTCGGATTACCATCTGCAATCTCAAAAATCTTATTGTGATATCTGGTATTGGTAATATTAAAAGGTGGAGACTCAATTATTTCCTTAACCTCTTCATCATTGAATTTTTGAAGATGAATAATCTCGAAATTGAAAGACATCAAAGTTTCCTCAACATCTCTCAAAGCATAATCTCTGACAGTCAAAATCAGTTTTAAGTTGTTCGAGTATTGATAGAACCCCAAGACCTGATTGAACCTATCGTATCTATTTACATCATCAACAAAAAGGATAACTTTCGATGAGGAGGAGGTGTATTGATCCAAATCTTCTAATACATCCGAATCTTTATTCGCAAGAGCATAAGCATCAAAATCTAAGTTTTCTTTTAAAAATTCTTTAATGCTCTCGATCGCCAACTTTGTTTTACCAACTCCTGGGGGTCCAGAAAGTATCAATAAATTATTGCGAGTGAGTTTCTCTTGGACAGAAGATAACTCTTCTTTACGGTGCTTGAATTCATTATCTAACGGTGTAGCAATTCGTTGAGAGCTAGCATTGTAGTTTTCTATGAACTGATCTAGTGAAATTATTTGTCCGGTATCCAGAGGCAACTGCAAATACTCCCTAGCTAAATTCCTGTGATGCAACGCGATCTCCGTAGATAGTCGACTTAATCCGTACAGAGATAATGAAGTGTATTCATTTTGCCGTTTCACATAATCTGCCAGTTCTTCAGTCTCATTAGAGGTTAGATCAGAATTGTAGCACAATACTATTTCTTGGACCTTTGATTTTGGTACTCCCGTTTTGTTCTCGTCAAAACACTTTTCAACATCCTCCAATAGTTTTCCCAATATCTTTTTCCTCTCGTAGGTAGTTGCTTCCAAATAGAGGTAGTTCCCATTCGGTAGCAACATAAAAGAGTCTGGTGTTCCTTGTTTAGTTTTCTGTTTATTTGAAACACTTCCGCTTCTGACAAAGGATCTATAATTGTCACTTCTAACAACAAGAAAAGCATCGCATAACTCCTGAAATACCGCTCCATTAACCTGAAGTAGACGATCCGCAATTGATTGAATCCTACTCACTTCTAAGCCAATTATTCCTTAAGAAATCTATCATATCTTTTTTCTCTTTGGACGAAATGATCTGTAATTAGCTAGTCATCGATGGTGAAATAATTGTAACGGTCTAAGTGTTCTTCTCCGATCTCGTCGATGAATGTTGATTCGTTACCTTGTTCAGAGAGTAGAAATACAGATTCCTTAGCTCTCGTCAATGCCACGTAAAAAAGTCTCCGTTCCTCTTCTTCTAGTAGATCTACGTTTTCTTCCTTGACAATTTGGAATATCCGGTCACTCTGCCAAACATTCGGGAACTCTCCGTCTCTTAATCCCACAATGAAGACAATCTTGGCTTCTAATCCTTTGGATCCATGGATGGTCTTGGCTCGGTGAGGAATGTTGAGTTCATGGAATTTTTGACGGTAGTCATAAATGTGTTTTGTTCTACGGTAGAGTATAAGAATGTCTTCTTTTGTGTATCCTTCAGAATAGAGTTCTTTGATTTTATTGATCATGAATTGCACGCCATCCTCTTCTTCAATTTGTGCGGAATAGAGGAATATCTTCTTCTTTTCATTATCTCTGAAAGCCTTGATCTCCTTATCAATTAAATGTTTATTGAATCTGATTACTCTATTACTTGCCTTAACAATTGTATCATTGCTTCTGTAATTCAGGTCGAATTTGATCACCAAAGGGCTATCGAAATACTGCTCGAAATTGACAATGTATTTTACTTCCGATCCTCTAAAACCATAGATGCTCTGCCAATCATCTCCTACACAGAAAAGCTGAGTATCCTCCTGTATCACTGAATTTAGAAATTCAATCTGAAGAGTATTGACATCTTGAAATTCATCTACAAGTATGAAATCGTATGTGTTTTGGATGGCACTTAGTACACTGGGTTTCTTCTTAAGAATTTCTAACGACTTTATGATAAGGTCATTGAAATCTAGGTAAGCATATTCATGACAATAGGAAGCATATTTGTCGATAATCACTTTTGCAAGTTGATAGAATCTTGAGATTCTTGTGCTTTCATCATTTTGAGACTTTGAGAAAACTTCCTTAAAATTCAAATTTTCAACTTTTATTTTTTCGTTGAGCCTTTTGACGTCATCTAAGAAGTCTCTCACTTTGTCATGATACATCCGAAACTCATCTTCATACTTTAGTGGAGGCTTCTTCTCTTCCACATCAACTTTACCTGAGGTTATTCTTTCTAACGCTTTGTGAAATGCTCTAATGTCGTGGTTCATATCCTCATGAAGGACATAATACATTTTTCCTCCCTTATTGAATTGCTCTTCCTTGTCCTTGATTGGATAGCCAATCGCGCTAGTATGTTCTATGTATATATCAAGGGTAGGAATAAAGAAGTCGGGGTTGAATTGAAAGTCTTTGAAATTAACATCAGGTTCATAAACAAACGAAAAATCATGAGAATAGAGCCAGTCAGCAATATCTCTCTCAGACTTTGATCGAACCTTTGTATTATTTAAGGTGGTATACGGCTTTTCCAGTTCGTACTGTTTTCTCCTTGCTCTCTCAATGTTTATCTGATCCACATAGTACTCTATGATGTATCTCTTCAGTTTTAGCAGGAAAGTCCGATCATCTACCAAAGATGCCAATGCCTTTCTGAAAACATCCCCAGAAGATTCATCCGCTACTCTCTTTGATAGGGTCTCTTTATCTCCAGACTTATCGGTTATTATTTTGAATTTGTTGTCAAGATCAATTGATCCATATGTACTTAAGACACCATAGCTAAAGCTATGGAATGTCTTAATTGTGAGGTTTGATATCCATGGGTACTTATTTTGGTATTGCCACCTTAGCTCACCTCTTCTCTTAAGAGACAAGGATTTGTCCTCAAGTATTTTGCTATAGTCTCCAGGTTTGTTGTCAGCCTCAAGGATCAAGCGGTCTATCATCTCATTTGCTGCATCCTTTGTGAATGTTACAGCTAGAATTTTGCTCGGTTTAATATTTTTTTCAAATACCAAATAGATGATCTTCTTGATGATCGCTGAAGTTTTTCCAGCACCTGCACCGGCGAGGACGAGTACTCTGTTTTTAGTTGTAAGAACTGCCTCCTGCTGCCGTTCATTTAGTCCGTCCAATATTTTACTTGAGTTATTCATTCTCGAATGATCAAGTTAAGTTAAAAAATAACTGATTACGTTCAATGATCTATCTAAGCTATATAGAAGGATTACTGATCTGATTAAAGAACCAGAACTTATTTTTGATGGGCAATCTGGAGAAACCTTACCTTACTTTTTTCAAAATGGTTCCAAATTATCCAAGTCATCAGGCTGATCATCATCATACGGATAGATCAACTCTATCATCGTGATCTTAATGTCTTTTCTCCATCTAATTGATAGATTCATAAGAATGACACACAGAACACTTTCATCCAAATCCTTACCTATTCGAACCGTACCCTCTTCCATCAGTTCGTTTTTCAGTTTCTCATGTTCATTTAGATTTATCACACTACCAAGTACATTCCGTGCCGGAACAATTTCGATATCAGCTCGATATTTTTCAACATCTTCCTCCTTTGATTCAGTACTTACCAAAGCTGGCAGATCGGGTTTATTCAGGATGAACAATGATTCTCCCACAAATGCATGATTATATCTTTCTAAGTTGATAAGTTCAATTCCACCTAGATAATTTTCACCAAGGGTCTTAACAAAATTCTGGAGGTATTCGATGTTAAGGCCAAATGAAACAATTATGTGATTTTCAGGATCCAGCTCCAATTTATGAAGAGTCAAATCTAAATCCTTAACGATGATCTTAAGGCTTGCGTTTTTCTTATAATAAAAAGTTTCAGAGAAGCCCTCATACAATTTTGTTGAAATATACTCGGCAACAATTCCATATGCATTCATGTAATCAATGGGCTGATTCTCTGCAAAAGCAGCCTTATCAAGCACACTCATCGAGCCAATGATTGTCCAGAAATCAAAGTCATGTTCTATCTTATCTTTATTGGAAGCCCTTTCAATACTTTTAAATGCAGCCTCAATTAGTTCACGTGACTCTTCTTTAAATTTTTCTATTTTTTGAGCTGAAGTTTCTTGAGTCTTTTTAGCTCTCTCAAAATCAACCTTAATCTCCGATATTAATGACTCAATCCTGGCAGGTGGTTTTGTTCTCTTGTTTGCAATGAACCAACCATCATTGACAAATTTTAATCCTACCTCTTCAAGAAGGTCATAATCATTATAAATCAACCCAATTTGTTTTTCTAAAATGGGTAGATTATCCAGCCAGTTTTGTCGTTCACTTTGGTCTTCAGGTTTATTAATGTACTCCGCATTTGATCCCACATATCGGTTCACCTGAGTCATTTGCCTAATGAATAGTAATGCGTAGTATTTAGCTATCCATTTTTTTGCTATTCGTTCTCCAGGAATTCCTTCTGTGTTCGGGAATCCATAAAATGATAATTTTTGAAAATCAAATGGATCTTGAAAACTTAAATATCCATCAATGACTTGATTCAAATTTTTTGGTAATAGCTCATAGCTCTCTGGAATGCTAGTTGTGTAGGAATGCATCCTCCCCAAAAGAGAATAGCGCCCTAAATAAAGAATAAGAGCTCCAAGTACTGTATGAAATTCAAAAAAAATACCCTGATCATTTTTCATTGAATCCGGGAATTCTTCTATGGCGCTGTAAGTTTTGAAAGAATAGGTGTAATACTGATGCGCGGTCCGCCAGTGGTACATCAAATAATCATCCTGATCGTATTTAAGGACTAGGTTTAAGTTGCTCCATAGATGATGGTAGGTCACCGTGGAAATCGGAATATCAGATTTTAGTTCTCCTATTATCCAAGTAGATCCTGCAATACGATGTGAAAGGAACGCAAGTTTTTCTGAATCCGAAGTACAAAGCTCATAAAGTGAATCTCGCCATAAATCGTAATACCAATCTGGATAGACTAATTCGGTCATTCCAATTCTCTCATTCCTAAATTCAGCACCTAAAAAAAGTCCAATCTCTCTACTCAATGGAGTATCATCCTTTCTGATCGAATACAGAAATAAATCAGCGATAGAGCGAAATTCAATTTCGCTTAAGTTGTTTGCTGATTCCGGCCTGAGATATGTGAAAATCTTTTCTGCGGAAGTGAGCTGCAATATCAAAAATGCTAGTTTCAAAAAGTTGAAAAGCAATATGCCAGTAGTAATTGAAAGTGCAATTTCTAATGCAATTGCTAACCAAAACGGGACATTGAAATACAAAACCCCAAGGGTAATCGCCAAGAGGATCAGGCAGGTAATCAAAAAAACTTTGTAGTACTTGAAGTATGGTGATTTGTCTACTAAATCAGCTATTCTATTTGAATTATAGTCTTTCTGAATTCGATTAATAGAACCAATGATAAGAGGTAATGCCACGCTTATGATTCCAACAATAAAGGAGGTTAGGATAACCAATATCGGACTAGAAAGAAAACCGCGATCATTGGCCCCTAAGATCTGTGGAGCTTCTTCGAAAGGTTCAGGAAGGTAGTAGGTATTGGTCGTTTCCGTGAAAGAAAATGTTCCAATTCCACCGTTGAAATAGAATAGTGTTGCAATAGTGACTACAAGAAATACTGATAAAGATGAAGTGAGTATGTATTTCTGATTACTATAGCCAGTCGATGTTGGTGGCGACAAATCAATCTGTGATTCATTGATGACACTGGATTTTCCTCGCGACTTAAGCTTTTTCAACATTGCCCAAAACCATGAGATAAACATCAGGAAACTTCCAGAAAGTACTCCGGATGCAAATCCTACGGAAAGAGCGATTGCTATTTCATTTATAGAAACATCCAAAAACTTTAGTGCATCTGGATCTTCAGGAACCTGTCCAAGAAGTTGTCTAGCTGCATAATTTAGATCCTCCAACTGCTTCCTATAAATCTGCAAATAGTAGTTTATTGAGTCAATTTGAAAGAGTGTATCCGAATTCCCTCGGGGTAAACCTTGTCTAATGCTATCAATCGGAAGTAGAATGAATTTTTCGCCTGGGTAAATGAGATCTGGACTACCCATTCTTCTATCTACTCGATAACCCCAAAGGTCATAGGCAATATATCCGTCATCGAATTTTTCAAGTGCTATTGACCAAAGATTATCACCTCGTCTAATTGTAAGAGTATCACTAGAAGCAGAAAAACTGAGAAATGGAAAAAGTAAGGTTACGAGTCCAACTGAACGCAGAACTTTTCCAATCGATCGACTTGAACCATCAAGTCTAACCATACTCCCCTTCCTCTACAGCCTTTCTATACTCTAAGTGGATCAGATGTAGTATAGAGAGGCTCTTAACCTTTGAGTCTTCATTGAATGTCATCTGGCGGAATAAATCATCTGGTGAAATGAACTTGGAATAAAGCTAACTAATTAACCCCAATAACGGAATGGTCCAGCATTTAGAGTCAGACTCGTTTATCTCTTGACATAGAATCGAAGCTTACCAAATTGAACATCTCGCGCATCCTGCTTCTCACTCTATTTCCATAGATTGATTGAATTTCAGAGCTGTTGAGGTTGGTGGTGATGTGAGTTTTCATTTCATGACTAATGATGAGGTCGTACCTGGAGAGAATTACCTCGGCCATGACATTGCAGTCATTGCCAAAGTACTTAAATGTGTTTTCGGCTCCTAGATCATCGAAGCAGTAGATTTTTGGTTCTTTTTGAGAGCCTTGAAACCTGAAAGAGTTGTCGCTGTATTTCTGAATGATTGAATAGCCATCCTGGATAAACTGAAAGGAAACGTCTCGGCAGGAGATCATGATGTGATGAGTGAAGGCTGCTGAAATGTATCGCATCAAATTCATTATGCTTGTCTTCCCGCACCCAATCGGTCCCGTTAAGAGTATTCCTTTTTTAAAGTCAATTCCAAGTTCTTTTGCCTTCGCTTCATCACGAAGGAAGTACACCAAAAGTTTAAAAAAAACACTATGATCTTCTTCTATGATTTGAAAATACGCTCCATAGGTCTTTTTGCCAGCGCTTTCCAAAAGTGATAGGCATTCATCAAAGGGGAAGTGATCAGACTCAAACTGTGAATTCATGTTCAAAGCGGTTCGTCATAATTCTTAATTTGATTAACATCACTTTTTACTTGTTTCATTTGTTTATTCTGTTTTATATATGGTCGCACGACTGTTACAGGACTTTGATCAGTGGTCTTATCACCACTCTTATCAAAAGTGTACAAGTGAACTCTACTGCCTTGCATTGGATTATGAGAGGGCAGATACTGAATGTAACTCCACTCATCTAGCTCCTTTAGGCACTTAGTATAGGTGTTAGCGGATCCAATCTTAGAAAGTCTCATCAGTTCGGAACGAAAAACCGTGACCGGGTTATCGAAACGATTAAGGTTCCAGAATTGGAACAGAGCTGTATACAAAGCAATGTGAGTTGATTTCATTCTTTTGTCTTCATAGACTTTGCTGTACCAGGCATTCATATGCCGGATGTAGTTCATCCCTTTTGCATGGTAACTGGATTAATTTCTTTTGTTTTCCTCGAAGACATTTAGAATGTCCTGATAGTCATAGAATATGACTCCACCGACTTTTGTGTATGGTAGTGTTCCATTCACTCTGAGGTTTTGAAGCGTTCCTGGAGAGATTTTTAGTAGCGCTCTAACTTCCGAAGACCTTAACCACTTATTAGTTACAGGCTCACTTTCTGAAAGGATTATCCTTATCTCCTCGAGTAGTTCCAATTTGAATTCTCTAAGTTCATCAGTAGTAATAATTGCTGCTGGCATAGTTTGATCTTGTTTGTTTTTCAATGATCAAAACTGACTCGAATTGATAAGTTTGATTCACAAGATGATCCCAACTTGGTAAGGATTTTTAGCCATTTTCTTTCCTGATTTTTTCTAAGAGGTTGGTTTTCAATTCATCCAGGAATGAGGCAGGATTCCTTTTGAGCTTGATATCGGTGTAAGTGCGGTAGAAATTCCCAAGATCAACATTGAATATTTTTTCCAATAGCTGAATTGTGTCCTTGAGTTCTGCATCAATAGCATTCGTTGCTGTAAGGGCATAAACCAGCTCGATTAGATCGGTCTTGCTTCCGTTCCAGTTCAACTTTCTCGTGAATTCCCAAGTTGGATCCAAAGTTGGATTTTTCAGCGCATAGAGTTCGTTCTTCAGAAACTGAATAAATCTTTGGCTTGACTCAAGCTTTGATAGTGTTAAATCTGCTGGAGAACTAAATACCTGATCAGTTGGAAATTCTAACCCGCTATGAATCCTGAGATCATAGTCTATTCGCTCAAAGTAAATGTGATCCAAGTGTGTCTCTCCAATCAACGTGTATTGGTAAAACTCGCTATGAAGTGAGATGAATTGTGATTCTCTTTCAAGACAATCATTTAGATACTGCTTCTTCAGTTTTAGACTTCCCCTCGGATTTGCCTTGTAATAATTGAAGAGTAGGGTTTGAAATTGAAGTTCGGAGCTAAACTTCGGCTTGATCACTTTGAAGAAATTGACATCTTCTATCTTATCATTTGATAATTTGTTTAGATAGGCGTCTCGGAGTTGCCTGATTAGCAGTTGACAGTGGCTGAGTTTTTTGGAGCATTTTTCAATTTTAGAAGTAGTGGCATTTTCAATTTCATGTAAGCTTCTCTCTAACTCGTAGAGGAGCTCTTGATATGTATTGTCCACAGAATCTTATTCATCAAAGTCATTTTGGACAAAATAGGGAAAATGAAAGATTATTGATAACGTAAGATGTTGTTTATGATCTCCAGGAGATGATATACCACAAGTTTGTCGTTTTTTAAAGGTAGGTCTTCACTGAATTTTCCTGCATGAAAGTGCGGGAGCAAGAATTTCTAAGTGCTCTGGGTGAGCGAATCAAAGAGATTCGAAAGGAGAAAGGGTTGACTCAGCTGCAGCTGGCCGCAAAGATCAATAATCATGATGAACAAATCGGTCGCATTGAAAGGGCAGAGGTCAATGTCTCCGCAAGCATGCTATACCAAATCGCTAAGGGACTGGGGGTGGAATTGAAGGAGCTGGTTGATGTTTGAGGTTATGAATTTGGTTGTTCCTTCTTAAAAACCCAATAAGTAGCTGAAAGAAGGTAGGAGTAATACTTCTCGTGAGCATTCCGAAGTAATTTCATATTGCCAAAAATCAAATAGAACAAGACCATTAAGCTGACCAAAGTAGAAAGAAACAGTGGTAGAAGTTCAATTTCCTGACCATAAATGTTCTTCTCTCTTATCGCTTTCATGCCTACTAAAGGAATTATCTCAAACGCAAGCAGTAAGAGAATGACAGTGAAGGTCTTTAAGAGTCTAATTACTCGACTCCAATCATCAAGCCGATTCATAGTAGAGTTTTGAGTATTCACATTCACAAATGAAATCAGAAACTCTTCTAAAGCAGAGATCGCAAATTTCTCCGCATTTTTCGCTGGAATGCCTTGTGCCAATTTGCTTTGATACTTCCAAAGTGATGAAAGTTCATCTGCAAGTTTTTGTTTCTTTTTGTTTCTCGGCGATTGCTTTAGTAATACTCGCGATTTGAAGTTTAAGATTTTGTGATTGACCAAAAGTCTATATTCTCTTTTGATTGGCTCCTTATTCTTATTTATCAAAATATCCATCCAACTACTATTTTTCTTTAGTTGTATATGCATAGAATCTGTTTCCGAGTAAGTAAGGTAGGGGTTGCCAAGATCAAAGATTATTCCAAGTAATATGAGAATAAGAAGTGATGAAAAGACGAAGAAGGTTGATGTTAATGTATTTGAGGGACCGAAAAGAGCATCGATCTTGCCATAAAACTGTGAGAAGTAGCTGAAAACTGTGTCAGATCCAAAGAAATAGGATGCAAGGCTAAACTGTATGATTGCGATCAACCCTCCGATGAAAAGATAGTCAACAAATCTTGAGGATAATTTCATAATGCTAAATTCAAGTAAGGTGGCATAATTATTAGACCATTAAGTTCTATTAATCAACTCAAATTTCGAAGCTTGTCCATGAAAATATCCAATAAAAGGGATACGGTATTCGAAGTTTCCTTTGGTCGTGCTGAATAACATTACAAAAGCAAGCTTATAGAGTAGGAGATGAGTGAGTTGGTTAAATTTTTTGAGGGAGTTGATTAGATTTCAATTTGGGAATCTTGGATATTTTGAATGATAATGCCTCCTAGATAACTCCTCTTTTTTCATGTACTCATACCATATTTCGCCTTGCTTAAGCTCTACGCTTTTATCAAAATGAAACTTTATGGAATTGTATTGTCTTACAAGGTCACTTGCTAGATCGTTATCGACCTTTGAGTTTAGCAAATACAATTCACGAAGAGAAGGTAATGTCCTTAAGAACGAAAAGTCGTGAATAGATGAGCCGGTGAGGTCTAATTCCCGTAAGTTCGGTAATGTGAGATTCTCGATAATTCTAGTTCTATTATCCTTCAAAATCAATGAACGTAGATTAATCATACATAAGCGATTAACTTTTTCTATTGAATTGTTTGACAGATTTAGAAATGTAATTGTGTCGAATACTTCGAAGGGTCTGATATCTTTAAAATCCATATACTTTGCCTCGATACCTTCAAGGTCAGAATCAAAAGGTAGGTTTACCAATTGATTTGCTGGAACGAATCTTAGTGCTTTCATACTGGCGCCCTTCATTTTTACTTTGAAGCGACTATTTAATTTAAATGTATCCAGAGAGTTCTTGATCTCCTTGTGATAATACATTTCATTATAGAAAGACTTTGCTTGATTCATTTCAATATACCTAAAGTCCTTTGCAAAAATTGGGCTTTTGACTAGTTCTAAGGCTAGGAAATATTCTAAAATTGATTTGTGAGAAAACTTTAATAGGCCTGCTGAATCACGATTGAGCAATGATCTACTTTTGAGTTCTAGTTCGGACAGTTTAATGTTACTTTTAATTCCTATTGACTCAACTGTTTCAGCATCAAGCTTTAGGGATTGATTCTCCAAGCTGTGCTGGTATATCTCCATTGCAATTAGCTGGGAAGCTTTGTAAAGATTTTCCCTGTACTCTTTTCTTTCGTCTGTACTCTTTTTGAAATTTGATTCCCTTAAGATCCATTTGTTTATCAAGACTTCATAAATTTGGAAGGAGTACTGAAACATTGAATTGCGCCCGGCATTGGAAGTAAATAGACCGAAATTGACACTTTTCAAAATATCATCAATGTAGCTTAGTAGTAGTGGCCGAACCATTAAGAACTTTGATTTTGAAATTATTTCTCTAGCCACTGCTCGCTTCTTTAAGGCAAATAGGTTAAAAAAGTAGTATTTAAACTTCTTCCTTAGAAACTTCCTAATGTTTTTTTCATCAAATGGAGAGACGTAGAACTTTTGAAATTTGTGTGTGCCTTTATCTGTTCCAAATATGACAACCCCTGTTTCGTCAGGTTCTTCGGTTTCTTTTGGAAAAAACTGAGTACGGCAGGTAATTATAATGATTCTAAAGCTATAAGTTAGTTCGAGGATTTTTCTGATCCGAGTATTATAGTCATCATCTTCAATTAGTGGATCTTCATCGAAAGCATCCAACAGCAGAATGGAGTTTTTCTGATCAAATTCTGGGATAGCTGCGATTTTTTCGTCCACTCCTTTGAATCCTAGGGGAAACAATCTAATGTCATAGGTACGATTATACTTCTTTTTGTACTTCAGATAAAGATTCAAAAGGAGTGCAGTTTTTCCCATCCCTGAACCCCCAAGAATCATAAAATATTTATTACTTGATTCTACGGGTTTGAAAGCCCTATTCAAAAAGAGATCAATCAGATTTTCTTTTGGAATAAAGGAATCTGTGAGCTCCATATCTTTCGATGGGGCAACTGTTTGACCATTTGATGGAACATAGTATTTGGTGTAATTCTTTATCTCCCTTAATGAAAAAAAAGGATGAAGACCTTTAGTATTATTTCTGTATCTCCAATAATCAATTGTTTTCCTTATAAGAGTAAAGACAGTTCCAACAATTACAATTATTGATGCGAGAGACTGTAGATAATTAGGCAAACTATTCATTAAGTGAAAACTATTTTTGCAAACCTATAGTGATCCTGGTATCGTTTGAAAGGAACCTTTCAATTGGGATAATAGCTACCGTCGGTTCTTTATTCATCCGGGCAAGACGCATTAGGGTTCATATATGAAACTGAATACGTTCCAGATTCAATTTTCACCAGGATATCATCATCACCTTTAGGGTCTTCACAACCGCTGGAATTATTTTCCCATTCAAATCCACCTTCATTATCTCCTCGATCAGTTCTGTAGATATTATTAATGTCAACTGCTTTCAGATATCGCTTTGCTGCTCCTTTGGTTGGATGGTCATGCTCGCTCCCTGCCGAAAAGATTACAGTTTCAGGGCCAACTGCACCAATAAATGCTGTAGAGCTACCATTGTCCGCACCATGATGAGGTGCCACTATAATATCTGATTTCAAGTACTGCCTTGCATTGTCCATCAACCATTTCTCAGTCCCGATTAATTGATCACTGGATCCCCCAATTCTCCTTCCTACTGCATCTCCGCAGAAGAGTATATTAACGCCAGAAAAGCTCAGCTTCATCACGATAGAAACTCCATTTATTTTCAAACTCTTAATCCTCCAATCCGGACTATTGTTCATTTCAAAAGATGGAATCCACTCTCTCAAGGGCTCACCAAATCCGCATAGAAAGGTTGCTTTGACTCCATCTATGGTTAAGGAATTACCAGGGGTAATAATACTATCTCTTTCGTGAAGATTTATATGCTTTGTTCTTGGGTTATCCCGGACTGCATTTAGAACATTTCGATAACCAGCTCGCTGATTTTCACCAACATGACTCCTTTCAAAACCCGTATCCAGTAGTTTTTTCACATTGTAATTTCTAATTACCTCCGCAGCAGCCGAGATATGATCCCCATCAGTATGGGATAAAACCATTAATTCAATGTCGCTGCCTTCCTTGATTATACTGGATATCTTTTGATATGAAAACCCCTTAGGAGTCCAATGTCCAGCATCGTATACTATATATTTATCATTGGGAGTTCTTGCAACTGAGCACAGACCTGCCCCTGTGTCTAATATGTAGATCTCAAGTGCCCCATCTACAACTGTAGGTGATGGACCTTGTTCGTCAGTTGCCTTAACAAATGATTTGTAAACGTATCCCTTGAAATTCCTGTATTGAGCGAAGTAGTATCCATTCTCTTTTTCTGTTTTGAGTAATGTTAAAACATCACCGGGTTCCATTTTTCGGAAATACTCAGAATTCCTTTCTGGTTTGTGCTTAAGGTATGCAGATCTAGTAACCTCAATAGACTGAGAAGCCAAGGAGCTCACCATCAGGATTGCAACTAGTAGCGGTAAAGTTCGAGTTCTCATGATTGTTGGTTTTCTTCCGGAACCTCCGGTGCTTCGTCGTTTTTGATCTTGTTGCCAATTTTCCAGATATCCACAAATAGTTTAATTGATGCTTTGCTTCCTCCAGCAATAATCGCAGCGGTGAGACCATACCCTAGGTTAGTGTTTTCATCTCCAAGCAACACAATGCTTACCATATCGAAGCCAAAGGTCTTTACGACCCCAAATCCAAGTCCAAGCGCGATCAATTCCTTGATATGAACTCGCTCAAAGAATGGGGCTAGGTACTTGTTCTCAAATATCACTGATAGTGCTCTTTCGAGTACAAATGCTAAAACAATGACAACTGCCAAAGCTTGAAAAAGCCTCTCCCAGTCTAGGTTGAATAGTGTTGGGTCCATGATGTAAGTATTTAGGTTGTTATCCAATTTAAATCAACACTTAATCTAATCCCACCAATTCTGTAATATTTTATAAAACGGTATAATAATTTCAATATTAAATTGTAATATCCTATTCTGTTATACTATGAAGTCACAATATCGTTTTATGCTATTATTATTTTTTCTAACTTAAACTTGAACCAACTTTTATTCAAGCATGCCACGTAAACTCACATTAACATTGGAACCCTCCGGCGGAACCCATAATTTTTTTCTTGCGAAGATTAATGACTTTCCAATCATTAAGGAATCGGGAAACAAAAAGAGATCTTGGAGCGGTGATATTCCAGACCATGGAGTGAAAATTTATGTGAGTTCAATGGGAATGGGTAATGCACAATACAAAGTCTCAATCGACTTACCTGGAACAACAGATGATCACAATGGAACATACACACTTGACGGAGGATTTCATGAAATTACTATTATCATTTAGTCTTTTATTGACTATTTCGCTAGCATCAAGTCAAAGTAAGGCTTCATTCCCCGTTTTCCCCTTTGCCAAAGGGAATACTAATGTAGATAACGGATTATTTGAACTTGGATTAGGTGGGAATATAAATGTTAAGAAAACTGGGTCTATACTCGTTGACGTTATCGAAAAAGAAGCACTATCAATCGATTGCTGTGGAAACTATGAAAAAGACCTACACAGATTGCTAAGAGAAGGGTTTCAACCCATAGACACTATATCTAACGCATGCTGCAAACAAGTCAATTTCATAAATGATAAAGACAGTAGCTACCATTTCCCAATAAGCCGAATCGAGGAGAGGGGCAGTTGGAAAATTGGTGTTAGAGTCCCAGCGTTAGAGGATACAAAAAATACTGCTCAAATCGACAGAAATACTGACAAACATCGGTTTTTCATTGGTGTCGGTTATGATATTGTGAGGAATGAAAATGGGGGCTTGGTAACGGTGTGGAATGTTAGCTTAGTTGGAGAAACGGGAAAGGCTAAGTATACTTGGTTTCCAGACTCCACTAAGTCTTCAAAAATTGGATCAAAATTAAAATCTAACGCATTTGAGATAAAAACTCATTTCTATATTGGGAGACAGGGTGGAAATCAATGGACTTTCTATGGGAGGTTTAGGCAAACTGATGAATATGAAAATTCAGAAAAGGTTGGCGTAGTGAAGCCAAATCCGCCAACGTTCAGCTATGTTGATTCTAGAATCGTTTCTCCTCCTAAAAATTCAAGAAAAATATCACCAGCCATTGGAATTCAATTCTACCCTGGAACTGACCTTCCCATTTCATACGCGCCTATATACTATTTCTATCTACAAGATGAGGACTCAAAAAGTGATTTTGAAAGACATAGGCAAAGGTTAGAAAGCTGGATTTACTATTACCCAGCTGAAACCACCAATTTAAGATTTGGTGTTGCGATATTTAATGAATGGATTTCTAGAGGGTTAAAGGAAGACGAGAAAAAAAGGACAATAGGTGGAATGTTGAATTTTACATTCAATGTGAATATGTTAACAGATTTGTTCTAGGAATCTCCAAATGTTAGCAACAAAAACACCTCTATTACTTTCTTTATTATTGGCATGGATGTAGTTAAAAGCCCCAACACATATAGGATAGATACTATTAGTCTAGGTATAAATTTGGAATCACACAGGTATCGATAATATTTACGGGTTACTTCGATTTGATCATTATGATCTCCTGGTCTGTGAGGACTTTCCCAGGGGATTTTATATAGAACATCCATCCTTTCACTATTCCACCAGGCATCTTTCTCCGCTAAGTAAAACTCTACGTCATCGATGTGCTTAACTACTTGATATGGCACCATTATACTGTAGAAAAATGTTCCGACGGCCAGTATAGTTGTTCCAACAAAAACATAGCCCAATGATCCAATATTGGTGTACTGCAACCAATCAAAGTTGTTCCTAATCTCGAAGTAAATGGATAATCCGTAGGTAAGGATTGGAAGAAGCGCTATCAACTTTGCCACACGAGTAGATCCGATCCTCCTAAGCTGATCCCATCGGAATGGAAAGGCATTATGTCTAAATCGAATCCGGTTGTATAGGTTTGTCATGATAGCAAAGATTAGTTTCGAGACGATTCATAATATACCACAAAATGAAAAGTATTGGAAAGTAAACTCGATATACCAGCACATACCTGAGGTTACTAATTCGGTTACCACGCACTAACTAAATAATATAAGGTATTGATAATCAGCTATTTGCATTTAGAGTTCAAGTTCCTCCGACTCCACAGCAAAGCTCTTTGATTATAGTAATGAAAAATCTTTTTTGCATAAGAACGTGTAGTTTAAAAGTGAGCAATTCGGTGAACACAATTTCTAATTAGTCCGTAATTTATTGATAACCAATTGATTGGAGAGAGTAATAAAATCCTCTCACCCCGACATTAGAAACCTTCATACAGTCATGTATGAAGGTTTTTTTATGATTCATGATGTTGTTCGAGAAGAACTAATGTAACAACAAGAGTCCGATATTCGGAATTACACTTTTGCCATTAATAAATAGAAAAGCAGAGGCCAGAGGCCCCTGCCTTAATTCTAATCTATTTAACTTATTGTTTAACTAGTAAACTTGAGGATCGGAAAGACCCATCCTCCGAAGAAACTGTTATGATGTAAGTTCCGCTGGCAAGATTCACAGCGCTTATTTCGGCATCAATTTGACCCAACGACGATATGGCTGTTCGTTCTGTTACCAGTATTCCTTGGTTGTCATGAATCTTGATAACAAATTTGCCCTCGTTCTCTACTTTCATTTTCACAGCAATCTTTTCATCGAACGGGTTCGGGAAAGCTACAACTTCATCATCTTCCTCATCTGGTACTGTATTAGACATACCAAATGAAACAGGTACTGCACCTGAAAAATGATTGTTAATACAGAAAACTCCATCAACATCAAATCCATCGGCATTCCTACCAAATAGTGTTGGATTCGACGTATCGACTATTCTGATATACTGCATTTCCATTAGTCCACTTGCAGCAATGTCAAAGTCGCCGTCCTTGCAGGTTGAACCCACAAAGATGTAGTCAACCCCATCTAGCGACACGAACACATCTGCCGTTTCAGGATATGTCTCACATGCTTTGTTTACGTCATTGAATGAAGTCTCAATGACCTTGAAGTCATTGCCTGGTTGATCTACTATGATACTGCCTAGTTTAATATCGATAGATCCTCCAAAGCCAAGCGAAACAAAGTTGTACTCATCATTTTCCTCTGGTGCTCCCAAAGCATTGCCTGTCTTACTTCTTCTATTCAACACCTTCTTCCCGTTATTTCTAAGACCTTGATTAAATGCTACGATTTCATCTCCATTACATGAGTTGTCTACGTCACACATTTCGCCGCCAGAAGCCTTCACGTTTTGTTGCTCAACTCCATCCGCATCTATCCATGTAATACGTGTGGTATTTGGAGAACCAGGAACCGTTTCAGTGTAGAAGAAAGTTTCACCCTCTTCCTCCACTATGAGACTACTTGTCTGTGTTGTACCGACAACCTCCCACGTTACCATAACCTGGAATTCATTCGGGTTGGTAACCCTCCATCTTCTAAACAGGTCTGGATTGTTACTACAAACAGAGGTCAGGTTGAGATCAAGTAATTCGCAAGGAGTTTCAATCGATTCAGAAATTGTCTCCTGGGACTGATCATCTCCATCTAGCCATCTTAGTTTAAGCGTGTTTGGACGATCCATCAGCGTGTTGGTAGCAAAGAAATTATCGCCAGGTTCCAACGTGATGTCATCAAATTCACTAGAACCTATGATAAACCAGAAGGCATCCCATTCGAAGCTATTCGGATTGTGAACTTTCCACATACGCTCTTCATCCGGATTATCAGAACATACAGCTTCAAGCTCCATGTCCAGCACAACGAAATCAAGTACTGTCAAATCGACCACGACTTGAGCTACTGGTGTATATGGATCATTACTTTCGATCAAAACACTCTCCAGATAATCACCCGGCAGCAGTGTTTCAGCAGAAATATTGATTCCGACTGTCTCTTCACCCGAAGGTGCTACGGTACCTGAACTATTCGCTGTTACTGAAGTAAAACTTGGAACGGTTGTAACATCGTACTCAAGATCAACATCGCCAGAATTCGTAACAATGAATGACGTATCTGCCTCAAACCCTTCAAAGAGAGTTAGTGACAACGTATCTGGAATCACTCCAATGGTTGCTGGTTGCACAACGGTCAAGAAGGCCGGTACGGTCACCTCAGGATTTTTCAGGTCATCACTGCAAACAATCAAATTGGTAGTGTAATCACCCGTTTCCAAAGAGGAAGCGTCAAATGTCACTTCAATTTCGATCGATCCTCCGCCAGGCACAACACCCGCCGTTTGATCAATGCTTAACCAAGGAACTCCGATCACCACGTCATCAATTTGAGCGTACCAATCAAAATCACCGGAATTTGGATCATAATAATGCCATCTAACTTGGAAAGAAGTGGCACTCGTCAAGAACGTATCCAATGCAATAGACACTAACTCGCCAGGAGTGCTAAAGAAACTACCGTGATCTTCATTCCAACTTAGCATGTTCGTCCAATTAAGTCCGCCATCTGTTGTGATATCTACATCAAGAAAATCTGATGCAGCAAAATTCTGATAGTTGACGAGGTACTCAAGAACTAGTCCCGTCTGCCCGTCCACTTGAATCACCGGCGTAATCAGTTCGGTATCAAATTCTGCAGAACCAAAAGCATCGCTACTTGTTGTGGCAGCTTCGCCGGAACCTGAGTAGTTACCTTCACCGTAATCAGCTGCAAACTGCCAGGCTACTCCTGTTCCTTCGTTGTCAACTACAGACCAGTCTGCCGGAGGGAAGGTTGCATCTTCAAAATCCTCGAATAGTAGCGCAACAGTTCCCATTCTGCCCACTGGAGTATTGTTGGGATCATTGGTAATTGGCTCACCATCACCAGCTAGTTTCGCTACGATTCTACTATCCTCACGCCATTCTTTGAATGACGGTACTGCATCATTACTGGAGGAAGCGCCGGCAGGCACAACCAAATTTCCGTCAATATTGATCTTAAAGTTTAGGTCTGCAACACCTACATTGCTCACCGTCAGCATTTGAGTAGACATGCTCTTTTTCGGAAGAGACTCCGTAAGCGTGTCCGGTGAGATAGCTATAATTTGAGGATCAATGACTGTCAGAGTGGTCGGCAACAAGAATGGGTTGTTTGACGGATCATTGTTGTTAATAACCAGATCCTCTTCGTAAACACCGCCATCCAGATTTGTTGCATCAAAAGTCACCACCACATTCAAAGAATCTCCCGATGCAATGTTTCCTGCTCTTGGTGAAACTGATACGCTAAGTTCCGGAATGATACCATCAACGATTTGCAGGTTGTCGACGTCAAATGTTGGACCTGGGACCTCCATCAAACTAAGGAATACGACTTGCTCGATAGATCCCGCAAAGCCATTTCCGGTAAACACTAAAGCATCGTCGAAGTAGACTGAGAAATCATTGGTTGTTCTATTTACCTCAATTTTTGCTTCAAAATAACCTTCTGGCTTAGCTATCGGAATTGTCTGAAATTCTCCTCCGTTATCGGAAACGAATACACGAACACTATCATCCGGATCAAAACTAAGTCTTGTCACAAGGAACCCTTCCACATTTGACTGAGGAATGATTTGCCATGTAACACCCCCATCTCCAAGATCGACGAGCATGGATGTAGATGAAATATCCGCTGTTCCTACTCCAACGTCTGGAGTAAATGCCAGCGTCTGCCCTAGTCCATCTGAGACGCTTCGAATATGTTGATCATTTCCACCAGGGTTGGATGTGTCAATTACCCAATTAACAAACTGACCTGCCCACCCCTGTTGCAGATTTATATCTCCTACTCCAAAGCTTTCAAAATTTGTGGAGTAAAGAACATCCGAGAACTCTACAGGTGGCTCGATAGCAAACCCTGATCCAACGCCTACGGGTTTAATAGCCTGGATGCTGAAGAGGTCAACCTGCCCATCTTGGTCTTTCTTGAGTCCACTTCGAGCGAATGGCTCACTTGCTGAAGTTGTAGCAATTGTCCCGACATTAGGAAAGTTGCCTTCAAAATTGAAGTCCAATACACTTTCTCCAGAATTGGAAATTGTTACAACTTGACTTGCTGATCTTCCTGTAACCAATTCTTGATCCAAAGAGCCAGGGTCAACAGATATTTCAGCAGGCTCCAGTTCTTCCATTGAAACGACGACACCAACGATTGGTGTATTCACCGCGTTGCTGCTAACAATTATCCCCGCTACATAGAAACCAGGATCAACGACGGTAGGATCAAATTGCAATTCTATCTCAGCGGTTTCTCCTACTGGCACTGTGCCTGTAGTTTGATCGAGAGCCAACCACACCTCTGTATTCTCAGTGATTACTACATCATCTATTTGTGCATACCAGTCAAAGTCTCCTGTGTTTGGATCGTAGTACCTCCATCGAAGCATCATTTCATCTGCTCCTACGATTGCATCATCAAGTGAAATATTTACCTGTTCTCCCGGGGCGGCTCTAAAAGCCCCATGATCTTCATTCCATCTCAGCAAATTCGTCCAGGTAGTTCCTCCATCTGTGCTAATGTCAAGGTCCAGAAAATCCAGACTGGCAAAGTTTTGATAATTGACATTGTAGGTTAAACTGATGCTTGACTTACCAGCAATATTGATGATTGGAGTCCTCAACTCTGTATCAAATTCAGCCGCGCCAAAAGCATCACTACTTACAGTTGCTGCCTCACCGGACCCTGAATAATTAGTTTCTCCTGCATCAGCAGAAAATTGCCATTGAACTCCGGTACCTTCATTGTCTACCACGGTCCAGCCTGCAGGAGGGAAAATTCCTCCTTCAAAATCCTGGCTCAGTATTTCCTCGCCAATGGTGATGAATAAGGGTTTAGGGTCCTCCAAATCTTCGATTACGCTCGATTGAGTATTATCCTGCTGAAGTTTAGCTTGTACCCGACCATCAAGAAGCACCTCATTGGTTGCGTACCCATTCAGCTGTTCACTTAGTTCAGTAGTTGTAATCCCAAATTCTGCACCTATAACCGATAGATCAAAGTCAAGTGGGTTTCCGCCAGTATTCTCAATCGTCACAATTCTGGTTTCTGGCTTGTTAAAATCCAAAACTGCCTGAACCACTGTAGGGTCCACAAAAATTGACGGATCTCCAATAACCGATAGGGTTGCCGGAACGACAACCGGCTCGTCAGCACCACCATTTATACTTGCAACAATGTTTGACACATAAGTGCCAAATTCTTGCTGGGTAGCATCAAAGGTCACCTGAATATCTACTGACGTTCCAGCACCAATAACTCCGGCAGTTGGATCCAAAGAGATAAATGGCACTCCACGCTCAACTTCACCATCAAGAATTTGAAGTTCATCCAAATCAAACGTCGGTCCCGCAATCTCCATTGCAGAGAGAAGTACTAATTGCTCAATGTCTCCTGCGAAGCCAAGTCCACTAAATACCTCCTCATCATCAAAGGAAATGGTGAATTCAAAAGTTGCTCGGTTAACTTCAATATCGACTTTGAAATAGCCAGCAGGTGTAGCAACACCCAATGGCTGGAAAACACCACCTAATCCATCAGAGACTAATGCATCAATACTTCCATCCGGATTGAACCGTAACCTCGTATTGACAAGCGCTGCTGTATTGGATTGTGGAATCAATTCCCATGTTACTCCACCACCCTGAATATTGATCCGAGCTGAGACCGATGAAAAGTCTTCTGACCCAATCGGGACCGCAGGTGAAAATGCCAACGTTTGACCAAGCCCATCGGATAAACTTCTAATGTGTTGACTTCCTTCAGATGGGTTAGAAGTATCGATTACCCAGTTGACAAATTGCCCAACCCATCCGTCTTGTCCGTTTATATCGCCAAGCAAAAAACTCTCGAATCCTGAAGCGTACTGCTCCGTGGTCAATAATCCTGCAAAGTCATCCGTAATGGCACTTGTGCTTAGTGGATCAATGTTTACTCCGGCAAATGGAGTAGTCCGCTTACTCATTTCTGTCCGTGAAGCTCTTCCCGGTGATAGGGTAACTACGGATGCTCCCAGACCTATACCTCCTTCGGCATCTTCAATTGTGATATCAAAAGTGACCTCTTCATCACTAATATTGGTTAGCGTGAGCGTTTGCATGGATGTTTGTCCTTTCTCAAGTGACTCAGTCAATTCTGTTGGACTTGCAACTACCAGTTCGATCGGTGCTTCGAAGAATCTAACATCGTCAATCGCCATGTCTCCAAGGAATCCATCAGTTGCCACTGCACCTCGTATCCCCCTAAATACAACTCGTACTGTATCTCCATAGTCAGCAAGCGAAATAATCTGCAATTGATATGGGTCGTTCTGTGCTGTTTGAACTGGTGCATTTCGTGTGAAAACGTTCGTAACACTATCTCCTACTTCATCGATAACCTCCACTTCGAACGAAACAATATCATCACCGAACAAGTGATACCAAAATTCAAAAGAAGGGTTCTCAAGAGAACTAACTACCACTGGAGGTGAAGTAAATTCTGTGGTATCTCCAACTGCGCCACCTGATGATTCCGTGTAGACGTAGAACCCATTTGCAGTGCCTGTTGTGTGATCAACCAAAGGACCAGTCGCTCCATTAAATCCCCCTGTCGGAGTTGGTCCGCTTAGAACAGCCCATGTATATGGAGGTGTAGCCTGCACTTCCCAGTCTCGTGGAACCGATCCTGGCCCATTTTCACCATCATCAAAATTTTCCAGGTAAGGAAACTCGGTGATAATCAGTGGTGGTGGATTGACTGTTACTTGAAATACGTCATTGGCCTGATTGCTTGAAGCATCGGTCGCAGTAAGTGTCACGACTGCTTTCCCAAACTGATCGGCCAAAAAACTCAATGTCAAATCGGTTCCCGAAAGAGAAGTCGACAGAAGTCCAGGGCTATCATTTGAAACTGAAAGTGATAAAACCTCTGATGGCGTTGTGGTTGATTGGAAAACGTTACTCACGTCAACGACAACATCTACGCTATTGACATCCACTTCGACATCCGCAACAGGATTTGCTACAATGATTGGTGGGGGTGTGACCTCAAAATTGGCAGAGAAAAGTCCATTTCCATGGGTACCTAAAACCACCAATCCATCGGAATCTCTTTTCCTGATTTGCTCAATAACTACGTTTCCAATTCCTGAAGGATCTTCCTGAACCCAAACAGTTGAGGCTGCATTAAGCAGCTCGGTAGAGTAAAGTCCGATACTCGTGGCAGCAAAATAGCGATCATTGAATCCGATTCGGGTAACCCATCTAACTGAAGGTCCATCGCCCGTACCATCCGGATTTTCTTCGAGATTACCACTTACGTCTGTCCAACTGCTCCCTCCATTGGTTGTATGAAAGATGCTAAGTACGCTGTAGTTCGAAAAAGTAACGATAACATCTTCAGCATCATTTGGATTTACATCAATACTCGTAACATTGGCTCCAGCTGGGAAATTGGCACCTGTTACATCGATACCTGTCGGATTTCCGACGTCTGCATTGTTGACTCTAATCACTTGTCCCCCGGTTGATCCAAAGTATGCAACATTGGCTGGACTGGTAGATATTCCAATAGCTGAGACAGTTGCTGCTACTGTTGAATTAGTAAGAGCTGTCCATCCCACCGTAGTGTTTGCATTTGGTAGGTCGTCATTTCTCCAGACGGTTGTACCAGCTGCCATGTACATGATTTCATCGTTGTTGGGGTCTAACTCGAACGGATTGACGAATAGAAATCCACCAGATCCCCCTGGAGTGATAAAATCCTGCGTTAACGGTATATCACTATCTGCATCTGCATACTCTTGACGGAAGGTAGTTCCATTTTGGAACGACACATACCTCAGCGTCCCATCACTGTTGATGGAATTGTAGGAACCATCAGCACCAGCCACGAACGTCCACGGACTTGCAGCGCCTGTATTATTCACAAACCATGTGCTATTGTCCTGAAAGCCTGCCTGCAGCTGATCTCCCGGACCGATAGCCAGAGCATACGTCTGGGTGGTCAGGTAGCCATTGTTCAATGTAGACCAGGTTACGGATTCATTTCCCAGCGGTCCGCCGGCATCAAATGCTTGAATGTCAGATGTAAGAGAAAGACCTCCATCGTGACTTGAAACAGCCATATCCGGATTCGAAGTGAAGAACTCCAACCCATGATGATCAGGATGTTGATTGGTGTAAACACTCACATCATTCGTCACAGCATATCCCGCAATCCAGTTATCGTTTCCAATAGCTGTTGCAAACCCGTCAAACGAGCGATACAGATTAGTTCCCGCTATGAAAACCAAATCTTCATTTAGCGGATGAACTCGTACAATCAAATTGTATCCACCTTGTGGGTTAAAGTTCCCAACGCTGCCTCCAAGAGCAGGAATATTTGCAGATCGATCTTCCCAGGTTCCGCCTGCACCCGTTCCGTCGCCAGACACGTAGGTGTATTTCCAGAAACTCATTCCAAGCGTTCCCCCACCAGGAGTCACGGATAATAGATAGAGGATGTTTTCATTACTAGGTGCCGTTGTTACCACCGTTCTGTTGAAAGTAGCGGGAAAGCCAACGGGCGTTATGTTCGCCCAAGTCCCAACGCCACCATTTGTAGATCTTAGTACTCCAGGATCAGCTGCATCACTCGCTAAAGTGGCATACAGCACGCCCGTAGCTGTAATGTGTACATCAGACTCGTTGTCAAAGGGTGCATTTAAGACCTCCTCGAAGGTGCTACCTCCATCGGTAGATCGATGGATGCCAACAAAGGTGGCTACATACAGATCTCCATTCAAAGGATTGATGTCAACACTAAATATTAGATCGAATGGATCCGCTACATTAAAGCTTTCCGGCGTATCATTCTGAGTTGCAGCTAGCACATTGAATGTAAGGCCACCGTCCGTCGATTTATAAACTCCATTTCCAGCATAAAATGCTCCACCATCTGAAGCGGAATTACCAATTCTTTCTCCCGTACCATAGTACCAGACATTTTCGAATCCGACTCGAGGATCTTGCACAATGTCGGTTATACTTGGATGTTCTGAGCCTGGTGTAATCTTTGTCCAGGTGGCACCTTGATTTACCGAACGCCACAGGCCTCCTGAAACACCTCCTGCTAAGATTACATTCTCGTTTGTTCTGTCTATAGCCAGCGCACGAGTTCTACCTCCTACATTGAATGGACCTCTATTCGTCCAAGGTGAGGTCTGATCACCAGGAACCATCAATGGAGTAACATCTACGCGAGATCTGGTTAATCCAGATCGTGATGAGCGCATAAATTCCATTTCTTTCTCACGCATGTCATTTGGAACTCTCCCAGTTCTGGGATCTGCTAAACGTCTGCGTTCATACTCCGCTCGGAGAAACGGGTTGTCAATTTTGTCCGTAATTTGAAGGCTTGGGTTTTTCATTTTCATGAGCTTCGAATTGTTGAAGCGCACGTTAGGCCTTGCTTTGATATTATCCTGATTATTTGATGGCTGGGCCTTGGATACCTGTGGCGCCAGTGTCATTATCAGTATTGCTGCTACTGAGATAATGAGTTTTGCAATGGTTTTCATAGTGGGTATATTTTTTTGAGGTTTAGCATGAGGAATAGTTAAAAGAGCCTAGCCTCAATTCATTCGGGTATAGTTTTTAATTTCATATGTATTAGTGTTCTGCATTTGTAATGGACTTATTCCTTGTTTTACATCAGCCACGAATGCCTCATTGACTTTCAGGCCAGGGAGGTGATTCGTATCATTCGGAAAAATATTTTTGGTTGATTCTAGCGTGCGGCTGAATTTGACTTCAATGGTGTCTTTTGGCGATAATGCTCCAGTGAATCCAGAACCATATCCTTCGATCTTAACAATTTCGACCAGAGCCCAGCATCTGATCTGCTGGCATTTTCCAGTATCTGTAGGCTTGGAAAAAATGGATAGTACGATACCTCTTGCTCGGACATGGTCCGGCGGTATTTGATGCGAAAGCATTGAACGATTCCCAAAAGAATCGTCTGCAAGGAAACTAGAGAAAAACCCTAGAATGGTGAGAAGTACTAGCATCTGATCCGTTCAATTTCTACTTAACAATAGAAGGAACTTCGCAGCTAACACTTAGCGGGTTCATGTTGAGTTGTAAACCTTTCAAAAGAAGGCATAACATTTCAACATAAAAATTGGCATGAGCAAGATTGTGAATTTCTAGGAGAAATAAAAATCGGAATAGAATCTTATTCTGTTTTTTGATCTAAATTCAATATTTTATCAAATGATAATTCACAATTATGGTACATTATATGTTAATGATAAGCTCTAGTTTTTCGCTTGAAATCAAGCAGCGAATTTTTGCTTAAAATATTCTTCATAAAACTTTCATCAATTCATGCTTGAAACAGATCGCTTTAATTTGGATCAATTCGTCTGCCATGATACATTTATATCTGTTATAATAAATATAACAGATATGGAGTTTACATCGTTTACTAAGAAATGAAAAAAATCATATTCAAAAGGAAGATCTGGAAGCGAATTGGTATTTCCGTACTAGCCTTTCTCCTCGTGTTGGGTCTAGCTGCGACCGCTTTCTGGCTTCGATTTATGTACATCCCAACCCCAAAAGAGATTGTGCACTTCGAAAGTCTGGGGGTAACACTTGAAGGAACATTGTACTATCCTGATGATCAAAATGGTTCGTATGACGCTGTCATTGTGCTGCAGGGTTCTGGAAGAGAAACGCGAGATGCAGGACCATTGCTTGTGCAGTCGAAAGGGTTCCTGAAAAAGGGATTCGCAGTGCTGAGATATGACAAACGAGGTATAGGCAATTCGGCTGGTACTTTCAGGAATGAGAATTTTGAGAAACTCGTTGCTGACACTCATGCAGCAATAGACTATCTTAAGTCGAAAGCCAAAATACGGACCATTGGACTTGCCACTACTTCTGAAAGTGTCCTCTTTGCTCCTCAGATTGCAAGTGAGCGAAACGATATTTCGTTCATCTATAATACTGTTGGTTCCGTGGTTAGTTTCGATCGTCTTGCCGTCTACCAAATGGGGCATATCATGCGGAAATGGCACAAGGATTCCGATGCTGAAGAAATCATACGTCTTTACCAGGACGTTCTAACTTTGTATATCAAGTCAGACGGAAACCCAGACTACTTTAACAATGCAAAAGATGAACTTAATAACCGAATGGCTGCAGCAACGGCTAAATACGGTGGTCCTACACTCCCATTTATGAGTGGTGTTGGAACCTACAACGAAGCCTATGTGCATCGCAGAGGGTACAGCAGCGCATACGATCCTCAGAAATACTTTGAACAGAGTTTCAAAACACCGCTCTTCTATGCCTTTGCCGAACTAGATATCAACATTCCCACGGACGAGTCAGTCGTTGCGTTGGATGAAATCATTAGCAGGAATGAGCACAACGTGGAGTACAAAGTCTGGCCCAATGTAGGGCATGCATTTGGGAAGATATACTGGGCTCACTATGGCATATATCCAAAAGGTTATTTAGATGAAATGGGTGATTGGGCTCTGAAAATGGTTAATGAGAACAATCCTGGTGAATAAATAGGCTTACTCAATCCAGCTTTAAGTGATGAATGTGCTCGTCCACAATGTCGATCCGACTAGTAATGCTAACCACATATTTGACTAGCTCTTTCTCAAACTTTATGATCTCCTTTTCATAAGCTCGAACGGTTTCTTCATCAAAATGATCTTCAATCACCTTTAAAGTCGCGCACTCATCTTGAATAAAATGCTTAAAACTCTCCGTGGTATAGTCAGTCTCCAATGTCTCAATATCTCTAAGGGTTGCCTCTGCTTCCTTGTCTTTTTTATCAGCGTACTTGTTGCGGACAATAAAGTACAAGGTGGTGTCCCAATGATGTATTTGATCCAATAAATAAACGGTGTTTGCCCTAAGTGCCTCTGCACCACAGAAATTGTGGATATCCTGATATGTTCTTAGCGTAATCGCACGTTCATCCCACTTTACTGTTAGATCATCAATGATCTCGGTGATCGAGGCTTTTTCCTGAGCCGTGGAAAAAAGCACTGAGGCTAGAAAACATAAGAGAGCAATTTTTTTCATGGTTTTTTTGTCCATTTTGAAAATCCAAGTTATAAAAGTTTTCGGAGCTGAATACCAAAAAATGGTATCTACAGCATTTGTGGTACAGATTCGGAAGAAAAATGCAACCTCATCGCTATCTTCACCGCATGAATATTTCGTCTAAACTCCCATTCTCTGGCCCAACGATTTTCTCTACAATGTCCGTTTTGGCAACAACGCATAAGGCTATAAATCTTGGACAGGGATTTCCAGATTTTGATACCGATCAGGTCCTTCTAGATTTAATAACAAAACACTTAAACCAGGGGAAGAATCAGTACTGCCCAATGGCTGGGCTACCAGCATTGAGACAAACATTGAGTGAAAAAATCAACCGCTGCTACGGGATGAAAATCAATCCTGAAACACAGCTATGCATTACGGCGGGAGCAACCCAAGCCCTTTTTACAGCCATCAACGCATTCATCAGGCCTGGAGATGAGGTGATCATTTTAGAACCAGCGTATGATTGCTACAAACCAGAAGTATTGATTGCCGGAGGTATTCCTCGAGCCTACTCCATGGTTTATCCAGACTACGCAATTGACTGGAATGAGATACGAGAAATGGTCAATGAAAAGACGAAAATGATCATCATCAATACGCCGCACAATCCTAGCGGAACGCTATTGACTAGTAACGACATGCAGCAACTTGAACAAATCGTTTCAGGAAAGGACATCGTCGTTTTAAGCGATGAAGTGTATGAACATCTGATTTATGACGGAGAGGAGCATCAAAGTGTCATGCGCTTCCCTAATCTATTTCAGCAGAGCATCGCGGTATTCTCCTTTGGAAAAACCCTTCATGCCACCGGTTGGAAAATGGGGTATGTAGTTGGTGCAGAGGCACTTGTTAATGAATTCAAAGCCATTCACCAATGGAACGTCTTTTGCGTCAATTCTTTTATCCAATTTGCGATAGCAGAGTATCTACAGAATCCCGAGACATATGAGCAACTTCCCTCCTTCTTTGAGCAGAAACGAAATCAGCTAACAGAGCTACTTGAGAATGTTCCGATGAAACCCTTGATATCAAAAGGAACGTACTTCCAATTGTATAACTACGAGGAAATCAGTCAACAAGATGATGTTACGTTTGCAAAGTATCTAACTAGTGAAATTGGTGTTGCGGCTATACCCATGTCACCATTCTACTCCACTGATCCTGGTGATAAAACAGTCAGACTTTGTTTCGCTAAAAAGAGTGAAACACTAGAGTTAGCCGCTGAACGCCTTCAAAAGCTTAAATCCTGAAAATACTTCGTCGATGATTTGAAAAATTTTACCGAAGCTAAAAGTCAGGTAGCCGAAATAGTTTTCAAATGATAATACCAACGTCTACTTTCACATTACAACTAAACTACGACGTTATGATATTTCACATGGACCTTAATCAAAAACGATTTTTCGTAAGAAGCCTGTTCATCAGTGCAGCACTCATTGGTATTTCAATGATCGCCGTTTCTGTTCTGTAAGTCGCCACAGCAAACCAAGATTACCTCAAACTGAGAGAGTAGCTCTGTTTATTTTAGTGACCTAATCCGCTCTCAACGACTCCACAGGATTGACTCTCGTGGCTCTAACTGTATGATAGCTTATCACAACAAAAGCAATGATCATCGAAAAGAGTGCGCTAACAATAAAAAGTCCCACACCAATGTCAACGCGATAAGCAAAGTTTGCAAGCCACTTATTCATCAGCCAGATGGTAACCGGGATCGATAAAACAATTGCTATTAGCAATTGGATTGAGAATCCCCTAGCCAATAATTTAAATATTGATGATGCAGAAGCCCCCATTACCTTTCGAATTCCGATCTCTTTGACTTTGCTGTTCACTACTAACATGGTCAAACCAAGCAGGCCTAAACTTGCAATCACAATTGAAAGAAACGTAGCAACGCTTATCAATTTATTTGTCCTTGCTTCATTTTCATACTGATCTTTAATTCGCTCATCAATGAAATCATAGTTCCAGCTTTCGCTGGGAAAAGTCGCTTCCCATTCCTTTTTAAGAATCTCCGTAGCCTCAAGCAAATTGGAGCCAGTATAGGTGAAAACCAATTTAGGTATCAATGAATCACCGCCATCTGCATCAGAGATACCTTGGAATATTGGTACTGGATTTTGAACAATTACCAAAGGCTCTACCTCAGAATGCAAAGAGGAAAAATGAAAATCCTCGGTTACGCCAATTATCTGGTGCTCTCCAAAATCAACGCTTGGCAGCTTGCTTCCAATAGGATTTTCCAAGTCAAAATACCTAACGGCGGTTTCGTTCATTATGACAGACTGCCTTTGATCCAGGCCATTATCTGGCTCAAATGACCTACCCTCTTTCATCTTAATTCCAAAAGCATCCATATATGCAGCATCTACCACCAACATTCTAAAGCGTCGGAAATCTCCCCGGTCATCATTGAAGGCCATATTGATCCAGCCACTGGTTCCAAACATATGTGATCCCATAGCAATTTTTGTGATTTCAGGGTACTTCTTCAGCTTGGCTTTGAGCAATTCTCCGTTTTCGAACCCTGAGGTTATGCGTTCAGAGATTCGTTGCAAGGAGGGATCAGCACTCAAACGAGTTGATATAACTGCCTTATAGTCATAACCAAGGTCTTTGTTCTGAAGGAATTCTACCTGCTGCTTCATGATCAAGGTGGTACTGATCAGGAAGACGGTAATCAAAAATTGGAAGATGACCAATCCTTTTCTGGCTGCAAGCTTTCCCGATGATTGGTTACTTCCACGCAGAATATTAATGGTCTTGAATCCAGAGATCACCAAGGCTGGATACGCACCAGCCAAGAGACCGATGGCCAAACCGATAGCCAGATACACCAATACATGCCACAGTTCGAATTGAAAGAATATCTCCGTTCCAGTGAGCAGATTGAAAGTTGGGATTAACAAAACAGTGATCACTGTCCCAATCAACATCGCAAGCAATGCAAGCAACAGACTTTCACTTAAATACTGGTAAATCAAAGTACCTTTCACTGCGCCCAACACCTTTCTCATTCCTACTTCTTTTGACCTTTTTAAAGACTGGCCTGCAGAAAGGGTGGTATAGTTTATACAGGCAATAATGAGCACGAGAATTCCAATAACTCCCAAAATGAACACATACTGAGGATTGTTGACCGGAGCGAACCCGAGAGGAATTGCTGGATTTAGATGGATATCCGTTAGTTCCTGGAAACCAATATTGTACTGTCCCTTCTGCATGGGATCATCTCCATAGCCTACGTCACCCATCAACCCAAGTACTACATCTTCCATTTTTTCATTGACTGCGGCAACATTTGCATATTCCTTGAAAAGCACATACGTTTCTGGAACGACACTGAACCAAGCTGTGTACAACCTATCTCCATAGATATCTCGCCCGTTTTCCGTCGAAATTGCCAAGTCAAATTGAATGCTGGATTCTCGTGGAATGTCTACGAAAACAGCTGAGACAGTAAAATCTCGAACATCTTCTCCAATCTGGATCGCCAATGGTTTGCCAATAGGATCTCTATCACCGAAGTATTTTTGCGCAAACGCCTGGGAAATGATCAGGTTTTCTCTTCCCGGAAGTGGTGTTAGCTCGTTCCCGTCAAGCACCTCAAAATCAAATACATCAAAAAAGTCAGGGCTTATCATTGCCACTTTCTCGTTGATCCTATTTTCTCCTCGACCAACCAAGCGGTTTTGCTCAATATACTGAACTGCCTTCTCGACCTCAGGAAAATTACTCTCAAACATCTCCTCAAACCTGAGAGGTGTTGTTGAGTTATAGAATATTCTTCCTTCACCATAATCCTCCTTCAACCATGTCCTATAAATTCGATCTTTCTTCGAATGAAATTGATCATAGCTAAGTTCCTGTTTCACGTAAAGCCCAAGCAGAAGAAAACAAGCAATTCCGATTGTAAGTCCAAGTAGATTGATTGAGCTGTTGAACTTATCTCTCCAAAGGACCCGGAATGCGATTTTGAAGTTATTTCTAGTCATTGCGAATACTGATTTTTTGAATTTTTTATTCTTTTTTAGTGCGGAAAATCGAAACGATCTAAAAACCAACCACACGTAGTGAGTCTTTGCCTTAACTGGATTTCCATCTGCTGCCATTTTTTGAAATATCTCATAAAGGTCCCCCTGCAAGTCCTCCAAAAGATCAGGATGACAATACCATTCAAGGAATTTACTTGCCCACTTCGGAGGTTGATCCATAATCAGACTGCGGAGAAAGCCAGCTTTGGTAACTTGTTATAAAGAGACAACCGCAATTCCATCGTATCTTCGATCACCCTTCTACCCGTCTGAGTCAGCAAAAAAAAACGTTTCCTTCTCCCGCCTCTTTCACTAGTCGCACCACCCATCTCTGAGCTTACAAAACCTTTCTTTTCTAGTCGACGAAGTACAGAATGAATAGCAGTCACGTCCATGTTACGACTTGTATTTCCAGTTATCTCCTCCAGTATAGCAACAGCATACGCTTTCTTGTAAAGAGATCCAACGGTCAAAAGAACAAGCTCTTCAAGTTCACCCAAATGTTCACCACGCATAGTATTTATAATTTGTTGTACAAACGCACAAGATAGTAATTAGTTGTTGTTTTGTACAAGAAGTAGGATTAATATGTTTGAAAGAGTTTAGCTGCCATTTTAGTAATTTTCCAGAGTGGGTAAGCTTCAATTGAAATCGTGTCAACCACTCTGCTAAATACTTATCTTTTAATTTGTGGAGTACATGGCGTAATACAATCGCTTATTCTCTTCAGATTGGGTACAAGTGATAACCGTCACAACAAATTTCTCGGTTTCTACATTTTTTCGTTCTCTGTAATTCTCATAGAGAGTTCCCTGAAAATAATTGACGGTGAATTTCGATTACCAAACTTCATCGGGGTGCCCTTTCTGTTCAGCAGTTTTGCACTTTTTCTCTACGCGAAGAGCTATGTTCTGCAAATAGTGTCGAAGAAAGAGATAATCTTTCACTCTATCCCAATGACTTTGGCATTCGCTTTATTCATTATTAATGTTCTGTCGGAACAGGTAGGTGTTCTTCCAAAAGTATTTAGTTCAAACCCCATTGATAATAACATTTTTCTAAATCTGGCGGGCGGTTTACACTTTGTTGCTTATTTAGCATTGACAGTATCAACTCTCCGAAGGTTTAAGGACAACGCTCCTACTATAACATCCAAACTTTCATGGTTGCAGTTTCTGACTTCGACCTCTCTTATTGTTTGTCTGGCAGTTCTGTCACTTGTAGTATTGAATATTTTACTCAAAGAGAATTTTGATATACGATGGGCCTACCTGGTATGGACGACTATGTCAATTCTGATTTACGGAATAGGCTATGCAGCACTACAAAAACCAGAAGTTTTCCAACCTGTTGGAGAAGTTCTGAGTAATATTTCCAGTTCAATTATCAAATACAGAAATACAAAAGTCTCCACGGATTTGGCCGCCGAGGTTGTAGGTCGCATCGAATCTCTAATGAAAGAAGATAAGTTGTACAAGCAATCTGATCTCAATCTTAAGAAACTGGCAACCTATCTAAAAGTCAGTCCGAATGTTCTTTCCAGGATAATAAATGAGCACTACGATTTGAATTACAATCAACTGCTAAACGAGTATCGGTTAGATGAGGTAAGGCAAAAGATATCAGATCCTGCTTTTGACAAGTATACAATACTCGGTATTGCCCTGGAAGCTGGCTTCAACTCAAAATCAAGCTTTAACGAGTTTTTCAAAAAGAGGCTTAACCAAAGTCCAAATGAGTTTAAAAAGAATTCAAGAATAGCCCGGTAAGTAGTCCGATAATACATTTTCGGTCGAATGTCTCCCTGCCATCCGGGATGTTTGCATAAACTCAATTCTCATGGAAAACTCAAAAAACAAAAGATCAGCGACTGTCAAAGCAATTCTCATACTTGAAATATTATTCTTCCTAGTCTGGCGATTTTCAGGCTGGGCGCCTCGACCGATACCCTTTGGTAATCCGCTTTTTCTAGCACTGGTAACCGTAAGTTTTTTTTTACCACTCTCCTTCGAACGCCGGAACTGGAAATTGATGGGATTATCAAAAGCAAACTTTAATGGGAAATCCCTAAGCTTCGCCTTTCTAATCGGGATTATACTATCTGTTCTTGGTTTCCTGGTCATCATACCGGGGTTTGAAACTTTAACCAACGCGGAGTTTGATAAAAGTTTCTTTGAACAATTAAGAGGCAATTTTAACCTCCTTCTAGCTGCCTTCGGTATCTCTATTCTCTACGCGGGTTTTGGTGAGGAAATGATTTACAGAGGATTCATATTGAATCGAATTACAGATTTCTTCGGGAGCAATCAACTTGCCAAAATTTTGGGAGTAATAGGATCGACTGTGATCTTCGCAATGGCTCACTCCTATCAGGGAATAGTAGGGATTCTCTCCTCAGGAACAATAGGTTTGATTCTGGCAATTGTGTACCTGAGATACAATCGAAATCTATGGATGGTTATCGTAGCGCATGCAACCATTGATATTATTGCTGCAATACTTATTTATCTAAGTATTTTCTAAGATCACTTTTAGTTTTTAAGAATCATGATTTTAAAAAGAATCAGTGGAGAAGTAGCTTAATCTTGGTTCAAACAAAAAACCAGATTGACATGAAAAAAGCGCTATTGATGATCATATTACTTTCTTTTGGATTCTTTACTTCCGCTCAGGTAGCTAGAGATCTCGAAATCGAAAATGAGATAAACAAGGAATTGTGGAAGCCTTTCAAAAAGGCATGGGAGCAAAGAGATGCTGCTGCCTTTAACAACTTGCACACCAAGGATGTCTTACGAGTTAGCAAATGGGGCGGTATCAAAATCGGAAGTGAATACACAGATAGAATTAGCGAATCTTATAAGAAGCCAGACAATCGTGAACGAACAATTGACTTTTGGCTCGAGCATCGTTATTACTCTGGTAACACCGGTTATGAGGTTGGCTACCTCAAGATCGTCAGCAAGGAGCCGGGTAAAGAACCTCGACAAAGTTTTTCGCGATTTCACGTGGTACTAAAAAAGGTTGAGGGACAGTGGAAAATTGCTCAAGATTGGGATACAAGTAACATCAACGGTGTAGAAGTCACAGAAACAGACTTCAACAAGGGTTCTGCGCTGGATTTGGCTTACTGATTTTCCTTTAAAACTCTTTGACGTTGCCTGAATTCAGATGGCGTCATTTTGTATACCTTCTTGAAAAGGGTATTAAAAGTTGGAACGGAATTAAATCCACACTCAAAGGCCAAAGCAGAAAGTTTCAAATGATCATATGCTGGATCCGTCAATCGCTTCCTAGCCTCCTCTATTCGGAAAGAATTAATATAGTCGGTAAAACTGCTTTTGAATTCCTGGTTTATCACTCTTGAAAGGTGATGGGATGACACAGAAATCTGCTCAGCTAATCCAATCATAGAAAGTTCAGGATTTAGATACGGTCGCTTTTCTTTCATTGCCGTTTCAATCAATGCTCTTATCTCCCCTACTCGTTCCGAACGTAGTGAAGAGGTTTCGTACTTGGTACGGAAAAAAGACACAGATCCTTTGTTGACTAGCATGAAATACCCTGAAATCAGAATGGCAATAGCATACAGTATAGCACCACCAACATACCCAACATATTGAAAAAGTGCTGGAGAATAGGCAAAAAGTAAAACGAAAATGACTGCCAGCAAACCACTTAACCACTTAGATGTGCCTCGATCAATCAGAGCGTGATTTTTAACAAATGCGTAAAGAGACAAAAGAAAATAAACGAGAATTGAGACATAGGAAAACCAAAGTCCTCCATATTTCCAAAAACTCCAGGTAAGGAAAGGACTTGAAGCAACAAGCACAAAATAGGGCACAAAGTGAATGTAGAAGAAACGCTTCCATACAAACCTGTCCTTCAATTTCGAAAGAAAATAGAAGTACAGGAGTGGTCCGATTGCAAATTGATGTGAGATACCAGCATACACAGAAGTTTGCCAAACTACTCTGGATTGAAACAGTCCGGGGTTCAAATCACTGAGGTGAACAAAAATGTTTTTAGCAATTCGAATACTTGTAGCAAGCAGAAAGAGCCCGAAAATTTTGTTTGAAACATTCTTGTTTCTCAGCCAAAAGACAACTGCAAAAATCAATCCCTGGAAAGTTCCGAGAAAGGCGAACACAGTAAGCAGGTCAACATTGAATGTCATTCCTCATAATGTACGTGAAATCGCAATTATTGCTACGCTTAGTTTTTAAATATTATGATTTTGAAAGGATACTGTACCCTAAACATCATCAGGTATTGTAGAAAAGAACTTTTTCTATTCGCATCTTTGTTAATCTATCTATGCAGACTTTAACCGTAAAAACCGACCTCCACTGCCAGGGTTGTGTGGACAAAATCGCTCCTGCACTTAACAATGATGAAACAATTCAGAATTGGAAAGTGACTCTAGATCAGGAAATAAAAACACTCGAAATTTCTGGTGAGGGTGTGACAAAGCGACACATTCAAAATCTGCTTG
>JBDVJN010000058.1:0-15101 GCA_039961455.1 Cyclobacteriaceae bacterium | reverse complement strand
TGTCATAAGTTATATTTTTTACATTCTAACTTTTGACACACTTTATTGAACACCCTCCTAATTGATGTTCCTTTGAGGCTTTCTACTATTGTCTTGACGGTTTTTGCATCTCAATTGAAGTTCTGAACATCATCGGAAATATTTCTTGCTGCGGCCACTATCAACAGCAGTTCAATGACACAATTTCAATATCCAGTTAGTTGACATCTTGAACAGTCGCGAGCGCATCGATCAAACCGTAACCACTTTGATTATCATACCCTTCAGAAAGAACATCGACCGCATTATCTATCAGTAGCTGCCTTGCACCCCATGGTGTTAGGGTCTTGTCTTTGGACAGCATTAAGGAAATAACACCAGCCAATTGGGGCCCAGCAAATGAATTTCCACGAACATCCCTTGTAAGTTTTCCTTCGAAGATGTCCACATAGTCCAAGCCATCATTGAATGTAGCAAAGTCAGGTTTATCCACCTGTCCTTCGCTATAATAGTCCGTATCCCAGACCACTGGCCCCTTGCTAGAAAATACCGGTCTATTAAGAAGGCTATCAACTCCGGCAACACCAAATACTGCAGGAATGCTCTCCGGAACACGCATTTGTACCGGGACAGGAGCAAAATTAGCGTTAGCAGGATTTCCAAAGTTTCCTGCACCTGAGATGAAGAAAATACCGCTATACGTTCCATGTTCAATGACCTTTCGCCAGTGGGTCCTGAATTCCATCATATTCGGAACAGAAAAACTCATGGTGTATGTATCGGCTTCTTGCTCAATGGCCCATTCGACCATTTCCTCAAAATTTGCAAATCCACGCACGGGACTCCACTGTGCATTTGGCGCCACACCAACTGCAGTATCCGAGGCAATTCGACCGCAGATCATAGAAGCAACAGCTGACCCATGATTGAAGTCGGTTCCATCCAATCTTGGATTGTTAACAAGGGACGAATTTGCATCGAAATTAAATCCATGGTAATCGTCTACATGCCCATTCTCATCGTCATCTATCCCATTGCCGGCAATTTCTCCAGGGTTTCGATAGATATTATCAGACAATGCGGGTATGTCAAGTTTAAATCCGAAATCATGAATGATATTAAGTACCCCCTCCCCTGTTACATTTTCACTTTCCCAGACATCAATAACCTTCAATTTTTTAAGGTTCCAGGTTGTTTTTTCAAAAGACGGTGGAGTGAAGAATGCGCCGTCAAAAGCGGTTATGAACTCAGGACCAAACGATGAGTTATCCCCCGGGTCTGCAAACAGTTTCTTGAATATTTTATCGACGCCCGGCAACTTCACAAGTCCTTCAATACCGCCTTCAGCTAGTTTACACGAAAATCCATTAATGATCCAATGACTTTTAAACTCAGAAATAAGTCCGGCGGTAATCAATTCATCAATGGCATCCTGGGCAGCGTTGTGACTTTCAGTACTGAGTCTCTTGAGCTCCGAAAGGACGGTCGATCTCATAGCAATTCGATCACCAAATTCAGACTGCCGGCTGGAGTAACTTTCCGCATCCTTTAGAAACTGATCGGTAAACCAAACCACAACCGTTTCATCTACAAAACTATCTTCAAAAGCAGGGTCCACCCAGATATCGCCAAAATCTAAGGTAGCGTCTGGCGGAACGGAATCATCTGACTTGCACCCAACCAAAACAAGAATACATAGGGGTAAGATTCGTAAAAGGAATTGACTCTTCATTGCGCTATTTTTTAGAGTACTGACACTCGCAATGCCTACTTCCCCCTACGCGTCAGCACCCAGAAACGTACGTCCCAAAGGGCTAATACCATTTGATCAACCTTCTCAGTTCAACTCCATTGATAGAGTATGAAATCTTTCTTGATTTGATAACTATCTCTCATTCTTACTTTGCTATGAAAGCAAACAGAATAGAAAGGCGTAGCAAACCTGCCTTGTCGGCAGACAGGTGCTAACGACTAGTGTCTACTTCTGATTTACATCCTACGACTACAGGGGGCTAGTTGAGAGACTATGGCTTTACTCTACTCCATTATATGTATAGACAAAATTACATTAGACAAATCCTGAGCTAAAGACACTAAAATCCTTTCATTAAAATCAATATTATCAAAGTACGGGTTCAGGGTCATTTTGAAAATACCGTACTGAGTTCTGTATACCCCATCAGTTATGTCTTCAATTTTTTTATTTTTATAAAACACTTCATCTCCTCTTTCAGCGTAATCGACTTCCCTCGAGTTAATTATTTGAAGGCTCCTGTTCAGGGTAACATATTCTTTGGAATCTCTAAAAAACAATAAAAGTGAATCATTGTCATATTTTCGCACAAAACTGCTCCTGCCTTTCTTCAAATACTTTCTTGAAAGCAAATTAAGATCTTTATCAAATAGATAGATTGAATCTAATTCACTTGTGACCACTATTTGGCTATTAAATTCCAAGATATCATTTAACCAAATTCTGTTTTCTGACAAAGCCTTACTCGAACTGAGAGATTCGTCGCTTATTACAAACTTCTTAACGTTGTTATGAAAAGCATCGACTATGTACACAAAATCATCGTCAAGGGCAATAGATGGTTGTCCTATAGGTAGATCACCTTCAAAAAATTCAACTCCAAATTTCTTATTATCATAATTATCATATTCTAGAGTTACTGTTTTAGTCTTTACTATTCGAATCGTATCTGACTCGATTTGATCAATTGCTACGTTTGGAGTTGCTATTTGTCTCGTACTTTCCCTTGTAGCGCAACTAATTATTATAACAAATACAATTGTGAACTTTGTTAAGTTAATTCTCATAGTGCTATTCTGATCCAAAAAATTGAGCATTCCATTGTTTCATAAGGTTATCCAATCTTAACGATTGTAGATCCCAAAAATCTTTATCCCTTTCCTCCTTCGATTTTTGGCTCAATGTTAAGTTAACTAATTGCTGAAAATCAAAACGAACTTTTGACCTCTTTGGTCCTGAAAATCCTGGCTCATCTTCATCTGGAGTATCCCAGGCAAAAAAGCTCGCTTTGCCATTTGCAAAGTATTTCTGGGCATATTTATCCTCCTTGTCTAACAGGTTAATAACCTGTGCAATAGGTCCTCTTCCTCCTCTTGAATGCAAGATTGTAAATCCAACAATCTTGCCATCTTCGTTTCTAACTATGTTAGTCACAAAACCAGTATGGGATGATTCAGCTACTGTAAATATATCTCCATCTCGTATAGCATTATCGTCAATGCTTCTCGTTGTACTTTGTCCGATTATATTTCTCACACCATTAAATGTGGGATCAACTTCATTATTTAAATGACCAAATCCAGAATGGGCAGCGCATGCACTAACCATATTGGAACAATCAGTTCTAAACCCTGGAGTTCCTACACGCCAGCCTGGATAGCCATAAAGATTTTTGCTCTGATTGGGGTTCGCATTAACAAATTCCCAAGCACGTGCGATCGCTTTTACCCTCTCTTCTTCAGTATTTCCATCTGGGTCAATATATCTGAGTGGATTGTTATATGCATATCTATACGGCGTCCAATTTGGCATTAAATCAGATACCGCATCTGCTACTGTCCATCTACCAATGTCTGCCATATACCGTCTAGCCCCATAATCCATCCAACCAGTATTCTCATCCAATTCCTTCCCATTATACTTAAAACTATTCACCGTACTAGCCGTCCTCTGATAACCATTAAACGTCAGCCCAAACGGATAGTAGTCGTCCGACTGCACAATGTTCGTCTTTGTATGCGTGATAGTAAGGTCATCAAAGTCAACAACACTCAATGCATTGGTCTCATTTGAGACGTAAAACATGATGAAACCTTCCTCTTCAATCAATATTTGCTGTCCAATTGTAACTGTCTCCCAGCTGAGGGAAGAAGCGTTTGTTATTTGAGTGAATCCACCGTTTTTGTAGGTAGTATCTGCAGTGAAAATCATGTAGTTTAAGTAGGCTCTAGGCACGTTTGAATCCGCACCAGCATTCTTCTCTCCCTGGATCGTTTGCAGAATATCTCCATTTAGATTGCTTGCATCAACACTGTTTCCCTCAGTTCCGCCCGCCGAAGATCCAGTACTTCCGGTAAGAAGCATATTGAAAAGCTCAGCTCCCGCAAAAAATCCATCTTGTGTGTGTGAATATTCGTAGTATGATTTCACTGAAGCATCGAGGATATCTCCTTTTTGAACCCCAAACATGACCTTCAATCCTACCACTCCTTCTATACTGCTTCCATCTCCTGCGACATCTGTATTCAACCTCATGACGTAATCACTTACGTTTCCAACAGTACTTAGCCCGTTCCTCTGGCTCGGAATCCATGGATCATAGTCTTCTGCTTCCAGATTATCTTCCATTGTTGCCACCATTGGATATTCATCAGGAGTCGTACTAAACGTCAGTCTGGTATTCCCCAGATGGTCTTTGAGATGGTATTGATAGTCCCATACATTCTTATGATCATCGTAAATCAGACGTCCTTCCTCATGCTGTACGAGTTGAAGATGAGGGCCCTGTCCATCATGTTTATCTTCATAAATATGAGTGCCAACGTAATCTGTCGTTTTCATAGAGTTATCCGTCGCATCATATACTATTTTCTGTAGCTTGATGCCCGCTGCATCATACAAGTAGGTAATATAGGTTCCGTTGTCAAAATCCACCCGTTCCGGAAGATTCAGATGATTGTACGTGATATCAGTAATGCCTTTGTTCAGGTCTTTCCTCATGTTTCCGTTGGCGTCATACAGGTAATCAGCACCCTCATTTCCATCCTTGAAACCAGCATCACCACGAAGATCCCTCACTCCTAGTAGCTGGTTGCTTTGCGCTACACCTGTCCCATAGTCGTACGTGAGTTCGTCAATGATATCATTGTTATCGGACAGGTTCATCCCTTGCCTGGTAAGGTTCGTGATGTTACCATTTAAATCATATTTAATGGAAGGCACGGAGTAAAGTCCTTTCTGATTTCCATACAAAGGGTCCGCCTTTGATGCATACTGGGCTTTCTTCAGGCGATTTAACTGATCATAGTGGTACGTAAACAGCTGCTCAGCGTCATCATTGTATCCTTTCCATCGGATTGCCGAAATGTTTCCGTTGAGCACTGGCTTATGCAACTGATCCTGATTTCCATTGAATTCCAAGTTGGTCGTGGCAGATTCAATCTGAAGTCCTGTTGACAATTGCCCATTAGCCATGGATTGTACGCGGTAATAGTAGGATGTTCCGGTGGACAGGTAGTTATCCTGATACTCCGTTTCTCCCGCTGCCGCTACATGAATCTCCGAGAATATTCCTTCAGGAGAGGTACTTCGGCTGATTCTGTAGCTGTCACTGCCGGCAGTACCAGTCCATGATACGAGAATGGATTCATTGGAAAGAGTTGTTGCAGTAATCGACGTAGGTTCTGATGCTTCGATGATCGCCGAAACCGCCGTTCCCCAACATCCATTATCTTTTTTTGCCCGTAGGTAGTAGGTTCCTGATTCGCTAGCCAGAATTGAGGTAGCCATAGTGGACTCATCCTCTCCTGTGTCACTTGACTGCCAGTACCATGTTTCATCTCCGGGTGGATTGCCTCTTGTAATGGTAGCTCCCTCATAACCGTACGTTGGCGGGGTGATAACAGGTATTCCAGGAAGTACTTGTACCACGACGGTCTTGCCTGGCCATTCCGTAGTACATGCTCCATTTTTAACAACTGCTATGACCTGGTATGTTCTTTCGCCACCTGGCCATTCATCAAGATTAGGACTCACGGTAGTGAGATCGCTGGTCTCTTCAAAAGTATTCCAAGTAGTATAGTCTCCCGTTCCATCTTTATGCCGCCATCTCCAACGCAAAACTGTGCCTAAATGTCCTGAAACACTAAAGGAGACGGTTCCTGGCCCACACATGGATGAGACACTGCTACTCACGGTTCCTGCCACTGTTGGCAAATCGATGGAGATCGATTCGCTTCCAGACATCAGGTCAATACATCCGGTTGTGGTATTGGTGGCTTCCACCGTGTACGTTCCTTCAGTTGTCTGAGCTCCGAAATCAATACCACTTCCTGTTCCCCCAACTGGACTTCCAACATTGGTACCCTCTAACTTTAGCTGATAGCTAATCCCGGTCTTAGAACCGTCCAATCCGATGGTCAAACCAGTTCCTCCCTCGCAGTAATTTCCTCCACCATTGGTAGTGAATGCTGTGGGCAGATTATCAATGAGAACATTGGCACTTCCTGACATTTCCATCGCGCAGGTTGTACTTGTGCTAGTTGCCAAAACTGTGTAGGTACCTCCTTCGGTCTGGTTACCGAAACTGATCGGATTTCCCGTTCCACTGATAGCTACTCCTACATTTGTCCCATCTTTTTTCAACTGGTAGTCAACCTCTGTCTGACTACCAATCAACGTAATAGCTATACCACTCCCACCAACACAATAACTTCCACCTCCTATAACTGCATACTCAACCGGCTCCGGATTCACAGTGACCGTTTTTGAAGCATGCTTCTGCAAACAGGTTCCACTTTGAACTTTGGCACGAATATGATACGTCCTGACCCCACCGGCCCATAGATCCATCGCGTAGTCCACTGATGTTACATTGTCAGTTTCTTCAAACGTAATCCAGGAACTGTATGGCCCTGTCCCATCTTTGTACCGGTACTGCCACTTTAGAATGGTGCCTGTGTGTCCGGAAATGCTGAAATTAGCAGTTCCCGAACCACAAAGACTACTTGTGCTTTGGGTGACGGTACCAGCTACGGTCGGCTGGTCAATTGTGATATCAATACTTCCTGTCATCGGAAGGGTACATCCCGTGGTCAGGTTTATTGCTTCAATAGTATATGTGTCTTCAGACGTTTGTAATCCAAAATCAAGCGAAGCACCTGTACCTGTAACTGTACCTCCTACTGGTGTAGTACCTTTCATCAACTGATACTCAATACCAGTTTCGGAATTGTCCAGTCCAATGGATAATCCACTCCCACCTTCGCAGTACTGCCCTCCACCATTCATTGTAAACGTCAAAGGCAAAACGTCAACATTTATCACAGCACTACCAGTCATATCCATAGTACATCCCGGAACGTTGGTTGCACTCACACTATACGTACCAACTGCACCCTGATCGCTGAAGCTGATCGGGCTACCAGTTCCCACAACTGTTTCTATAACTGTGCCACCAAGTTTCAATTCATAGTTTACATTCAGTTGAGATCCACTTAACCCAATGGACGAACCGTTGCTTCCGGAACAATAATTTCCGCCTCCTGTCACACTGTATACTGCAGGTTCAGGGTTAATTGTCACCGTCTTTCGGGGATACAAAGAAGTACATACACCATTCTGAACCCTCGCACGAACCTGATAGGTTCTGACTCCATCTGTCCATTGATCAAGATAATGGTCAACGGAAGTGGTATTATCGGTTTGTTCAAAGGTCGTCCACGCAGTATAGCTTCCTGAACCGTTTTTATATCTGGATTGCCAGTACTTAATTGTGCCTGTATATCCTGCGATACTGAAATTGACGGAACCGGCACCACATTGACTGCTGATACTACTGCTAACTGTTCCTGAAACAGTTAGCGGATCTATGTCTACCTCTTGACTCCCGCTCATCGTTCTTACACAACTTGTACTGGCATTTGTAGCGACAACGGTGTAGGTGCCTGCTGTGGTCTGATTGCCAAAATTGATTGAACTGCCAGTACTCCCGCTTGCGAGACCGCCAATATTTGTACCATTCCTTTTCATCTGATAATTGACTCCTGTTTGAGAATTGCTTAGCGTGATAACCACACCACTTCCTCCACTGCAATAGGTACCTCCTCCTTGTACGCTATAAACAGTTGGCAGTGCATTGACCGTTACCGTTTTGCTGCCACTCATCGTTCTTACACAACCGGTACTGGCATTGGTAGCAACTACTGTATAGGTACCAGCCGTAGTCTGATTGCCAAAACTGATCGAACCGTTGGTGCCATTTTTATAGCTTCCAACATTGGTGCCCCCACGTTTCAATTGATAGCGAACGCCTGTCTGTGTATCACTTAAGGTGACAGCTACGCCACTTCCTCCACTGCAATAGCCACCTCCTCCCTGCACAGAGTAAGCATTCGGAAGTGGATTGATCACTGCTGTGATTGCTTTACGATCAGAATCCTGACAACCTGTGGAACTATTATAACTAGCAGCATAATAGGTCTTACTACTGCTCAGGGACGGGGTTGTATAACTGGTACCAGTTCGTAGCACGGAACCGCCTGACGAAGAACTATACCACCGGATGGTGTTTCCGTTACTCCCCGGTGATGCTGTCAATGTAACACTTCCGGTCCCACAGCGGCTCTTATTGCTGCCTGAGGCAAGCGACGGATACGGCTTTACAGTCACACTTTTTGCACGTGCTGCACTCCAATAGCCACCACTGTTGCTTCTTGCTCGAAGGTAAACGGTTCCAGAACTTGTCTTTGTATAGCTAGAAGAGGAATTGCTGGTTGAGGTTCCGCCTGAGCTCGTCTGCCAATACCACGTTTCATTGTAACTGCTTGAAAAAGAAGAACGTGTTACGGTTTTAATTCCACAATTATTGCCAGACACAGAAGGTGTCGGAGGAGTAGGTGGTCTCACTGCCACATACACATATTTGTTGTGGGTCTGACCACCAGCTAGCACTCTTGCACGTATCCAACGACTTGTTCCCGAGCTTGTCCACCGAACATAGACACTGTTATTGTTCTGTGATGTGATTGTTCCCCCGCTTACCGTATAAGTAGTAGTATGCGATCCTCCGCTAACAGACACATTGTACCAATCATAGTCATTACGAATTACCGATGTGGGCCCGCTAAAGGACACCGTAACGGGACCTCCTCCACTCCCATCGTCATCCTGAGCATAGCCAAGATTAACAATGCTTACAAACAAGATAAGACCAAGTATTCTTAAGGGTATTTCTTTGAGCATCTTCATAATCAGTTATCGGTTGGGATGTTAGGGTTTGTTGTATTATAGAGCAGCTCCATGCTGAACAGATCGTCAGGTTCCTGAATCTGGTTATTTCCTGACAGACCTGATTCGTTGATTGACCGGAGCCAACCCCGAATATTGTAAGCGTAATCAATCGACTGCCTGAATGATGTTCCTGAACCGTGCAGTTGCTTTTTTTCCAGCTCTCCAAGCTCGTTGTACTTATTGGAAAACAGATGTACCGGTTGACCCGTGTTGAAGGTGTGATATCCTTCCGTCAGACGATTGGCATGATCGTATTCATACTCCAGCAGTGTAACAGTCTGATCAACTCCGTTATGAACATTTTTAATCCTTCGAACATTCCCGACAAAATCGTACTGGTTGCTAATGATGTCTATACCATCCTGAACCAAATGATTCTCACTGATCACCTGAATAACACGATATCTATGATCATAATAAGTGATAGACTCAATGAAGTCCAACGTGCCAAGAATCCTTGTTTTGATCCCCGTCACTTGTCCCTTTGGATCCACAATGTCATCAGGTAAGAGATGATAATTATCTACTCCATCTCCGTCGAACTCAGATGGTCGTGAATACGAAGTGCCAGCCAAGTCAGAACCGGGAATGAATTTATAATTGTCGTAATACGTAACCGTCAGGTATTCTCTTTCCGTACCTTCGGTATCATTCGGAAAAGAACTGTTGGTAGTATACTGTGTTTCTCCCATCATCGTCTCATCATAACTTTCATTTCTTCCAGAGCTATTCATCACTGCTGTTCTTATTGCTTCGAGGTCTTCCTGAAATGAAGTTGGTCCTACCGCTGTGGTCAATTGGCCAGTAACAATTGGTCTATTCCAGGAATCGTATTTGGTAAATAACCACTCTCTCTCGTTTGTGTTCACCTCCCTTTGATCACCATCCTGCGTGAGAACGAGGCGATCCCAACGGTCATACACCATGACCACTTTCTCTGCTCCGGGCACCTTTTTCGAAATCATTCTATTGCGACCGTCATATTCGTACTGGAAAACCCATAGATCCAGGAAAGTCTGATTTAGCTGAGACAAATCAGCCAGCAGTAGTTGAGTAGGTTGAGGGGGAATAACGAACCTCAGACGAGACAGGTCATCATATATATAATAGGTCTCAGCCCATGAATCTATTGGATCTCCTGTTTCTGACCTTTTCAAAATTGTCTGGCCCAACTTATCTATGAACTCGATGGTTTGATTGTTTTCCTCGTCGGTCGTAGTGACCCTTATTAATTCCCCATCATCATAGAACATGTGAGAATCAATTCCGTTTGCAGGCATTCCATTATCACCTATCTGCCACAGGAGCACGTTATCAGAAGGGAGATTGGGAGCTCTTGAAAAATTGACTGCCATGTTGGTAGTCAATTCATCCACTAACATCCAATCTTCACCTGGGGCGCTTTGATCCGTCACAAAACCCGCCGGAGATTTTTCGTAGTGACTGTAGGCAAATGGAAAGTAAGTAGGCACGTTTGTAGTGCCAGAGAAACTATAATAGTCCCGTTGTTCAACGACAGGATTGGCTGAGAATAAACCGTCGTTTTTGGTTGTAACGTATGGTAAATAGCTTCTAACCACTCTACCAGCTGGATCATACTCCGTCGGTACATTGACATCAAATTCACCAAATGATCCCATTCGCTGAACCTGTTGTACTGGTCTGCCTAGTCCATCAACATAGTTGGTCGCCGTTCGTAGCTTGTATGGATTTGTTTCGTCACCAATGTCAAGTGGGTAGGTTACTGTTTCTGATTCGGAAGGTTCTCTATAATCATAGGTCCTGACGTAATTGAGCTCATTAATGGCAATGGTCATTGTCTTGGGTGAATGATTGATTACTTCCACACCTTCGCTGGCAGCACTCCAGCATCCCTCATCATTTATTCCTCGGATGAAGTAAAAGCCTGATGCCGGGTTTGAAATAGACATATCTGCTAAATCATCGCTTTTGCTATTTGCGCTTCGCTGCCAGTAGTACGTAACTTCGGATGTGCTAACATTGGATTGACTCACAGTGACGGTGTATGGGCTTGTGGTAATATGAACCATGGGTTTGATAGGTATTGCGATACCTGATCCAAGAACAATTTGAATGGGTGCACGAGGGCTGAAACAACCATTGAACTCCACAGCTAGCCACACAGTGGTATTTTCTACGGTGAGCACATCAAGTGTCAGGTCCGAAGAAAAATAGTTGTACTCGTCACCACTAGCTGTATCATACCATCGGTACGGACTGGTTGCTGGATCTGGATTAGGCTCGTCAGGTGTTAGTTGCGCCAGTCCTCCATCACTACAAAGGCCCACAGTCGTGAGTCCTCCATTTACTGTGGTTAACACTTCCTGCGTCCGTCCTACTTCAACATTTTTGCCACTTGTACATCCTTCTAAGGGTGAGGATAATGTCAATGTGTAGATACCAACGTCAATCACATCAGTATTCAGTGTTTGATTCTGGTTGTCTATTGCGGCATTGATTGTCGGATCGCTGCTGGACCACACAGCACCTGCGATGGTTGCAGTTCCAAAGGAGACCAGACTTACCGCTCCGGAATTCTCACAAATTTTCATGTCGGCACCGGCATTAAATGGTTCTACGTACCCGGTAACACCTACCAATTGGGAATGACAACCCAAATCGCTCTTCTTGCGGACCCAAAAAGACTGATCTTCCGTCAAGTATGCAGTCAGCGTTGCATTGCTGGTTCCGTACGAATAACCTTCACTATCAGTAGTTGGAAGTGGATTGTTGCCTTGGGAATCAAAAAACCACTCGTACGAACCGCTTGGCATGAAGATACTAAAAGTAACATCACCTGGTCCGCACCTGGTTACATCGTCCAACTCAGGGGCGTCCTCATTCGATGTAATGGTGGTGGTTATTTGCCTTTTTAAACTTTCGCAATTGTTAGGTCCTGTTGCGGACACCCAAACAGTTTCTCCAGCAAGCACATCATAAAATGTATTCGCAGATACCAAAACTCCCAGATCATTAAACCACTTATATTCCCCGTTGACGGGCTCAGAATTTTCTTCTTCACCTAGAATAACCAATCGTAACATTTGGTCGGTACATCCACTCGTGGGGCCGGTATAATCCGGTTCAGCGGTTTTAGCTTTTACTGTGAGCGTACGGGTATCACTTTTGTAGCATCCATTGGTATCCGTATAAGTGTATTTAAGTACATGTGCTACATCAAGGGACAGACCACCTAAACTGATCTTGTGCTCTTCCTTATTGATTCTGTCTTCTACCAGCGGATCTGAACTCGACCAAATACCTCCCGTTCCTAATGGAGATACGCCAAGAGTATCAAGATTGATTTCCGATACTGATAAATCATTGCAAATACTTAGTGGAGAACCTGCACTCACGACTGGGGGAGTGTAGATTATTCCAGTTACAGGTTGTGTACCTGAATGACAACCTTGACTACTAAACTTTCGAACATAGAATGGAGTGGTTGTCGTTAGGTTAACAGTCATCTCCGAGTTACCGGTTCCTTCAAACCGATATGTGCTGGTGCCTGTTGGAATCGGGTTATTAGCATCTTCATCAAAGAACCACTGATACGTCCCATTCGGCTGATTGACACTTAGGGTAACTTCTCCTTCTCCACATGAATAGCCACCAGTTGTATTCGGTTTTTGCTCATCCGATGCAATGACGGTGACAACCTGATGACGAATACTTGTACAGTTGTTAGATACGGTGGCCGTCACCCAAACTATTGATCCTGCAAGCGTGTCAATGGAGGTTGATATTGAGAATGGCGTTCCCCCCGAAGCCTGATCGTACCATTCATAGAAACCATGGTTTCCGTCGGAATTAGGATCTTCACCATTAATGACCAATTGTAGCATCTCTCCTACGCAGCCTGTCCGATCTCCAATGACAACAGGCTCAGGAGTCAACGACTTTCTTCTCACGATTTTTGTATCGTCATCTGGGCATTCGTTGCTATCTACATATGAATACCTAAGTTCATAATCTGTGTCTAGTGCCAGTGAATTCATGTTTATTTCCCAATTGGAAAGATTGATCGCTGCTTGTGCAATTGAGTTGGTGCTGGACCAGGTACCACCAGAATGTGAAACTCCTTGATTCAGTTGAACAACGTGAGGTGAGCCTGCCCTACTACATTCAATGATATTGGGTCCGGCATTGACCTGAGTTGGAGTGTGTACCTCCGCGTAGACTGGTGTTGCTTGCGAATTTCCAAATTCGTTTTCCTCCCTGACATAGAAATCTCTCGAGGAAGCAAGTTGCTCAATAGTCAATTCTGAATTGCCCGGACCGCCAATATTATATGGGTCTCCATTATCCGGAACAGGATTGGTGGCATTACTGTTAAAGAACCACCGATACGTTCCACTTCCAGGATTTTGCACTTTAACAGTTACGTCTCCTAGACCACAGACCTCACCGGGTATGCCAGAGGGCGGCGGCGGCAGGGGACCAACGGTGACACTTAGGTTTTCGTCCTGAAAACAATCTGACAGCTGATCGTGACCCATTACTTCTACCTCCACACGATAGGTGGTGGCACTTGATACCGAAACCTGAAGAAAGCTTGCATTGCTAATAGAGCTCGTAGACCCTCCTTCAAACCACCAATAACTAACAGCATCATCTTCATATATCTGTCCTCCGATTTTCACCTGCAATGTGGTGTTAGGGCCACAATCTCCTACACAATGAATTTGAGCTCCACATGAAGGAGGAGGAGTTTTAGCAGTTAAAGCAATCGACGACAACATTAAAACGATCGTCGCAAATACTTTAATAGTTAGAATTTGTCGCATGATTTGGTTCATTTTAATTGCTATTAATTGTTTCCGTACTGATAATCAAACTCTCTGATTTTGTTCTCATCAAAATCTTTGATCCGTTCCAAACGATTATGCTGATCATACTCATAGTGAATGGTGATCCCGTTTTCATCTGTCATCGAGGTAAGACCTACCAGTGGATCGTATGTGTAGGTTGTCACCATGGCGTCTGGAAGTAGTACATCATTTCTAAGCTTGTTCAGAATAGTCCTTAATCCGACATCATTGTTCAAGTAGGTATTACCTTTGATATCTGACAATTCCTGCATTGTAAAAACTGTTTCGACACTGGCAAGATCTGCGTTAATGATTCGGGCTATGGGTACAGTCTGATTGTATCCCCACAGGTATACTACCTTCGCATTTTCTTCACGCTGCGCTTCCCGAAGAATACCGTTGATATCATACGTCATGATGTTCTTACGTTGATAGGAAGGGAAGCTATATCCGTCAGTTGAAGGGGTGAAGATTGCTGTTCCATCTGACTCGTATGCATAGTCTTCGGTCTGAAAGATCCGAGAAATGGAAGAATGATATTCAAACTTCTTGGCGACCGCTTGTGCCACTGTTCCGTTCGCATTCGTAATTCTTTCAATAGTCTCAGCAATTCTGTTTCTAGAGACCAAATCCGCCACAATAGTGTGAGGTGTTGCATAATCGGGTGGGTACTTTGAAATGGTTTCAATGACGTCTCCATTGCTATTCGCTGTCTCTGTCTTTGTGGGAAACACATGAGCACTGCTGGCATATGTGTAATCTGTAACTACCTCCTGAAATCTTGTTGAATTCTCCGGATCGTAAGTCTTCTGCGTTTGTTTAGACAGCGTTAGGAGACCATTGCCTGTTTCATAGGCCATAGAGACCAGACCGCCTGCGCTTTGCTGTGGATATTGTACACGAGTCCCAACTGATAAGCCAAGAAATGAACCAGTGTTGTGTGCGTAGTTCTGATACTCATTCTTAATTGAGCTGACCGGTTGAAAAACACCCAGTTCATTCCTGTATGTTTTTTGCTCAACCAGCAAACCTCTTCCCCAGTCAAACTCAAATGAGGGTGGAAAAGGGAATTCACGCTGTACAATATCAGGAAGATCATCAGTCGTTCTATACCTATAAGTTATTTTACCCCCCTCAGCATGTTCACCAATGATTTCCTGGACAAACCCGTAGCCAACGAATCCACCCTGGGTTGTGCCTAACTGAGTTCTGCTTACTGAAGACTTAGCAGTGTATGTGCAGGAAAG
>JBDVJN010000057.1:0-43268 GCA_039961455.1 Cyclobacteriaceae bacterium | reverse complement strand
ATGATTGCACTGCTAGAAGAAACAGACATTCAACTGACAGATTCAGTCGATACAGGCAACGGAGAACTTGAGTTTTTTGATCGAACAATGAAAGATCACAAGCCGGGTGGGTTTGGAAAATTGTCAATTCAGGAAATTTTTGAAAAGTCTTCCAATATTGGTGTTGCGAAGTTGATTACCCATTACTTCAACGACAACCCGGAAAAATTTATTGAATACCTCAAAAGCATGAAGCTCGATCAACCGCTGGATTTCCAAATGGTAGGAGAGGGGAAACCGTACATTAAAGATCCGTCCGATAGTACGTGGAGTGGAATCAGTTTGCCATGGATGTCGCATGGGTATGAGCTGAAAATGACTCCGCTGCAAATGCTAGCGTTGTACAATGCAGTAGCGAATGACGGCCGAATGGTCAAACCAATCATTGTAAAAGGTGTGATGCGTGCGGACAAAACAGTGGAGAAGTTTAAGACAGAGGTGATCAACAAGAAGATCTGCTCGACTGAAACATTGCAGAAACTGCAGGCAATGATGGAAGGTGTGGTGCAACGAGGGACCGCCTCCAATATTAATGAAAGTCACTACAGAATTGCGGGTAAAACTGGTACCGCTAAAAAGGTAAGAAACGGACGGTATGTTAAAGAATACTACACGTCCTTCGCTGGGTATTTTCCAGCAGAAGCACCAAAGTATAGTTGCATCGTTGTAATAGATAACCCGAAAGGATATCAGATCTATGGTAGCGACGTTTCGGCGCCAGTCTTCAAGGAGATTGCTGATAAGATTTATTCTCTCGAACTGGACTTGCATGAAATACGAGAGGAAGGAACTGAGGTAACTGGTGTATTTCCTTACATCAAAGCTGGAAAGCAAGACGAGCTGACAATGATCTGCAACGAATTTGGTATTTCGAACCACTCGATGGGAGAGGCAGAATGGGTAAAAACGGATGTGATCGATCAAGCAGTGTATTGGGAAGCAAATACCATTGACTATGAAAAAGTGCCTGACGTTCGTGGCATGACATTGAGAGATGCAATCTATGTTCTGGAAAATGTTGGCTTGGAAGTTGAAATTGACGGCAGAGGTAGGGTGAGTACACAATCTCAGACTCCCGGAGGAAGATTAATAAAAGGTTCTACAATTAAGCTGCGAATGAGCTGATGAAAATACTGAAAGACATATTGTACGGTATTTCTCTCCAGTCGCTTACCGGCGATCGTGACTCAGCAGTTTCAGGAATTGCGTTTGACTCGAGAAAGGTTAAAAAAGACACACTTTTCGTTGCTGTCAAAGGTCTTACAGTCAATGGACATGACTACATTGATCAAGCGATCAAGAAGGGTGCGAAGGTAATCGTGTGCGAGTACCTTCCTGAAAACCCATCGGAAGAAGTGACCTATGTTCAAACAAGCGATTCTGCAGAAGCGCTTGGAATCATCGCATCCAATTTTTACGAAAGACCCTCAGAGAAGCTGAAGCTTATTGGAATTACCGGCACCAACGGCAAAACGACTTGCGCTACACTCTTGCATGATTTGTTTGGTCACCTGGGGTACAAGGCCGGACTGCTCTCTACTGTCGAAAATCGAATTGATCGAAAAGTGCTGGATGCTAGTTACACAACTCCAGATGCGATTCAGTTAAATGAGCTATTGGCTCAAATGGTGAAGAAGGGCTGCACGCATTGCTTTATGGAGGTGAGTTCACATGCTTTGGTTCAACGAAGAGTTTCAGGTATCCATTTCACAGGAGGTGTGTTCACAAATATTTCGCACGATCATCTGGATTACCACAACACCTTTGACGAGTATATCGCCGCAAAGAAGATATTGTTTGATGGATTAAGCTCTGAATCATTCGCGCTGGTCAACATTGATGACAAACGAGGAGCGGTAATGCTTCAAAATACAAAGGCGGAAAAATTTAAAATGGGCGTTAAGTCCATGGCTGATTTCAGAATTCGAATCATCCATAATACTCTGCAAGGGTTAGAACTCAATTTCAGCGGGATAGATGTCTGGTTCAAGCTTATAGGTGAATTCAATGCTTATAATCTAATGACAGCCTATGCTGTGGCAGTGCTCTTAGATGAAGAAAAGGAGAATATTCTAAGCGGTCTGTCCGTTACGAGCGGAGTAAATGGGAGATTCGAAAAAGTGGAAAATAGCTCAAGTATTTTGGCCATCGTAGACTATGCGCATACTCCCGATGCATTGGAAAATGTGCTTCAAACGATCGATACCCTACGGACCAATAATGAACTTCTAGTGACTGTAGTCGGGTGTGGAGGAGATCGAGATCGGAACAAAAGACCTGAGATGGCGCGAATCGCTGCTTCATTTAGCAACAAAGTAATTCTCACCTCTGATAATCCCAGAAGCGAAGATCCAAAACAAATTTTGGAAGAGATGAAGGTTGGAATACCGAAATCTTTTGAGCGGAACGTGATGGTGATTGAGGATAGAAAAGAAGCGATCCGTACCGCATGCAATTTGGCTAATAACCAGGATATCATTCTTGTGGCGGGAAAAGGACATGAGACCTACCAGGAAGTGAAAGGCAAACGACATCATTTCGATGACAAGGAAATTTTAAATGAATTATTGAACAACTAAGAGCTGACAACTAAGAATAACAATGCTGAAATACCTATTTGAATATCTGAACGAACTTGATTTCCCTGGAGCAGGCATGTTCCAGTATATCTCTTTCAGAGCAGGTATGGCAGCACTTTTTTCCTTGCTAATTACCATCACGTTTGGTAAGAAGCTAATCAGCATGCTTCGAAAATTCCAACTAGGAGAGTCTATCCGAGATCTTGGTCTGGATGGTCAAATGGAAAAGCAAGGAACTCCAACAATGGGTGGAATAATCATTATCTCTGCAATCGTAATTCCAACCTTGTTGTTCGGTGACCTCAGCAATATCTACGTTTTTTTATTACTCGTATCCGCAGTATGGATGGGAGCCATAGGTTTCATAGATGATTACTTAAAAATCAAACGGCAAAACAAAGAGGGACTTAGGGGGAAATTCAAGATTGTTGGGCAGGTAGGCCTGGGGCTATTTGTTGGGTTGACACTTGTGCTTCATGAAGATGTGGTAGCTCAGGACATGGCGGGAGAAGCATACTCGCAGTATGAGTCCATTGTAACAACCATTCCTTTTGTTGCTAACAATGAATTTCAATATGATTGGTTAGTTCCGGGGTTCCTGCAGGAACCTTTCATGTGGGGATGGTTAGGAGACAATTTTGTGAATATCATTTACATCCTTGTTATCATTTTTATCATAACGTCGGTGTCAAATGGAGCAAATATCACGGATGGATTAGATGGACTTACAGCAGGCACTTCAGCCATCATCGGTTTGACGCTCGCGATTTTCGCATACCTATCAGGTAATGCGATTTTCTCAAATTACCTCAACATCATGTTCATTCCCAACGCTGGTGAGATCGTGATTTTTTGCACAGCTTTTGTCGGGGCATGTATCGGATTCCTCTGGTACAACTCGTATCCAGCCCAGGTTTTTATGGGAGATACTGGCAGTCTATCACTCGGTGGTATCATTGCTGTGTTGGCTATCGTAGTAAGAAAAGAATTGTTGATTCCTGTCTTGTGCGGAATCTTCTTAATCGAAATCATATCTGTAATTCTGCAGGTATCCTATTTCAGATATACTAAGAAAAGACAAGGTGAAGGGAAACGAATTTTCCTGATGTCTCCACTTCACCATCATTATCAAAAACGTGGTTTGCATGAAGCTAAGATTGTTTCTCGCTTTTGGACAGTCGGAATTCTGCTCGCCATTTTCACTCTAGCAACGCTTAAAATCCGTTAAATGACAGTAATAGAACTACATCAGCAAAATGTGAAATTCCAAAAGGGAGCAGTCCAGCTTTCGGAGTTGATACCTTCCGGTGCGCTGACTGAGGCTACCTCGGTGATTATCCGAAGCTCTCAGCTACTCCACACCTTTTTGGAAAAGTTGATCAATGCTGAAACAGAAGCTCAACTTGGCAATGCCATTGAGAGAGTCGAAGACAACATGGATGAAATTGTTTTCATGTTGGACCAACTAGATATAGCAAACAAGAAACAACCAATCAGTTTGATCGAGGACTTCCTGAAGGAAGGATATGATCTAATGTCTGTCTATTCGGTTTGCGTGAACCAGGTGATCAACCAAAAAGTACCAAACGAGGAATAATGAAGAAACTCATAGTCATATTAGGAGGTGGAGAAAGCGGTGTTGGAGCTGCAATACTTGCTTTGAAGGAAGGCTATGAGGTATTCGTGTCTGATGGAGGTGAAATCTCTTCTGACAGGAAGCACCAACTTAGAGAACTTAACATTCCATTTGAAGAGAATCTCCACTCTTGGGATAAGATCAGAAAAGCTGAAACAGTAGTAAAGAGTCCTGGTATTCCCGATACGGCAGGTATTGTTGTGAAGCTTCTCAAAAAAGGGTTTGAGATAATTTCAGAAATAGAATTTGCTTACCGATTCATGGGTGATGCAAAAATCATAGCTATTACCGGAACGAACGGAAAAACGACAACTTCTCTTTTGACGCATCATTTGCTAAAGGCATCTGGACTTAAAGTGGCTTTGGGTGGTAACGTTGGAACAAGCCTGGCCAAACTAGTAGCGGAGGGTGGATATGACTATTATGTGGTTGAGGTAAGTAGTTTCCAATTGGACGGTATCGTTGAGTTCAAGCCTGATATTGCCATTTTACTAAATATCACCCCAGACCATCTGGACAGGTACGATAACAAATTCGAGAACTACGTTTCTTCAAAATTTAGGATTGTCGAAAACCTAACGCAGGAGGAGGCATTTATCTACTGTGCCGATTCGGCTCCTATTACGGAGGAGGTAAACAAACGAAAGGCGGAAAACTGCGTATTTGCAATGTCTGTTTCTAAGCACGAAAAGCTTGGAGCTTATCTGGAGGAGGATCACCTGATCTTCAACTATGAGTTCAAGGACAACGATCAGCATCATAGAATTCCAATTTCAGAGATTTCGCTTATTGGAAAACACAACATGGTAAACAGTATGGCTGCTGTACTCAGTGCCATTCATTTGAAGGCTCCAATTGAGAAAATTCTAAAGGGTTTGAAGACATTTAACAATGCTCCGCATCGATTGGAGTTTGTAGACGAAATAGACGGTGTTGGATACATCAATGATTCAAAGGCTACCAACGTCGATTCCGTGTATTATGCTCTGGAAGGAATCAAGCAAGGAATTATCTGGATTGCTGGCGGAATCGACAAAGGCAACGACTACGAACAACTTGCGGAATTGGCACAGGATAAGGTGAAGGGATTGATTTGTATGGGAGTTGATAATCATCAACTAGTTAATTTTTTCAACGATAAAGTAGAGCGAATTGAGGAGGTAGACAGTGTGAAAAAGGCATTGCAAGTTGCACGTGATTGGGCAGATACCGGTGACGTGGTATTGCTATCTCCTGCTTGTTCAAGTTTTGACTTGTTTGATAACTATGAAGACCGTGGAGATAAATTCAAGAGAGCAGTCAAGAGTCTAAGTAAAGAAATTAAAGTAGAACGATCATGACAGCAATTAAAAATTGGGCATTCAATAACCTCAAAGGCGATCCGATCATTTGGTTTATCGTTTTTGTGCTGTCCGTATTTAGCATTTTGGTTGTATACAGTGCCACAGGAAGCCTGGCCTATAAAATGATGGGCGGAAATACGGAGTACTATCTCATCAAACATTCAGTACTTGTGAGCCTAAGCCTTTTGGCCATTTGGCTTGCCCATAAGGTTGACTTCAGGTACTATTCAAAAATATCGAGATTGTTGTTATGGGTGAGTGTGCCGCTCTTGCTCTTTACATGGCTGTTCGGAACAAACATCAACGAGGCCTCCAGATGGATTACAATCCCAATAATCAATCAGGCATTTCAGCCATCTGATCTGGCCAAACTTGCGTTGATTGTAACGCTTGCGAGTATGCTTTCAAAGAGACAACATGCCATTGACGACTTTCAGAAAGCATTAATACCCATGCTTTTTTGGATTGGACTCATTTGTGGATTGATCGCACTCACCAATATATCATCCGCGATTTTACTCTTCCTTACCTGCATGCTTGTCCTGTTCATCGGACGTGTCCCTATGAAATATCTCATGATGCTGGTAGTGATTGGAGCTATGTTCGGATCCATCGCCTTCTTCGTGGGGCAGCGGGGAGGAACAGCCATGAATAGGATTGAGAACTTTGTTGGAGGAGACACTCCATTCCAGGCAAAGCAAGCCTATGTTGCAATAGCATCAGGAGGCTTTTTTGGAAAAGGACCTGGTCAAAGCGATCAACGAAATTTTTTACCGCATCCATACTCAGATTTTATCTACGCAATTATTGTGGAAGAGTATGGCATGCTCGGTGGTGGCATAATTTTATTCATGTACCTCGCACTTCTTTACCGAGGCATGAAGGCCGCTGAAGATAATGACGGTGCGTATGGTGGATTGCTTTCGGCAGGTCTGAGTTTTGCCATCGTCATACAGGCAATTGTAAACATGGGTGTAGCAGTTGGACTGGGACCGGTCACGGGCTTGACTTTGCCATTTATTAGTATGGGTGGTACATCCCAGCTATTTGCAGGGCTTACACTTGGAATCATTCTCAGCGTGAGTCGGGGTGAGATTGATGAATTTGGAGGATCATTTGGAAATCAATATAAAGAAGCAGCGTAATCGAAGAAGAAAGACCATATCGTCAACGTCCGTTGCGGATAATGATTAGCGGAGGGGGAACGGGTGGACATATCTATCCGGCTATTTCCATTGCACAGGCATTGAAGGAGATTCTTCAAAACGTGGAGATCTTGTTTGTGGGTGCCAAAGGCAAAATGGAAATGAAAAAGGTACCAGAGGCTGGATTCAATATCGTTGGATTATGGATCAGTGGCATTCAGCGAAAGGTATCTACGGATAACTTAATGTTTCCATTCAAGCTGTGTTCAAGTTTGCTTGGGTCGACACGACTGATCAAAGAGTTTAAACCTGATGCGGTAGTTGGAGTGGGTGGTTATGCCAGCGGACCGCTTTTATATGTTGCGGGAAGAAAGAAGATACCCACCTTAATACAGGAGCAAAATTCGTACGCAGGCTTAACAAATAAATGGCTTTCGAAAACTGCGAATACGATTTGTGTAGCTCACGAGGGAATGGAAAAATACTTTCCTAAAGAAAAAATTGTAGTAACTGGCAATCCGGTACGACAGACGATCAAATTGAATCCAAATCGAATCGAGGAAGCATGGAAGCACTTTGAATTGGACAGTACGAAGAAGACACTACTGGTAATTGGTGGAAGCCTAGGAGCTCGAACGATAAATGAGAGTGTGATCGGTGGATTGGAGAAGTTGAAATCAAATGACATTCAGGTTATCTGGCAAGTAGGTGGATTCTATTACAAAGAAATGCTAGAGCGAGTTGAACAAGGAGATAAGAGCGTAGTGATCAAGGATTTCATCAGACAAATGAATTTCGCCTATGCAATCGCCGATGTAGTGATTTCAAGAGCGGGTGCACTCTCATTAGCAGAGCTCATGTTGACAGGAAAACCTGCGATCCTGGTTCCTTCTCCTAATGTAGCCGAAGATCACCAAACCATAAACGCAAAAGCATTGGTCGAAAACGAAGCTGCTCAAATGGTAAAGGATGTGGAAGCAAGAGAGTCATTGATAGACGAGGCTATCTCATTAATGAACAATGAAGAAGAAAAAGAAAGGCTTTCAACCAAAATAAAGGCAATGGCGCATGAAAACGCTGCTGTGGACATTGCAAACGAAGTAATAAAACTGATAGCATGAACCTGCAAGACATAGAAAGAGTGTATTTCGTCGGTATTGGTGGTATCGGAATGAGTGCGATTGCTCGCTACTTCCAAGCCTCAAAAATATTGGTTGCTGGGTATGACAAAACAGAGACAGAGTTAACCACACAGCTGATCGAAGAGGGAATTGATGTTCATTTTGAAGATGAGCCGACTCTGATCAAGAATGAATTTTTAGAAGAGAAGGGAACACTGGTTGTCTACACGCCAGCAGTGCCTGATGATCATCAGGAACTAACCTTTTTCAGACAAGGAAACTTCACGGTAAAAAAGCGTTCGGAAGTGCTCGGCATCATTACCGAAAATAATTACACGATAGCTGTGGCTGGGACACACGGCAAAACCACAACATCTTCCATGATCGCTCATCTGTTGAGTGGCACAAGGAAAGGCTGTACCGCTTTTGTTGGTGGAATCATGACCAACACCGGGTCGAACTTGATGATTGGGTCGAAAACGGCTCCAATTGTGGTCGAAGCTGATGAGTACGACAAATCATTCATGCAGCTGCATCCGAATATCATCGTGATTACCTCACTTGATGCGGACCATTTGGATGTATACGGTGATGTCACCAATATGCTGGACACCTATGAAGAGTTTGTGAGGAAGACACCAGAAGGTGGAAAGGTGATCATGGCTTCTGAGGCAGGGTTTAAAATTAATCCTGGAAACAAATACATTTCGTACGCCATTCGAAGTGGCGATGCGGTAGCGGATGCATTGAGAATCGTAAACGGAGCATTCGTTTTCACTTATCGCTACGGCATGGAAAAGATTTCTGATGTGTATGTGGAGGTTCCTGGATATCACAATGTGGAGAATGCACTAGCTGCAATTACTGTTGCTCTGGAAATGGGTATGGAAGCCTTGCAAATTCGCAAGCGAATGAAGACGTATACTGGAGTGAAGCGCCGGTTCGAATATGTCTATAGAAATCCTAAATCAGCATTGATTGATGATTATGCGCACCATCCGGAAGAAATTGCGGCATTCCTAAAATCAGTTAGAATTCTCTCAAAGAAGAGAAAGGTGACCGTCATTTTTCAGCCACATCTTTTTTCAAGGACCAGAGATTTCAAAAAGGAATTTGCAGCAGAACTTGACAAGGCAGATGAGGTGATCTTAATGGAAATATATCCAGCCAGGGAGACTCCGATCAAGGGCGTGTCTTCCAAAACTATTTTCGATTTGATGGAAAACGAAAACAAGGTGTTGGTAAACAAAACGACGCTGTACGAGGAGTTGGCAGATCGAACCATTGATGTATTGCTAACGCTTGGCGCAGGAGATATTGATAAAGAAGTACCTAAAATAGCACAGCATTTGCGAGATCGATATGGTGAAAGCTATGATATAGAAGAGACAAAAAGTTTAAGTGATGAGTAGCGAGAAAAAGAACATATTGCTTTACTCGTTCACTGGACTGATCATATTTAGTTTGATCACATTTTCGGGTGTCAAAAATTCCGACAGAAAGGTGGAGGGTATCGAAGTCACAATAGCGCAAGATGATGGTAACTTCTTCACTGACCAGATGGAGGTTCTGAGTCTGATGACCATCGATGCTTCTGATTTTATCGTTGGGTCCGAACTGTCAGACTTGGATCCAAAAGCATTAGAGATTCGGATTGAGAAAAATCCATTTATCCGCGACGCTCAGGTTTACCGAGATTTGAAAGGAAACCTCAAGGTGACTGTCGAGCAGAACAGACCGATTGCACGAGTGTTGATGGATGGAGCGGAGGATAAGTACATAGATGTTGATGGGAATATTCTCCCGGTGAATGCAAAGCACACCGCACGAGTGCCATTGCTAGAAACAACATTTGAATTTGGCTGGAAAGAGAACCTGAACGAATCCGATTATGGATCGAAGGTTTTTGAATTATTGAACTACGTGAAGGGCGATGAGTTTTGGCAAGCGCAGATCGCACAAATCATTGTTCTTAAAAATGGCGATGTTGAATTACTTCCGCAAGTGACCAAGCAAAAAATAGCGTTTGGAAAACCTGAAGATTTGGAGAAAAAGTTTGCCAGACTAATGATTTTTTATAAAGAAATTTTACCGAAAAAAGGCTGGAATACCTATAGCCTCGTCAATTTGAAATATGATAACCAAATTATTTGTGAATAGTAGTAACCACTTAGATAGTAGAAATTATGGACGATAAAATCATTGTAGGACTCGACATAGGAACCACAAAGATTTGTGTCATTGTCGGCAAGAAGAATGAATTCGGCAAGCTCGAGATAATGGGTATGGGAAAAGCTGTTTCCGATGGTGTCATTAGAGGTATTGTCACGAATATTGACAAGACCGTTCGGGCAATATCGAAGGCCGTGGCAGAAGCAAGTGAGCAATCGGGAATTGAAATTCGAGTGGTCAACGTGGGAATAGCAGGTCAGCACATCAAAAGTGCTGTGCATCACGGGTCGATTACGCGCGAATCTGACGAAGAGATCACAATTGAAGATTTAAGCAGACTCACAAGTGATATGCATCGCATCGTTACACCTCCGGGGAGTGAGATTATTCATGTGATGCCTCAGGATTACATCGTTGATTACGAAGACGGCATCATGGATCCAGTTGGAATGACAGGTGTGAAACTGGAAGCTGACTTCCATATTATCACCGCTCAAACCAACGCGATAAACAACATTAACAAGTGTGTGAAAAAAGCAGGGCTCGAGATTGAAAATCTCATTCTTGAGCCCCTTGCTTCTAGCCTCTCAGTTCTCAGCGACGAAGAGAAAGAAGCAGGTGTTTGCCTGGTAGACATAGGTGGTGGAACTACCGATGTGGCTGTTTTTCACGATAACATTATTCGACATACTTCCGTGATTCCTTTTGGTGGTAACATCATTACATCAGATATCAAGCAAGGATGTATGGTGATGGAACATCAGTCAGAATTGCTAAAAACAAAATTTGGTAAAGCGATTGCAGAAGAAGCTAGTCCGAATGAGATAGTTTCCATTCCTGGGTTGAGAAATCGACCGCCGAAAGAAATCTCAATCAAGAACCTGGCACACATCATCGAAGCGAGGATGCAAGAGATCATTGAACTGGTTCATACGGAGATTATCACTTCAGGATATCACAAGAAGCTTGCAGCGGGAATCGTGGTGACCGGCGGTGGCTCTCAGCTTACGAACCTGAGTCAATTGTTCGAATACATGACAGGCTTGGATACTAGAGTAGGATATCCAAATGAGCATCTGGGTAGAAGTAAGGTGGACGCAGCGAAGAGCCCAATGTATGCTACTTCCGTAGGTCTTGTTCTTTCAGGATTCAAGGCGCTTGACATTCGAGAGGCTAGATACGAAAGTGAAAAACCTGGAAACGGACAACGAAAGAAATTAAAGCAAGGAAACAAATTCTTCAGCAACATTTTGGAAAAGACCAAGGGCTTGTTGATTGATGATTTTGATGATAAGATAAACTAGCTGTTGACCACTAGCTGTTGGCATTTGGCCAATGGCAAAAGGCTGATAGCCAAAAGCAAAAATTATGGCAGAAAACATGTATCAATTCGATTTACCCTCACACCATAAATCTATTATCAAGGTAGTAGGAGTTGGTGGAGGAGGTAGCAATGCAGTCAATCACATGCACAGCCTTGGAATCAAGGATGTTGAATTTGTGGTTTGTAACACCGACCATCAAGCGCTCGAGAGTAGCGCAGTACCCAATAAACTTCAGATCGGGATCAACCTGACCAGTGGTTTGGGAGCAGGTGCAAATCCAGACAAAGGGAGGAGTGCGGCGATAGAGAGTAAGGAGGAAATCCGAGATCTTTTGTCGCAGGACACAAAGATGGTTTTCATAACCGCCGGAATGGGTGGAGGTACTGGAACAGGAGCCGCACCGGTGATCGCCCAGGTTGCGAGAGAACTAGACATTCTGACGGTAGGAATTGTGACAGCACCGTTTGCTTTTGAAGGCAAGAAGAAGACGCGTGCAGCAGATGAGGGGATCCAGGAGTTGAAGAAGTATTGTGATACCGTACTTGTGATCATGAACGACAAGCTGCGAGAAGTGTATGGAAACCTCTCCATCCGTGATGCTTTTGGCGAAGCGGATAATGTACTGACCACAGCTGCAAAAGGAATTGCGGAGATTATTACGGTTCCTGGCTATGTTAACGTTGACTTTGAGGATGTCAAAACGGTCATGAGAAATGCAGGACCTGCTGTGATGGGCTCGGCTAAAACAATGGGAGAGAACAGAGCGCGTAGAGCTGCAGAGGAAGCTTTGAATTCTCCGCTTCTAAATCAACAAAATATTTTTGGCGCTGAGAAAATTCTACTCTCCATCATTTCGGGTGAAGAAGCAGAATTGCAGATGGATGAACTCACAGATATCACGGACTATATTCAGGAGTACGCTGGTGACAATGCAGAAGTGATTTTCGGTCATGGTGTTGACGCTAATTTGGGAGAACACATCCGGGTGACAGTGATTGCCACTGGTTTTGGTGAGGTCAGTGAAGCAGGTGAGTATGTCAATAAGAACGAGGACACCAAGTTGTTCGACTTGGAGTCTGACAAAGAGATCAGCCTTCAAGATGAAAGTCGAGACAAAGCTTCTGAAGACTATGTTTTCAAGGTGGATGAAGAAGAAGAGACCGATGAAGTATCGTATGAGTTTGGCTGGCTAAAAAAGGAGATCAAACGAGAGGTAGAAGAAGAAGATAAACTTGAAGCCAGAGAGCCGGAATTCGAGTTCGACTTTACCAATAAGTTCAGCGAAGAGGAAGAAGAAGTGCATGAAGAAGAAGTAGTCATTGATGATGTCTTTGATCAGGTTTCTGTTTCGAAGAAGCAGGAGCTGGCCGACGAACGTGCCAGGAGAGAAGCTGAGTTCGAAGGTAAAAAGTTCGAGATGGCAACCGATGAATTCAAAGAGCGACTAGATGTTCCCGCATACGAACGCAAGAACGTCAAGTTAAAAGAAGCACCTCATTCATCTGAGAACAACATTTCGAAATTTAATTTAACAGAAGACAATCAGATACTAGGGAACAACAAGTTCCTACACGATAACGTGGACTGATAGTCCAAAATTGATAATTGCAAATTCGTAATTGCCAATTAAACACATTGACTAGGTGTTAGTCATACCTGTGCCGGACAGCATCCGGTATTCTGCCAAGAATGAGTCCCGGCTAAGTGCCGGGATTCCTTTTTAACGCCTTCCGGAACTTAAAGTAACCCTGAATTCATTGCAGGGTCTTCCTTCGAAATTAGCTAAACCCTTGACAACCAGATTATTGCTAGTGACTGATTAATATCATCTGCAAGTAAATTGTAAAACAATCTTTGCAATTGGCAAATTGTCTTATGTTTGGAACAGATTAACCTACGGTTCACCACCACGAACCACAGCCTACTTAGTGGAATTAAAGCGAACAGAGAAGACACGTGAGGTCTTGTCAATAAGGGTTATTGCGCCTATACAAAACAACAATTGTTGACGCAATTGCTCTGAATTAAAGTAAGCTTTTGTAATTATCACTTAACCTGATCTGAAAATGCGTAAACTACTGATTCCTCAATTTCTCTACTGTTTTCTTTGCTTTTTGTCTTTTGGATCTTTTGCTCAAACCAACACCTTTCCAACGTCGGGCAATGTGGGGATTGGAACGACAAGTCCACAAAACACCCTACACATCACGAGTGCCACCACTAGTTCCTGGATTCGAATGCAAAAGCTGAATGATACAAAAGAGACGGGGCTGATGCTCACCAGTGGGAACAGAACTGATTTCTATTTCTACACAGATAACACGGCAGAGTCACCACTTCAAATACAAGCTTCTGGACTGGCAGGAGAAGGTGATGGCAGCCCTAGAATTCGATTACCCAGAACAAACAAAGACTTGTATTTGGGTTTATCAGGTGGCAATGTGGCAATTGGAATGACCACACCGACGTCTACGCTCGATGTTGTTAGGGGTTCAGGAGTTGGTGGGACTGCTCAATTTAGGGGAACGGATCGAACTTCTCATTTTAGCTATTCGACCAATGAGGACACGTACATCAGAGGCGGCAAAATGAACGCCAACGTGTTGATCAATGATAACGGTGGAAATGTGGGAATAGGGACATCAGCTCCAACATATGCCAAACTACAAGTTCGAGGAGGAGCAACTCATGAGCTTTTTGCGGTAAATAGGCCGGATAGTGACGTTCCTGCATTGTACTTGGGGAATGACGGGAGCAACAGAGCTGCAATTGCCTCCAACAATGCTGATCTAACATTCGGCAGAGACTACGCGGGTGCATATACGGAATATGCCCGAATCCAAAACGGAACAGGTAATCTAGGCATCGGCACCACTACGCCCGACGAAAAACTCACTGTCAAAGGAAGAATCCACACAGAAGAAGTCCTGGTAGACCTGAGTGTTTCGGCACCAGACTACGTCTTTGCGAAAGACTACAATCTTCCCACACTCGAATCAGTTGAAGCCTACATAAGATCCGAACACCACCTTCCTGAAATTCCCTCTGCTAAAGAAATGGAAGCTGATGGTGTGGAGCTCGGGACGATGAATATGTTGCTGCTAAAGAAGATCGAAGAACTAACACTGTATCAGATTGATATGATGAAAGTAATCAAGGAGCAAAATAAGAGAATAGAGCAGATTGAGAATTAAAGGAAGTGGTTACATCATTCTCCTCCTATAGATTATGAGTTATTGAAATCTATGTCCAGACAAAATTTAAAAATATGTTCATTATGAAACTAGCGTTGAAAACTGTAGTCCGTAACACCACCCTTCGAGGATTGTTGTTGATCTTTTGTGCGATCTTTGGACACTCTGGGATTTCACAAGTCTCTGTCGACTGGATTGATTTAGTCGGTGTAACAGTAACTGGGGATAATCTTGTTCGTACTGCTGGTGGTACGGGCTGGGGCTCAGCCGGAGCAGCGTCTGCAAGTACATTATCTGCGGGAACAGATGGCTGGGTAGAAACTACCGCCCAGACCACAAGTACTCCCAGGATGGTTGGACTCTCGACGTCCAATTTGGATGCTAATTACAACACAATCACTTACGTAGTTTATTTAAGACACAATGCGAGGTTGCATGTGTACGAGACCGGGGTTCATAGAGGTGATTTAACTAACTATCAGGTAGGGGATGTTGTGAAAGTTGAAAGAATAGGCAGTACAGTTACCTTTTTAAAAAACAATGTAATTTTCTATACATCTTCTATCCCCTCAACCACAGACGTTTTGGTTGATGCAGCAATTCATACAGGAGAATTGTCTAACGTCAAAATGTCCAGTTCTTTTTCGGTACCAGGTCAGCCCAGCTTCACCGTAAGCAAAACCACAGCAACGACCTCAGAAACTGGTACTGACGATACCTTTACGGTTGTTCTAGGAAGTGAACCCACGAGTGATGTTAATTTTACCATTGCTGAAAGTTCCATGGAAGGAAGCGTAGACAAACCCACGCTGACCTTCACCAGTGCCAACTGGTCTACCGCGCAAACAGTGACGGTGCAACATGCTGATGATGCAGTGGCTGACGGCGATCAATCCTACGACATTACGGTTGCGGTTACGGACGGAACTTCTGCAAACGAGTATGACCCATTGCCAGATCAAATTGTATCGGTAACTAATCAAGATGATGATGTCGCAGGTTTTACTGTTAACGAGAGCTCTCTCGCAACCAGTGAATCTGGTACCACCGCTTCTTTTACTATGGTACTTGACTCGCAACCGACCGGAGAGGTGCGACTTAACCTCACAGAAAATTCTGATGAAGGAAACCTGGATCAATACTTCCTTACATTCAATTCTGCCAATTGGAACAATGCGCAGACAGTGGTTGTCCAACCCATTGATGACGTAATTGAGGATGGCGATCAATTGTATGACATTGGATTATCGATAGATATCGCATTGTCTGCAGATGAGTATGATGCAGTTCCTGCCCAAATAATTACAGTTACCAATCAGGACGATGATGGTGCCGGAGGATTAAACCAGGCATCAGGTTGGGTTGTAAATAATGGAACAATTCACCCAATAGAGATACCTGTAAAAGTTGGTATTGGCACTCAGAATGTTCCGGATGGTTACCAGTTGGCAGTAGATGGCAAAGCAGTAATGGAGGAAGTTTCGGTACAACTATCGGGAAATTGGCCCGATTATGTATTTGAATTTGACTACGATCTTCCCACACTCGAATCAGTTGAAGCCTACATAAAATCCGAACACCACCTTCCTGAAATTCCCTCTGCAAAGGAAATGGAAGAAAACGGCGTTGAGCTGGGGACCATGAATATGCTGCTACTCAAGAAGATTGAAGAGTTAACACTTTATGCAATCAAACAAGAAACAACAATTAAAAACCAGCAGACAACCATTGAGAAACTAGTGACTCAGCTAAAAACTGATAACCAGAAATTAATGACCAAAGTCGAAGACCTCTATCAGATGATGGAACCTGATAAAAAGAAATGAAGAAAATGATGAATACACACCTTATAATCCAACAATCGATGCTAAGGAACACAATGATGCTTTCCATTCTCATGCTGTTCCTGTATATCCCGTCGATGGCACAACTGTCACCAAACTCGGCCTCTATAGCTAATCTGAGTGCTGCTACAACTGGACCTTATACTGGGAAACCCAACATAAATGTTCCAATCACTGCATTGCAGGGTAAGAAAATTTCTATACCGATAAGCCTAAGCTATAACGCTACAGGCGTGCGTGTTGAGGACGTTGGCTCATGGGTTGGATTGGGCTGGAACCTGAATGTGGGCGGAGCGATTACGCGAACGGTGAGGGGGGCAGATGATTTTCATAGCGCAGGATACTTTAGTGGAGCGACCCACAGTGGAGTGCCTGCTGGTGTGCCAACGAACATCAATAGCACCTGTGATCAGTCAGCTACAGATTATGAAGAATACTTGAAGGATCTTATTGATGGGAGCCAGGATGCAGAGCCTGACCTTTACAACCTGTCATTTCCTGGATTTTCTGCTCAGTTCTTTTTTGACCAATCGGGAAATCCATACACTGTCCCACGGCAAAAGATAAAGATTGAAAAGCCAACCTCAGCTAATGAAGAATGGACGGTCACCAATACCAATGGGTATGTCTATACGTTCGGAGGAACCGGTTTCAATGAAACTTCCGGGGTGGTGGTCAATGCTTGGTACTTAAAGGAAATTAAAACACCATTTGGTGAAAGTGTTAATTTCTTTTATACCCCACACACGACCAGTTATTCCCTGCTACCATCTGAACTCTACCGATTCTCCCAGTTTTCCAATTGCTCTGGGGCAGGCCAAGGTGAAGACGAAGCACTTACTTTCAACCGGAATGTAAGCGTTTCTAGTTTGTTTTTGGATCGAATCGAAGTGGGTAATTCGAAGGTTCAGTTCTACTTAGATGAGCGGTGCGATATCAACGGAAAGAAATTGGATCGGATTGTTTTGTCTGAGTCAGGAAACACGGTCAATGAATATCATTTTGATTTTTTATGCGATCCGGTAAAGCAACGATTGTGGTTGACCTCTTTGAGAACGGTAAACAAAGACAATAAGTCGCTTCCTCCTCATCGATTTGAATACAATGATCTAGGAGCCTTGCCAGGTATCCGGTCCTTTGCGCAGGATCACTGGGGATACTACAATGGGATAAGCAACTCCCAGCTGACACCTACGCATATTGATGGGAACTTTGTGTTTGTCGGAGCCGACCGTACAGCTAATAACAATGCACTCAAAGGCTTACTCAAAAAAGTTCACTTTCCATTTGGTGGATATACTGACTATACCTTCGAGTCCAATGTTTCGGATAACTACTTAGAGCAATATCCACCTGTGCGGGAGGCGAGTAGAAGTCCCACCGCAGAAATACCATTTCCCGGAACCGGTGGAGAAACCTTTACACTAGATGTAGAGACACTCGTTTCCTTTACCTATACACTTAATCAGAATGGTGGACCAGTTTCTACAGGGGACCATTATGTTCGGTTAAACCACGGAGGTGGAGGGGCCACTATTTTCACTGTGCATGGCTCTTCGGGAAATACGACAAGTACGTACCCTTCTCAATTGCTGGGTCCCGGTACATACGATTTGATTGCTTCCATAGACAGTGGATCACCGTATGAGGCCTCAATTACAGCCAGCTATACGGCGCTGGAATTGGATCCAACAAGTCCAACCTACATTACCGGAGGTGGTGTTCGAATCGGCAAGATTACCACCAATGACGGAATCAACAATTCTTCTGATATGGTGCAAACATTTGATTACTCAAGCTATACAAGCAACAGCATAACCAGTGGAAAAATGATGTCAGGCCCTGTGTACGAGTACATGATCAAGAGCTGGTGTGCAAATGGAGAATATACAAACTACAAGGTCTTAGGATCGTCCAGTTCCATTCCTCTTTCTTCTTCTGCATCAGGCGCCTATGTTGGGTATACGAATGTGACTGTCTTCAATGAAGATGGTGATGATGAGGGAAAAACGGAGTATACCTATCACAACAATGCAGATGCATTCATCACGGTCAATACTAATGCCTTTGGTAATCAAATCCTTCCGTATGCTCCCACCACGGGAGATTGGTATGAAAATGGACTCCTACAATTGAAGGAAGACTACCGCCGATATTCCGGTCAATTTTATTTACAATCCTCAGAAAGCCCCACGTACGTATTTACCGATGAATTATCTACTACTGCCCTAGTGATTGCGGATGAGGTTATTTACTATCAAAAGTGCGGAGATCTGTTTCTAGGTTACTACGATACCAAAACTGCATGGGTGCAGCTGGAATCTTTATATACAACACAGTATGACGGAGATGCTGCATCTGTAGGTAATGCAATCAGCCAAACCGTGAATTACTCCTATGATGCAACTGAACCATGGCAAATGGTGAAACAAGAAACGACCAATAGCGATGGAGTTACTTTCATTACTGAACTGAAATACCCCAATCATTTTTCACCAAGTGTTGCAAATGATTTTAGTCAGACAGTAGGGGACATGAGGGATGATTACATTCTTGCACCGGTAATCCAGCAAATAAGTAAAAGAAAAGAAGGGTCCACGACCTATGTAACAGGCGCTAACATCACGGAATGGGGAGCTTTCAACGAAGGGACTCAAGGTGAGGGATACCTTCCTAGGAAGGTTCACAGTTTGGAGATTAGCAGCCCAGTTACAGACTATGCCTTCGATAGTGTAAGTCCTTTCGCAGATACTCGTATGAAGGAGCAAATCAGCTATACGCATGATGATGATGGAAATGTTACTCAGACTACCCGTATCGCTCAAAGCTCTAGCGCTATTTATGGTTACGATGATGATCTACCAATGGCAAGTGTGGCCAATGCAACAACGAATGAGGTCGCCTACACAAGCTTTGAAACATCGGATAGTGGCTATTGGCTGTATGATCAGCAATATGAAGTTGGAAATGATGGCTACACCGGTTCCAGGTCATTTTCTTCAGGAACAGGGACGATCTCCCGAACAGGTTTAACCAGCGGTAATTATATTGTTTCAGTTTGGGCCAAAGGATCAGGATCTGTTACCGTAGGAGGGATGAGTAAGACAGTTACTGCAGATTGGAGCCAGCTGTCGTGGCAACTTTTCGGTGTTAATGCAGCAACCATCAGTATGAATAGCACCGCCAAAGTCGATGAAGTTCGATTGCACCCAATCGACGCGATGATGACCAGCTATACATACGATCCAGCCATTGGTGTGACCTCTGCAGCAGGAGCTTCGGGAAAAGCTTCCTTCACTGAGTACGATGAGTTTAATCGGGTTTCCGTGGTCAAAGACTTTAGAAGGCAGATTGTTAGTACAAGAGATTATAGTTTGAGAGGTAAACTATATGGTGATATTACAGCACCAACAACGGTAGATCTCAACGCTTCATCCGACTGGTCCATTACCCTGGGCGAGGACCTTCCTCCTGGAATTACCTGTACCTGGGATTTTGGCGATGGAACTGCCGCCCAAGTTGGGGATTCGGTTAGCCATACCTACACCAAATTGGGATACTTTGATATAGAAGTCAGCCTGTCGAAGAATGGTTATGTCACACAAGTAGAACGTGTTCAAGTGGATGTAGATGGATTGTTGCAAGGAACAATAAGCAATGGCACAGGATCACCCGACACTCCATTCAATCTGTCTGTAACAAATACTTCGGCCAACCCCGCTGGCACCACCTATACATGGGTGCTAGAGGATACCCCGGCACCTGGCGCTATGGTAGGGACATCGGTCTCGCATACCTACAATAGAATGGGTATTTACAATGTGCAGTTGACGATTAATCACGCTGACTACCCGGCACGGGTTATTAACAAAAGCATTACGATTGGTGGCAACTTACATACTAGTATTACCAATGGACCACCAACATTGGTCGAGGATGCAAATGGCACTTTTGCTGCCGCAACCGAGAACAATCCATTGGACGCTACCTACACCTGGAGCTTTGGGAATACCGGGTCAAATGTTTCACGCTCATTTTCTAGCCCGACGGAGGGAGGTTCACCAATAAGTGTTACCGTCACGGTAAGTCATCCTTCTTTTAGTCCTTCACATACGTCAGCTCCTCATAACCTGACGATCACCTATGCGCCAATTACTGCAACATTCTCTCGCAACAATAATGGTAGTGTGGCTATAACGGTCACCAATGGACAAGGCGATTTTAAATATGAATGGCGAACAAGACCAGGATTAACACCATGGGAGGAGGTATGGTTAGTTGACACTAGATCGGCAAGGACTTTCACCACCCCAGCTTACGATCCTGAGATTTTTTCAATAGAGGTTAGGGTCTCAGACACCGGAACGCTCGGAGAACAAAATACGGTCACTTATCCAGTATTTGGAGCAGTTACTCCTACTAATTGATGTATCACCAGAAATGAAAAAGACGATGAATACATCATACAAGACAACGAACCAAATTTCGCTACCAACCCTTAAGAATACTACGAAAATGTCCAAGCATATTTCACCATTTCTTATCCTTCTGTTTGTATTGATCGCTACCCCTATTTGGGCGCAGGTTCCAGATCCTGGAGGAGATGGAGGAAGCCTGAATGCTTCCATTTCAGGTTCAAGCAGTGTGACAGTGAATAGTACCTATCGTTATAATGTGACAGCTAGCAACGGAACTCATCACTCTTCTACTTATTCGGTAAGTGGTGGAACGATCACCTCACAAGCAACAGGCTACGTGTATGTCAAGTGGACTTCCGTAGGAACCAACCGATGGGTACGAGTGATTGCAAATGTTGGTAGTTCCAATATTACGAAGACAAAGTATGTAACAGTCAACAATGTTCCTCCACCATCGACTCCCTCTACTCCAACGGTATCTCCGAATACCTGTGGAAACAAAACAGCAAATCGGGGAACTCCATCAGATGGATCGACCTGGTATTGGCAGACTTCTCCAAGTGGAACATCCACTAGTGACTATTCTCCTTCGAAAACTGTAACAAGCTCACAGACAGTATATCTGCGAGCAAAAAAATCAGGACTTTGGAGTTCAGGTTCTTCCTCCAAATCAGTTACCGTAAATCACAATCCTGCAACTCCGCCCGCTCCTTCTATTACGATGAATTGTGGAAGTTCGGTAGTTCCAAAAACAGGCGTATCGGGCGCTACAGTGTATTGGCAAACAAGCTCGGGTGGAACATCCACTGGTGACGCCGCTTCTTCTAAGACATTGACCAGTTCTGGAACGCTCTACCTCCGTGCAAGAACCAGTGCTGGCTGCTGGAGTAGTACCAGAACTGTAAGTGTGACGGTAAATGCAGTACCAGGCCTTCCCCCATCTCCAACTATTTCGTCGAACATGTGTGGTGATAGAACTGTGTATTTACCAACAGGAAGTGGTGTTAATTATTATTGGCAAACAAGTCCTGGTCAGAGTAGTGTGGCAGATAATGCAGCCAACAAGGTATTAAGTACATCTGAGACATTGTACATTCAAGGGAAAGGAACAAATGGCTGCTGGGGACCTACACGCACAGTTAATGTTGTGGTAAAGGCAATTCCCGATGCTCCAATGCTAAGTGTCTCTTCCAATAACTGTGGTGATAAAGTAGTATCCCTGCCTACCATTCCAAATGGAGTCACCTATTACTGGCAGACGGTAAATGGTGGAACAGATGAGACAGACACTGCACCAAGTAAGACTTTGACAAGTACACAAACTTTATATGCACGAGCTGTAAGCAATGAAGGATGTTGGAGTACAGCTACATCGATTGCAGCAGTCACAGTAAACCAGCCTCCATTAGCTCCTGCCACCCCATCACAAGTGAGCTTGCCAGACCAGACGATTGTCACGAAAGGGAGTGCGCCTGCAGGCGAAACATGGTATTGGCAGTCAAGTGCCGCTGGGGAAGATCAAACGAATGCAGATACAGATTATCCAGCCTATGAATCTACTACTCTTTATTTGAGATCCAAGATCAATGCCGGATGCTGGGGTCCGGCAATTACCATTCCGGTTACAGTCGTTCACGACCCTTTTATCACTGGTGTGAGTTCTACGGTAGTATTGACAGAAGGACTGACCAGTACATCAGCAGTAGATGACTTAATCGTAGCTGATAAAGCCAAAAGAAGTACTTATATGGACGGACTTGGCCGAACCATTCAATCGGTGGGCTGGAGGGTTAGCCCGAACCAAAAAGATATGGTAAGCGCGGTCAACTACGACCATCGAGGTAGGGTTCAGAAAAGCTACTTGTCTTATGCTAGTACCGATACTACGGGGTTGTACCGTGAGAACGCAATCGGTGGTACCAATGAACAATATCAATTTTACCAAAATGCGGCCAATGTTGCACATGATACCCAACCATTTGCGGAGACGAGGTACGAACCCTCGCCGATGGGAAGGGTACTTGAACAAGGAGCAGTTGGATCCAATTGGAGTTTGACCAGTGGCAAAACAACAAAAGTTGATTTTAGGGTGAACAGCAGTGCAGATGGCAACATTTACAAATGGACTGTTACCGGAGGCCTTCCGGCGACCAACGGAACGTACGCAAATGGGGATTTGATGATTTCTGAAACAAGAGATGCCGAAAACCATTTGGTTATGGTCTATACGGATAAAGTGGGAAAAACGATTCTCAAACGAATGGATTATTCTCCTTCGGATAAATACACCTATTACGTGTACAACGATAAGAATCAACTAGCCTATTTGATTCCACCAAAAGAAGCGGCTGATATAACCGGAGGAACAACAGTTAACCAAGCGTATGCAGATACGAGACTCTACCATTACACCTACGATCATCGTGGACGTGTGAAAACAAAAGAGACACCCGATGCGGGGGAGGTACAGTATGTATATGATCAATTTGATCGAGTGGTGTTGACGCAGGATGCGAACCAGCGAGCAAAGGCAACGCCTGAGTGGTCTTTTGTGAAATACGATAGACTGAATAGAGTGGTTCGAACCGGAACCTATGCTACATCTTCTAGCACAAGCACATTAGAAACTGCGGCTGCAGCCAATGGTCATGCGACAGTTCAGGCTGATAGTACCTATGATTTGTCAACATGCTATCCAAGCGGAGCAACAGATTTATCGGAGACGTATTACGATCGATATTTGTCCGGAAGCCTTACCACCACCTATGATACAAGCTTTGACCCAGATTTGGGGACTAATGCGCCTATACCTGATTACAATGTCCATGGAAAACGGACCAGGACACGGACGAACGTATTGGATACTACTACCTGGTTGGAGACCGTTTCATTCTTTGACGAATACGGTCGTACGATACAAGTGCACTCACAAAACCACAAAAACGGAACTGATATCGTGACGCTCGCATATGATTTTGCCGGAAGGTTGTTGAAAACAGTGACTTTCTACGAAAATCCTGTTGCAGGCGATATGAAGGTAATCAAATCCATGACCTATGATCATGCAGGTAGATTGCTAACATTGAACCATAAAGTAAATGACGCTGCACCGGTTACTCTGGCTGCTTATGAATACAATGAATTGGGTCAGGTCATTAAAAAAGAACAACGCAAAGCTTCGCCCATCGATTACTATGAGGGGCAAAGCGGAGTTACGTATGGCGAAAGCTATTCATTGGATACACTTGGAGCCAATCGGTTGATTGTCGCCTCGGATCAAATTGTCTTACTCCCTGGATTTCACGCGAAGGGCTCAGACGGAGATGTAACCATGTGGATTGATCCGGTAGAAGAAGGGCAAATTCCATCCGGAGAAGTAGCTCAGGAGATTGATTATGCCTACAACATTCGTGGATGGCTAAATGCGATCAACGATGCGAGCCTTACTCTAGGGGATGATCCCGTGCAAGACCTATTTGGAATGGAGTTACTTTATCAAGATGCTTCAACAGGTCATGAACAATATACCGGGCTGATTGGTGAGGTAAAATGGCAAGGCTATACCGATAATGCTGTGAAAAGCTATCGCTATACCTACGATGAGTTAAACCAGTTAGAGACGGCCAGTTATGGAATCGATGGATCTTATACGCAGAATACGTATGGGGTCACCAATGTGGGGTATGACCTGAATGGCAACATTACAGGTTTGGAGCGGAACGGCTTGAATGACGGCACTGTAGAGCAAGTTGATGATTTGAGTTTTACCTACACTGCCAATCAGTTGACGGATGTCGATGACATTGTAAACAAGGAGCTTGGTTTCAATGACCGAGCTGAAACAACCAACGAATACACCTATGATGTCAATGGCAACATGACGAAAGACCTTAACAAGGAAATGACATCCATCGCTTACAACCATTTAAACCTGGCAGAAGAAGTACAATTTTCCGACGGCCGAAAAGTGAAATATGGTTATACAGCAGGAGGCACATTATTGTGGCAGGAGTTTTATGAAGCCTCTTCAAGTGCTCCGAATAAAACAAGAGATTTTCTTGGTGGGCAAGTATTTGAAAATGATACGCTTGTAAGTGTTCAAACTGAAGAAGGCCGTCTTGTAGCCAGCAGCGATGGACTGGATTATCAATACGACTTAAAAGATCATCAGGGCAATACCCGGTTGACGTTTAGCACCATGCCGAAAAACTATACGATCACAGAGACATTTGAAACAGGAGAAGATAATGGGTTTGAGGACCTCCACCGTCACACAAATGCCAATGCGAATACCACTGAGAACGGAAACGAAGTTGAACGCTTGCAATCCGATGAGACAGGGGCTATGATCTTCATCAGTATGAATAAAGGGGACACCATTGACTTGTCCGTCAATGCAAATTATGAAGCAGCACCAAGCGGCAATGCATTTTTAGGAACGGCTTTCAGTGCTTTATTTAGTACGTATAACAGTGCCATTGCCGGAGGAGAAGCGGGAAGTGCTGTAGAAAACGAATTTAGCGACGCCCTTGGTGGAGCCAATCTTGCTGGAAAAAGTGGAAGCAGTACGGCTCCACGTGCATTCTTGAATTACATCTTCTTCGATTCTGACATGAACTACATTACGGCAGGCTTCGAGCAGGTGAGCACTGCTGCTTTAGGAATAGGTGTTCATGAAACGCTCAGCATCAATGACATTATTGCGGGAGAGGAAGGGTATTTACTGACGTACTTAAGTAATGAGAATCAGGATTCAGTCAGCATGCATTTTGATGATTTCACGGTGTATCATGGCAAGACAAACGTAGTACAGGCGAATGACTACTACCCGTTTGGATTAAGTTCGAGTAGCTACCAGCGCACTGCAAGTTTATTCAATGCCTACCTCTATAATGAAGGAAGCAGACTGGAAGAAGAGACTGAGTGGTACAATACAGCGTTCAGAAAGTATGATGCGAGTATAGGTAGGTTTACAGCCGTTGATCCGTTGGCTTCTAGTATGGCGAGTATCAATAGTTATCATTATGGGTATAACAATCCTGTGAACTTTAGTGATGCTTTGGGGTTGATGCCTGATGGTGGTGGTAATGGGAATCCTACACCGTATGCGGATAATAGTGGCCAGGGTAGCGGAGGTGGTTCTGGATTAGGTAGATGGCTAGGACAGAGGCAACAGGGAACCTTCCAGCAATGGGGCATTCACGGAGCTGGTGATCATATTAATGGTAATCCTTACTCTCAAGGATCAGCAGCATATTTGGAACATCAGGCTGGTGCGTATGATCTGGCAAGAGCAGGAAGTCAGGATGCCCTAGATCAAATTGGAGCAATACAAGTTGCTGCTAATGGAGAATGGGCAGATAATGTCACTGTATATGAGAATTACACAGTGAAATATGTTGAAGGTTACGGTGATGCCATTGCTGATTTTACAGGTACAACTATTAGCTTTGGAAACATATTTAAAGGGTTCACTGATAATGTCAAATTCAATAAACACCCTTGGCAGGACAGAGATTGGGATTTTCAGGAGGGAGGTCTGCCTCAATTAACAAGTGGTTCTGTGAACGGCAGTGGATCTAGTACAAGAGCTAAATGGACAGAAACCTATGTGGATTTGGTGATTGGGTATCAAACTGCTAGAGTTAGTAATATTTTGGATAGGGCAAAGGAACTTGCCTCAGGGATAGATAAATGGTGGAGTGGATGGGGAAGCACTTCCAGCTATACTGGAAAGAGTTGGCAAGTGATTGAAATAAGGGGAGATACATTGTTTTATGACACTGAACAATTGTCAACATTTAAAGTAGACAGTATATTAACCAATGTGTCTCATGGAGGAGATTCAACAATCACCATTAATCCTAATCCAAATTGGTATCCAGAAAGGTAATTATGAAGGAAGTATTTGTTTTAATTCTACTTATTCTCCTAACAGGGTGTGAAACTAAAAAGCAGGAGGAGTATTATCAGAATGGAAATGTAAAGGCAAGTTACCCAATCTTTGATGGGGAGGTTAATGGCACTGCATTTCAATACTATGAGGATGGCAAAGTAAAACAGAAGAGTTCTTGGATCAAGGGTAAAAAAAATGGACCAACTACGAGTTATTACCGAAATGGAAATGTAATGCTCGAAGCTTCATTTATAGATGGAATGCAAAACGGTGTGGTGTTGAAGTATGACTCACTAGGTTGGCTGGAAGGGAAAACTCATTATGTTAATAACATTCCTGAAGGCTCTTTTGAGACGTATTTCGAAAATGGTGAAGTTAAGTCTATGGGAGAATATTTTGATGAAGGAAAAAGTAGTAAGACCTATTACTTTTATTTCAATGGAAGGCCAAATGCTTATGAGGTAAAAAAGGGAGATACACTATTCTATCAAAAATGGCACAAGGAGGATGGATCTTTTGGTGGAACATACCTGCCTCTGTCAATAACATTAGACGATTCATTTTGCATCAAACTCTTACATAGTCAGGTTCCCTCGGATAGCTTAGCGGTGCGAGTTTATTTTCAGAAAATCGGGAAAGGAGTACTTTATAACAACACCAACATAGCCGAGTCAGAGGGCTTTGAGGTTTGTGCATCTGAATTAAAAATAGGTGATGACAACATCATAGAAGGCTACTTGTGTGAAATTTTCACTGGTGATGGAACAAACTATGGTTGTATGCCTTTTAAATACGATGCAAGAAAAAAGAAGATGATTAGCATTACGTCACCTATCACAAGTTAATAACTGGTGCTCTATAAAAGCAAAAAGGAATCCCGATCGGATGTGGTTGGGATTTTTTTGTTGTGGTGTGGTGGGTTAGGTTTGGAGATAGATGGAGGTAATCAAAGGGAAAGGCCTAACCGCTGTGAGCTCAGTCCTTATGGCTATTGCATGGTTCAATCAGCCACTTCAGGAGTATTCATTTCAAGGATTCCCATTCCATGATATTCCAGAGTGGAAGCTACTGGCGCCATTGATTTTTTCGTGGCTACTGTTTCTGTATAGATACCTACAGGGATTAGGAGAAATGAGAACTTCTGTAAAACTAGATTTTCTCAAATGGCTCAAGAGAAAAAATGGCTGGCGAAATTATGATGATCTGAGTCCTGAAAGAATACAGAGTGTTACACTGGAAGCCAACCTTGAATATCATATTGTTGATTCATGGGCTTATGTCTATTCTGACTCAGGACACGTTGGTGAACGGGATTTAAAATATCACACTTTTGAAGAAGTTGATCCAGACTATAAAGGGAAATGGCGCATATTCAAGTGGCGTAATAGAGCGTACTTGAATTATTTCTTACCAGTTGGGTTTTCATTGCTTGGATTTATTTCACTGGCTGTGATATTGTTCAGGATGTTATCATAAGCGACCATCACTGTTCACTTTTTGTTTCGTCAACTTTATATCTGAATATCATATTCTGAAATTTGACATTTGGTTTACTTGCTTTGTCTAGGTCTTCTTCTTTGAAGTAGATATATCTGATTTCTTCACCGATCTTGTTTCCGTAGATGTACTTTCTAGGTTCTATTATGCAGTACAAAATATTGGAAGCAAGATGAGTCATATTGATATCTCTATCAGAATCAAACTCCATAGTCTTGATAACGTGCTCCTCAGATTTGCTATCAAATGAATAAAACGATAGGGCATCATTAGTATGAAAATTCAAGTACTGCTTTTCAGGACTCCCTTTTGGTGAAGTTTGAAATGATACCATATGCCGAATTCCCCTTAGTCCATGTTTGTAACCATTTAATTCATCACGATCAGACAAATCTTTTGCGAATAGCTTAAGTGCCTTTTGGATTGCTTTCAAACTTTCATCAATTGAAGTTCTATATTCATCACCTCCAAGCCCTAGATAGAGCATATAGTGCCACAATGATGATTCTTCACCATTATTGAGTACAGCCTTTCCATCTAGTGTGTCAAGTTTGCTTGGTTCTGAATTAGCATAGCATCTAATGTCTTCGTAATGATTTGCCCTCTTGGTCAAGAACCTAAGTATTTGATGATCATTCAGTTTGGGATCATCAGGGATTAGAGCAAATATGATTTCGAATAATGTTTCAATTGCAAGCAGGTAAGTGAACCTTACATCCATCTTCACACTTCTCAAGAATTCTTCTTTGCTGCTTTTAATCAATTTACTTGTGACCTTCTCAATTTCATCATCAGACATGTCAAGCAAGTACTTATTGTTGATTTGCTTGATGTCATAATGATTAATCTGAAATCCTTCGTAAAAACTTTTCGGTTGTATCATTCCTCCAGCTTTAATAAACTAAATTCTTGGAGGATAGACTTCTCTAAGATCTTCGACCTTATACCACTCTTCTGCACCACTATGAAGACTGCATAATGCTTTACCGTTTTCAATTTCGACGACTTCCATCATCAATGAATCATTGACCTTCACATCTGTTTTGTTAACCACTTTTGACCCTGTTTGTATCATACCTTTAATCGTTTTGAGTTTTATTAAAGATAACGAAAAGATCAACGCGAATCGCAACCTGTGCAGGAGGGTCTGAGTTATTTACTGAGTGAGTTTTCTATCAACTGAACAAACTCAGAAGGAGAGACTTCAAGTGCTTTGCTAATACTGAACAAATTGCCAACAGATGGATTCTGAAGACCTCTTTCAATTCTTGATATGTAGGATCTATCCAAATCGGTGAGATTAGCCAGTTTTTCCTGACTTAATCCTTTCTCATTTCTAAGGTCGAAAAGGACTTTACCAATTGTGATTTTCAGTTCATCAAGCACTCAGGCAAACTATAAACCTGTACTTGTTATATTTGAGGACTATAGTCCTCATTAGTTAAGGCCTTTGGACTATTTTCTGTGATTTTATATGCTTGATCTACTGACAGAAATATGGAATTGGCTAGGTGTTATTTACGTAACCCTTATAGTAATTGCGCTGGTTTTTGTTGCCTTATGGGGAGTAGCACATGTACTATTTAAGGGATCTGCTAAATCGAAGAATTACTTAATTATCATTCTAATTCTAGTTATTTTGATCATTGCTGGGTTAGGAGATAAGCTATATGCTGGATTATCTCTCGTCGTTGGTCTGTTCTTTATTTCCTATATCCTAAAAGATCCAGTTGTAAAAACACATCAACTAGCCAAAGGTCAACTGGATAGAAAGTCGTATTGGTCATTTTTGAGCACCTATTTGCTTAAGGCGGGATTTTGTGCGGCTCTCATATCTCTTTGGTATTATCTAAGCTTCTAACTTCCATACTATTGGGTTTTTAAGCCACTATCAGTACAAGAAGACTTCATGTTACTCTAAGAACCTAAAAGTGTCTCATATCTTATTGGTTTTGGTAAATGAGGGGATCTGTGTGTCCTGATGCACCATCATTTGGCGTGTATTTCCTGCCTGCTATTGTCCTCAATCAAAATCCCAATTGCTCATTGCAAGCACTTCAACGACGATTACACGGCTTTATAATTCAGCTAATAGGTTGTCAAATACTTCAATTGAAGTAAATATTTTAAAAACTCTGTGTGTCTGCGTGCAAGTAGCTATACTTATATACAAAGACTTGATTGCGAGAAGGAAAACGGGTCTATCAGAAGGGGTGCCCTCCGATTTGGAATTTGGATTTTTTTGAAATTGAGTCTGAAAAATGTAATTATGGATTAGTCTGTTTTGATGTCTATTTCAGAAAGGTGTTTGATCAAATTGACCTTCGTAATTCATATTGTTTTGCTCAAGTATGCTCTTTTCTGAATCAGTTAAAGGCTGATCTGTCTCCTGCTTGAAGACAATTTCTTCAAGTCTACTAGTTGAAGTAATAGGAGAGGTATTAATATTTCCATTTCCAATTGCATTTCCATTATTGCGTACGCTAGGCGTACTCATATACTTGTCCTTTCCAAATTTCAGCCCTTCATGTTCTTCTAGGTGTGCTCTTGCTTCTTCAGCTGTCAAGCTAAGTTCCTTCATGACTGTTTTAACTCTATTTCCCTTTATTCCATCTTGACTTCTACCTTCTTTGAATTTCTTTCGTTTCCTGACGGCTTCATCAACTTCTGGACTGTAGAATAGACCATCCTCATCTACTTTGAAGAATTCTTCTAGATCAACAGGTACATTTCCTTCCATTAATGCTTCCATTTTTTTCTTTGATAACTTTCCATGTTGATGATATACAGACCAAAAAGTCACGAGTTTACCACGATCTTCAAAGGAAAGAAATTGAGTTTCAGAAATGAAATCTTTTGGGTAGAACAGAATAGCTGGGTCTTTGTCGTTTATTGCTCGTCCCATAGTGATTTGAATTTTTTGATTGCCTTTAATAGATTTTGATAGCTCCACGCCCATTCGCCGAACGCTTCATTGTGAGGAAAGTGGAAGCGCTCTGGCAGAGCCCTTCCGTTAATTACCCTTTCTTTCTGAAGTTTTGCCTTGAATACTTCATAGCCCATTAACCTTCCTGATTTCTCATCGGTTTTGGAAAACATACATGCTTTGTCGTGCCATAGTTCTAGTTCGTATAGGAAGCCACCACGTCTTACATTGGTAGGGCATCCATTTGGAAATGTTATTGCCCCTCCCATAGTAGTAACATATATTTCGTGATGGCTTCACCCAGTTTTCCACAAGACCAACTCTTTATGGTCTTGGTTTTTTGACTTCCGTCCCCAGATTCAACCTGAACTGTTTCAAATACCGAGTACCCTAAAAACTTATCAGAAAGACGCTCTCGTTTGTAGTATAAGCACCCATTATAATGAGAGTCTATGTATTCATACTTGAATCGGAGGTTAACAATTCTTTGAGGACAGCCATGAGCGTTGTTGTTTGGAGATTCTTTCATGACTTTCCCGTTTTTGAAGGTGAACACTCAGTCCTCGATCCATCATGAGGATTAAACCTTCTTCTAGTCAGGTACTCATCCAACTCTGATCTTTTGAAGTACAGAAGTTTTCCGCTGGGTTTGTAGTAAGGAATTTCCTTCCTTCCGATCAGCTTATAGATTGTTGATTTTGCAAGGCCAGTGTATTCGGCAGCCTCACTTGAATTGATAATGTCCTTTCCGTCGGACAGACGATTTTGATTACTCATAGGAGTGGTATTAAGAGCCTAGGAAGGCTCTGTGAAACAGAGTAATGACGCGACAGAAGGGTGTCAAAGTAATTTGACAGATGCCACTGAATGGACTATACCAGACAGCTAGTCGCAGTTTGCTTTAATAAAGTAGGAAGTAATGTGTTTGTTGTAATGAGTTGCAGTGAACTGGCGCTCACTAAAGGCAAATATAGATCAAAATAGGTTAAAATCAAAGAATTTAGCCCTTTTGGATTGTCTACTTAATACCTTTAAAAAACTCTTCTGGAGTTGTATCTAGTCCCCTCAAAACCTTAAGTAAGGTGTTCATTGTGAAATTACCCTTGCCTTTTTCTATCCTGTAAAGAGAGACCCTGTTGATGTCATTCTTGAAGGCAAAAACCTCATGGTTTGATTCTTTTTTCTTTCGGAGTTCCTTCACCTTTTCCCCAATGGCCTCTAGTGTTTTTTGATCTAGGGGTGAAATCTCAGAAGTCTTTTTCTCTCTCTTTTCGGCCATGATAATCGAAGATAAGAAATAAAACTTTCAAATAAGTTGCGTATATAAACCTTAATATATTAAGTTTAATAAAAACTTCAATATGAAATACGCATTATACGCCAGAGTGTCTATGTCGAACGGAGACCAGACCACATTAAACCAGACTATCCGCCTGCGGCAATACGCTGAAACAAAGGGTTGGACTTATGATCTGTTTGAAGAAATGGAGTCTACCAGGAAGAGCAGACCAGTCAAGGCTCAACTACTTCAGCGATTGAGGGCAGGAGAGTATCAAGGGATCGTAGTAACCAAACTTGATCGATATGCACGATCGTCTACAGAGTTGTTGATTGAGATCCAAGAGTTACTTAACAAAGGGATAGAGTTTCACTCAATCGGTGAGAACCTAGATTTTAGCACAGCTACTGGCCGTCTTCACTTTAATATTCTAAGTGCCTTTGCTGAATTTGAAAGAGATCTAATCAGGCAGCGTACTCTTGAAGGGTTGGAGCGAGCTAGACTTCAAGGCAAGAAAGTAGGAAGACCAAAAGGGAGCAAGGATAAGAAGAAGAGAGTCAGAAGAGCAAAAACCCTCCCCCTTAATAACTACTCTGGTCAATCGACCCTCAATACTCTTCATACAGGCAGTTAACCTCCCCCTTAAAATTCAATCACTAAAAACGTCCGTTTTTTAAATGCAGATCAACACTAGTAATCCTGAACTAATCACCTACCAAGATGAAGAGCTTGCAATCCTGATTCTGGGAGGAATTAAGATCAGTGGATTGGATAGGATGAAAGTAACCCTGAAATTTGAACGAAAGGAAGAGTACCCTTTGCGCTATAGTGTTGATTTATACAACCCTGTCCAAGTTGGCAAGCTGATTGAGAAAGTCAGAGAGCACTACGAACTGGAGGAAGACTACTTGATAGATCTGTTCAATCAACTTACAAATGAACTGGAGAAGTACAGATTTGAGATAATGGAATCGCTTTCTGCTTCAACTAGAAAAGAGAAGTACATAACAAATGGAGAGAAGCGTGAGGCTGTTGAGTTCCTGTCTCGTTCTTCTCTAATGAAGGACACACAAGAGCGAATTGGTTTACTGATGGCTGGTGAACCCATCAACCGACTGTTGATGTATCTGGTTTTTACTTCAAGAAAGACCCCAAACCCTTTACACCTGATTTGCTTTGGCATTAGTGGAGAGGGAAAGTCTCATTTACAAGAAAGCGTTGGACAGCTAATACCTGATGAGGATAAACTGGAAATCACCTCGATCACGAAGAACGCACTTTACTATTTCAAAGATCAGGACTTGGACAAAAAGGTATTGCTGCTAGAAGATATAGACGGTGTTGAATCAGCCCTATTCCCACTGAGAGAGCTACAGTCTAAGAAGCAGCTCACTAAGTCATTGACCGTAAAAGACCCAACAGGCCAGCTAAAGACTGTCATACATTCAGTGAAAGGCAACGTGACAATTGTGGGTGCGACTACTAGAGAGAATATCTATGAGGACAACAGCAACAGAAGTTTATTGATACACCTTGATACAAGTCCCGAACAGGATCAGCGTATCATCCAATACCAACGGGATCTGTTCAGCGGAAAGATTGACAAGGGGCTGATAGACCAAACGAAAGAGATCTTCAGTAATATGCAAAGGGTTTTGGTTCCTGTGAGGATTGTTAACCCTTTTTCAGATCAGATCTCATTGCCTCCATTTATAAAGACTCCCAGACGGGCAATGAGGATTTACTTGTCTTTGATCGAGACCATCACATTCTATCATCAATACCAACGTAGGAAATTTAAGGATGAATCAGGCCATTATATCAAGACCACCAAAGAGGATATCACTTGGGCAAACGTCCTGCTGAAGGAGTCACTGCTTCAAAGGAATGACGAACTGTCTTCAGGTTGCAGGAGCTTCTACAACCAGATTAAAAGCAAGTACAAAACCTTCACCACCAGAGAGATTAAGGCAGACTTTAGAATCAACCAAAGTACGCTGAAGAAGTATATCAAGCGGCTGATGGAAGAGGACTATCTAAGAATCAAAAGTGGAGATAAGCACAAAGGATTTTCTTACGAACTACTCAGTGAGGTGCCAAACGAAAGAAGAAGAGAGGAACTCAAGGAAGTACTGGAGCAGATGAATTGAGTGGACACGGTGGGCACGGGTGGTCATAGTGTTGATATGTCCACCGATGTAAATGAAAATCAGTGAGTTATCCTCGGCGGTCACGCTACCTAGAAAAACACTAGCACCATGAAACACCTAGAACTACAAAGTCAGGAGTTTATTGATCTCAGAGAAGGATTCAGGCAGTATCTAGAAACTCTTGGATACGCTGCACCAACTGTCTACAACCTACCCAATGCCTTAAATGAAGTATTCTATCACCTAGAGAAAAATAACGTCACCAGTCTCGTTGGTATCGGTGATTATGACCTTGACAACTTCTGGAAAGAACTGCAACAAAGACCTAATGAAAGACGAGGTGGCGGACTGTCCATCGGCTACCTAAAGAAGTTTGATCAGGCAGTCACAGCCTTTGCAAAATACCTTTTGAGTGTTAAAGGAATCAATCTTGTTTATCATTTTGATCTGCCAGTCAAAGAAGACGTGAGGGACATTGTGTATCTGACACAGGATGAGATCAAGACGATTTATGATGAGATTGATACCACAACGACTGGCACTAGGGATCGAGCAATTATGGCGGTGTTTTACGGATGCGGTCTAAGAAGGAGCGAGGGTGTGCTTTTGGATTTGAAGGACATCCAGCTTGAGGCAAACAGAATACATGTGAGACATGGGAAGGGTAACAAAGAGAGATTGGTACCTATGGCTGCCAGAGTTGGTCAAGACATCCGTGAGTACCTAATACAAAGATCGAAGCTGCTAAAGTCAAAGCGTGAACCTGCCTTGTTCCTCAATTCAAGAGGCAAGAGATTATCGGGACAAATGATGTACATGAGATTGAAGTATTTGGTAAGTCAAACTTCAATTACCAAAAGAGTAGGACTACATACACTTAGGCATTCCATTGCAACACACCTGCTACAGAATGGAATGAGTCTGGAGAAGATCGGTAAGTTCTTAGGACATTCATCATTGGAGTCAACACAGATATACACTCACTTGATAGATGGAGAAGTTTAGGAAGTTCATGACCAAGCAAGGCTATGGAAAGCGTTCCATCACTTCTTACATTGAGTGTATCAATATCTTCCTTCAATGGATGGAAATAGAACTACTTGAAATCAGTAAAATCAGCTATGATGATTTGCTGCTATATGTTGATCACCTTCAGAAGAAAGGAGTTGCTAAAGGCACTTCTAATATGTATCTGATCGCAGTGCAGCACTACATGAGATCACTAGGTATGGACATCACAGCAATTGGCAAGTTGAGGGTAAGGAACACAGGCAGTAGAATTCGAATTGCCAACATTCTTCCACATGCTGACTTAGTAAGTCTGTATGGTTCATTCCCTACCCGAACTAAATATCAAAAGAGGTACAAAGTCATTTTAGGATTGATAGTATTTCAAGCCCTGAACACAAGAGACATCACCACTATAAAAGTCAGTGGCATTGATATAGATAAGGGACAGATTAGAATTCCATCAACAAGAACTTCCACCAACAGAACACTTGAACTAAACAGTAAGCAGGTGCTATCACTTCATGAATTTATTGAAATCAGAACTGAGTTCGTAAAGAGTCAAAGTGATAGTTATGATCTATTCTTGACAGGAGCTAAGCGTTTCCAATCAGTATACGGACAACTTGTAGGATGTCTAAAGAAGATGGATGATTCTATTCAATCATGTCAGCAAATCAGGGCAAGTACGATACACCACTGGTTGCATCTATACAGTTTGAGAGAGGTTCAGCACATGTGTGGGCATAAGTATGTGAGTTCTACTGAAGCTTATCTTGATTCGGAGTTAGAAGAGTTGGAGGATGATTTGGGGAGTTATCATCCGTTGTCAAACTAAATTTTTGATGTGAAATCAGTAAACCCAAGCTTCTCCAAAGCAATCAAAATACCAAGTAGCCAATAAATGAGCTGTATAATTTTGACTACAGAAGTATCTGTCTTTTGCCCCAAATAGGAGGAAACATGCTTAGGTAATTCCAATAAAAATTCTACCCAGAAAATTGGATTCAGCGATTGTTTTGCTCTAAATAGAAAAGTGCCTTTTGCCTTTTTGAATTTTTCCTTTATCGCACCTATGACTTCAGTATTGAGTAGCGTTATGTTGTCAAAAACTGAAATGGTTAGCCTTTCATATTGAGGAATCTTCTGCGATGGAGCTGCCCAAACCATCCCTGTTGTTCTATTAACAGTTACCCCACTGTCTTCCAAACCTGCTTTTCGAAAAAGAATCAAAACTTGTTCACTTTTTTCAACAAACCCAGTCTTATTTTCAATGTATTGATCATTATACAAACTCTCTAATTTCTTAGTAGAGTAGTATTTGAAAAAGTTTGAGATTGACCTGAATGCCAAAACCAACGAGTAGAGAATCAGTGCTAGTTGCCAATCTTGCATTTTGAGTATTATTTCGTTGTTGATATAACACTTATTATTTCAGCCAATATGAAGTCTAGTTGACCTTGGAAATCAACCTGTTTTTTATTGGGAAGCACTTCTTTTTTTCTAATGGTTTGATGTAGATAGTCTTCTGCTATGTGCCTGTGATCACGCAATGATCTAGCAACACCTTTAAAACTCTTACCTCCATATTGAGCTGCCACTTCTTCAAAAGTTCCCAGACCAAATATTGGTGGTACGTGATTAAGAATTGTTCTCCCTAAAACTCCCACAGAAAAGTAGTTGCCCCGTGAGTAGTTGTCATTCAGCTCTCTCAGAAATTGCACCAATCTTGACAAATCGTAATCACTACTTTCTAAATCTTCAAGTTCCTTAATTCTTGAAGAATCAACAAACTCAGTGTAAGCAGTGGCATATACAGCATCTTCCTCAACTTCTACTGTCGCTTCCTCATCTTTCAACGACCCATAACCTTGATTACCAAGGAATTCCTCTGTCACATCATCACCTACTTTGGCGAGTATCTTAGGCTTGATTACATCTCCTTGAGTGGTTCTAATGAAATCTCCTTTGGTACTGACAGCCTTGATAAATCTGTCCTTTTTCATTTTCAGAGTGTATATTTTGAATTTAAAGACTCCATTAAAGAATCTGGTATCTCCAGCAATAGTATAAGACTCTTCTCCCTCCAAGTATGCATTAACTGCTTCCATAAGGTTTTCCTTTTCCAACGCTAACATATTGTATTGGAGCGTCTGAGTTTGAACATAAATGTTGTAGAGCACGGTGTATAGTTTACTCTAAGCTAAGAAAATGTTTGTATGAAGTCAACTGAGAATTAACCCAAGGGTGAGATTCTGACATGAACAATTCATCTGGAGCAGGTCTCCAAGTATCCCACAGCATTGGGGTGGATTACAATTATCGCTCAACAATCATTTGTAGAGGCTCAGAGGTAGATGCCATGACTAGCATAAGAAATGAAGCAAGATGGCTGGCAAGAATTTGACTTCGATTTCTTCAGTGCCTATCAAATTAAGACGACTATTGGTACATCCTTAAAAACTACCCGTTTGGATTAAGTTCGAGTAGCTACCAACGTACTGCTTCTTTGCTGAATCCGTACTTGTATAACCAAGGCAGTAGACTTGAAGAAGAGACAGAGTGGTACAATACAGCGTTCAGAAAGTATGATGCGAGTATAGGTAGGTTTACAGCCGTTGATCCGTTGGCAGCTTCAATGGCTAGTATAAATAGTTATCATTATGGGTATAATAATCCTGTGAACTTTAGTGATGCTTTAGGTTTGATGCCTGAAAGCAATGGCAATGGGAATCCTACGCCGTATGCGGATAATAGTGGCCAGGGTGGTGGAGGAGGTTCTGGATTAGGTGCTTGGTTGGGACAGAGACAGAGACGAATGGGATGGAGTATGGGGACTGGGTTTAATAGTGATGGGAGCTTTTATGATCCTTATGCAGGTGAATGGGATTTGAGAAAAGCTGCAAAAGATGGTGATGCAGCAGCACAACAACAATATGGAGGAAAGTATGGAGAAGATAATGTAAGCGCATCTGAATTTTTAGCTTCATCTTTCGAATGGATTGAGGTGTTCATGGCTGACATGCTGCCTGATGGTTCTGGGTTGGCAGTTGAAGGTCAAGGTTTCCATGTCTACACCAACCCAACTATGATTTCGGCAGTGATGAATTATTATTTTAATCAATATGGAAATATTGGAAATTCTGGAGGATGGGTTGATGATGGTGGAACAGGCGGTGTTGTTCTAACTAGATCTGGAGGCGGTGAAGCTGTTACCTATGATGGACATCCTTCACATGAAATTGATATAGATACAACTCCTGGTCTTAATGGTGGTGGCAATTGGGGACTGCAACTATCTTTGTGGGTAGCAAAGAAGCTCGGGTTAGGAAAGAAACCAGTAAATGCACCTGCACCTTTAGCTCCTACCGCTCCAGTACCATTTACTACAGATACTTTAGTTAACAGAAGACTGGATTTTATTGCTGAAGATGGGGCTACGCCAATGATTAAAATAGATTCAATTTTTATTTTTAATATTGGACCTGCAGATACAATATCAAATACAATAAGATATGATCAAATCGATTTTTAGGTTAACTGTTCTTACACTCTTTTTTTTGTCCTGTGAACCAGATAATGAGCGAGTTAATCAGCTTGACAAAGAAGGAAATAAAATAGGTTTGTGGGTTGAAGTTGATGCAAAAGGGGACACAATCAAACGAGAAGTTTACGACAGTTTGTCTAATCCAATTCAAAAAGAAGTAATGACAGAAGGAGGTTCAAAAGTGATGATGCTGTACACAAATGGAGAGCTTTCAAAGTTGATTAATTATTTTGGAAATGGAAATATTGAATCAGAAACTGAGTACAAGGGGGACATTCAGGAAGGTAGTCAGATTATATATTTTGAGAACGGAAAAATAAGTATTGAATCAAATTACGTTGACAATCTACCAGTGGGGAAATATTTCAAGTACTATCCTAATGGGCAGATCAACATAAAATCTGACACCATAGGCAATGGACGTTTTTGGATGTATGACTCACTTGGAGACCTGTCAAAAGTTTATATTCAAGAAAACTTCAAAGTAATTGACAGCTTAGATATCTCGACATTTCAGTAGAAGTTAGTGACTTGTGGCATTGTAACACAGCTCATAACTGGTGATCTATAAAAAAGAAAAGGAACCCGATCGGTAGTGGTTGGGATTTTTTTGTAGGGGCAAAATCGTAAACGAGAATCCTACAGGAAATTATTGGAATTAAAGGAATCACTGGCAATTCAAGGATTAAATAGGCGGGCAAATGGTAGGGTCAGAATTGTCTGTTTTGCCTCAATAATTCCGATAATTCCAAAGTTTCCAGTAATTCCTCATACTGGAATGGTAATTGATTAGTGATTAGTAAATCACGGAATCATGTCATCAAAAAAAGGAATTGCAATACTACTAGGAATCTTAGGAGCTATAGTCGGAACTGTAGTTTACTTTGATAGAAGAATTAGAAAAGTGGTAGTGATGTGGACTACTCCCTTGAAGCTAGAATCAGCTATCAATACTATCACAAGCTATGAAGGCTATGGTATCTACTGCCTTACTCTTGGTAAAGACAAAACGGATGAAGTTCTCTACATAGGAAAAGCAACGTTCTCTTTCAGAGAAAGATTGATGGATCACAAAAGGAAGTGGCTTCATGAGTATGATGAAAACATTTATGTTCGATTTGGAGAATTTGTAAAACCTAGTAATCCAAGTGATATGACGATTTTGGACACGGAGAGTGGATTAATATATGAGCATAATCCAATCAAGAATAAGAGTCAGACTAAAAGCTACCCCAACTAGCGCAAGCGTCCGCTTGTGCTTTAGCGCATGCAGCTCAGGCTTTTGCTTGTATACCAGAAGTAATCTTTGTTAATAGATTGCAATGTGATGATGAGTTTATCTTTTTGAGATGAGCAGGAAGTATAAGTTTCGTAATCAAGACAAGCTTCATTTTGTGAGTTTTGCAATAGTTCATTGGATTGACTTGTTTATCCGACCAACATACTCAGAAGTCATATTGGAGAGTATAAAGCATTGTCAAAAAGAAAAGGGGTTAGAAGTATATGCTTGGTGTATTATGCCAAGCCATATTCATTTGATTATTGGTACCAGCGATAAGCCAATGCAGGACATTTTGAGAGATTTTAAGAGTCATACGTCCAGAAAACTGAAGGAAGAAATTAATGGTAACCCTACAGAAAGTAGGAAAGAATGGATGGTGTGGATGATGGAGCGAGCAGGTAAGATGAATGGAAACAATAGGGGTTGGCAACTATGGCAACAACACAATCAACCAATAGAGCTAAATGATAACTCAATGCTGGATCAGAAGCTGGATTATCTTCACATGAACCCAGTAGTTTCAGGTTTTGTCAATGAGGCAGAATATTGGCGATGGAGTAGTGCAATTGATTACTCAGGAGGAAGGGGTTTGCTTGATATTATTAATATTGAATAGGCACAAGCGGACGCTTGCGCCAGTTAGGCGTAGCTACAACCTACACCTAGAACGGGCTAAGGGATCAAAACATTTTCGTTATTCGCTAACTTTAACCTTTTGGTTAGGCTACGCGGACTTTGCCAGTAACTCTTAATCATCAGATCGTATGAACTTTGAAAACAAACTACCTAAGCCCATTAGTAAGTCAATTGCCCTGATAGTATTTTTTCTCCTGACAGCGAGCCAGGCATTTTCACAATTCACGCTTCTTACCGACGATATAAGGGGCCTACGGCAGGGAGACGCTACCTGGACTGATTTTGATGCAGATGGAGACCTCGACCTTATGACGTTTGGTGATGATACACTTGCGATCATTTATACCGAATTCTACGAAAATCAAGACCTTTCTTTCAAGCCTTTTGACGTCCCCTCTTTTCCAGATGTGAATGATGGTGCATTGGATTGGGCAGACTATGATAATGACGGGAATATGGATATGGCATTGATGGGTTTTTCATTAGAAGATGGAATTCTCATCAAGGTCTTAGAGTATGAGAACGACTTTTCTGATACAGAATTGGTTTTTCCAAATGTTTATCGAGGTTCGGTGGACTGGGGCGACTACAATAACGATGGGCAAGACGATTTACTCATTGTTGGGCAAGCAAGTAACAGTAACTCCTCCACGAGACTATTCCGCCAGGAAGGTGGTGATTTTGTTGAAGTAGAGTTGCCTGGAGTCACAGGAGTTTCTTTTGGGTGTGCCGAGTGGGCAGACTATGATGGTGATGGAATGTTGGATTTTATTATCAGTGGGGTGACCGGCACTGCTTCTGATATTGGTAGTCCCGTTACGGAATTGTACAGGAATACAGGCGATGGGTTCGTGCAGGTTTTTGAGGGAACTTTCGAAGGACTGGAAGTTGGCTCTATCGACTGGGGAGATGCGGACAATGATGGAGATTTGGACCTGCTCATCACAGGCTTAACCAAGGAGAAAGAAGGACTTCCAGAAGATTTACAATTTACAGGTGTGTATATCAATAACATCACCTCTTTTGAGCTTGTTGAGACCTCATTGCCGGCTGTGATCGAGGGAATTGCAAAGTGGGGCGACATAGATAACGATGGAGACCTGGATATTTTAATCTCAGGCGACAACGTCGTAGAGGGACGACTTTCGAAAGTTTTCGCCAATGATGCGCTAGTATTTACAGAAGTATTTAGCACAACAGGTCTAGGGCAGACTGCGGGGGGCTGGGGCGATTTCAACAACGACGGGTTTTTAGATTTTTTCCTCAATGGACAAATGAGCAATTTGGGCTTACTGGGGGTTGTCTATTTAAATGATGGTGCAGTTCCTGGTCGTATCGCAAAAGTGAACAGTGCTCCTTCTGTGCCTACTAACGTTACTGCCATGCAAAGTGGTAGTGGAATTCGTATCGAGTGGGAGCCCAGCGTTGATGATATAACGGAAGGCTCTACACTTTCCTATAGTGTGCAGATTGAGAAGGAGGGAAAAATAATTGTTCCTGCCCTAAGCAATTCGAATGGTAGCAGAATGGTGGTCGAGATAGGAAATGCAGGCCTGAACAACTTCTTTTCTGCGAGGATAACGGAAATGGGGACGTACACATACAAAGTTCAGGCAATAGACAATTCATTCAACGCATCTTCTTTTGCTACAGGAACGATTGTGATTGAAGATTTGCTGACTTCAGTTGATGATCTAAAAAATAAGACTGAGGTTTTTGTTTATCCTAACCCGGCAGTGAATGGAAAATTGAACCTGAAAAATGTGCCTTACGGAACATCTTACGGTATTTACAGTGTAAGCGGATTGCTATTGACAAGTGGAGTAGTGAGCCAACCTATTGATGTATCGGCGCTTTCTGCAGGAACGTACCTAATCGTCCTTGAGGAAAGCAAAAGCATGACAAAGTTCCATATCTCCAGGTAGCAAGCACAATTACGTTAGCAATGCTGCGCTTAGAAGAGATTGAACAGTCCAAACAGGTTCCTTTTGTTAAAAGCCCATCTATTCGTAGGGGTCTAACTATTAATCAATTAAACCTAAACTTTTTTAGGCCGAGACAGGGAACAACCACCCATTTTCCTCCCGCAACAAGAGGGTGTTCAATAAAGTGTGTCAAAAGTTAGAATGTAAAAAATATAACTTATGACACAAATGGAAGGAAAAGAAAATAGCAAAGAAGAACTTCACCAGCTTTTCGAAGCTGCGCTAACCACCTTAAAATCAGGAGGG
>JBDVJN010000056.1:0-84302 GCA_039961455.1 Cyclobacteriaceae bacterium | reverse complement strand
AATTACTATATTTAGTCAGTTCAACTGTTCAAAAGAGATGGTCGAAGCCAAGATCCTGGACCAAGGTCATCAGCATCCTGGCTATTACTCATGGGAAAAGACTTGGAATTGAACAATGACACACTTTATTGAACATAACCCTAACAAGTCAAGTTAAACAACCCAACCTTCAACTATGATAACCTGGCCTTCAACTGGGACTACCCAATCTTCCACTTAAACAACCCAGCCTTCAACCAGAACTCCCCAATCCTCAACTGAGATTACCCAGCCTTCAACCAGGACACCTCAACCCTCAACTCAAACTACCCAGCTATCAACTATAACTCCTCAACCCTCAACTTAAACTACCCAGCCATCAACTAAGGAAACCCAATGAATAGCTGCGATTCCATGACCTTCCTATGGTGGAATAATTGGTGCAATCACAGATCAGTACGTACTACAAATGAATTTTGAAGGGTTAGATTTCGCTACATTGAGACGGTTCGACCTGACAGGTCTATTATTAATCCAATGTTCATTCCAATAGTACGGATCTTCGGAACTCCTTCGAGGAATTTTTGAACAGTAAATAGGCCTTTTTGAAAAGTAAAAAAGCCTTTTAATGATGAAGTCCATGAGATTGGCCATTTTAATCAGTTTAGATTAATCAGATAACCAAAACGATTACTATGAAAAGCTTTCATATTCTGCTTATATCCCATTTTTGATTTTTGTGGCTTGCACACCATCCATTGAACCTATCGCAAAGCCTTTTTTGGATTACTAGACCTTTTGACAAATTGAACTAAAAACACATACCACCAACAATGGCTATAAGTAATTGCTCCTCTTCCATGAGTGTTGTAGTTGATCGCTCTCTCCTAAAAATTAGTACAGAGTGGCTTAACTCAGTTGTAATTAGCCATCAATAGTTGGCGAAATGGGTGTGAGCTATTTTGGCAATTCCATCTTTATTTCTCACTAAAACGAACGTAACCGGACCCTTGGGAATACTATCAATCGGCTGAGATTTATCACCAAAGTACCATACTCCCCCGACCATGACACTTCCATCATAGACCCTTGTTTCCACATTCTCAAGCCAAAGTGACAACTCGGGCTTTTTTCCTCCTGCGACAAAACCAAAGCCAGCATGATGTGGTAAAAGTTGTTCGAAGCCCTGCATAAGACCTTCTTTCTCCGATGAGAAATAGGTAAGATCTTCAGATTGAAGAAAAATATCACCCAACATGTCTGAATCATAGGTCTCCCATAGCATCAGCCATTTGTCAACCACCAGTTTCGCTTCTTCCGCAGATACATTTGTTTTCTGTGGAGAGTTATCAGTATTTCCCTTCTTCTCGCAAGCAAGGATCGATAGACATAAAAGGATTGTAAAAAACAGTTTGTTCATAATTGATGTTTAGGTAAAGGTTTTAACAAGTTTAAGCAAACGTTTCCAATTAGTTTTCTCATAAAAAGAATCAGTTTACTCTTGCTTACAATTGTGGCTCCATTCCATTGCTTTTGGCTCTTTTGATGGTTTGGGCAGTATTTAGAACTGTTCACATTTAAACCACCCTTTCAAGCTAAGAAATGCCTTCTTCATTCAACTTGCTCCAGATTCTGATACATTGGCCATCCGAATTAAAACTGCTTTAAAAAAGTGACTTTCCCTATAAACTGCTGCTCCTGAAATGGATTTTCTAATCCATCAATTTGGGTATCATTGAATACGAGATAGATAAATGAAAGAGGTCGGTATTCCCAACTTCCACGCAGATTCCAACGACCTCTATCATCAAATGTATTGTACTGATAAAAACCAGTTAACTGAACTCTTGGATTTAGTGCAAAACGTATACCTACTGTTGTCAAGTGCGTCTGCAAGTTTTCTTCTACTTCTCCTAATTTCCGCAGGTCGTTAAATTCATAATCAAGGGTCAACGTTGAATGTGGAATCGGTGCTATCCTTAGTCCCGTTTCAAAAGTTGTTCTTTGTCCATCGTAGAATTTTCCCCAATTGATACTTCCCGACAAAGAAATTTTAGCCGATTGGTTGGTTCTGAAGTTTACTTGCTGGCGTGTGTAATAATAATTGTCCTGTGCAATTGGAATCCCTAATGGAGCAAACCCAAAATTGATGTTTTGCCATGTAGGAAATACGGCATATTGCAAAAAGCTATTGTCCCTAAAAAATATATAAACAGGGAATAAATAAATATTAGCCTGTTGGAAGTTATCAGGTTTTGAAGCGTCATGATAGTAGTTGATAAATGCACCCGGATCCCAGCGGCGGATCCAGGAGATTTTCTTCGGTCTCCAAATAAAATATCCTCCCGGGCTATGGTGGATCACATCTTTTTGGAAGACAAATCCCATACTAGGGCGGTAATCTTTTGTTACAATGTTGGTTACATGTCCCAAATAAAACTTGTTTTTAAAGAATCCTGCGAACACTCGTGCGGCAAAGCCGATGGTATCGCTCGAATTATGTCTTGATGAGGAAAACAGATAAGAAACCGTCATTTCGTCTTTTGGCCTGATCAGTCCGTCTATTGTCAAGGTGGTGTTGCTTTGGCCACTCTTCAAATTCTCCAACGCCTCATCTTCACGATGTGTCAACATTACCCCGATGTTATTCTCTTGCCCGTAGTTCTGCAAGTACCGTGCGACCCCAAAGCTTGCCCCGGGTGAATTGGAAGTCTCTGCCTGATGAATGTAAAGGCCGGCAACAGAGCGATTTTCATCTCGCATTGTGTAGCGCACTCCAGCATCAAGTCGTGCAGGTTCGGCATTAAAATTTCCTTTTAAGCCAATAGTCCGGCTAAAAAATGGAACGATGGACTGATTGCTGGCTCCAGCCCATATTCCGGAATTCTCCAGAAAGAATTGCCTTCTTTCCGGAAAAAAGATATTGAACCGCTCCAGATTGTTGACGGCACGATCCACATCAGCCTGCGCAAAATCCGTATTAAAAGTCAAGTCCAATACCGAACGCGGATTGATTGCCCATTTTACATCTCCCCCTAGTTTCAAGTCTCCATCTGACAAGCTAATCCCCTCTTTTTCCGACTCATCATATTGAAAAAGAAAATAGGGCTCAAACCTCACATTAGCACTTGGTTCAGGAATTTTCAGTCCCTTTAACTCCGCAGCATATGTCATGCGATAGGGCGAGAAGGATTGTGGAACGGCTGGAAAAACAGTTTGCTCATAATCACGCCTCGCCAGGCGATTGAATGTTATTCCCCACGTTACGGAGTCCGCAGCATCAGGACGTTCATAGCGAAGGGACTTAAAAGGAATGGCAAACTCAGCGTAATATCCTGAATCGGTTTGATGCGTACGAACTGACCAGAGCGCATTCCAATCGTTATCCGTATTATCATCATTGAAATTCTGAAGATCCCGCTGATTCCCATAAGGGGTGGTCTGAAAAGACACACAGTACTGCTTGAGATTTTGCGGATCCAGTTGTATTCCAAAAATATCATTCTCACCCCACTGAAAATCCCTTCGTAAATCCTGAACCCTTACCCCTTTTTTTCCCAATGAATCCGCACAAAAAACACCTACATAAAGATTTTTCTTGTCAAAAAGTAGTTTCACTTGGGTTTCATGTTGATATCCATCTCCTTGTCGTGGCTCAATTCTAAAGAAGTCTTTGGTGACGGGTGCTTCCAACCAATCCTGTTCCAAGAGCTTTCCATCCAATTTGACATTGCCTTCAACTTGTACTGCCCAAATTTTAATGGGCACTTCTGGCGGAGGGAAATTCTCTGCTTCCTCCTGTGCGCTAAGCAATGTTCCCTGCAAGAGAAACAAAATACAAAACCACCATGTCGTCAAAGGGATCCGAGCCGATGAATGAATCTTCTCTGTCATATCCTTCTAGTATTGAGGATTGTCAAAAACAAAATGATGAGTGTGATAAGTGCTAAAGGTGACAAGCCATTCAGCCAATTAAAGTCACTCCGTTCCGATATGTATTCCGGTTTAAACTCATCCCAATTTTCATTTTCCACCGGTTCATTCTGAAATATTTTAGGGTAGAAATAAAGCCTTGTCCGTTCATGAAATTCATCCGTCTTGTCAAGAAATCTCATGTGATTACTTAGGCTTGTCCTGGCGACATCATTAAACAAAAGCTGGGTATGCATAGTGGGAATTGCCAATGAAATAAGACGGCTCGTCTGCTCACGTTGCATAATTTTTTCGCGCATGGACCTACTATATTCCGCAGACTCATCATCTCCCATTTGTTGCATGGCATAGTACCAAAGCCAATTGAAACCGGGGGCTGACGAAGCATACTTTTCGAACTGCGGATAGTGAGCAAAGAATTTATTCATGGTTGCCTCTCGTGGGAGATCCCACTTCTCATGATATCCATCACGTTGCTTTATCATAGTTTCCAGAGCCTCGGGAACGGGGTATCTATTGGTTACAAAATTGTTCACAGAAGCAGGCAGAAGAAGAGCAAGAGCTACCCACAAGGAAAGCAATGTAAGTACGTTGAAACTTGAACTCCGTTGAAAGGAGACGATCCAAAAGCACAAGGCAAACCAAAAGGTCAAATACACGATGCTTAAGGCGATAAAAGCAAACAACTTCTCATTCAGGTGGAGGGATAAGGTCACGGTAGCGGCAAGAAAAAGCATTATCAAGACCGAGTATAGCAATAGAGCCCGAATGGATAATTTAACCAGTAAGTATCGGAGTTTAGACTTTGACTGAATAGCTATCAATCTCCATGTGCCGGTTTCACTTTCTTCCGAAAGGAGATTGAAGGTAGTAGCAATAATGAATAGCGGAAACAGATAGATAATCACGAATCCCAAATCCAAATTACCCGATTGTAAATTGGAGGGGTTGTTCAAGTCCGTATCATATTTCTGACCCTCAAGATTACGGATGGTGACACTTCGCACGCTCGGGTTGACGTCCCGTTGACCAACTGACAAGGCCGCCAAGTTGTCAGTTTCGTTGACTAACGCGAACCGCACATAATAAAGTAACAACCCAAGGTTGTCTTTATGATAGGTAACATTTCTCTCAATATGTTCTTGCTGTTGACGCGTTATTTCAGCGATTGTATTTTCCTGTTTGCTTAGAAACTGCTTACCAATCAGAATACTGATCATACCCATGAGGAAGAGTATCACAAAGGCAAGTACTGCAGTTTTTGAGCGAATAAATTGTTTGATTATCAAAAAATACATATCTAAATCGTTTTCATTTTTTTAGAAAGGATACCACTCAGTATTACAGAAGCCATGCTCCAAAAAAGCAAAGCGATGACAGACCACATTTCGTTTTGAAGTGCTGTAGAAATTGATAGAAACTGATGTTTGAAATCAGGAAACTCTTCCCAGTGTTCTTTACTGATCATGTGGGGTTCTTCATCCGCATCCGGGCTGATATTACTGATCAGCTCCATTTGAAGTTCGTTCATTTCCTGTGCCAATTGGTATCGGTAGGATTCTGACTGTTCCTGGAAATTGACGTATGACCCAAAATCAGTTCCTGCAAGCGCCATCGAAGCATTTCTAATGGCAACATATGGATTGAAGAGTGCTGTAAACCGTGTGACGTTATTCTGTTTTTGGAAGGTCTTCAAGAGTTCATTGTGATGCTTCTTGTAGATTTCGGCACTTGTTCTTTCTCCTTCACGCATTACGAATCCACTGTAGTTAAATGGTAGTTTATGAACAGAATCTACCTTATGTACAAGCAAGACTGAATCTTTCAACGCCTTATAATATGGATCATCAGGATTGTGACTATCTCCTTTTTTAATAAGCTCCTTTTCCAGGATTGTTTCGAATTCTATCTTGGAAGGTGACGGGTAGAAATAACTTCCCAGCGCCTGGGAGGTTTTTGGTAAAATGATCACAAAAAATAACCACAAGGCCAATAGTTTGACCAAGGCATCTTTTGACGTCTTGCTAAAAGCTGAGACCAGTGTACTAACAAAACATATGACTTGGAAAAACAGCAGGTAACTCACAACGGTGCCTACATATCTCAACAACTCATCTGTAGTCAATAACGTCCCTTTTAATATCAATAGCAGCAGGAGTATGACCACTGCCACGGGAAGAAAAAATAGAAGTGCAAGTTTCATCAACCCAAGAGATTTCCCAACCAAAATTTCCATCCATCTAGCACCTTGAGCAATTGATATTTTCAAGGTGCCGTTTTCCCTCTCCACAGCTATCGACCCAAACCCCAAAAAGAAAAGAATTAGAGGAAGAAGTACCTGTAGCAACATCGCCAGACTTATTTCGCCAAAGCGCAAGAGTCCCGTTGAGAAACTGGCTTCAGAGAAATTGACAGTGTTTTGCTTGTGTGCTTCCAAAAAAACAGCATTACCGACGAAGCTTTCCATACCAAAGTCAAACAGGCTGAGTGGATGTTTGAGGCGAAATGCAAATGAGCCAAAATGCGCCATTCGGTGAGGATGCTTATCAGGATTTTCCTCCCAACTCTTCCTTGCTTCTTCCTGGTATTGTGTACGGATATCACTTTGTGTAGCATAGTTTTTCCAGCCACTGTATGCGGCATACGTAAGTATGACAGATACAAGAAATATCATCACATAAGTTGCTCTCGACTTAAAAGCATCTGTCCAAAATTGTTTGGCTATAAGTGCCACTATTTCTCTACGCATATGTGTACAAATTTTAGTTTCGTCTGATAAGAGATTTTCAAATAGTTTTTAGATACAATTCCTGTAGTTGGTTGGCATCGATATCGTCTGTGGAAATCGTGTTTACCAACGAGCCCTCTTTCATAATTCCGATTCTGCTCCCAATATTTACAGCATTGAAAATGTCATGGGTTGCCATAAAAATAGCCTTGCCACTAGCCGCGAGTTCTTTACTTATGGCAGTGAATTCAGCAGTAGCTTGTGGGTCAAGCCCGGATGTAGGTTCATCCATGAAAATGATATCTGCATTTTTTGACAATGCGATAGCTATACCCACTTTCTGGCGCATCCCTTTGGAATAGGTTGACAATCTTTTAGTGTGAGCTTCTGCTTGCAAGCCAGATTTAGTTAAGTAATTCTTTAATTCTGTTTGTCCGTATTTATACCCCGCAAGGCGACTAAAAAAGTCCAGGTTCTCAATTCCAGACAGATTGCCATAGAGTTGAACTATCTCTGGTATATAGGCAATCATGCTATTGGTATTATGATGATTTGACTTGACCTCAACACCATTGATCAAGGCCTCTCCACAAGAGGGTTTGATGAATCCAAGAAATAAATTGATGGTTGTGGTTTTGCCTGCTCCATTTTGTCCAAGCAGGCAAAAGACTTCACCTTTTTCAATTTTCAAATCCAGACTCTTAAGAGCTGTGAATGTTCCGTAATTTTTACCAAGGTTTATTGCTTCCAGCATAGAAATAGTTTTAAGTAAGTGTTGTGTAAAATCAATGTGAATCCGACCAACAATGGCTTGTTGTCGCATTTAGAAAGAGTTGATGATTCATTTCGAAATCAATCAACCTTGATCTTGTAGTAAAATCAATTTATACTATCGGAGGCCCCCTTTGAGGGTATTGGTTTTCAGATGAAGGATAAGCAGACTCAGTTGTTGAGAAGTAGTGCTTCAGAAAAGATCTGCTGATGTAATTCGTATCAGTTTTTTCTGAACGAAAATTTTGGCTGTGATACAAATCACACAATTCACAGTGAGTACCTTTTTGCTCAATAACTAACTCATCCTGAGCTGCATTAAAAACTTCATGTTGTGTAGTATGGACGGCAAACAGAAATGGCAGCACAAGAAAATATGCTGCTATTACGACTGCTCCTATTCCGAAATCCTTTTTCACACGGCCAAACTAATGATAAAATTTCTTTAATGCAACAACGTTGCATTAAAGAAATCTTTACTCCGTATCATTACAGACTTTCAAAAAAAGTGTTTCACAAATGGCAGTCCGAGAGATGTTACCTCAAAAGAAATTATATTTAATTGTGAAGTTTCTGAGAATCAATTTGATAGATGCAGGCGTCTCACCAGAGATGACTTTTGACAAGTCCAGACGGTTTCGGTTGGTTAATATCTCATCGTTGCTGGCTGCTGGTACTACCTTACCTTATATCCTCATTTTTTTCCAGAAAGAAGCCTTTCTTGGGATCGTTGCACTTTTATTCTTTCTGAGTTTTTGCTCTTGTTTGCTCCTAATAAAATTCGGCCAATATCGAAAATCCAGAATTCTACTCTATGTTCTTTCCTGCGCATATCTGTTCATAATATCATCTTCTCTTGGTAGAGATGCTAGTCACCACCTAATGCTTATTCCTGTTTTATTGAGCATTGTTCTTGTTTTCGATTTTGAGGAAAAGCTTGAGCTCATTTCCCTCATCGGACTAGTCTTGTTCACATTTATCATCCTGGAGGTAACTGACTTTTCACTTTTCTCCATTTCCTTAACTACACAAGAAAGCAGGCTATTTTACTACGGGAGTTTATCTGTTGCGGTACTTGGCTCTACTACTATTGGCATATTTTATTTCTATCTCTTCGGTCAACAACTGGAGAAAAATCTTGAAATGATCAAGACCAGTAAGGAAATCGAACATACTATCAACTATTTTTCTTCATCACTTTATGGGAAGAATACCGTAGATGAAATATTGTGGGATGTTGCAAAAAACTGCATAGGAAGGTTGGGGTTCATAGATTGTGTTATCTACTTACTCGATGAGGATAAGCAGCTTCTCATTCAAAAAGCCGCCTTCGGAAATAAAAACCCCAATGCATTTGAAATATATAAACCAATGGATATCGCGTTGGGTGACGGGATTGTAGGAAGGGTTGCGGAGACGCAAAATGCAATTATCGTAGAGAATACCTCCATTGACAAAAGGTATATAGCCGATGATCAGCGACGATTATCTGAACTCGCCGTACCCTTGATTTACAATAAGAAAGTAATTGGCGTGATTGACTCGGAGCATCCTGAGAAAAATTTCTTCACAGAGCGCCATCTCAATGTATTAAAAACTATCTCCTCTTTATGTGCCAACAAGGTTGCCAAAGCAATGGCTGATCAGGAGAGAGGGCAAGCTATAAAAATCAAAATCGAGGCAGATAGAATCAAAGCGTTTGATCAATTAAAATCAAAATTATTTGCGAATGTCTCACACGAACTACGCACACCGCTTACATTGATAATGGGAACCATTGATAAGCATATTCGATCCAATGCAAGCGATGACTGGCAGGTGTTGAGAAGGCATACAGATAGACTGTTAAGACTTATCAATCAACTCCTGGATCTATCTAAGATCGAAGCGAGTGAATACAAGCTACAGAAAGAACCTGGTGATGTTATGAAATTTCTAAGAGTCACCTTATCACTCTTTTCTTCGTTGACCTACAATCGTAAAATCACTCTTTCAGGAACTATCCCTGATGATTCACTGTGGTTGAAATTTGATAGTGATGCACTCGAGAAGGTACTTTTCAATCTGCTTTCTAACGCAATAAAATTCACTTCCGACAACTCAACTGTAGAACTCACAGCCAGCTATGAAAACGAACTGGTTTTGAAGATCTCGGACCAGGGGCCGGGAATACCTTCAAGTGAAATTGACAAGATATTCGATCGCTACTATCAGGCGAACCAACAGAGGACCTCGGGCACTGGCATAGGACTCTCCCTTACGAAAGAGCTGGTTGAACTTCATGATGGAACCATCTCAATTGAAAGTGAACTCGGAAAAGGTTCCACATTCATTGTTTCACTACCACTCGAAAAAGCGCATCCTGAACAAGTTGAAGTAAACCCTTCGGAAAAGATAGGATCAGTATCAAGTGAGATTGATTCGAATACAAATCAAGGAAAAAATAATCTGGTCCTTGTTGTGGAAGACAATCAGGAACTAGCCAATCATATTTTGGGAATCTTACAATCCGATTTTGAACTAATTCAGGTTCCTGATGGAGTAAAAGGAATTGAAATTGCGCAGCAAAGATTACCTGACCTGATAGTCAGTGACGTAATGATGCAGCATGCAGATGGGTTCGAGCTATGTCAGACTTTGAAAGAGAATGAGCTTACAAGTCACATACCCATTGTTCTACTGACCGCTAAAGCTGACGAGGCAGATAAGCTACATGGCCTTCATTCAGGCGCTGACGATTATATCATTAAACCATTTAGTGGCGAAGAGCTTAAAGTCAGAATTAAAAATCTTCTGAAGCTGAGAAAAAAACTGAAAGATAAATTCAGTCAAATCATCTCATTGGATTCGAATGATATTGTGATAACCAGTGTAGATGAGATCTTCATCAAAAGAATCATTTCTACTATAGAAAGTAACATGCACAATGAAGAATTTAATGTTGAGGAGCTATGTATTCAGATGGGTATTAGCCGGATGCAAATGCATAGAAAACTGACGGCATTGACAGGCAAATCAACTTCGGCATTCATCAGAAAACTAAGGCTGCAACGAGCATCCAAACTACTGGAGTCTGGAGAAACATCTTCTCAGGCCGCCTACGCAGTAGGCTTTAACAGCCTCTCCTATTTTACAAAAATGTTTAAGGCAGAGTTTGGATCTGCACCTTCCGAGTTCATGGCTAAGCAACTTTAGTGTCAAACACTTACCCTCTTTCCTTTTTCAATTTTTCGATTTCCTTTTCAACAGAAAAGAGATTAAAAGGGTTAAAAGCACCAACATAATGGAAAAAAATTGCGATTCCCCAACCGCCTGTTGGCCAAACAGGCCACATATATCCACTACCTGTGGCCGCCCATATGGCCCACAAAAAGGCAATGACCACTACATAGATTAAAAAGTGATGTTTGAAGTCCACGCGTTTTATTGCATTCTCTTTCAGTTGCTCTTCAGTATTACTGTTCATAACCTTATATCTTTTTGATTCTCTCAATATTGAGTTCTTTTTTCAAAATATTTCTAAATCGTGTATGACTTATATAATGATCTTCCAGCAATCGACCGTCATGTAAAAGATTGAAAACCCCAAAGCCGGAAGGTGCCATTTTTGCTTCTTTTACGGTATTTATTTTTGTTACTTTCAACTCTATTTCATGATCCATAGCAACGTTCAGTATTGCCTCTACCGACTTCTCGCTCCAGGGACATTGATCTGCATAGCTTAAATGCCAACCTTTGTATTTTTTTTGCTGACTATGCCAGTCGAGTAATCTCGGCTTATTGGAATTGTTGTTCCAGGTCTTCGCTAGTAATTCAAACCTATCTTTTGTTTCAATTTGCTTGAAGTTGTTTTTTTCGAAGAGCGTTTTATTGGCTAACCAACCGCCTTTACTTGTCATTACACATAAACCATCCAAACCTTTGGCCTTTGCTTCCTTTTCAGCATCTTCAATTAGCATTGAACCATAGCCTTTACTTCTTTCCTTTTTAGCGTATATGTAGGCACAATGAATAAACATGTAATTGTCGGCGTCTACTGGTCGCCATGCATATTTAGCTGGCACATACTCAATAAACCCGATCATCTTGTCCTCATCATTTTTAAGGATTTTTATTTGTAAGCCTTCTTTGCGGCGCTTTTCAAACCACTTGAGTTTGTCTTTGAAGCCCTGTCTTTTTGTATCTTTTATACAGAAGAAAGTTTCCTTCGTCGCATTTTCCGGTGTTACCTCTACTATTTTCATACTATTTGTAGTCTGATTCCAAAATCACCTTGTATGTCTTTCAGCTAGAAGTTTCCAAACTTGAAGACTATCCCGATGCTCATCCCTGAAAGGTCCTTATCATTCAAATTATCCAAAGAACTACCCATAAACTGTTTGTAAGAGAAGGTTATACCTGGAATCAAAGATTCAGTCAAATTGAACTCTAAGTTCACCCCTGGTTCGATAATGAAGACACCGGAAGACTCGATATCTATGTCATTATCCTTAATGCTAACTCCACCCGCCATGAAGTTAATAGGAACAGAAAAATGAATGGAATTTGTTAAGTCAGAAATGTATTCTGCGAAGATTCCACCCGCACCGTAACTAACATTTAATGATGCGTTTGCATCATCAATAAAATTGTCTCCGACAAAACTATAATCGCTTCCTGCCCCAATACCAATTCCACCAAAAGCAAACCTCTGATTGATTATGACACCTCCTTTGCCTCCTATTGAAAGACCCCAATTATTAGCTAATTGTGTGGCTTGAACCAGGGGTCCCCCATACGCACCAGTTGAAGCGCTACCAGAGTTGCCTTTTGAAAATATAGTATTCATCTCTTGCGAGAAAATCGCTGTTGAAATGAAAGCCAGTAGTACAATTAGTATTGTTTTATTACTTAAAGCAGTTCCTATACTCATAGCATTATCCATTTAGTATTTGATATCGGGCACACCCGATTTACACTTTCAATTTTGCATGCGCCAGAATCAATGAACCGAACGCCATTCCAATGACAATAATCACTACGATACAGCCGACGAACGGAATTAAGCCCACCAGTTTAAGCGCCAGAAAACTCACCAAAGCGACAAGCACAACACGCCATTTATTCCAGCCTTTTTCATAATTTGTATTTATTCCATTGGCGATAACAAGCGAACTAATCGCACTTGCGAACAACAGACTAAAAGCCAAAATAGCTAGTGTGACCAATGCTACAGGAATACCAATAATGAGCACAAAGCATAGGATGGTAAGGACTAAAAGGCCAATGAAATACAAAATCCCATATCCGAAGTTTTTGAAATAAGATTGAGTCATCTGTTTTCCAGCCTTTTGAAATGGTTTGTGGAACAAGACGGCCAAGAGCACGATGACCAGGGTAACCGATAAGGAATATAGGATGTAGTAAGTGATACTCTTTGTTTCAGAGTATCCCCAATCAGCGTCTTGCTTAAGCTTAAGGTCTTCATCAAAAAGTACTGTCCTATCCGCATATGATGTCAGGTCTAGTTCTTCCTCACTCCAATACGTGACATCCCCTTTGAATGCCAGGTTTTCTCCTACCATAATTTCATCACTCGAAATGCTTGCAGGACCATGAATAATGCCATTCAAAAGGAGCTCATCAGCTTTAATACTAAGGTCTTGTTGAGCTGTTCCATTGAAAGTAATGCTTCCGCCAGTCACTTTCACATTGCCTTTGATTGTACCACTTATGGCAGCCTCGCCAGCGATTATTATCAGGTCCTGATCAATGATCACATCGTCGTTGATCTGAATGTACGCTCCGGCAAGTATAAGGTCTCCGTGCACATTCTTCAATATCCGAATATCCTTACCAGCGATCTTTGCATCATCACCGAGTACTCCATTGATCAGGATATCAGCTCCAGCCAAAATGACATCATCATATATTGAGTCATTCACAGTAATGAACCGTCCTGCCGCTGTTAAATCACCTCCAACAGCTGCGTCAATTGTCAGTGAGACTCCTGCCAGGTAAAGGTTACCTTCGACAGGGGTCGCTATCACTTTGTCCTGGCCTGCTGCTCCTAAGTAAAACAACGATAGAAGGCAAGCCAAAAATGTTTTATGTGTCTTTTTCATGATTGTGTATTTAGATTAATTGATTTGTCGGTATAGGCAGAAGGGATATCCCAGACCTCGGTAATTTTGCCCTCAACAACACGAAAGATTACCACCACATCGATTTCTGTTTGTTGATCTTCCAGGATCAGAGTATTCATGCTGTGCACAAAGACCAATTCATCCCCGACAGCAGAAGCAAAAACCGGGTTAACCTTAAAGGTCCCTTTCGAACGTTTACCTATCTCTTCGAAAAAAGCCTTAAATCCCTCCAGGCCAACATAATCTCCTTGCATGTCGGGCAACTTGGGATTGTAGTAGTGAAATACTGCATCTTCAGTCAGTATATCAGCTGCCCCTGCGATGTTTGTTGGATCGAACTGTTGCAGCACTGCCAGATTTGGATGTGCTCCATTCATAGTTGTAATATTTTAGTCTAGCATATATTCCGGAGTTGTTTCTTTGTTGATCCATTCCAAATGAGTTGATTCGCCCTTTTCAAGGATGATACATTTGACCCCCATCTCTTCAGCCTCCTTCTTAAATAGTTGGTCATCCGCAGCATTGTAGCATTTGTTGAACATGGCACCACCGTTGTAATGGACAGGGATGACCACCTTCGGCTTCAGCACTTGTACTGCTTTCAATGCTTCCTTCTCATCCATTGTATTGCCTGCGATCCTTCCACCGATCGGTATCATCAGTACATCTGGAGACTGTAGTTCCTTCCATTCATCTTCGTACAAAATCGTGTCCCCTAGATTAAGAATGGTCCTATCTTGACACTTGATTTGAAACCCTATTTCACCATACCCAAACCGCTCTTCCGGGCCTTCATGTAATGTTTTAGAAAATGGACCCACTTTCAGAGTCAATGGGCCATGTGTCCCTTTGACTCCCGTGATCTCCAGGTCATCAACAATAATTGTTTCATCTACTGCCACCGTGTAGAGATCCTTTATTGGGGTGGAGAACGTTAATCCTCGAGACCTTGGCCCCAGCATCAAATTTTCGTCATTGACCGTTCTAACCATCTTTTCATTACAGATCACTTTGGCCCCGGAAGCATTGGCTATCCTGTCCGTATGCCAGTGGTGATCAGGATCCCCATGTGTGACGAATATGTGGGTAATTCCTCTCCATTCCGCTTTAGGGATCAAGGTTTTGAAAAAATCAGGCATGTAAAAACTTGCTCCGGGATCAATGGCGATCTTATTTGTTCCCCAGTCAATCAGAAAGGTGTTGTACCCATAGAATGTGATTTTCATTTTGCTGACATTTTTATATCATCCCCACCACCAACCAAATCTCCTCCAGGTATGTGGTAAATAGTTGACTTCACATCGTCATTAAGCTAAGAGTAGATGCGAACTCATTCAATGAGGGTGATCATCGAAAACAATGAATCAAATCATGAAGTTGATGTGATATAGCTTGAACTAGTGCAGCGAAAAAACCTGTCTTCCAAGACATTGAGAAACAGGATAAAATAAGCAAGTCATCTCGTGTAGCCGAACGAATCCCAATAGTCATTTCAATCCGCTATGTGAGTAATGTATCTGAAGCTGCTATTGAAATCCATTGGGTCAGGAATAAATTAGGCACGCTCACTTCAATGGGGAATCAAACTTGGAAAGCCCCCGTTTGGAGTAAAGCTAGTAGCAGACTGCCGGGGAGAAAAAGGATCTATGCAGCTGTCTGCATCTCATCATGATGGTTATGAGATTACAGTTATTCCAATCGTTGCGTGTCTTAAACAATACTTATCAGGTATCATTTCGCCAGGCTTACACCTACAGGCGTGGGCGGTTGAACCGGACTAATTTTTTGATGATTTGAATCAATTAGGTGTTGAAATGTCCAGTGATTATCAAAACGAGCGTGTGAGTCAATCCTGAGCAGAATCTCTGATTGATAGACCGTTTAAGATACTTCTCGTTTCAAGACACAAAAAACCCAACACATTTCTGTGTTGGGTCAGAATCAAAAGTGAGGAATCTACGATCCACCAAGAAAACCTTGGTCTCACGATTCAATAGGTTGTCAAATTCTCTATCTTAATGCATATTAAAACTCTGGTAACGATATTGATCATGCTACTTCTGAGCCCCATCGCCGGGGCACAATCGGAAATCGATAGCTTGAAAAACGTGGCGGAAACTGCGACGAATGAGCGCTCTCGCGCGGAAGCGTACCTCGAACTTTACTACAAATATCATCGTGTGGATGCTGCAAAAGCATTAGTATACGCCACGCATGCGGAAACAATTGCGACCCAGGCCAGCCTCGAAGATGTGCTTGCAACAGCTAAATTTCGCAAAGGAACGGTCTTTATCATGGTGGATTCTTTGAGTCAGGCAGAAAAAGTGTTGAACGAAGCTCAGGCCATCTTTGATAGACGGCAGGATAAAACAGGTCTTGCTCTTGTAAAGATTGAGCAAGCCAAAATACACCAAAGACGATCTAATACAGAGACTGCCATTAGAATCTATCTACAGACCCTTCCATTGCTAAAGGAAGAGGGAAACAAGAATACGGAAGCACGTGTGCTTAACCAACTAGGCAGTCTCTATAAGCTTCAAAAACAACCACAAAAGGCTATTGAATATTATCAACGTGCTCTGGATTTGGTTACAGAGCTCAATTTCAAGCCAGGAATATCTGCCTGCCTAATGAACCTGAGTACCATGTTTCGGATCAATGGTGAGTATGAAAAATCTATTTCCTACGTTGAAAAGTCTATAGCGCTGAAGCGTGAAACAGGGGATAAATTAGGGCTCGGCAGAGGCTTAGATAATTTGGCAAAACTTCATGCTACCCTTGAAAATCATGAACTGGCAGAAGGCTACTACAACGAGGCGCTCACAGTAGCCTCAGAGGTAAATAGTCCAGGGTTGAAAAACATTGTCCTATTTGGACTTGCCGAAAACCATTACAATATTGGAAATTATCATTCGAGTATTACACTATCTAAGGAAGTGTTGAGTAGTACAGCTGTATCGAACGATCTTGAGCTACAGATCGAGCTTTGCGCAATATTGGCGGACAGCTATGAGAAAATTGGAGATGTAAATAAGGCCTATGCAAATGCTAAACTTTACAATAAGCTATCTGACAGTTTGTACAATGAGCAAATTGTCGCCACAACAAATGACCTTGAAGCAAGGTACCAAAATGAGCAGAAGGCAAAGGAAATTGCAGTCCTTGAATCTGAAAACAAAGTTCAGCAACTACAAATCAAAAGTAGAATGCGAGAGCGAAATTACCTACTCGCTTTCGTGGTGATCGCCCTTCTACTAAGTGGCCTTATCTACAATCAATACCGCATCAAGCAGAAATCAAATGCAAAGCTCAAGGAACTTGATCAGCTCAAGTCAGAGTTTCTGGCAAACATCTCTCATGAGTTTCGTACTCCTCTCAGCCTCATTATAGCACCACTAAAAGACAAAATAAGAAGCACAGAAGACGTAAAAGACAAAGTGGTCTTTGATCGAATGCACAAGAATGCAGAGGACCTGTACAACTTGATAAACCAGTTGCTAGACTTATCGAAATTGGAGCATGGTCAATTAGAGATGAACCCAGAACCAATAGAGGTGTTGGGATTTTTTCGCGTGGTAAGTGCGTCTTTCATGTCATTGGCCGAGCACAACCGAATCCTCTTCAGTAGTAAGATTCCTGACGGTGAATGTTGGGCGGAGCTCGATGCTGACGTGGTTCAAAAAGTGTGCTACAACCTTTTATCCAATGCATTCAAATTCACTGCTGAAAAAGGTGAGATTATGTTTAGTGTGGAGATTGTTAACAGTACATTGAATATAACCGTAAGTGACACGGGCACCGGAATCCAGGCGGAAGACCAGGAGAAGATCTTTGATCGGTTTTTTCAATCTTCGAGCACTAGTCACATGGGAACTGGCATTGGGCTCGCCCTTACCAAACAGCTTGTGAAAATTCACAATGGTGATATTACACTCTTACGTTCCGACGAGAACGGAACTACTTTTAGTGTCCAAATACCACTGAAAGAAGTGAGGCCAACTGCAAATCGTCAGATCAAGGGGGTTGACGTTAATGTTAAGGCTGATAGCATAGAAAATCACGAAAGAATCGCATCAGAAGAAAATCGAGGACCGCTGGTCCTTGTAATAGAAGATAATGAAGATCTGAGTAGATATCTTGAAGAACTGCTGAGAGAAAACTACACTGTTCATACCAGTAGTAATGGAATCAAAGGCGTTGAGATGGCAAAGGAGCTTGTTCCTGATCTTATCATCAGTGATGTGATGATGCCGGAGAAAGATGGTATTGAAGTTTGCAATGAGCTCAAGGGAGCAACTGAAACAGATCATATTCCTATCATCCTTCTAACGGCTCTTACGGATCAGGAAAGCAAACTAAAGGGATTGGAAAGAGGAGCTGACGATTATCTTTTAAAACCCTTTGACCCTAAGGAATTGAATGTACGAGTTGCCAATTTGCTAAATCAAAGAAGTAAACTCAAAGAGAAGTATGCAAAACTTTTGCTGCTGGAGCCACAAGAGATTGAAATAGAGAGCATCGAGGAGTCTTTCCTCAAAAATGCTATTGAAGTAGTCGGCACCAATATTGGTGACTCGGAATTTAGTGTAGATCAATTCGCTTCTGAAATGGGGATGAGTAGAATGCAATTGCATCGGAAGCTAACCGCTTTGACGGGATATTCTGCCACAGCTTTCGTACGACAACAACGACTGGTTCGCGCCTCTCAATTGCTTGAGGCTGGAAATACCGTATCTCAGGTAGCCTATTCTGTCGGGTTTGGCAGTCCTTCTTACTTTACTAAGACCTTTAAAGAAGAATTTGGAAGGTCCCCTTCAGAATACGCACAAAAAGTCAATTAAGAATTCGAATTGTTACATTTCAGCTCATATTTGATACATATGAGATGAGAAGTTTTGTCCTACAAATTCAACTTGCGTAAGTAGATCAATTACTTGAAATCTGAATCCTACTACGCCATGAAACAGTTTAAAAATTATCTTTTCTTACAAACTATCCTTGCTTGCCTGCTCTTCAGTAATGAAAGTGTGGCACAGACAGTCAGAATCGTTGACAACAACTTCAATGCCCCAACAGGCAATGAGGTTTATGCCACCTTACAAGAGGCCGCAAACGCCGCTGATCCTGGCGACTACATTTATATTCAGCCGAGCTCGAGTTCGTATGGCAGTGTTATTATACAAAAAGAACTGCACCTGGTGGGGATAGGCTTCAATGTTGATAAAGAAAACCCCCAGCCTTCTACCATGCTTGATATCACCTTAAGAAATAACTCTGGTAATACAGACAATGCTTCTAATAGCACGATAACAGGACTAACCTTTAGGGATTTGTACCCCATCACCTATCCTGGTGCACCCTCTTTTACGCTTAGCAATGTGACCATCACAAATTGTGTGTTTCAAGAAATCCAGGATGCCTGCTGCAATACCCATGTGCCATTTGACAATCTGGAACTATCAGAGAATCAAATAACAGAACGCGTTGATTTTGTGCAGGTCGCAACAAACATTCTCCTTCGAAATAATCTATTCCAGAGCACGATAAGTTTCAATTCATCCAGCGCCAACTCAGGTTTGGTAGCCAACAACATCATCTATGGAAACATTTACAAAAGTGCGGAAGGAGACAATCTCATCATTCAAAATAACAATTTCATTTCCGCCTCTGGATCGACAAGCGCCTTCCTCTCCTTTATGAGAGATGCACTTATTGTCAATAATATTTTCTATGGTCGTACACCAAGCATCACCAATGGCGGTGGCAGTTCCTCAGCAAACTTTCAACGGAATATCTTCACGAATAATATGTCCTTCAGTACAGGCAACGATGAACTTCCTCCATCAGGAGGTGGAGCGGGAAACACTGGAAGTGGAAATTTAGAAGGTGTCTCACCGATGTTCACTAACGCCCCGCTATCCAGCACATGGTCAGTAAGTCGTGATTTCAGCCTTCAAATTGGATCGCAAGCGATTGACGGAGGAAGTGATGGTACAGATATAGGTATCACAGGTGGTCCCTACCCATTTCCAGGTGTAAACTTGATCCTCAAAACAACAGCAATCCCAACCATTCAGATCTTTACTACCAATAGCCTAATTAATCCGGGGGACGATCTGGATGTAAGAATCAAAGCCAAGGCTAACTAATCAGCAATGAAGAAATTCTTCATAGCCATCATATCCTGTTTGTCAGGCATATTGATGTTCGCTCAGTCGGACATTACTGCTCTGGAGTACTACATAGATGACGATCCTGGAGTTGGGTTGGGTACTTCTGTGGCAGTGACACAGGGGCAGGAAATCGACCTTAATTTCACTGTGCCTATCTCCAGCATGGGTTTAAGTAGCGGTGTTCATTGGATGATTGTGAGAACCCGGAACTTAGCTGGTGAATGGAGCTTGTATGAGCGAAGAGTCTTTTACATACAAGATGTAACTGCCCCTCCTCCACCAACTTCTCAAGACATTACCGCCCTGGAGTATTTCACTGAAACAGATCCGGGGGTGGGAATGGCTACTGCGGTAGCCATAACTCCCGGACAAGAAGTTGACATGGTGGATATATTTAACGCAAGTAGCCTTGGAGCAGGTTTTCACACCGTTACTGTGCGAGCCAAGAATGCAGACGAACGATGGGGGTTTGCTGAAACCCGAATCTTCTATGTACAAGGTTCGGTTAGTAACCCACCACAAGCTCCAGAAGATATTACCGAGCTGGAATACTTTTTTGACGATGACCCCGGAGTAGGTCTGGCAACGAGTATTGCTGTTACTCAAGGTCAAGCCATAGACATCACTGAGATTATTAATTCTGCTGGTCTTTCCGATGGATTTCATTCAATGAGTATGAGAGCCAAAAATGCAGTTAACCGCTGGGGCATGGCCGAAACTCGAATTGTCTATGTTCAGAATATTAATCCAGCAAACCCTGTGCTGGCAGGTATCGTCGCACTTGAATATTTCTTTGACAGCGACCCTGGAGCAGGCCTTGGCACGCAGATACCTATTACACCAACCGTGAACTCAGTTGACATCGCGAGCATCATGTTGGAGACAGGTGACACCTTGACTATCGGCTCGCATACTATTACGATTCGTGCTCAAAATGAAAATGCTGAATGGGGACACAGAGAGACCGTCACTTTTAATGTTGATGGAGATTGCCCAATTGCTGGATTCTCTGTCCAAAATGCCTGTGAAGGTGAACCAATTCAGCTGACAGATACAAGCTCAGGGTTTATAGGCGCTGTAGATTATCGCTGGTATGCTGATGGCCAGCTTATCAGCACATTTGCAGGCGGCGTTTCTCATGTCTTTGAGACCATCGGCACTCATACCTTTTCCCTGGCAATTGAAAACGGAGCGGTCTGCACAGATAGCACTGGCGTAACGGTAGAAGTAAAAGCCAAGCCATTTGTTGTCTTTAGTGCAGAGTCTGTTGAGCTGGGTTTTTCAACAACATTTCTAGTCGATGAGTTTAACGTCGACCCTACTTCCACATGGGCATGGGACTTTGATTCCGATGGAATGATAGACGATACTACCCCAGGCAATGTCAATTATACTTTTGGTAGCGCCGGAACTCACCTAACCACGTTGGATATCACAGATGGATCGGGTTGTGGTACAACATTTTCACGGAATGTCATTGTCGGTGAACAACCTGTGGCACGCTTTGAAGTTGCAGCTGAATGTTTGGGGACTCCGTGGCAATTTTCAGATTTATCATTGAATATCCCCGTTGGTTCTACGTACTCATGGGATTTTGATGGGGACGGCTTGGAAGATGACGCCACTGTAGGTAGCACCCAATATAGTTATGCTGCCGCCAACACGTACACTGCCAAACTCACAATAGAAACTCCCACCAGCAATATTTACATTTACTCAGAGCAAGTTGTCGTTCTCCTGAAGCCAAATGCAGATTTTGCAATTGGAAGCGCCTGTGTGGGAGAGGCGATTACTTTTACTGACATGAGTACTGCTGAAGCCGCAGCCACCTATTCCTGGGATTTTGATGGTGATGGGTTAGTTGATAGCCAGGTAGCAGGTGATGCCGCATTTACCTACTCTGATCCCGGAAATTATGTCGCATCACTCCTTGTTGATCACGGAAGCGGATGTTTTGATTTCAAAGTTGTAAACATCATGGTTGAAGATACGCCACAAGCTGGCTTTGCTTTTACACATTCCACTTTTGGTAATACTGCATCCGTAACATTTGAGAACTTATCCATTGATGGAGGTAGCTTTTCCTGGGATTTTGGTGATGGAACCACTTCAACTGAAGTCAATCCATCACACGATTTTCTCGATTATAACAGCCAGGTATTTGATGTCTGCCTGACTACGACGAATGGGTGCTCTCAAAATGAGTATTGTGAACAACTTGCCTTGACCGTAACAGGCATTCAGGACCTTGCAGGCGCAGGAATAAAGTTGTATCCCAATCCAAGTGACAGAGCAATTCATTTCGATTTTGGCTATGAATCGATGGACGACTATACCATAGAAATATTTGAGTTGAGCGGAAAGTTGATCTGGGATAAAGCGATTAATGGAAAGAGTCAGATAAACATCAGTCAAATTGCAGCTGGCACTTACATGCTCCATTTGATCAACCAAAACACAAAGGAGCGATTAGCAGAAACCATAGTTATTAGCAGGTAAGTTTTAAACTTAGTTTTCTGGACACAAAAAAACCTAACACATTTCTGTGGTGGTCAGGGTTAAGAAGTCTGGACAATTTCGTGGTAAAGTTTAGTCTTGATCTGAGTTTGTAGAAACCCGCGCAACGTTTTATTCGAGGTCATTAAAAACGTCTATTTGTGAAACTCTTTCGTGAGTTGAGTTGATGAGACAGAGGTGGCAAGATTTAATAGGTTTTAAGAGTATTCTGCTGACCACCCCTTTCCTGATTTTGATAATCACAGCAAGAAAATGGAGATTATGGCTAACGAAATAATTAAATAATCCATTACCCTGGCAATTTTGCCCCTTTTAGTACTCGTCATTCTCATATTAGCGATCTGCAATAATCAGTTTTCTTCCCAGATAAAGATTCCCAGCCTGGATGACCATAGAATACTGACCATCTGGCCAAGATAAAGGCAGCTCAAGGTGTGATATCGGGGTTGTTAAATACGATTTCATGAGCCTCCCATTGAGATTGTAAATCCTGATTGTGATTTTGTCTTCTAAAGGCGCACCTGTAAAATTTATCCTAACAATGCGATCGGGAATGGGATTTGGGTAAACTGTGAGTTGAGGGAGGTAATTTTCTTCGTAAAGGACCTGCTTTGTTTCAGAATAATCAAATACACCATCATAATCCACTTGCTTCACACGATAGTAGTTGATCCCCTTCCACGGCATATTGTCCTCTGATGCGTAATGTTTTTGTTCATTACTATTTCCTGCCCCAGCCAGCTCATCTACTTTTCTAAAAACCATGCCATCCAGTGATTTTTCAACCTCAAAATAATCGTTATTTAATTCCGTAGCTGTACTCCAGGTGAGCAAGACAATTGAGCCATCTACCCGCGCCTCAAAACTGAGCCAGTCTACAGGTAAAACGGCTTCAAATAAAATGCCTGCGAACGTTCCATTCGCAGTACCATCCCCCAGGCCTCCATTGTACATAGTAAGCTGAATACCATTCAATACATGAGCTACAGACAACATCTTTGAGGCACCATCGCCTATGCCCCCACCAAATACAACAGCTAAACTACCGCCACCAGAGAGTAGGTCCGTGGTGAACAAGGCAGCATACCCATCTCCGACTCCACCATCGTAGATACCTGCCAGTGGCCCACTCAGCAAGGATGACGAGGAGTGTGCACTAAACCCGGCACCTGTTCCCCCGGCATAGAGGAATGATGCATTGATTCCAGACAACAGTGCAGTTGCTTGAGCGGTAGCAAACCCATCGGCTTCTCCACCCTGATACAGTTGTGCTACATTGGTGGTAAGGGTGGTGACTACCCTTGATTGAGAATGGCCATCTCCTCTTCCTCCGGAATAATTGAAACTACCCTGTAGAGTGAATGAACTTCCCAGATCGGAAGCATATCCATCACCGGAGTTGCCAAGGTAGAGGACGCTTATGGAGACCACTGACCCGCTGAGCTGTTGCCCGGTCAGCTGCCCTACAGCAAATCCGTCTCCATGGCCACCGGTTTGTTGCGAAAAGACTCGTAGAATAACTAAGGAGAAGGTTATTGTAATCAGTATTTTCATGGAGGCGCATTAGAAATCTCTTACACCTCTCAATCCATATCCATAAGGACTAAAATCTACAGCACCAGCGTCTTTTCTATTTGATACTTGTAAGAGGCTCCCAATATTGTAAAAATTAGCAGCGCCACCTCTTTGTCCATATCCTCCTGTACTTCCAGAGATAGGCCAATTTAAAACATTGGCATTACCAGAAACTGTAAGGTTTCCATCTCCATGAAGACCCGTGTAGCTTCTGCCGTTTAGATTTCCAACAGTTACACACATTTCTATGGCGTTACCAGAGAGCTCCATTATACCATAATAGCTACTACCAGTTTCTTCCCTGGTATGGTTAATAGAACTCGCGGCAAATACACCTGCTCGAAGATAGCCGTCAATACCCCCGGAAAGGAAATGTGCATTTCCTGTATTCACATAAATATTGGAAATCTGCTCATTTGGCAGTCCATCATTTATTAATGTATAACTAGAAGCAAGAGAAGCAAGGAGATTAGCATTCCCCCAGGCAAATTCCCCTCCCATCGGAGTTAGGGGTCCTCTGCAAGATTTTTCAAATTCAAGTTCTGTCATGGGTCGCAGTCCTGACCAATCAAGATAGGCTGTAAGATCTTCCAGATTGAGAAAGTTAACTACCCTATCCGGTGCCAATGTGGTTGCATTGCCGGCAACTATTGAAATTGTATTTCTAGAAATAATGGCATCTGAACCTTTATGATCAACTAGTGAATTTGTAATATCTCGTTGGTTTTTCATACTACCATCTAATGTATTGAAGAAGCTAATCCACATACCTTCGGTTGCTTCATATTTCATGCAATAAAAGGCATCAAATCCCTTGGGGAAATCTGTAGCAAGGGTTCCGGTTTGGTCCCCTGCATCGCCTCCTGGATTCTGATAATAAAGATTGCCTAAAGTAGGCCCTATAGATATCGGAGCTTCTGAAAGTACGTGGTAAGGCGTTAAACCTATGTTAAATTCCAGGAATGTGGCAGTCACATTTGTGTCGGTTCCATCTCCAAGGAAAAAGGATCCTCCCGGCACATACACCATCTCAATGGCAAATACCTGCACATCCAAGACGTCTGCATCTACCACTCCATTTTCTCCATAGTCCCACTGCAACTGGACACCTGTAAACGAAACATTGCCTGTTCCATCACTATCCCTATACAGCATTGCACCAACCTCGTCACTGGTCACTTCCAGTGTGCCGCCAGCTACGCCCGGAGATGCCACATTTATATTAGCATGTCTCCAGACGCCACTATTACGACGGTATTTCACGAAAATCCAGGCAGCATCCCAGTTGGATGGGCCAGAGCTAATTCTCCAGGAGTTGTCCCAGGAGACATCAAACTGGACAAGTACGGTCTGACTCCCTTGGTTTTGATTTTGTAGGGAAATGTTTGAGACCTGAATGTTGTTGCTAGTTGCAAGGTGTGATAAGCATAGCAAGGCTATAAATGTCAGTACCTCATAAGTAAATCTTTTCATTGCATTGATTTTATTTGATGTTGAAATGAAGAGATAAACCTATGATTTAGCATTCCGAAATCCGCTACCCAAGGCCGGGTAGTTTTTGTAATGAGCTGATATTCAGCATGCTATGATTTTGATAATTTTCGTTTAAAGATCATCTTTTGCTAAATCAGGTGAAAAGTTTTTACTTTTAGAATCATCAATTGCTAACTGATGCGATCCAGATCACTTTTATTCTTCATCCTTGTCTTGACTAGTGTTATCGCATTACCTCAAACCAGACTTGATAGTTTAAAAAGTCTTTTAGAAAATGCCGTAGGGAATGATCGCAATCAGCTACTTATTCAGGTGGCTAAGGAATATTCAGAATCGTCTCCTGACTCAGCTGTTTTATTCGCCAATCAGGCTCTCGAACATTCAATTTCAACGGACAATGAGTTGGTTCAAGCACGTGTGTATGTGGTTCTTTCATCTACTTATAGCAACAAAGGAGACTATGATCAGTCGGTTGATTTGGCTCTTCGTGCGCTGAAGTTGGCAGAAGTAGTTAAGGATACCATTTCAATCATAGATGCCTGTAACAACCTTGGAATTGACTTCATGTTCACAGCAGATTATCTTACTTCTTATCAATACTTTAATCGTGTCAGGGATTTATCAGAGTTATCAAGAGATTCAGTAAGACTTGGGCATGCTTATAATAACCTTGGGATGGCAGAATATTACCTGGAGAACTCAGAGGAAGAACTGAGAAACTACCAGAGAGCACGCGACATTTTTCAACAAATTAGTGATGATGATGGGTTAGGAAATGCATTATTAAACATAGGGACAGTTCATACCGACAATGATCGATATCAAACAGCTCATGGATTTTATATCAAGGCCTTACAAATTTTTAAAGAATTGAAATACGCCTCAGCTCAAGGAAGTGTGCTTCAAAGCATTAGTGAAAATTATATGAAAGCTGGCAACCTCGACAAAGCACTTGAAGCGGCTATGAATTCATTGGAGCTGTTAGAAAAAGAAGCGTTCAAATATGACATCACTTTTAGCTATGAGTTGATTCAGGATATCTATATAAGGCAAGGTGATTACATGAAAGCACATGAGTATTTGAAGAAATACCATGAGTTGATGGATGTTATATTCGATGAGGAAAAGTCCAAACAAATCAACCAGCTTCACATTGAGTATGAAACCGAGAAGAAGCAACAGGAGATTGCCTTATTGACGGCCAGAGATGAAATTACACAACTTGAACTGGCAGAGGAACGGAGGAATATTGTTCTTCTAACCATCACTTTTTTACTGACAGTAGCACTTGGTACTTTCATTTACTTTTCTAATCGGAAACGCCAGCTATTAAAGAACAGGTTATTATCGTCTGAAATAAATGAGCTAAGAGCACAAATAAAAGGTGTCATCGAAAACACATCCTCCAATTTTCAAGTCAATAGAGAAAAGCTTGATGATCTTGGGATCACCCCTCTTTCAGATAGGGAGATTGAAATTTTGAACTTTGCCATGAGCGACCTTACAAATAGCCAGATTGCTGAAAAAGCATTCGTTTCAGTTAATACGGTCAAGTTCCATTTGAAGAATATATATGGCAAACTTGGCGTGGGAAATACCAGGGAAGCCTTGCAGAATGCACTTCAGTTTCCCGGTTCTTAGACAAAAAAATATTCAAACTGCAGGATTAAATATGCTCTGGTTTTGTAGGGCGAAAAAAGCGATCCTCGCCAAAGGATCGCTATTGCTCTGAGAGAGCTAGCTTATATGCCAACCTTTATACTTTTTTTTTGCTGACTATGCCAGTCGAGTAATCTCGGCTTATTGGAATTGTCGTTCCATGTCTTCGCTAGTAATTCAAACCTGTCTTTTGTTTCAATTTGCTTGAAGCCATTGTTTTCAAAGAGCGTTTTATTGGCTAGCCAACCACCTTTGCTGGTCATTACACATAAACCATCCATTCCTTTGGCTTTAGATTCCTTTTCGGCATCTTCAATTAGCATTGAACCATAACCTTTACTTCTTTCCTTTTTAGCGTATATGTACGCACAATGAATAAACATGTAATTGTTGGCATCTACTGGTCGCCATGCATATTTGACCGGTACGTATTCAATAAACCCGATCATTTTGTCTTCATCATTTTTAAGGATTTTCATTTTTAAGCCTTCTTTGTGGCGGTTTTTAAACCACTTTAGTTTATCCTTGAAGCCCAGTCTTTTTGTATCTTTTATACAGAAGAAAGTTTCCTTTATCACATTTTCCGGTGTTACCTCTACTATTTTCATAATGTTTGCAGTCTGATGCCAAAATCGTGGCAGTATCTATTTCAGCTAAAAGTTTCCAAACTTGAGTACCATTCCTATGTTAAATCCCATGACTAACTCAGCTTACGTCCACCTGACATGTGACAGAATCAAAGAACCAAAAGCCATCCCAATGATGATGATGACACCTAGCAATCTTCCCTGGTATTGCCCAATGTTATTTTGTTCTACATAAGACCTATTCTTTATCTGGATTGATTCGACTGTTCCAGAATCCACTGTTTGCGTCAGCATTTCTGTTGACTCAAATTTCTTGTCAATGTTGCAAGAGATCACGAATTACTCAATCGAAACCATTGTTCTGATATCATCTTTTTTTGTTCCGATTAGTAGCGGTCTGTTGACACCTGATAGCACCTTTATATCATAGAGTTCTTCGATAATCCCTTCGAGTCTAACCCAGTGCTCAGCAGCCCCGGTTTCTAAGTTTATGATTTGAATACCACACCTGGGCTCTGTGTTAGCAGTTTTCAGGTTATTATCTAACTCCAGGCCACTGAATGTTTTGTTCTTCCGCACAGAAGACATTCCCACTACTGCATAGTTTTCTGTAAAATCCAGCCCCCGTAAAAATCCTGGACAAAACGCAAGTCTTTCAAAGGTTTTGGTTTCCAAATCAACATATCCAAAGTACCCGGTCCCGGCCTCCAGTATATAAAGTTTACCCTTGTACCACCTTGGAGAGTGCGGCATGGAAAGACCCTCACAAACAACCTCATTGGTATGGACGTCCATAACTATACCTCCATTTTGCCGATGCTCTCGCCATCCATCAGAAGCGTCACTCTTACCTACCATGGTCACGTAGGCAGGCTTTCCATCTTTCTCCGCTAATCCATTAAGGTGACACCTATCTTCAGGTAAAAGTTTGCTAATGAAAGGTGGTTGCCATACTGGTTTGAAGCTGTGGCTTTCGCTTATTGTTGCCAGACAACTAAAAAGCGTATTCACAAAAATCGGCCTTCCGTTCTCGCCAATTATGATGTCATGAATATCCAGATCGCCTGTCGTGTATGCCGTCTGTGGCAGGTAGACTTTATCGTAATCATTGAAACGACCAGATGATAGCGAATTGTCGAACCTCCATAGTTGAAAAAGAGTACTCATCCAAAAGGTGTTGTTTCCCTCTACAGCCCCTAGGCCCATACATCGATTGAACGTACGCTCTGTCACATGCAATGTTCCGTCCGTATTGGTGCCCAGGACAAATACCTTCCCGATCTGATAGGTTGTAAAAACTAAGCTTGCCTTCTCAGCTCTAAGCCAATTCTGAAATTGTCGGGATGTTGTAATTTCAAAGGAAGGTTTGGATTGTTGTTTTTGATCAGGATTCATTGTTTTGCCAACTCAACCAGGGAGTAATTTTCGGATTTGTAAGTAAAATTAGGAGTTCAATGTAATCCAATTCATGATTTAGGGTCTTTTTATAAAATCTAGTCTGTTTTTAATAACCTGGATTTAAGGAGGACTTTACCTGCAGAATCTCTTATAACTAAGACATAGGCACCGTTTTCAAGCGGAGTAATGTCAAGAATTTCACCCTTCAACTTCTCAAACAACACTACTGCTCCAGTCAGTGAGTAGAAAGTTACGGTATTCAATTTTGGCAACCCTTCTATTTTAACTTGATCTCTGGATGGGTTAGGATAGATATTCACTGTTGCAGGATCATCTTCAAAACCTAACACTTGTTCTATCGTGATCGCTATTGTCTCTTCATCGCTTAAGCTACCATCACTGACAGTGACAATCACAGTATGTGTACCGACCTGTGATTCGTCGGGTGTCCAAATGAATGCTCCCGTGGAAGAGTCGATAGTCATCCCCTTTCCGGTAGAGGTAGCATCCAGGCTAAACGTCAGCGTATTGGCAGGTAGATCAACATCTGTAGCAGAAACTGTAAAAGTCAATTCTACACCTTCATTCCCATTTTGTGAACCAATGGCTGCCAGGATCGGAGCATCATTCACATTTACTACCTCCAAATCAAACACGTCACTGACGGAAAGACCATCCGCATCGGTAGCAGTAACTTCAACGGAGATTGTACCAACATCGTCATTGGCAGGAGTCCCGTTAAATTCATTAGTACCAGCATCAAAAATCAGCCAGGAGGGTAAAGCTTCGCCTCCGGCAAGTGTGGCGGAAAGGGTTTGAGTGTCTGCGACATTGATGTCGTCAAAAGTATTGGTAGGAACGAGGAAGTTAAACACTTGATCTTCTGTTCCCTGTTGATCTGAAATCGGATTGGCTACAGTAGGGGCAATGGGTTCCCGTCTACCAAACACTACATAACTCGCTCCTGATTTAGATCCATTGGTATCCACAAGATGTGCTCCGATAATAAGGTCATCTATCCCATCTCCATTCACATCGCCCGCTTTGCTGACAGAGTAACCTGATTGTTGACCTGTAGCCACCCCATTGAGTGCGAAGCCGTTGTTGCCATCAAGTGTTGAAAGTTCGATAACAGAAGTAAAACCACTGCTACTACCAAATACCACATAGCTCTGGCCAGAATAACCTCCATTGGGGCTGGCGTGGGCTGCCCCGATGATGATGTCATCTACTCCATCGCCATTCATGTCCCCTGCGCTGCTGACCGATCGGCCTGAGAAGCTACCTACAGACCCATTGATAGTGAAGCCATTGCTGCCATTCAGCGATGATAACTCGAACGTCGGAGCAAATCCACTGCCGTTGCCAAACACCACATAACTCGCTCCGGAATTAGTTCCATTTGTGTTAGACCCTATGGCACCGATAATGAAGTCATCGAGACCGTCACCATTTACGTCCCCGACGCTGTTAACAGAGCTACCTGATAAGTCATCAGCTGCCACCCCATTCACGGTGAAGCCAGTGGTTCCATTGAGTGCTGATAATTCAATCACAGAAGCGAATCCACTGCCAGTACCAAACACCACGTAACTCGCACCAGAATAAGTTCCATTCGGGCTTGCACGGAGGGCTCCTATAATAAGATCATCTATTCCATCGCTGTTTACATCTCCAGCTCCACTGACCGAAAAGCCTGAAGAGATATTTGGTGCCGCTCCACTTATGGTGAATCCATTAATTCCATTGAGGGAGGAAAGTTCGAATTCGGAAGCAAATCCACTGCTGCTGCCAAACACAACATAAGCTTCTCCGGAATCAGATCCATTGGGGTCTGCATATCGAGCGGCGATAATAATGTCATCCAACCCATCACCATTCACATCCCCTGCATTACTGACTGACCCACCCGTATGGTCACCAGCCGCCACCCCATTCAATTTGAAGCCGTTGCTACCATCCAGGGCAGATAGTTCGAACGTCTGAGCAAATCCACTGCTGCTGCCAAACACCACGTAACTTGCTCCGGTATAGCTATTAACCCCGTGAGCCCCTATAATAAGGTCATCCACCCCATCGCCATTCACATCTCCGGCATTACTCACTGAGTAACCTGCGTAGTCATTCGCTGCCACCCCATTCAAATTGAAGCCATTGCTACCATCCAGGGCAGATAGCTCGAACGTCGGAGCAAATCCATTACTGCTGCCAAACACTACATAAACTTCTCCGGAAAAAGATCCATTGGGGTCTGCATATCGAGCGGCGATAATAAGATCTTCTACTCCATCGCCATTCACGTCTCCGGCATAGCTAACCGATTTGCCGGTTTCGTCATTTGCTGCCACCCCATTCAGAGTGAAGCCGTTGTTGCCATCCAGGGTAGACAGCTCAAAGGTCGCAGGAAAAACCTGTGCTTGCAGGTCAGTAGCTGGCATAATAGCCAGCCATGCTGAAAGTGTCGCAGATGCTATACCCAGGTTCCATTTGCGGTTGAGCGCGTGTATCCGTCTCCCCAGAATATCCAGTTTTCGAGCAATTCTTGAATCTCGACTTTCAATCCATTTGGCTTGTGCGTTGCGATAGCGGCGCTGGAGTTTGAACCAATAGTAGGTGTTATTTCTCTTCATTCTTTATTTTGACTTAATGCTATAAAAAACCATCCTTTTCGAAAAACCCATTCAATCCATGTTTACTATTGAAAACAAAGTAATGAGCATTAAGGACATAAGAATAATCACATCCACTACCCTTGCCAATTTCTCTCGTTTTTTCTGTGTAAGTACTCTCATTGTTTAATGACTCTCTTTGAAATTAGATTTCCGTCAGGTGTGCTGATCTTCACCAGATAAACTCCTTCCGCCAACTCTCTCAAATCGATGGAATCGAGGATGCTTGAGGTTTGCCTTGCTCTCTTTAGTGCACCCGAAGTGTCATAGACTGAAACATCAGAACCGCCTCTGATGAATAAGAAATCCGTCGTTGGATTGGGATATACTTCGATCTGTACTTCATCTAATTGGTTGGGTGTATAGATGGTTGGTGAATACTCAAACCGACCATCAAAATCAACTTGTCTGAGTCGGTAATAGGCCGCTTGCTGCTGTCTTCGGATGAATGAATAGTCCTGTGCTGTGGAGGTTGTCCCAGCACCCTCAACGAATCCGACTTTATTGAAATTCACTCCATCAAAACTCTCCTCAATTTCAAAACCCTCATTGTTGAGTTCGTTAGCTGTAGCCCAGGAGAGTAGGATTTCCGAAAACCCCGTGCGCTCACCCTCGAAAAACAGTAATTCAACGGGAAGTGTTGCGCTGCTTGTTGCAGTAAAGATGCTAAACCCGGTAATGCCCGATTTGGTCAAGGTATTATTTACAGCATCCAGCGTGGCACTTTGTTCTACCCATCCGGAACCGTCATTTTTCCAAAGGTCAAGTCCTGATTCCGAATTACTATTCAATTCGCTATCGAGGTAGGAAAACACCACCGTCACATCCAGGCCACTGTTGTTGGTTGGTTGGATATCATAAAACCGATTAATGCTCTGTCCTCCCCCCTGCGATTCGAAACCCATGGTCACGGTGGTGCTTCCAAGATTATCACCGCTGGTAATGGCAAATCCAAAACCCCCAACATCCACAGCACTCGGTGCATTGAGATCTTGTGACTTCAAAATCGTTCCTCCACTACCACAAAAGATTCGATTGGATTCTGTGACACCGGTAAGCATCCCGTTTGAATTCAGTTGAATGGTATTCCCTTTGAGGTTCACGGAACCTGAGGTTAGCGAAAGTGTATTGTCTACGTTAATGTTATTTCCCAGTTCAATCGCCTCAGCACTTTTGTTCACTTCAAGATTATAGAAAGTGGTGGCTGTGCTCCCGGTGATCTGTGCATTGGCTGATGTGATACTCCCTCTCATAGATACCGTTGAGGTCCCTGCACTGAAAGTCCCTTCATTTTCAAAGGTCGCGTCGGTAATGACCAGATGGGCGCCGCCTGTGATATTTATATGTGCACCGCCCTGAATGACAATGCCCTGCGCAGTAACCAGGCAATGGCTAAAGCTCAGGAGTAAAATCAAGATTACTAATTGCTTTTTCATCCTTAAAACTTAGTCTTCATCTGGGTTTAATGTTGTGGTCGATGATGATTGCACCACTCGTGATTCTATGAGGAGATTCTCTATTGCTGCTAATCGATCTTTGAGCCTTAGAATTTCTTTGCCGGCCTCTTTCTGAGCTTCAATCTCCGACTGTTGCTTCTCAATTAGTTTTTGCTGCTCCTGGATAGCATTGACCAACAACGGAGTTATTTTACCATAGTCCACAGACCAGGCATCTGTATCAGGATCCTCCCCACCAACGAATACGGCCTCCGGGTAAATTTCAAAAAGCTCCTGTGCTAAAAAACCGGTACTTAATGCTTTGTCTGAGTCTTTAATGAAATTGTAATCTTTCACTCCTATTTTCATCAAATCACTCAATCCGAATTTTGATGGACGAACATTTTCTTTGAGACGTGCATCTGAAGTGTTGAAATATCCTACAGTGGTAGCTGCATTTTGTGCTATCCTTCCTAACACGGTATTGTCTGGTCTTAGAAAAGTGATCATTTCAGAATTCATCGTGCCTGAATTGACACCAGCTTTGATCAATAAGCCATGATTCGGATCGGTACCACTGTTCGTATTTTCAAGGAATGCAATGAAATCAATAATTGACTCTGTTGATTCCTGTACGTGTAGTTTAAATCGCGGATCTCCCAGGCCAATGCCAACATCTCCAGTTCCTTCAATAATGACGTTTTGTGCTTCTAAACCAGAAGCTCCGCTGTAAAATTCGATATCGGTATCATCATTCGCACCCCTGAAAAGAAGCCTGGTTGCCTGATTATCACTGCCATCGGTGGTCGTGAATTCCATGGTGGAGACACCTCCAACTGAATTTTGCGTAATCCCAACAGGATTGGTCGCACCATTTCCCAGCAGTGTAATCGGATTGATCGCATTGCTTGTTCCAAAACCAACATTCCCATCTGCAGCTACAAAGATTCCTTCATTGTCCGTGTCGTTAGCAATCCAATTGCCGTTCGTTTGGATATTTTGGGTGGCCACATGTGTGCCCAAATCATCATGAGTGTTGTCATCCCAAGATAATATTCCATTACCATTTGTGCTCAAAATCTGGCCTGAAGTGCCATCGGCACCAGGAAACGAATAATCACCACCTGACCAGTTTATATTTCCTGAACCATCTGTGGTTAGTAGCTGACCGGCAGTACCATCCACCCCGGGAAACGAATAATCACCACCCGACCAGTTTACAATTCCTGAACCATCAGTGGTCAATAGCTGACCGGCACTACCATCCGATATCGGTAAAGTATAGTCATTGATGGTAAGGCCATCGCCAAATTCTATCACCACGGGTGCCTTTACCATCAAGGTAAAGGCAAAATCCTGCAGCAATTCAAAACCAGATGATCCAAATGCAGAGCCGTCAGGATAAAGAGAATCGTCTACTACTTCTAAACCATTGGGTCGGGATACATAGATGCTATAGGTTTGTCCTTTGAAAATTTTTAAGTTGTTAAGGTTCCTCTGAAATAGCCCTGAGGGACGACTAACCGAGAAGGAGACCAACTCAGTACCAGAAGTTCCTATTCCCTCGTACAATTTGACATCTATATCAGCTAGCGACATTGTCCCATCCCAGTTCAGTTGTAGTTCATCCAGGAAAGCAGTCGTATCCGCTGTAAATGTTTGGTAAGCACCGGTGTGTCGAAAAAGAAAACTTTGAGGAATAGTATTAACAAGATCTACCATAGCAAATGGGCTCCTATAGGTATTATCTAACGCAACAGTCAAGTTGGATTCGGGCTCAGTTCCTATTCCTACGTTCCCAGCATCATCCACAAATATTCCTTCGTTATCACCATCCCCCGAAAGCCATCTGCCATTGGTTTCGAAACTCAGCGAACTGGTGCTCTGCCATGAAGCCGTACCATTTGCATCCGATATCATAACGTAACCGTCTGTTTGATTTCCATCTGTCATCCGGATGTTTCCGTTTACTTCCAGCTTCTCTGAGGGTACAGATGTACCAATCCCAACATTTCCACCTGGAGGTACATAGAAACTATTGTTGATATTTGTATATCCATTGATAACTGCTGTCCCGTTGATCACTGTCCATCCACTTTTATAGACGATGAAGGCATCAGATCTTTGACTAGTACCCAGTCCATTTCCAATCACAAACAAGCGATCATTGCTATCCCATCCGTTGATAGAATTCGGGGTATAGAGCGTGCTGTATCTACCCAATACAGTTTCATACCCAGATGGTGCAACAGTAAAACTCCCAAACGCAGTTGATGCTCTGCCACTTGCTACCGTGTTGCCACCAAAGGCAGCTGATTGAGTCCCTGATGCAGTGGTATTAGACCCAAACCCAACGGATTGTTGTCCGCGGTTGCTATCATCCCAAGTGGTAAGGGTCGTTCTCCCTGCCCGAAAAGCACCCTTGGATTTATCAAATATCATCCGTGAGTTGTTTGGTCCAGGATCCAGCACAGGGGATCCAAAGGAGAAGTCAACGCTGGTTGGGATGCCAGAGGCTGTCGTAACAACTCCGCTCAGCGTATCAAACACCAATGCATTGTTGCTTTCACCGGAAATCAATTCATCCCATTGCGTTCCGTCATAAAACCAGAACGAATTGGTCTCACTATCAAAAATCAGCAATCCTGTTGCCGGACTTGCTATTCCTGTTCGCTGTGCACTAGTCATTCTGGGGATCAGCATTCCTTTGCTCGTGGATTTCACGTCCAGCATAGCTGATGCATCCGGTGTACTTCCATCGTCATTGACACCTACATTCTGTGCTTGCACCGAAAAGGATATCATCAAAGTGAAGACTGTGAGTATTCTCAGCCACTGATGCAAATAAGATACGGATTGTGAGTTAGTGATAGCTTTCATGATCTTTCGATTTTGACACTGGTAAAGCTAGAAGGGGCACTCTAGGTTCTCGAATTTTCTACATAGACAAAAGCGTAACACATTTTGCTATAGCATAGACAAAGCGTCAACATGACGGTAATTGACTCAATAAATGGAATGGAGAATGCCTTTGAAATTGCGAAATTGAAACAATCCTACAGTATCACAATGGATTGGGACCTGTCCTTTATAGATGGCATTCACCCGAACGATCAAGAAAAGAATCTGTTTGACAAATTCCAGTTCATCACCTCGTCCCAAAAAATAACCAGCTCGAAGAATCTTCAAATGGCATTGGAGGCCGATTCTCCGAGCTGGAACAATGAATTTCTTGAAACCAACTATCTCCAAGGCAGAGCCTCGGAGAATTCTTTACGACTAATGCCGATGGGTTTCATCATGACTGTGATCTCGATGATGATCAGATTCGGAAAGATGTCTCAAAATCTCACTTGATTTTATTGCTTCGCCACCAGACCTGCCTCTTCTACCTCCGGCATCATCAAAAAGACCACCATAGTTTCTTCCCGGTGTTGACCAGGATGCATGATAATGTCTTTCTGCTTCGGCATTCCAGAATTCAATAGCGACTACATCGGGGATATAAATTGAATAGTACATTTTACTGCCTTCAGTAATCACTTGCCGAAAGACACCGCTATTCCACTTATCTAGAATGGTAGCCATTTCAACGGCAGAGAATTCATCGATCATCGTACCTACAAAAGTTTCGACAATAGCCGTTAATGCAGATGTTTGCGATTCATCCAATTCTGATAGCGACAGGCCATCACCAAAATTCATTTCGTATGACTCCTTGGAATATCCGTATTCCAAATTTTCCTCGTCGGGGCGATATGGAAATCCATTTGTGTTATCAGCAAGATAATCCGCATTTCTTACATCTGCCTCTGGAACCGGGTTAGCAGGAGTGAGCTTTAAATTTGGTCTATCACTCAGCCCACTATTAGCTGTACTTTGCTGAGCAGAGCTGAGGGAATTGTAAAATGATTCTGCTGCCGTGATCAATTCCTCATGATAGGGCATCTCCTGGTCAATTGCAGCAGGATTGCTTTTACTTCTAAAATCAGCACCAATAAAAACGGGCGTATACGTGATTGCATCATCTCTAAATACCACATTAAATCCAATGTGGTGACCGTTTAATCGATAGCCCCATTGGGGTTCCGTGGCTGATGGTGTACCAAAGAAAGTGAGGTAAGAGTTATCAGCATGAAATCCTCCAAAAGGATCACCAACTGCGGCAACCTGTTGCTCCTGCCATCTCTCGTCAGTCCAAACATTTGCTTCATGAATAGCGGTTATTAAGGTATAACCCTGGTCACTGAAAGATGTCTTCAGTAGCGACTGAGCTAATTCCTCCTGCTCAGCGCTCATATCTCTAAAACGAATTCCATTAGATCTTGGGAATTCCCTTACAGAAACGTTCGTCCAGTTTTTCCATTGTTCGGTGTCGAAATTGTATTGAACATTTGTAAGATCTACACCATCACTTGTCAACTTGTCAAGCAAGATATTTGCAGAGCTTGCTATAGTGCCATCACCAGTATCAGTTGGATCAACATCACTCGTATCATCTGACCCACAACCCAATGTCAATAAGACTAATGACATACGAATTAAGTAAGTGGAGATAGTTTTACGGTTTGTTCTTCTTTTTCTTGATTTATTCATCTTCTATAATCTACTTTCTAGTTGTTTTTACTGTCAAATGTTAACTCAGCTGCACCAATCTTCTGGCGTTAATATTGACACTGGTAAAGCTAGAAGTGGCACCCCTCATTCAGCAATTTTCAGTATAGACAAAAGCGTAACACAATATTGATGTAGCATAGACAAAGCGTCAACATGCTGATAATTGGGTAAGAAAACAAGCATTTTGTACCTTCGGATGTGTCAAATTTCATGTCATGAAAGAACACACCATTTTGATTGTAGATGACAACAGAGAGATCATCAGCTCGATCAGCAGGGAGCTGTCCGATAATGCCAGCGGTTTCCAAATCATCAATGCTGGGAATGGAGAAATGGGTGTTGAAATTGCGAAAACGGAGCAACCGGACATTATCATAATGGATTGGGATATGCCCGTTATGGACGGCATAAAGGCCACCCGAATGATTAAGAATACGGAATCGACTTTACATATTCCGGTCATCATCTCGTCGGGCAAAATGACCACTTCAGAGAATCTACTCCTGGCTCTGGAGGCCGGAGCTATAGACTACATTCGCAAGCCCATTGATTTTGTTGAGCTGCGTGCCCGCATCAATACTGCTATCCGGGTGAAAGAACAGAATGAAGCCATCAAACAATTACTTGAAAACGAAATTGACCTCAAAAACCGTCAATTGAGTTCGACTTCAATTATGATGGTAGAGAAAAATGAATTGTTAAACAACCTGCATAGTGATCTTACGATCCTAGAAAGTCAGGCCAAAGAGAACCCAACCTCTCCTGAGACTTTTAAATCTTTGAAAAAACGAATTCAGAATCACCTGGATACTGACAATAGCTGGAATTCCTTCAAAATCCATTTTGACGAGGTGCACCCTCATTTTTTTCAACGGCTTAGCGATCTGAACAGCGACATATCTCACAAGGATTTGAAGATTTGTGCTTACTTGAAATTGGGGATGGACAACAAGCAGATTGCCCAATTGCTCAACATCACAGCGGCCAGCATGCGAACAAACCTGTATCGCCTGAAAAAGAAACTTAACACGAAAGAAGAAGACAACCTCAGGGAGTTCATTACGGAACTGTAGTTTCGGATTCCTTCAAGCCATCCAATAGACTATCGTATCGGTCGCGGTCTCCGGAATAAGCGGCATCCAGGAGTACGTTTTTGAAATCCTGGTTGTCCAGACCTAATTCATTGAGTCGTCGCTCGATTTTGTAGGCATTGTGCAATTGGAATTCCTTTAATTCCTCCATAATAGATTGAATCTTTCGCTCGTCTTCATTCTGAACGCCCATGGTGAACGTACTTTCGAAGACTTCGGTGATTTCTCTGTCGGCAGAACGGATAGAAGGTAATTCAAAGGAGAACACTGTGCCTTCTCCCGGTGTTGAATCCACATGAATTTCGGAACCATGGGCTTCAATGGCAAGTTTGCAGAAGGTCAGGCCTAAGCCAGTCGATGCAATCTCTCCCGATTTTCGTGGATCCAACTGGCTGTATGGTTTAAAAATAGTGTCAAGTTGTTCCGGTGTTATGCCAATTCCATAGTCATGAACGGAGACTTTGAGGTTCTGTCCGGTACTCCAAACCACCCGCAAAATAATCTGCGAATCTGCTGATGAATACTTTATCGCATTGGTCAACAGATTAACTAATACACGCGAAATGATGGTTGGGTCGATGCTAACCTGAAGATCCTGCGACATCTCCTTCACGATCTTGATGGACTTCTTTTCCAATAAGGAAGCTACCCTGGATATGCTTTCATCTATCAATTCAGTCAGATTTGTTTGCCTTTTGTTGAGCTGGACTTCTGCGGTCTCAAACTTGTGCACAAGCATCATATCATTGATCATTTCTGACATCTGATTGACGGTCTCACGAATAGGGGAATCCGGATCAGAATTACTTAGAATGGCATTCAGGGGATTTTTCAAATCATGTGCAATCATTCCCGTCATGCTTTCCTTAAACTGCCCCAGTGCTTCAATCTCTTTTTTCTTACGTTCCTTCCGCATCAAGAGCATCCGTGCAATCAGGAAACCAATAACCAGCACCAATACAGCGGATATCGCAAGGATTCCCACTTTCAAATTGGCTACCTCTTCCTTGGTTTCCAGTGCCTCAATTATTCGCTGCTTGGAAGCGATTTGATTTTGAAATTCATATTGTGCCTGAACCTTTGCCAGCTCTTTTATATTCTTCTCACTTAATAACGAATCCTTCGCATTCATATAGGCTGTCTGGTAATAAACTGCTTTTGCATAATCGCCAGATTCCAGATAACATTCGTATAAGGCCTTGCTAATGTCCTGTACACTTTCCAGTTCTTCATTTTTACTCGCAAGATTAAACCCCTGTTCAAATCGGGCGATAGCAGCACCGCAATTCTGGTACTCCTTTAGGGTAAGTCCAAGTTGATACATTGCATTGGTGATCGATCTCTGATGACCCATATTCTCAGCCATAGCAAGTGACCTTCTGAGAAAAGTCAAAGACGTTCCATACTCCCTTAGCTCCCTGTTCAAGGCACCAATATTTATGAGGTTAGAAGTAATACTCCTTTTCCTACCTACTTCCTCATTAATGGCTAGTGCTTTTTGATAATAGTCAAGCGATTTTTCGAATTGATTCCGGTTTTGATACGCAATCCCAAGGTTGTTCAATGCCAGGGCTTTCACATATTTATCGTCTGCACTCCTACCAATTGCCAGTGCTTTTTCCTTTGCTTCAATTTCTTTTTCAGGTTCATCGGTATACTTGTAAATATTACCAACATTGATCCATGCAGGCCCAAGCAGGTTGGTCATGCCAAGCCTCTCAGCAACTTCGATCGCTTCATTGTAGGATTTAAGTGCTTCAGGATAGTTGCCTAATTTCTCAAAAACAATTCCCAAATTATTGGTTGTAATCGCGGTGTATGATTCCAGTTCATTGGCTCTCATGATTTCAAGCGCACGTGAATAAAAATCAATCGCCATTGGATAGTCGCTTCTATTCTGATAGATGATAGCCATATTGCTAAGCGTACCAGCTGCTCCTTTGAAGTTACCAAGTGAGTCATTCAACTGAAACGATGTGTTGTAATAATGCAGGGCACTATCCAAATCGCCACGACTCCAATACCCACCGCCCAATGAATTGTACGCTCCCGCCAGTCCCCTGTCAAAAGACAGCGAATCTGCAAGTACAATGGATTCAAAAGCGTAAATTATTACCTGATCTGGGCTCGACCGTCGAAGTTTTGAAGCCAGTGAATTCAAAAGGAGAACCTTGTTGGTGTCTTCTTTTGCCAGCCGCAGTTGAGCTGTGAGGCTGTCAATCTCCTTGTTTTGAGCTCCTACCAAATTTGAGCAGCAGATCAAACAAATAACCAGGTAGTAAAGGTTCTTTCTTGGTTCCATAGAAGTCACCCTCCTAAGTTACGTGATAATGGCTGGAACAACTTACTGCGATAGCTGCGATCTGAATAACTATTTTTTTTGGCAAGCTATCTGAGTCGGATCAAGAGGCCGGTTTGGATGTCTGAGATGAAATCAAGTTATTGAAGATTAAAATTTAGGAGATCCCTCGATTTTATGTCGCTAACTCCAAGCTCGAATTAATCTCCTGATTTCTATTAGGAGTACTTTTATCTCACTCCTTTACCAATCTAAAGGTAGAAATGGCACCAGCTGTGTTGCGGAAGCGAATGAGGTACCTATTGGCTTGCAAGGCATTCAAATCGATCGATGAAATTTTCTCAGCTGCATGAATGGTCAAAACTTCTTTTCCCGTAACATCGAAAATTGAAACCTGACCTTTGAAGGGAGTAGTCATCTTAAGAAGATCAGAAGTAGGGTTGGGGTAGATATGAAAAGCATCTTCAGAATCATTAAAACCGACAACCATCTGCTCATTGACTGAGATTAGAAACTGTTCGTTACTTATTCCTCCTTCTCTATCCATAACAGTTACGGTCACTGCATGTTCACCATTATCCCCTTCTTTCGGAATCCAAATAAAGTTTCCTGTCAATACATCAATCGACATGCCCTTAACCAAGGAGGGCACATCAAGTGTAAAATTCAATTCCTGAACCGGAATATCAGGATCTGAAGCAGTGATAAAAAAAGATAGCAACTCAAGTTCAACTACTTCCTGATCTTCAATAGGTTCAATAACAGGAGTTCTGTTTATTTCATTGACTGTAATAGTAACAACTTCTAAATCCGTCAACTCTCCATCACTAACTGTAAAAGTTACCTCATGATCTCCATCTTGTTCTTCTGTCGGTGTCCAGCTAAAAGTGCCAGTAGATGAGTCAATAATCATCCCATTGGTGATTGATGTTTCATCTATAAGAAATGTGAGAGTTGGAGCAGGCAGGTCAGCATCGGATGCGGTTATTACAAAAGAAAGCTCGGTTCCTTCGTCAGTAGTTTGTGCCCCGATCAAATTCAGAACAGGTGGTAGATTGACTTCAGTGACTGTAATATGGAGCAATTTTGAATCTTCAAGTTCTCCATCTCCAACAGTAATAGTAACTTCGTGATCTCCATCCTGTTCTTCATCGGGGATCCATGTAAAGATTCCAGTAGTTGCATCAATTAGCATGCCTTTTGTCGTTGAATTAGCATCCAAACTAAATGAAAAGCTTGCTTCAGCATCCGAATGAGTAGCTCCCACCGTGAAGCTCAATTGCTCCAACTCGTTGACCTCCTGATCTGAGATTTCATTCATTGTTAGCGAATGAATGAAACCATCCTCTAAGACTATCGGTTCCGAGATTGTTCCCAGGACCTGATCACTCTCAAAATCAAGGGTATTGGTGAGCTCAACTGCCGCACCTTGAGCCGGATCATACAATGAGAAGGTAATTTGTTCATTGGAAAACTCATTGCTAAATACTGAAAGGAAGAAAATATAGGTGTCGATAGACGCTATGTAAATAGGAGAAGCAACTCCCCTAACTTCAGTACCTACAAATGCTCCAAGTACCGCATCTGTGTTTGCAACCGGAGTATCATCAAGGTACACAATCCCTGTAATCGTCATTGAATGCTCAAAAGCACTAGGCTCGACGGACCAGGAAGGAGCCTGCGCTCGCACCCCGTGTCCAATCAGGCAAATGGTAATAAGAAATATAACCCTACCTACCTTCGATTGATTTGCTCTCATCTTCTTTGTCGGGTTATTTTTTGATGATTAATCGCTGCTTTCGATATTGATCTGAAACTATGGATAGCACGTAGGTTCCGGATGGCAATTCATTTAGTTTCCAATTAGCTACAACCCTTCCAGACGCATTAGCAGTAGCCGGTTTCTTCTTTATGACCGCTCCATTCAACGATAGGATTTGTAGCACCAACTCCTCATTAGGGGATGCCAGTTTAATGTCGACACTTAGAAAGTCAGCAAAGGGATTAGGATAGAGTGTAAGTTGATCGTCATCCAGATCCTCAACTCCCATCACTACATCCTCCCTGCCACTCAAACTTATGGCTGAAAAAGGTGTACCCAGGATGTCATTCGATCTGAAATTAACTGATTCGACAATTTCAGTGATTTGACCTGTGGACTCATTATATAATTTAAAGGTCAATTCCGACCCTTCACTATTACTCAAAGCTGTTAAGAAATACACAAGATTTTCATCCGCAAGCCTGGTGGGTCTTATGTACCCTCTGGTCTCATTTTCATGAAAAACAATGAGCACTTCTTCACCAGTCAAATTCAAATCCAACCTATTCTCGATTCGAGCAATGATGGACATATTGTTAGCAAAATCTGATGGCTCCATCTTCCATTCTTCGGGCAGAGTATAAGACTTTTCTGATTCCAACCTTCCTGAACCCAAACTACTTTGCTGTGGATATACAATGGTTCCGGTACCTGAAGATAAAAGCATGTACCCCTCGGTTGGCTTCATTGATTGAAGCGATCCTATCCAGCCCAAAGACCCGCTATAAATTGCAAAAGAATTGATGTTTTTAATCACATCTCCATCTTGAGGATTCATGGTAGCAAGCGCTTCTTGTACCGTCATATTTTCCTGAGGAACAAACCCGATATGGTTCCAGCCCCCTACGATAGAAACAGGGGCATCATTTGGGTTGATAGGAGTACCAGAAATGGTTAATGCAGCTGCTTCCGTAAGCTTTACTTTATATAGTGACTCAGGTTGGATGCCTCCATTAGCAGTAAGAGATCCAATCCATCCAGTGGTCTCATCATATTGATCAAAATTAACAATACCTTTAATGATATCACCCTGAGATCCTATTCCATTTAGCGTAGCATTTACAGAGCTAAGATCATCAGATAAGAGGTTCATTGAAATCCAGGTCCAGCCAGACTTCAATTCTATCACCTCATTTATTTGATTATCCGCTACAATATCCTGAGGATTCAATGCAGTACCCACAATGGCATTTGGTGCAAAAGCCAGGTTAGGAGTTACGTTCACATGAATCTGACCAGTACTGGCATCCCAAATTCGAAAATCAATCGTCTCTCCACTGGTGCTATTACTGTAAACATTGAGGAACACCTGGTAATCATCCAATTCCGGTATGTATTCTACACTTGCCACGCCCCGAATCTCATCTCCAACAAAGGCAGCTACCATATCCAATTCATCTGTCGAGGGCACACCCTCGATGATGATGTTTCCAAATACATTCATTGTCAACTGGAAATCCTCCGGGCTAATGTTCCAATCAGGAGTTTCCTCTATCACCCTAATATTCACATTCAGTTTTTCATCAAAGTCTAATGCGGTACTTAGATTGATTCCCTGCTGATAGCTTCCAACATTCAGCCCTTCATTCACCACAAATGTTATTTCAATTTCGCTGTTGGGCAAAATAGTCCCAAACTGCTGTGAAGTACTTAACCACGCGGGCAGGTTCTCAAGGTTGTACTCATAGGGGATACCACCAAGATTAGCGACGCCAACTGTAAAACTCAATGCCTCTCCAGTCAGTTTGATCAACTCGATATCCGATTCCTGCCATACCACTTCATTTTGCTCTATAAAGGCAGTCCAACTGGCAGGCGAACTCATTTTGTTTCCAAACAGATCCTGGATATCCTGAATCGTAATTTCGATCACCTGGCCTTCAATGCGGTTGGCATCAACAATTGGTGTAATGAGAATTTCTTCGTCACTTACCGTAAAAGTGAAAGGAATGTCCTGAACAGATCTGACATCTTTGATCGCAGCTGATTCACCAGGTTGGGAATAAGTCTCTCCTGCGTTAGCGGTTGCCAAACTACCTGTAATAAGGAGATCAGAGATCAATTGGTCTTCCAAAGACTCTTGCATAATAATGGCACCCAGAACATCCACGTATTCCTCAAAAGGGTAGTAGGCTACTAAACCAACTTCATCGCCAGCCAATTTGGTATTGATATAGAGATTGAGGTGATCCCCTTTTCGGGCAGTATTCCAAATTCGGAATTCATCCATTCTGCCCTGGAAGTACTGATCAAATTCGGTAGTAGAGGTATCTATACTTTTGCCTCTGACCCCTATCCACATATTACTTCCTGCCAGCTGTCCAAAGTTCGAGCTGGTACTTTGTCTTTGCAATACACCGTCCATGAAAGACCTGGCATTGGATCTCCTGTCAATAGTGAAGGCAAAATGATGCCACTCATCATCAAAATAATTTTCTTCGGTGGCAACAAAATCGAATCCATTGCTCAAGACATGGATCTGGCCGGAACTGTTAGCATAAACATTCATCGCCAATTTAGGATCTGAGAATACCTCGACACCATCGCCTAGTCCGTTAGAAAATAGTGTAACATTTCCGGACGGCAGACCGGCCTTAAACCAAAACTCAATTGTCAGATCAGTCTGGTCGTCAATGACCACATTTTGCCCATTAAATGCTACATATTGACTAAACCCGTCGAAGTTAAAAGCCACTCCACCAGGCCGGAGCACCCATGTACCATGAATATTCATATTTCGCCCGGCTGCTTTATCGAGTGCAAGAGTGCCCGTTCCTTCATCTAGCGGCCAGTATCCGTAAAGACCTTGTTCATTCCCGGAAAGTGTAAGCGACATGTTAGCTACTATCTCTCCGAAAGACCTTACGTCTTCCCAGATCCTGAATTCGTGAATAGATCCCGCCAGGAAGCTGCTGCCATCAACACCTTGTCCTAAGAAAGCGGACTCTATATCACCGGATATGAATTGAACGTTTGATTGCTCAAAAATTACTTGATCGTTAAGGTATACCTTCAAAACATCCGTGTCTTTGTCATAACTCAGCGTCCAGTGTTGCCAGGCATCTTCAGGAAAGGTGATGGTATAGAATGAACCAGGATCGATTTGGTAGCTGTTTTCCCCAAAGGCAAGTGCTATTTCTCCTGAAGATGCAAAGGACAAGTCAATTTGAGCATCGCCTACTCCCTTAGAGAAGACTGTTCCTGTTGAGCCAATTTCACGTTGCAACCAGTACTCAATAGTGAATGATTTGTTATTGAAAGAAACACCATTAATGGATGCATGATCATCTATCCCATCGAATCCGATGCTGGTGTTGTGGGAAACATCGGCTCCATTTAAAACTCCGGTTACAGACATATTAAAGTCCTTCACCAGTCCTGTTTCGATCGGTTCGTTGAATGTGATCGAAATATTCTCACCAGGGCCCAGTATACCATCACTGGGTTCTGGTGTACCGAATGGTACAGGTGTGATCCTGTCAATGGTACCGGTTATATAATCTGTCTCAAATACAGAACCATCAGAACAATGTGCCCTTGCTCTTACTTGATACTGACGGTCAGGCAACGAACTGATGTCCCAGTTAAAACCTACCTGGCTGGCTCCGTCAATCAGATCTTTAGGGCCATCGAAAGTGGCATACTCAAATACCTGATCATCTCTAAAAAAAGTCATCACCGTAATGGGTGTTCCTGATATGGTTTTATATTGAAAGTCTATTTTTTCTAAAGTAGGATGATTTACGTTATAACCATCCAGCGTGATTGTGGCAATGTTGTCATCATCATGATTTAGGATCCAGTTCTCCTGCACGTTGGCAATGGCCACATCCGAACATTCCGGAAGGAAGTGCGCAGACACATAAACCGTATCTGCAATAATTCCTATGCTGCTTTCCGGGTTAAATTGACATGAGGAATGTAAAATGATTCCAATGCTGTCATAATCCAGTACCCCACTGGCACCTTGCTGGATGGTCAATGTTTTTTCAAGAATTTCATTGGCATTCACTAAATATTGCCGTTCCGCGGTTAATCCATCGATGAGAATGATGGCACCATCCGGATTTGTCGATTCATCAATACTTAGTTCATACCATAAATTTGATGATGTTTCACTTTCATTGCCAAGATTCAATGTGAACACTGCTGCTTCATTTTCCGGTACATTGGCCTGTATGGAAGGCTCAACATTGATAATAGGTGCTTCTCGTGCCAGCGTAGCGGTGTGAAGTGGAATGGGATTGCCATTATCATCTGCATAGAAATCCGTTTCTTCACCTCCTTCATAAGGGCACCTGCTCGCGCCACCTCTCACACTGAATACAGGAGTGGAAATCATAAAGCCGCTGATGTCGAAATTTTCAGTGATACCATCCTGCTTTTGAAAGGAAGTGATGGATTGGTCAATGATTGAACCTGTTTCATAAAAGAAAAAGACCGAGTTAATGGCAAAGTTGAGTGTAGCTGTGATTGCATTGGCCTTTGCTGCGTTCTTGGCAAGATATCTTCCGATAATTTTTGTGACTGGTTTGGTCTTCCTTTTGGCTTTTAGCAGTAGTGCGGCCATCCCAAGTTCGGTAGCCCTATCGGCAGCAAACTCGCTCATGGTTGGCACAAAGTCTGAAAAACGTGACCGGTCATATAAAGCGACACCACTATTGGTCTTCACATCAATGCTGTAGTAGTCTCCTTCATCTCGCTCATCGATCACGTATCCAAATCTCAGTGAGTGATCAATTTGATCAGAACCAGTAGTTGCTATGTTTACCGCAGCATCAAAGGTATTGAACATCTCCATGCCTCTTCCATTGATATAAGTTCCAAAAGATGAATTCCAGGTAAGCTTGATTTTGCGGGCATTCTTATAGTTGTAATCGGTAGAATAGGTTTGTTCTAATTCTGAAGAATATGTACCACTACTTCCATCAATTGAAATGTTATCTATTAGCTCAGCAGTTGCTTTGTCTGCCTCGTTGGTTTGCAGATGATTGATCCAGTTTGTGATCCGTGTGTTTATGAATTCTACTGAGTCAATTTCATCAGCTTCCTGAGGGTAAAATGTGTAGGACAGATTTAAAGTGTCTGTCTGTGGGTCTGCCGCAATAAGTGCTTGCTTCAGTTCACTCAGACTGTTGTCGTCATTGTTAAGGCCATAGTATGGACTATCAAAATTAAAGTGAGATTCATATTTAGGACCAGCCAAAAGATCATCTCTCAGAACCAGTAGATTAGGAATGAGCTCCTCTGTGATAAATCGATGTGAGTATATGAAATAAGTGTCTTCTGTATTGGGGTTAATGGAAAAACCCTCTAATACTGCGATCACAATGCCACTACCGGGAACATCATGATAAGTGAGCCCATTGTCGACAGCAAAATCTCTGTTTACAAGTCTCAAATTATTTGTTTGTGAGACAAAGGCATTAGTTGATCTGCCAATGAAGAGATCAGCATCGGTACCCACATCCTCCGAATCCGAGCTGGTCTCAATTCGTTCATTGAAGGTATATGATTCCGTATAGTTGCCATTGTAATCGAAACCCCGGGTTAGGGTCATCCCTGTTTCGCTAATATGGTTAATCTGAGCTTTGACAATAGGGCCAGCGGGGGCGGTTAACAATGAGGACTCTACCCCTGAATTCACGTGTTTATCTAATCCTCTGTTGATGGTATTGGTCAATTGCCAACCCTCTGTTCTGGAGTAGGATGAACCTTGTTCTAGAAAGGCGTAACTGTGAGTACCTGGAGGATCTCTGAGAACGAAATCAACCTGATCCGGTCCGTAGGTAACGAAATCAGTACCTTCCAGTGGTCTGGAACCTAGTACATAAGCCCGAAATATGTTACCATCTCGCCAGGTAACACTTGTGTTTCCGACCTGTGCATTTACTTCAAAATTTTTTGTATACGATTCCGAACCGTTAACGGTGAGACTTGGGATACCTGCTGTAAATGTGTAACTAAAATACCCGTTTTCATTGGTTTGGCCGGTATTTTGGTTCGTGGGATCAATACCAATGTTGTCCGTTACTGCGATGTTTGCCCCTTCGACAGGGACATGATCGATTATTGCCCCATTCGGATGAAAGTCATTTTGATAAGTCTCAACGACATAGATATTAGCTTCATAATTATGTGCCATCTGAAAAAATGGGTAATCAAAAAGATTGTTCTGGGTTAAATCAAGGGTATCTTGTAAACCGGTCTCCTGATTTACAAAAAACAATACCTGATCTCCATCAAAGTCTTCATTATTTTCACCATATACCAAGATTTGAGGGGTTTCCCGTATCACGATGTTGAGTTGGTGATGGTATTGGAAAGAATCTACCTGAGCCAGTGTTACTGAAAGTGTGTCCAGGCCATCAATTTCATAGTTGTAAATAGAGTCAACAGCCGTTATGGGCTCCATGTTGTTTCTCAGGTCCAGAACAGATAGGTCTTGGGAGCTGATAATGTAATTTCCCTCCGTGGTGATGTCACCGATGGTGAATTGTTCCGGTATAAGTTCAATTTCATACTCTCCGGAATTAGGATCGGTTTCAGCAGTGGCTGTAGGAAGATTATATGCCTCATTCTGAAGGTCAAAAGTAAGTGTTGCAGTACCTACGTTATTCATTGATTTGCCAAATCCCAGAACCTTTTCTGCCTCCCTTTGTCCGCCAATCACTCTACCGGCCACCTTTACCTTTGTACTATCTTTAAAGTTTACGGTCCAGTCTTCTACAAATTCATGAAGTACAATACCACCAAATTCATCCAGAGGAGGAAAAAATCCTTCAGAAAAGACATGACCTTCTTTCTGTACTGATAGGTAATGATTTCCAATAGGTACGTTGATCTCATAGTTACCTTCTGCATCTGATCTTACAATGGCATTGTCAATTCCAATGGCTTCGGTTCCGTCAATGAGAATGGTAGCTCCTTCTACCGGTACATTCGTGTCTTTATAAGTCACTTTTCCAGAAACAGTAAAGAATGAAATATCGGTGAAGTCCACTTCATTTTGAACCTGAGCCCCATCTCCTAAATAGATCGATCTGGAGGAAGGCTCAAATTCATGCTGACCAAATGCCGGTGTCACTCTAAAGATATTTCCGGAACCACTATAAGGGATATAACCTACCGTAAAATCACCAAAAGCATCAGTAGTACCCTTCACTCCCAGTTGTGAAGATGTAGGGATGATACTGGAAAAACCTGCGCCCTCAGCAAAAGTACCGTCATGTTTATTAAAAAATTCTCCAGCTTTAGAGGTATCATAGATTTGAGTTCCTATTCCTTCATCGCATCGATAGTATGCAAGCAGGCCTGAAACATTGTTGTTGATATACCTGTTGTAATTTTTAGCAATTTCCTCAGCTGTCCGAGCGGTAGACCAAATTCTTAATTCGTCAAGATTTCCATCGAAAAACAAATCAGGGCCATGTGTTCCATTAAATACATCTGCTGCTGACTCGGCACCTATAAATCCAAATCGGGTTGTTCCGGTACCCATGGTAGCACCCAGCGTAGACGTGGCATCAAGTTGACCATCAATATAAATAGTAGCTACGCCATTGTTGTAAACTGCAGCGATATGGTGCCATGCTCCATCATCTATTCTTGTTACACCGCCTAAATCCAATGGCCCGGCATTTGTTTGGACTGACCAACCAACTTTGCCTTCATCAGCGGCATCTCCATTAATCTCCAATTGCCAATAGTTGTTGCGATCAAACGAAATTATAGGCTGATCACCGCTGTTCAACGTTTTTATCCATGCTTCTACCGTGATCTCTGTATAGCTACTTCTGTCGTAAGTGAGTCCATCGATAGCCACATGATCATTTACGCCATCGAAACGCAAGCTCTTTCCTGAGTTGACACCGTCCTGTCTTTCAAAAATGATATTGACACCTTCCACAGCATTACCTCCTGCATATTCCACATGTCCATTGGCTATTCCAAAAGGTTGTCTGAATCCTGTGTCATTTACTTCATTTGTATAGACAAGTTCACCATTACAAGTAGATTCCCCGGTAACCCGGTAGTTATATAAAATTGATGCGGATGCTGTTTCATCATCAAACAATAGATCATTGTCAATTACCTTGATCAACTGATAATTGTCCTCACCGGCTATGGTCCGTTCTATTCTGAAACGATCCACAACTGACAGACTACCATTAATTTCCCATTCAATTCTTACGGAATTACTGAAATAACCTTTGGAGGCCTTTACAAAAGCAATCACATTACTCAAATCTTTGCCCAGTAACGCTGTTTGGGTCGTATTAGAAAAAACCCCGGAGGCTGAGCATTCATTGGTCGCAGCAATCTTATAGCGGTAAGTCTGACAAATAACTACCTGATCATCTGTATAGGTAGTGATACCTGCACCTAAAGGAATATCTACAACACCAGAGCCATCTTCGTTTTCTCTTCTAAGAACAAATCCATCTGCATTATTACCACCTGGGTTTGTCCAGGAAATGTCAAACTGATTATTTACCTGATCCACGAAAACTGATAAATCATTGGGTGATACAGGTGGTTGGGAAGTAAAACCATTGATCACGCCGGAAGGCGCTCCAATCACAGGACATCCATTTCCGCCATTTCCACTGGCCGCTATGCGATAATAGTAATTGGTTTCAATATTTACACTGTTATCAGTATAAACTCCGATGTTGCCATTGATGGAGGCTACAGTAACTGCATTGGCCATGTTACTATTTATAGATCTTTCAATTTTCCACTTTGGCGGTTGATTACCGGACCAACTCCAGGATAAATCAATAGTAGCATCGCACTTATTTGTACTTACCTGAAATGAATTGACTGCACTATACTCCTCAGGAATGGTTCCGGCATTACTCACCAGCTTTTCGTCTGATATCTTCTTGATACCATCCACGAACCAGTATGTTTCCAAATTATAGATATGACTATCTCCGGCGGAAACATCGTTATCTGTATAAGACCTGTTCGGACCTTCATAAAGCACCTGGTTGCCTCGTTTCAATCGGTAGTTTACGAAGTTATTGACCCCATAATCAGGATTACTATTGTAGCGATAAAACGTTGAACTGTTGTTAAGATCAGTCCAATTCAAATCGACAGAATTCTGACACTCACTGGCGTTCAAAGAAATTGCAATTTGCCCATCTCCCATAGCCGGAGGCTTCAACGGGGGTGTTAGTGAACTTGTGACAGTGATTGCAGATCTACTTGGTCTTGCATCAAATTCCCCCGCAGCGGCACGATCCTCAAATCGTTGCTCCAGTCCACTTCCAGTAGATTCATTACCATGATAATATCTACGCAAGTATTGCGTACTGGGGTGCGTGACGTTAACCTCTTCATCGTAGTACTTTTGTATTGTTGCCTGACTCAATTCAACGCTCCAAAGACGGAATTCACTCACATAAAACCTTCCCTTTGTGCCATTGAGCCTTCCCAGACCGCCAAGCTCTGAATTCCCAGGGCCATTATTTGGCAAGAACCCCGAGGCAATTCCATCTACCTGCTGGCTGATTGCCAACTCACCATCAATATATAAGCGAAGACGCCCAGTTTCTCCGAAAGTGATGGCCACATGTCTCCAATTATCTTTAAATAGAGGAGCATTGTAGTTATTGTCATAGGAGTATTGTCTATTCAAACCAACTGCTCCGGTCGACTCAAATGACCAGTTGTTAGGAAGGTTGTTCACTACTCGACCGTCACCATAATAGGCCACGGAAAACTCATTGTTCCCACTACGGAATTTAAAAAAGTTGAAGTCATTACCGCTATTCCCTTTCATATGCACCCAGGCCTCCACCGTGAAAGAGCCACTTTCAATACCCATAACCTGATCATTAGTCCGGCTTATCTGTAAGAAGGGTAGTAGATTTTCATCCAAATCGAGACTGATAGCACCATGGCGGTTGGGAGTCTGAGCGATACTGCTTATAGAGAAAAATGTTGTGACTATGATAGAAATTACGAGTGACTTTTTCATGAGATTTACGTTTTTTAGTCTGGTTCGATGCTTTAAAAAGAGTATTTCACTTTTGTTACTATTGACACCAGTAAAGCTAGAAGGAGCCCTCTTCATTCCAGAATTTTCACCGTAGACAAAAGCGTAACACATTTTGATTTAGCATAGACAAAGTGTCAACAGCACCATGTTTTGGATAAGAAAATCCTTTTTAAGTAGCTTGCAGGGAATCACTTCAAGCTCCATGAAAGAAAAACTAATTCTTGTTGTAGATGATAGTCGTGATATTGTAAGCATGATCGCTCGGGAGATAAAATCTCGTAACGGAAATTACCGGGTGATCAATGCAGGCAATGGAGAGATGGGAGTTGAGGTGGCACAAAGTGAGCAGCCAGACATTATCATAATGGATTGGGACATGCCTGTAATGAATGGCATTAGAGCTACGCGTACACTCAAAAATTTGGAAGCAACTCATGATATCCCTGTCATTATTGCCACTGGCCAAATGACCAGTCCGGAGAACCTGCAAATGGCATTGGAGGCCGGAGCATTCGACTATATCAAGAAACCCATCGACTTTATAGAGCTGAATGCCAGGCTGAATGCGACCTTGCGCGTTCGTGATCAAAACCAGGCAATCCAGGAACTACTGAAAAATGAAATCGAGTTAAAAAACAGAAAGTTAAGTACGACCTCCATGCTGATCGTGGAGAAGAATGCCTTGCTACAGGAGTTTGACCAGGAGTTACAAAAACTGAAATCAAATGAAGCTGATGGAGAAGAATTGCTACCTCAAATCAAAAGATTGGAGAAAAGGATCAAAAATCATCTTGAAACAGACAATAGCTGGGATACCTTCAAAATTCACTTTGATGAGGTACATCCTGATTTCTTCAAGAGTTTGGGCAAAATTGGATCTGATATTTCTCATAAAGACCTCAAAATCTGCGCCTACCTTAGGATGGGAATGGACAACAAGCAAATAGCACAACTATTGAATATCACACCCGAAAGTATGCGAACCTCACTTTATCGGCTCAAAAAGAAGCTGAACTTACAGGAAGAAGGAAGTATCAGAGATCACATTGTAAAAATGTAGCTAGGCTTCAAATTTCGCCAAAAGCTGATCATAAGATTTACGGTCACCGGCATAGGCCGCATTGAGAAGAGAGGCTTTGAAACCTGGATTTTTAAGTTTTAGCTCGTCTAACAGCTCCTCAATTTCGTAGGAATTGTGCAACTCAAAATCCTGCAATTGGGTAAGGGCTGAGCGAACAGCACTTAGGTCATGCGTTGAGATATCCATGAAGGATAGCTCATCTGAAGGTTCTGGTTTCGGTTTTAGGGCTGATCCGACAGCATCCAAATCAAACCAAAAGGTAGACCCTTCAAATTCAACGGAATCTACCTGGATTTTGGAGCCATGAGCTTTGAGCGCCAAATCACAAAAAGTCAATCCCAGGCCTGTCGAGCCTATGTTACCTGAGTGTCTTGGATCCATTTGCTCAAAGGGCTTAAATATTTCCTCCATCATTTCAACTTGAATACCCGTACCGAAATCCTGCACAGAGAATCGTACAAGATCCTGACCTACAGACGTAACCTTTAGAATAATGGTCGAGTGAAAGGAAGAATATTTAATTGCGTTGGTAAGGAGATTCACCAGAACCCGAACAAGGATCTCCCGATCGGCCTCAACTTCAAGATCTTCTACAGTTTCGGTTCTTAGCTTTAGGTTTCTCTCATTCAGTAAGAATTTCACCTGAGTTACCACTTCCGAAATCAATTCTAATGCGCTAACCTTCACTTTTTTCAACTCCAGCTCTGTTGATTCAAATTTGTGAACGTCCAACATATTGGTAACCAGTTTCAACATCCTTTTCCCTGATTGATTAATTTTTTCAATATTTCCGGGGTTGCTTCCTTTTTCTGACAAGCCTATCACTACACTTAGGGGGTTCTTAAGGTCATGAACGATCATTCCGGTCATTTTCTCTTTGAATCCACCAAGTTCCAAAAGCTTAGCATTGGATGATTTAAGCTCAGTGGCCTGATTCCTTATTTCAATGGTTTGCTCCTCAACTTCTTTTTCCAACAATCTCTTTTGTGCTTTGATCTGATTGATCCTCCATAGGTAAATAGCTGCGATCGATCCAATGATAGCCAAAGCAATCAGAGCTCTAAACCATGCTGTCTGCCAAAAAGGAGGTGTGATAATAATACTGATGGAAGCATACTCTTCACTCCATACGCCATCATTGTTAGATGCCTTAACTTGAAATTGGTAGCTTCCGCGTGGAATATTGGTGAAAACAGCTCGTCGATTCTTAAAGTCGGTACCTATCCAATTTTCTTGAAAACCAGACAATCGGTAGGCAAACTGATTTTTCTCCGGTTGATGATAGTTCAAAGCCGAAAATTCAAACCCAAAAATATTGTCGGAGTAATTTAGGATTAACGTATCCTCGGACGCGATACTCTTTTTCAGAATTGAAGTATCACCAGGCATGACTCTCTGATTGAACAGGTAAAAATCAGTGAGCACCACCGGAGGTGATATTTCATTTTTAGTTATCTGCTCGGGATAAAATTCACTAAGTCCCTGATCACCGCCAAAATACATTCTTCCACTTTTTCCAAATACTCCTGCTTTCTCAAAAACATTAGATTGCAGACCGTCGGATTTACCGTAACGTGTAAATGTTTCTTTATCAGGATCGTACCTATTAAGTCCATCGTGAGTACTCACCCAAATATTACCCTGTTTGTCGCTCATTATCCGCCTGATATGTTCATGGCTCAGGCCATCCACTTTTCCAAAATATCGCTGCTCAAGTGTCTGCGGGTTTAGTCTAAAGGCACCATGCAAAGTACCAACCCAAATAAAACCATTGGAATCCTCATGGATTGCCCTCACGGCCTCATCACTTCGATTTTCCATTTTCTTCAACGCCACATGCTCGAATTTGACGCTTTGTGTATCAAAAACATAGAGTCCATCATCTCTTGCCAACCATATTCTCTCGTCATGGCTCACCATAGCCTCCCTAATTCTATATCCATCTAATTTTAGAAGAGTCGTGTGGAAATTTGTTTCCGGATCCAATTTCAAGATATGATGGGTTGTAACTGCTATAATATGCCCATCGGCATTCTCTCCGAGAGATACCACGTCGAAACCTAGTTGGATAAATTGAGGCTTAGGTATTTCATCATCCGGGTCATATCTCATGACCCCTGCATACGTCCCTGCCCAGATTCTATTCTTACTATCCTCGAATAATGAATAGACCGTGTTACCTTGTGGTCCAGCCTCGTTCGTAATATCATAATGTTTGAATCTTCCGGTAGCACGAGTGTAGTGCTCCAGGCCGCCTTCTTTCAATCCGATCCAGAGGTTCTCATTTCGGTCTTCAAGGACGCATTGAACTATTTTGTTGGAGATTGAATTTGAATTTCCGGGAAGGTTTTCATACAAGGTGAATGATGTTTTCCTTAGATCCAGGTAATTGAGCCCATTTTCACTACCTACCCACAAATTTCCATTTTCTATTAAAATGGCTCTATTAAAGTTATCTGACAAACTCCTGATATCATTTGTCTCATGCTGGTGTTTACTGAAAGAGCCATCGTCCAAATTATATGACAACAACCCCTGGCCTCTCAAGCCAGTCCATAAATTTCCTCGTTGGTCCTTCGCCATAGCATAGACACCTGACAATGGTCCTACATCTTCTGATTGGAGCGAAACAGGAAGAAAGGATTTTGTATTGAGATCGTAACAGGCAATTCCTGTGGTATGGCCTATCCAAAGCTTCTCTTCTGGGTCTTTGTAGAATGAAACAACGGAGCTCCCATCAGGTATGTACTCAGTGTGTATCGACGTGAATTTTCCTGTGGAAGGATCAAACACACAAAGTCCCTGTTGATGGCCTATCCATAGTTTGCCATGCGTATAAATAAGAGCTTTCAATGAATCATTAGGAAGGCTTACTGAATTTCCCGGTTCATGCACGAAATGATCAGCATAACGTAATGTAGTTATGTCAAATCGTCGTAGACCATGCCTTCCAGTTCCTATCCAAATATTCCCTATGTTGTCCGTAGCGACACCTCTGATTCGGTTTTGCACTGAACGATCCCGATCCACACTATGAAATAAGAATCGGATGAATCGATCTGTTCGTACATCGTATCTGTGTAGCCCATTTCCAAAAGTGGACAGCCATATTATCCCCTCTTTGTCTTGAAATATATTCTTAACATCTCCTATTGCCTGAGTGGCAGAATCTGTGAAATCATAAGAAACCTCATAAGCTTTAAATTGGTATGCATCAAATTTGGCCACCCCTTCCGTGGTACCTATCCAAATAAATCCCTCCTTGTCTTTAAAAATACTGTGAACTGCATTGTGAGGTAATCCATCTTCTATTGTAAAGTGCTCAAACCTGAGCCGGTCGGGTTGAGCACTAAGTGGCGCGACCGCTACATAGCTTAGCAAAAAAATGAATACGAATGATCTGCACATGAGAAACAATCCTCACTCAATTTGTCCGAAAACTAAATTACTTCAAATGGTATAAATTTATGAGGTTGCTCGCCGCTGTATTCGGTTGTTAGTTTATGTAAACACGGATCTCAATTACTTCTTTTGCAGGAACTCCATGGAAGGGATGAGAAGTTCGAGTTTGAGAGGCTAAAGTGAGATCAGAGATGATTTGCTGAGTGCTTGTGACCGTTTAGTGAATACCTGGTTTATTGAGACATACAAAAACCCCGCCTGCAAAGCAGGCAGGGTTTTCACCAATAATTGATTCAAAATCAATTTTACTCAGCAGGCACCTCTTCTTCCGGTTCTTCTACTCCGTTGCTTACCTTTTGAAAACGAGCTGACATGAGCCGCTCCTTCAGCAGGATGCTTGGACGAAAGTTTACATGGAAGGAACGGATACTGTTCCGCTTCACCTCTTCCGGGCTTTCCTGGGGATTGCTCCGGATCGATGGACTGAAATAACCGAGCTGCCCCATATTAATGGTGCGACCCTCTAGTAGATACAGACCAGCCAAATCCATAAAGGATTCCAAAACAGCGATCACGTCCGGCATATTAATTGAATGCCGGTCGGCGATCTCCCGCATGAATTTCCGGAGGTCTACCTGCTCACTGCGTACAATGGAGGCATAATGCTTTCGCTCACCTCCGCCAGCAATGCCTGGCTCTGCTCTTTCGACAGACTTATATTTTATAGCCATATCAAACAAACATTAAGTTAAACATTTAACCAGTGGTGGTCCATTGAGAAGCGAGGTATGTGCTAGCACATTGCAGCTGTCAATCTAAGCGTTTCGAAACCACTTTTACTAACAGACTACTTGATAGTGGGAAGTCAATACTAGGTAAATCGGACTGATCTTTTCACCATTTTTTGCAACTTTCTTTGAAAAATACCCAAAAGTGGGTAGTCGGTTTGAAGTTTTATGTGCATGAAACATTTTTGACATCCGGGAAGGTTTCGAAAAACGCTTTCCGGACCGACTCAAAATGCATGATTTGTGGGCAATGTCGTTCCATGCGCATGAAACGATGTTTATGTACGTAGATTAAGAAGTTTTTATAGCTACATGACTCACTTTTTATAGTTATAAAAAATTGCTACCATAGCTATATAAAAAAGGTATTGTGCGCATGAAGGGGGCTAGGTCTAAATGTACCCTAAGCAGGGTTAGTGTGGCTAATGAATTTCCACGCGCGAATAACACTAGCTATCATCATAGCAGGGCTAATAAATTCCCTGCCAGGCTTCGCCTAAAATACCGGCTTTGGCAATCGCTTTTTCCCAATTGTCCAGAAGTGTTTTGTCCCCCTCATCAAATGCCTTATGGGTATCGTCATTGAAAAACCAGTGCATCCACCTGTAGGGAAATTGATATTCAAACCTGACGATGATTTCAGAAAAATTTTCATCTATTTCGTATACGGACCAGGTTCCGATCATCTTTTTGAAAGGGTACGGAAATCCTGTTCCTGTGTCAACCCGAAAACTATAGCTACTTCCTTCGTCCCAGCTGGTACATGTTTCCTTCCACGTGCCAAGCTCATCACTACATGCCCTAATCATTCCTTTTCCTTCTCCGGATATAATGGTGACACCTGACAGTCCAGTTGCATAGTTATGATAGTTAGGGACATCGGAAATCACTTCCCATACAATCTCCTTTGAGGCGGTAAGTGTTCTAACGTCCTCATGGATTTCGACTTCGGGTGTAGTAAATGCGGCAACAGCAACAATCAATAGTAGTGCTGCAATACCAATAAGTAGTACTCTAGATCTTTTCATAATCCTGATTTTTAAGATCAAGATTAGGTTAGGGAACTGCTTGAATCGTCTCTAAAAATTTAGCGTGACCAATTGGTAAGAGGTAATTCTTGTCTAACGACGAAAGGTTGTGTGTTTCTTTAAGAATTGAGAAGGTGTCAAACCCGAGTGTTTCTTAAATACTTTATTAAAAGTGTTTTTGTTGCTAAATCCTGAATCTAAGGCAATGGCCAGAATCGTTAGGTGCTTGTACTTTGATTGTTGTAACCGGTCTCTAGCCTCCATAAATCTGTACTCATTTACAAAATCGTAGAAGTTTTTCCCCATCTCAAGGTTCAGCACTTGCGAAACCTGATGTGAAGATATCTCAAGATATTGAGCAAGTTTGGTCAATGATAGTTCAGTATCCAGATATGGTTTCTCACCTTCCATGTACCTGCTGATTTTTTGTAAATACAGTTTCGATTCAGAATCCTTAAGCAAAGAATTTCTATACTTCTTATTTCCTGCGTTGAGTAGTACCGCACTGAAATCCTTATTGTTTTTAATGGCGAAAAAAACCAAAACATTGATGAACAAAGTCCCACACAACATGGTCACGTAGAAAATTTCCTGATGTATTCTTCCAAGAAACGTGTACCAACACATTCCTAGAAAATCAATAAGCCAATAAAGGAGGAAAATAAAACTGAATCTTCTAAGCCAACGTATTTTGGTTTGTTCCTGCCTTTTTTGTTCGTCACCAGTTTCCTTTAGGAGCTTGCTCGCGTTGAAAATGTAAGCGAATGAATGAATGATTTGTAGCGAGATGAATCCAAACGTTTCAAGGAAAAGAGGAACTGGATTTGTAAGATTTTGATCCTCAATTAAGTTGACTTTCTCACTACCTCCCAATAGGTAGAAGGGCAACAAAAACAAGATTGCCAGTAAAAAGGGAATCGAATGAAAAAAGTAATTCCGGCTGGAAATATGATAGTTCGGAACAAGAACTGATTTTATGTACCAATAGTATATAGGTCCGATCAGGTACATAAGAGGAATAAACAAATGTGTTAAATGAGGAAACTCAACAAACAAATTTGTTCTGATAAGGAGGTAGTTAAACAGGTTGAGAATGAGCACAAAAAGAAGCCCAACAAGAAAATTGATGGAAGAATTTTTCCTGTAACTCAAAAGAATCAATAACAACAGAAGGCCCTGGAAGACTCCAAAAGCCAACAGCAATGACCAAAAATCAAACGTTATTCTTACTAAATCTTCCAAGCTCTGCTACTTGCATCAAACTCGGATCAAAGCTAGCTTCAATTCTGTCATAATGCTTTATTCGCAATATGTATCATCAAGAAAGCAGGTCACGCTCAATCTAAAGTGACTTTGACAACAGGTTGAGAAATACTCTTCAACACCCATTGCACAACACACTGATTATCTCATTCAACCAACATGGGCACAAATAAAATGCCCCTACTAAATTCTATTCATTCTATCAATGATTTCTTTCAATCTCAACCATTGCTGATAGTAGAGTGGCATAATTGTGACGTTTTCTATGAACTGAAAAAGATAGAGAACAAGTGCAAACAAGGTTCCTTGACTAACCATTCCGCTTACGACAGAGCTTACGATTGATGCAACCAAAAAGGCCATCATGAACAACCATATGACTGAGAAATTTATCGTTTCTAAATCTGAGAGTTTTACATTCCACTTCATCAGTTTTTGAAGGTGCCATCTTAACTGAACTGGGTTACTGCCTGAAAGTGCTCCCACCTGTTTTTCCAACTCACTGTTGTAGGAAGCATTGAACCGAATCGTTTTCTTCTCAGTAAGACCATACACAATCGAAACGACAACTAATACACTCAGGCATCCAAAAAACATCCTTACATCCATGGTAGCAATGATCACCAGGGTTCCAACCAGTCCGATTGTATTGTTAATAATTTCAGGCATCGAATTTTCAAAAAACTCCACTACCTCACCAAGGAATCCAAGATGTGCAGATTTGGTAGAGGCAGATTGATTCGGCCGTCTACCCACCTCCACCCCAAGCTGCTCGTAAACTCCTGCATAAAACCGGGAATCATAAAACCTTCTTCCTGCTCCGATCAGTAGGGTTGATATTCCCAGGGCTCCTAAAAGGAACGTTCCTCGGTATTCGCTCACCAACGCATCGTCTATTGCATAACCAATAAAAAGTGGAAACAGGACTAAAAGTCCCGCATCCACCAATACCAGGAACAACATCAATAGGAAATTCCAACGATATTTTTTTATCAGATGTCCGAGGTTCATAGAAGCCGTCTTTTAGGAACAGATCCTTCAACAGGAACCCATCCTGGTTTTCTGAACAGGTATCCCAGGACCTCCCTTAGGTTCCTGGCTTTTCTCAAGTCTTTGAAAATGCCTTTGTATTCGAACAGGTGAACATTGATCGGATTGATGGTCTCAATTTGCTTTGTCAGACCATAAGTGGGTGGATGGATTTCCTTTTGAAAGGTTCCAAACATGCGATCCCAAATGATCAGTAAGGCTCCGTAATTCTTGTCAAGGTAAATATCATCCGAACCATGATGCACACGATGATGTGAGGGACTATTGAAAACAAATTCAAACCATCCCATTTTCCGAATCAGCTCAGTATGTATCCAGAACTGATACGTGAGAATAAATACAATTGCCACCAATACAACAACAGGATGAAATCCCATGGCAACTGCCGGCAGGTAAAAAACCCACGTGACAAAATTATCAATAAAGGACACTCTAAGAGCTGTCGTGTAATTGTAAATAGGTGAGCTGTGATGAATGGAATGATAACTCCAGAGTAAACGAATTTCATGTTCCCACCGATGTTCCCAATAGTATAAGAAGTCTATTACCAGTATGGCAAGCAAAACAGTCCATCCGTTTACAGGTATGTGCCAGGGAATAAAATTGTAAAGTAGAAAGAACCCCGCGGCAAAAGTTGCCGTAGCTGCTTTCTCCGTCAGCTGCGCAGGAATGAAAACCAAAAAGCTTGACAACATTTCCTTTAATCTCCACTTTGTCAGTTTTTTCTGGTGCCACTCCCAAAAGAACTCAACAGTAGCCAGTCCCATTGAAAAAAGAAAAATCACCAAAATGATCCAACCGACATTTTCTTCTGCTTTTGCTACTAGATCTTCCATGATGTTATTGTTTTTTGATTGAATCTTTTCAGCAAAAATTGGATCTATCTACGTGTAAAGCTTCCTTCCCTATAATTCGGGACATGCAAGTGGTCATCGGAATTGTCCCGTTTCATCGGGAGTAGAAATGGATGAATCTTCAGGGTAGCACTCAGCTAGTCTGTTCTTTCACAAAATCGGATGGTGTCTGACCTGTTATCTTTTTGAAAGTATTGTAAAACGCTGTTTTGCTATTAAAGCCAGATTCTAGCGAAACAGCTAATATCGTTACCTTTTTTGCTCTGCCAGCGCTCAAAAGAGCCTTTGCTTCGTTAACCCTGAATTGGTTAATCAAGTCAGAGAAGCTTATCCCTTCTTTCTCATTGATTGTTTGTGATACATGATGTACCGACCTACCCACCCTTTCTGCAAGATCGTTGAGGCGGTATTCAAAATTTAAATAAGGCTTTTCGTCTGCCATTACACTTGTGATATCTTCCCAGATCTGGTTCGACTCCTTCTCGTTCAAGGATGATTTGACATATTTTCCTCCGGTGGTTTCGCCCAAATCTCTAAAGTCACCATGAACTGAGAAGACAGGAAATCGCATACCGGAATAAACAAGAGACAACGAGAAAATACTGTTAAACACTGACTCTATCTTGAAGTAGATGAGCCAATCTTCATCAAAAATTGAACTGATGTTGCTTACCAGGATGGCAATGTAAAGTCCTATTGATATGATCAAAAGGCTTTTCAGCCATTTGTAATTGACCACCTCTCGCGGCGTCAATTGTACTGCAAAGTGAACTTTTTGAATCTTTAAAAAAGCAAGGATCAGAAGTCCAATGTTAAGAAAAATAGATAGTAAGTTGTCAATGGTCAAGCCCAGTACCTCAGGCGTAAAAGAGGTGGCTGTTTCCAGGATGTCGTCTTCGATAGGCGCAAGAATTGCCAGTCTAATCAATGTGTATCCAATGATAACTCCGATCCATACTTTTAGATTGACCTCTATTCTAAAAAGGAAATACGTGTAAAGCAGAAACAATGCACCTATGAGATGGTAGTGCAAATAGGAAAGACCCAGACCAGGCCAACTTAGGTTATTATAGAATAGATATGCCTCAAAAAGACTGTGTACATTCAGGAATACGATTAGTCCCAGTGTCAATCGAGCTTTTTTGTTCTGGTTCTTATTAAACAAAATGAGTATTCCAAGCAAGAACGCCAGGATTGCCCCGATCAGTGGTATGTAGTTGAGGATGATCAAATAGCTTCTTTTAGCTAAAAGTAATAAGTCAATGGCTTTCTAACAGGTAAATTACAACCCTCATCTTGTAGCCTTGAACTACTAGCCAGTAAACTTGAGCGATCAACCAGACAACAACTCCTCCCAGTGCTCTTCTCAAATCAGAGCCAAGTAATAATATGCAATTAAGTTGCATTTGTATAAATTTGCACAATGAAGAAATCTGATCAATTTAAAGATATACTTAGATCGCACAACCTCAGAATTACTGACTGCAGACTGGATGCACTTGAATATTTTCTGGAAATGAAAAAAGCCTTGTCGCAAAGTGATCTTGAACATCAATTCAAAAAATATGATCGGGTTACACTTTACCGAACACTAAATAGTTTTCTTGATTCCGGTGTTATCCATAAAATACCCAACGCCACGGGTGTAGCTACCTATGGTCTTTGCCATGAAACTTGTTCACCCAATCATCATGATCATAACCACATCCACTTTAAGTGTAACAATTGCGGGCAGATCGAATGCCTTGATGATAAAGCGGTACCCAAAGTTGCTGCACCCAATGGCTATCGCATTGAATCTGTTAATATGATTGTTGATGGTGTTTGTGCTAAATGCGCCTGACCCTATGCGCCAAAGTATATTTTTACTTCTCCTAAGCTTAAGCGTATGCACTTTTGGGCAAGCAGATCCCTGTACTCGAACGGTTGACGGTCGAATTCTGGACCTTGATACCAAGGAGCCACTACCATTCGCTACTATTACGGTTAATGGAACAACCAATGGTACCATAGCGGATGCCGATGGACACTTCCTAATCGAGAACATTTGTGGTGACGAAATTGACCTTGAAATTCGTTTTCTTGGATACAAGACATTGGTGCACCACCATGATTTTCATCACTCATTTCCGGTGATTTATCTAGCAACGGACAGGACGCTTCTTGAGAGTGTCGTTGTTGAAGAAGAGCGCAATGCTCATGAACTGAAAACACTAAGTCCGAAGAGTATTCAAATTGAATCTTCTAAAAGTATTGGCTCAACTGCTGGCGACCTGCTATCTCAGGCGACCGGGGTTTACACCCTGCGAACCGGACAAAATGTGGTTAAGCCTATTGTACACGGCTTGCATTCAAACAGAGTTTTGATCATTAACAACGGAGTACGACATTCCTACCAGGCGTGGGGAACAGAACATGCTCCGGAAATTGACCCATCCCAAGTTGAAAAAATCCAACTGATAAAAGGAGCTTCTACTGTTCGATATGGATCAGATGCTCTGGGTGGTGTTATTCTCTTCGATGCACTGAAACCACAATTCAATATCAATTATTCCGGTGAGATAAATACAGGTGTTCAAAGTAATGGACGTGGGTTTGGTGCAGATGGGTTTTTCCGAAAGGGATTTAAAAGACATGCTTTTATTGCTTCAATAAATGGGTTTAAACAGGGAGACCTAAAGGCTCCGAATTATCACCTCACCAATACTGGGAAAAAAGAAGTGGGTTATTCCTTTGCTTCAAGACATCATTTCCCCTGGATCGATATAGATCTATATGCCAATCATTTTACGCAAGAACTTGGGATTTTAAGGGGATCCGTAAATGGCAATCTGACAGATTTGGCCAACGCCATAAGCGCCGAAATCCCAAATGATACCAGGAGTTTTTCTTACGAAATCAGAACACCGAGACAGGAAACTGTTCACAATCTGCTAAAGATCAAAAGTTCAATTTTCGTTGGGGAACAGCAGTTTGATTTTCAATATGCTTTTCAAAGAAATGAGCGCCGGGAATTCGATATTCGTCGAGGGACTAATAATGAACGTCCGTCGATTAACCTATTACTCGATACGCATTCTATTGATTTGGATTGGGACCATTCAAACGGGTCAAACTGGACAGGGACCTCAGGGTTGCAGTTTTTCTACCAGGACAATAACAACATACCGGGTACAAACACCATTCCTTTCGTTCCTAACTACAACAATTTAAATCTTGGAGTTTTTGCGATAGAATCATATTCAAAAGAAAGAACCACTTATGAGGCTGGTATTCGCTTTGATTTATCAAACCTGAATGTAAGGGGTAGAGATTCAAGCAACGATCTATATCAAAATGAACTGGATTATCAAAACCTAAGCTTTACAGTAGGTTTAGTTCATCAATTCAATGATGAAGTATCAGTTAGAACAAACCTGGGTTCGGCATGGCGAGCTCCAAATGTCAATGAATTGTACAGTTTTGGTAAGCACCAGAATATCGTCGAATTTGGTTTGTGGAGATATCAAATCATTCAGAATGACAGCATATTCACGAGTGGCGTACTAACAGATGACGAAAAGAATGTGAAAAGTGAGCAGGGTTTGAAATGGATATCCTCCATAAACCTTCAGAAAGAAGGGTTTCAGGCCGAAATCACACCTTATGTGAATTTTATTAAAAACTATTTCTTTATTCGTCCATACGGTTTAACAAACACCGTTCGGGGAACCTTTCCTTACTTCATTCATGATCAAACAGACGCCTTGTACACAGGAGTAGATATTGACATAAGAAAAATATGGGAAAATGCTATTGAAACTGAACTGAAAGCATCCTATGTTTTTGCGAAAGATCTAACAAATGATCAACCATTTATTGGCATTCCTCCCTTTAATATTCAGATTGAAGCCAAGAAAAAAGTGGGGAATTTTGAGATTCAACTTTCTCCGTCATGGACTGCAAGTCAATCCCATGCTCCTCCTGTAATCCCAGCCGAAACTTTTGTTGGGATAGAGGAAATCTCTTTTAGTCGATCGGCAACCTTTGATTTCCTGGCACCTCCAAAAAGCTTTTTTCTATTGAATGCTTCAATTAGATGGACACTAAATGATCTGTCTGTCACTGTAACGGGAGAAAACCTATCAAATACCTCCTATCGACGGTACACTGACCAATCGAGATATTTTGCTGATGACCTAAGTACCAATCTGAAGCTTTTCTTCAATTACACTTTTTAATTTATACAACATTGTTGCATTAAAGAATCTACATGCTTATACTTGCAATAGTATTGCATAAACGTACATTAAAAACTAGGATGAAAATTTTAAAAAACTATTTGCTTATTGGTTTCTTGGCAGCGGGATTGATCTTGACTGGTTGTGGAGATGATGACGCTCCAGCAGAAGAAAACGAAGAAGAAGTTATCGATCTTGTGACACTCACTTTTACCCCTCAAGGTGGAGGAACTTCGGTGGTGGCTACAGCGACAGATCCAGATGGTGAAGGAGTTGCAGATTTTACACTTCAGACGATCAACTTAGATGTCAGTTCTACTTATACGTTAGCGCTAACCGTGCAAAACACAGAAGAGGGAGAGGATATCACCGCAGAGATTGAAAAAGAAGATGATGAACACATGTTCTTTTTCTCCTTCACTTCCGGAATATTCGCAAACCCTGAAGGAGATGGTAATGTAGACAACAGAGCTGACGCTGTTAACTACAATGATGAAGACAACGATGGTCAGCCCGTTGGATTATCTACTACATGGACTACAGCTGATGTTGCATCTTCTGATGGTGATTTTCGAATCATCCTTAAACATCAACCAGACATTAAATCTGGAACCTCCACGTCCAACGATGGAGAGTCGGATATTGATCTTACTTTCACCATTAATATCAATGAATGATGTACTGGGAGAGTAACCTATTCACCTAAATATCATATTTTACTTTACTAAAGGTTTGACCATTCCAACAGGTGTTGGAATGGTTTTTTATTTGTAGGAGGTTTCATCGCCTCCCATGTACCCTCTGGAGACGTTAACAATTTCGCTGTGAAATTCAGTTTGGCTTGAATTTGTAAAGGTGAACGTACTTGAAAGTGTTTTCAAACTATCTTTTCCATGATATAATTGCATATGAAAACATCGCTCCTTTTCCTACTCCTGCTACTCTCAGCTAAAATTCATGCCACCGAAATAGACGGTTTCTATGTTGGAATTAGAGGTGATACTGTCCAATGTAAATTTGACATTCACACAAATGCCGATGGAGTGGTTAACTATTCCTTGCTGACTGAGGCAGTGAAAATCATTACAGAAAATGGCAAAAAACGAACATTGAAAGCCGGAGGGATTCGGCACTTCTATGTTAGAGGTGATCTAAATGAAAAATTTGTGAGTCTAAAACTCCATGATAAGTACGTCTTTCTTATGGAGTTGGATAACCGGAAACTTAAACTGTACGAACACCACTTTCGCGCTGAGGATGGAACTCATACTGAAATGCACTATGTCATCCAAAGCCCTTTCAAAAGACCTTCTGAGCTAACGCCAATTCGATTCAAAAAACAACTACTTAGGTACACAAATGACGATCCGTTCTTTGCTGGAAAGTTTCTTGATAAGAGCTGGAAGTATAATAAGATTGATCAACTTGTTGCGTCATACAACGACCAGGCAGCTAAGTAACGAAGACCTGATTTTAGATCTACGCCAACCATTCTATTGCTGCTTCCTCTGATTCGAAATTTGACATTCGGATACCTGGGAAGATAACCTGTACAGCTGTCTTAATATAGTTAGTGAAAAAGTTTGCTCTGACTACATCATCTGTTACTCGTGCAACAGCTGAAATTCTAAAAGTGAATTTGTCCCTGTTCTCAAGAAGAAAATCCTTCATCCAGTCTCGCGTTCCCTCTGCATAACTATCAAGGTCTTCTTCGTTTAAGATGATCTTATTGCATCTTCCCCTTTCAAATTCTATATGAAGCGATTGGATGAGATCAATCACGGTCTCCTGATCAACCACATTCACCAGGTAGATTTTGGCAATCCCACTTGATGCATCAAGAAACATACTGCTACCCTTGATCTCTTTAATTAGTGAAAAATGGTACGATTGGTCTTTCAAATGATCTGGCGATTGGGTGTAGATCAAAGATATTTTGATGAGACATTGGTTCAGAGGTATTTAGCTGAATGCCGTCATATTATCGACGAGTAGCAGAGGTTCCGAAAGTCAATATCACAAGAATGGAATTATCAATCTTGCAACCGGACCAAGCTGAAAGGTTCAGGCAAGAAACTACCCGACTAATTCGATAGATTCTACAAGCCAGTCAAAAGCCTCATTTTCTGAGTCGAAATTAGAAAGCTTTAAGCTTGGGAAAACCAGCTGAATTCCGCTACTTATAAAGTTGGCAAAAATACTTCCCATTGCTGATGAGGAACGGACTGTGGCCACTTTACCTACCTTTCTCACTAGCCTCTTGCCCCTATTCTTAAGTAAATCCTGCTTGATCCAAACCCGTGCCTCAGTTGAGAATTCCTTAAGGTTCTCTCTATTTAAAAGAAGCCTATTACAATATCCACTTTCGATCATGTCAGCGCCCTTCTCAAGCAGCTCAGTTGCAGTGTCTAAATCAACAACACCATGCCACTCAATTTTCACAATCTTACTTTCATAGTCAACAGCCACTATGCTTCCATTGAGTTCAAGGATTACCTCGAAACTGTGTATTTTAATAAACTTTTTGGTAGTAGCGCCGAACTCAGTCATAGTTGTGTGATTTTGATGTGACGAAGATATTATACGGACTAATCCATAACCGAAATATTAGTTAAGTCTCCCAATTTTTTCGGTGAGTGTATCCCATTTACAGGTCACCACCACTAACTGTGGGCATCCGTTTGCAGGAGAAAGTCTTCTTTCGTCTCGAACAGACTGACACTTACATCTTGTTTTTCCAACAAGCGTACTGTTTTCTTCACTTCTTCTCTAAGAGCTTTGTCCATTCTATCATTCAAAATAAGGTGTATCTCCTTGAGAGAGATATCAAGGGAAGGAACAATATTTCTTTGCATCCATAAATGGAATTCAGTTGGAATATGCCCTTGCTCCGAACAATCGATAACCCACCTTTTGGATAGGTATTGGGCCTGCAATGCAACAATGTGAGAGTAGATTTCCTTGTACGAACCAAAAACGATATCGTCCTTCCAAGACACAGTGTTCATTCCCAGATCCTCGTCATGGTATATTATCGCCGATCGATTCTCAAAGAACACCTGCCTATTTGCATCCATGGAATTCTCGAACTTCACTGTGAACTCAGTCCACTCTCCAACTTCACTTGCAACATCTATTTGACCACCTAAAGACTCGATCTGCATCTTACACAAATAAAGTCCTATACCCCTGCCTTCAACATCTTGATTAAATCGAGAGTAAAGTCTGAATAAATTCTTCTTATTCTTTACAGTGTCCAAACCAATACCATAATCCTTCACTTTCAATATGGTAAACCCGTCAGTTTCCTCCGTCCGAAGTTGAATTCTTGGTTGCACACTTTTAGAGTGATACTTAATGCCATTACTTACGAGATTGAACAAAATACTATTCACTATGGACTTTACCGAGTAGATGTGCTCTTGACTGGAGAAATCAGATTCAATTTGGACATCAAAAGCTTCGATATCTGTCTGGAGCAAGCCTTTGATATTTTCCAGCTCTTCCTTTAGATTGACCTTCTCTTTCGTACGATATACCTCATTGCGAATATTGGTAATCTTGTTCAAGTCATACATAAGATTGTCCAGGTTCACCAGCACTTCGCCTACCTTTCCAATTAAGTCATTGTCTCCATTTTGTCGTTCATTTATAAGATTAAATAGTCCCTTTAAAGCTGCAACTGGTGCTCGCAGATTGTGTGACACCATAAACGAGAACTGACGCAATTCACCTGTATGCTTAATAAGTTCTTCATTGGTATGCTTGAGCAAATTATTTTTTGTAATCAGCTTATTTCTAAGATTGGAATTCATTGATTCAATCTCTTCATTTTGAGCTACGAGAAGCTTTAGTTCAGTAGCTGAGCTGAGTTCTCTTTGCTCCAATTCTTGTCGTTGAACTTCGACTAACCTTCGGCTTTCTTCAAGTTCGGAAATTAGCGAACTTCTTTCATCACTATACTTAACAAATACGCTTTTAGCTATAAGAGAAGCCCCAAGCAATAGGAAGTAAAACGGAATAGAAATTAGATTTATAAACCTATACTCCTCATCTAGTCTAAAGACCGCACTGAAGTTCGAATTCGAAATTTCATGCAATTGATCATACAGCAAAATGAAAACGAAACCTGTGAAAAGTGATAGAAACAAACCCTGTCTCTCTTTCAGCCCGAAGTAGTAAAACGGAAGCAGTGTAGCTACAATCAGGATATACTTAAATCCATAAAAAAGGGAGGTTCCTAGCTCCGAATTGGTCATGTGACCTACAACCAACGATGCAATCAAAACCAAAAAAGGCAAAGCAACACTTTGTGAAAATAACCTCCACAAATTGCCAGACTTGGCGATGTTAATACCTAAAATGTTTTTTACAGTAAGAATCATCTTCGGGTGATTTAAGATTTTTACTCCTCTCTCCTTTTCTCAAATTCGAACGCAAATTCGCCTTACCTACGTTATGCAAGCCAAGATATTCGGTAAACGAACCATATTTCCAGTTAGAAATCTTAGTAGTGTCAGTGCATAACAAAAATCGGATTTATTAAAAACCAGATCATCAGAGTCAATTCCAATACAGCTTTCAATTTTCAACCTAAAAAAAAAGCTGTTCACCGAATTCTTTGGTTTTTTACTCAATTCTCAGTTTTTCTCCCAAGATTCCCTTCTAACTTAGTAGCAATCACTCTAAGTCCTTAAAAACCTAACACGTGGAAATTTCGAAGAAAGTAGTAGTCGCCGGACACTTTGGCGTAGGGAAAACCTCCCTGATTAAGCGTTTTGTGCATCAAAAATTTTCAGATCAATACCTGACAACTATCGGAGTCAAGATTGATAAGAAGACCGTCGACATCAATGGAACAAGTGTAAATATGATACTTTGGGATATTGCTGGTGAGCAGTCGACATCCAAAATTCCAAAGAATTACTTCATGGGAGCGCATGGTCTACTCTATGTTTTTGACCTTTCAAGGGAGGAAACATACAAAAACCTCAGTGACCAGCTCTTTGAAATCACCAAAGATAATCCTAACATTCAGACCACCGTACTGGGCAATAAGTCTGACTTAGTTAATGAATCGCTCATCGAAGAAATACGATCAGAGACCTCTCTTAATTTTAAGATTACAAGCGCAATGACAGGTGAGAATGTTGAAACTGCATTCAAGGATCTTGCGGAAAACTTGATATGAACTTACAGGAATTAAAATTTACCGAATTTGACACACACGCACAGGCGGTGATCTTCGATGCCAAAGGAGTGGTCAAAGAGACGGACAATAAGTTGTTCGAGTTCAAAGTTGGAAGTTCCAATGTTTTCCAGGACATTGACCTTTTCCAGGGTATGGAGAGCATCACTTCCGATATCGACAACGCCAAAGAACTCAAGTTCAATTGTGTTTCACTTTCCATCATGGGCTACGAATCTCACTTTGATTTTATAATGAGACCTGTCGAAAATGAAAGCGAGAAACTGTACTGCTTGTTGGTTTATGATTTCGCTGAACAGTACCAGCGCGTATTCGAGCTGCAGCAGGAACGAAATGTCAGAGATATTGAGTCAAAAAAATTAGAAAGGGAGAACAAGCGAATACTGGAAGAAAATGAAGTCATCAACCGGCTGTATGATCAGATGTCACAGTCTGGCTCTTCGGAATATGTTCTTCTGAAATCAGACAATCTTCTTGTTAATATCGACCTCAACACGGTTGATTACTTTGAGGCGTATGGTGATTATATAAAGGTGCACACAGACGCCAAAATGTACATCATACACAATCGGATGAAGAACATTGAGACACAGCTACCACAGGGTATGTTCGTTAGGATTCACCGTTCGTTCATTGTTCAGATTAACAAAATCAGAAATATTGAACAAATGAGTCTCAATGTTTCAGAAAAAATTCTTCCAATAGGAAAACAGTACAAAGCAGATCTTTTGAACCAAATGAATCAGCTTTAATATTCGAAATAGATAAATTAGAAATAGGAACCTAATAACAACCAATTGCCAACATGGGGAATCCAAAAGAGAAAGTTAACGACGCAGACGCCGCAAATCAGGCACCTGTATCCTCGCAAGAACAAGACAAGCTTGATGCGGTAAGAGACCTTTTATTTGGTCAAAATGTCAAAGAGTACCGTGAAGAAATCCAGGAACTCAAGGAACATGTCAAGCAAAATCGATCTGAAATAGACAAGTCCATCGAAGGCACCAATGTAGAAGTGCTTAAGAAGCTGGAGGAGTTAAGTGATCAGTTTGAAAAACGAAGTGGGCAGATAGAAGAAAAACTTGAGGAGCTCCTAAAGTCTAAGGTCGACAAGTCCAGTTTAGCTGGCTTGCTAAAAGACATCGCAACTCAGCTTGAGTCTGACTAATCGATGAGCTCCCAGGGAGGATTATCTACGCTTAAAGATCTGCTCTTTGAAGAAGAGAAGCAGAAATACGTTGAGCTTAATGAAAAGCTCAAGGAGGTAAACGTGCGTATTGATGATTCTCTCAATAATAGAACCGTACCGGATGACGAGATAGATCAAATCGTGGGAAAGATGGTTCAGGTAATGCCCGAAAAACTGGGACCTACAATCACTGAAACCTTGAAAGTTCAAATCCGGGATTCAAAAGATGATGTGGTACAAGCGCTCTTCCCCATTATCGGTCAAATGATCAAAAAATACGTTGCGCAAGAAATCTCCGTATTGTCCGAAAAAATCGATCGACAAATCGAAAATCTTTTCTCGTTAGAAAACCTTGCACTTCGGGTGAAGGCGATTTTCTCCGGACAGAGTTACGGAGAGTTAATTATTCAAAAAGCCAGCGAAGGGCAAATACAAGAGATCTTCATTATTGAGGAGCATTCCGGAATTTTGATGGCCAGTTATTCCCGAAACAAAACAATGGATCAGGACATGATTGCCGGGATGCTGACGGCTATAAAGTCATTTGTCAAAGATTCATTTGACGAAAAAAATCAGGAATTAGAAACAATCAGTTACGATGCTTTTTCTGTGTATGTCCAGAACTTCAATAAGTTTTATGTGGCTGTGGCTATTTCAGGAGTAATCACTGCTGAATTCAAGGCCAAGCTGGATAACACCATTTTGCAATTCATTCGAGATATTTCAGCTAAGCTCACAGATCTGGATGAGAAAAAGCTCGCACAAAAAATTGAACATCATTTTAAGAAAATTTAAAAGACGATGAAAAAGATTTTATTCATAATATTAATCATCACACTCCCACTGATTGCCTTTTTTCAGTACAAGGAGTACACTCGATTTAACCCACCTTCAAGCTACGAATACATGATTAGCGAAGCTATAGATGCGAATTATCATGACCCTGAACTTGTGACTGAGTACTTCTCGAAAGCGATCGAAATAGGCTCTTTCGCAAGAACAAAGTGGAGAAGTGAATCCATTGACGTACGATTTCCTGATCAGAATTCGACAATTGAAATGAATGCCGCCAATTACTACAATCAATTACTAGCTCGTACCAAACAATTAGAAGCTGTACTCAGTAATTCCAAAAACTTAAAGGATCAAAACTTTTCTGATTCGGAAATAAAATTCATGGAGTCCGGTTTCCCAAGAAATCTGATTGAATCAAGGATTGATAGGAATTCCATGGTTCAATTAGCCATTGGTAGCAACAGTCGATTTGTGTGGAAGCTTCAGGAGCGACTTATTTCAAAGGGATACCCACATACGTTGGATGGATTGTTTGGCACTGCGACTCAGACTGCGCTTATCACCTACCAAAACGACCAGGGGATCTTTCCTTCTGGTGCAATGAATGATGAGGTATTCGATTTGCTATTTCTTAAATAGCCAGGTCTTTTACCACCTTTGCTTCAAAGCCTCTTAACTAACCTTAAGGTTAGTTCACCTAAAATTCACACTATTCTCTTTTGATCCATATTCATTTGTATCAAAAAGGAATAGATATGAACACTTTCGCTGTTTCCCCCACGCCACGTACTCCAGCTATCTACTGTAATCTTTCAAGAGGTAGACTCGACATCAAGGGTCGATCCAGTCCGGAGAATACTCCCGCCTTTTACAGTCCAATCAAGCAGGCTCTTTCTTCAGAAGACAACCTGGAGCGACTTAGCGTAAGAATTTCACTGGAATACTTTAACACCAGTTCCTCAAAATGTCTCTATGATATTTTCAAGGAAATTAGGATCAAACAGAAAAGTGGAACTGATGTCAACGTACGATGGTACTACGAAGAATACGATGAAGATATGTTGGAAGCCGGTGAAGATTACAGTGACGTCCTCGATCTCCCATTCACGTTCGTTGAATACTGCAAAGATCTGTAAACAAGATTTTGCCCCTACAAACAAAAAACCAGTCCCCTTGGAACTGGTCAACTAACGAATAGTTGTTAGTCTGCCTTAGTTTGTCTTAAAAATTCTTTGCTGGAAATAGTGCCCGTTTTCCTTTGCTATTTTCAAAAGGTAGATGCCTTCATTCAATTCCCCAAGATCAATTTCGACTTTAGTATTTGACACAGGTTGTAGACTAACCGAAATCTGTCTACCCTCCATAGAGTACATCGCAATTTCATCCAGATGTGATAGCACCCCAGCAAACTCCACAAAAAGCACCTTGCTCGTTGGGTTCGGAAATACAGTAAGCAATTCCTTATGGTTCTCAAAGCCCAAAGGGATATCGTTCAAGTTTATGGTAATAGCTGCTACCATGACTCCCCCTTTCCCATCATTAGCTTCTACCATCAGGGCAAAGGACGGCGTAACATCAAAATCCAGGAGATCTTCATTGTTGACGGTGATATCTCCCGATGTTGAGGAAATTGCAAATGCTCCCGCTTCATTTCCGGACGTAATTGTGTAGGTTAGTTGATCTCCATCGGGATCAGTGGCCTTAACGGTTCCCACAAGTGTACCAGCTTTACTATTTTCATCGAGGTAAAAAATCAGGGATAGATCGGGTGGATCCTGAGCTATCAACTGTACGCTGAGCAGTGTAAACAACATAAAAATGCCTTTTTTGCGTAATTCTTTATTTCTTATCATTTCACTAAAATGTTTTTGACAATTATCTCATCTTCACCCTGAACTTTTAAAAGATAGATTCCTGAATTCAAATCTTTCAATGCTATCTCGAGAATTCCATCTGGCCTGGCTAGCACGTTTTGAGTAGTCAACACTTGTCTACCGCTGATTGTAAACATTTTCACGTCCAGATCATTTATTGAGCTTCCTCTTGCCTCGACAAACAGCGTTTCAGATGCTGGATTGGGATATACAGTCACCTGCCCATTTAAATCTTCAACTCCCAATGGATTCTCATCAACAATGTCATTCAGATTGATTGCGATCGAGACCATAGCTACACCCCCGTTACCATCGTTGGCCTCAACCATCAAGCTAAATGTGGGGTTGGTCTCGAAATCTAAGGCGGACTCAGAGTTAACAGTTAATATACCTGTACTGCTCCCAACGGCAAATGCATCGTTTGTATTACCAGAAGTAATCGTATAGGTTAAGGCATCTCCCTCAGGATCGGATGCACTTACAGCTCCAATTTGCTGACCTTCTGGACTGTTTTCATCAATGTAGAAAATGAAAGAAAAATCAGGTGTCTGATTTCCGCTGACGGTGACAACAAACGATTCAGAAGAAATCGTCAAGCCCGCAACCAGCGCGCTTGTTACTTCCAGGTGATACGTTCCTGCATCCGCACTCTTAACATTTGGTATCAACAGATTGTCAGATGTTTGACCTGAAACATCCAACCCGTCCTTTTTCCACTGATATTGGTTCGCTGAACCTGCAACAGGGATTGAAACATCTAATTCGCCGCCTGCACTCAATTCTAAATCTCCTGGGCCAATAATATCCGCTTGTGGAGAATAGCTAATTCCTGTGATTCCCGCGTTTGGTTCTAAATCGTCGAATTCGAAATTATTATCATCAACTTCCATCGCAGCCATATTGACTAACGCAGATAAATCGGGTAGATCTTCTAGTAGATTATCGTCTATTTCAAAATACATCAGATTGATCAAGGCTTCCAATTCACTAGGAATTGCTCCGGTTAATTGATTATGATCTAGATCAAGTGTTGTCAATAGGGTCAACTTCTCAAGTTCCTTTGGCACAGTTCCTGAAAGTTGATTGGTACTCAATTCTAAGTCAGTCAAGTTGGAGAGACTGCCTAATTGTGGAGTAATCGTTCCCGTCAATTGATTATCTGCGAGATCTAAATCCAAAAGAGCATTAAGGTCTCCTAATTCCGACGGCAGTGTTCCTATCAAATTATTGGTTTCAAGGTTCACCTCAGTTACTCTATTGTCTGATCTTGTAATGCCGTACCAAGTATCTACATCACTACCACTTAGCCAGTCAGTATTGTCTGTCCAACTGGCACCTCCGGTTAAATTATAAAAGGTTACCAAAGCGTCATAATCCTTAAGAATCACCCCACCTCTATGAGGAACTCTTGGATCGATCGCTAGAAATTGTGGATCTTCGATCTGGCTGGGTTGAAAACCTCCTACAAAATCACCCTGATAGGAATATTTTGAAACAAAATAACCGTCTGGCAATGGTTCAGCTAATAATCCATCTCCTTCATTAGCTACAGGCGGTGCGAAATTCACAAAATCCATTACATAGATCGTTTCACTCGTTGCATCTATTTCGATTGCACCCGCTTCTATTTCTGATGTGTAATCTACAATCTCCTCCTGACCGGACCCATCAAGGTTGGCTCGCGAAATCCCATCGCTGTCCGTCCAATAGATATGCCCATTCACCAAGTCAAGTGCAAGTCCTCTGAGAAAAGGGAGTCCCAAAATTATGTTCTCGACGTTGGTTCCATCAAGGTTAGCTCTCCATATTTGGCGTGCTCCTCCATTATTGGTTATGTAGTACATTTTCCCCGCCGCAACATCTAATGCAATGTCTCTGGGGCCTGAAACTGAAACAAGTACTTCCGCGTTTGATCCATCAAAATCAACTCTTCGCACTTGTCCATTTTCAACATCACACCAGTAAACCTTTCCAGCCGTCCCATCTACATCAATAGCCTGCCAATCATGAGCACTGCCATCGCTTTCATCTACAATGGGACCTCCTACAGCTTCAAAACTGCTGTCTCCAATTCTACCACATAGTATTTGTGCATCTGTCGTCGTCCAGAAAACCATGTTGTTGGTTGTATCCACAGCAATTCCTCTGATATCGACGCTAGATCCTGTGTAGTACGGTATATCCTCGTTGTCGCCGTCAAGGTTTGACCTGCTTATCTCATCATTTGAGCCTCCCGTGTCATCCGTCCACCAAATCTTGGGTGTTAAAAAACCACGAGTTCCCGTTACCGGAAATAAGAACTCTGCCTCGTCTAGATCTCTACTATCTATATCGATAACCTCATTTATTATCCCTCTTGGGTCAGCATCCAATGCAAGGGTCATCGAAAATGATCCTCCCACAGGAATTGTAGCAGAACCTGGAGAGGTACTAGTAACATCTCCGCCGGGAGTAATCTCCGTGATTCTCAATTCCTTTGTCCCGGAATTTTCAATGGTAAACGTTAATTCTTTTGTTGTACCGTCTGGTATATGTCCAAAATTTACAGGAATGACCTGGTTGTTAAAAAGCTCCGTTCCCGAATTATCTGAACCCAGGTAAACAGCTATTTCCGGCTCTGTGAGTTCTGACGTGCCATCTGTTGCATTTGTTGCGGTTGCACTAATGGTCCATTCAGTGCCAGCAACGATTGTTTGACCCGTCAAAGACCAAATTCCAGCATCATCCGCAGTGACAGTACCAAGAAATTCATCACCTTGGTTTCCACTGCATGATCCATCTCTGTATACATGAATTTCGTCAAATAAGCCAGCTATTCCTGAAACAGAGTTAGCAGTTACAGAAGTAATGGTTGGTGGTTGAATGTCGTTGTTAGCTCCCGAAGACAATGTAATTGCTTCATCGCCATTGCAGTAAATCAAATTCTTCTGCATGCTGATTCCGGTAGCAGTGCCAGTGACAAAAATACCCGACATAGTATGAGCAGCGATGACATTTCCATGGCTACTGGTCCCTATATTGTGATCACTTCCACCAGTTACTTCGATCCCGTAAGGTGTGCTTGGTGTAAACGAGTCACCGTTCACATCTACGCCTATATTATTTTCTTCAATAGTAACATTAGATCCGCCTGTGATAGAGATGTTAGTGTCCGCGTTACCAGCAATTACGTTTAGCTCTCCAGGGTAACCCCCACCTATTTGAGAGTCGGAGATATTTGCAACAATTCCATTGCCGCCGTTTCCGAGCAAGACAGTTCCAGTTATATCTGTTCCAATAAAATTACCTTTGATGGTGTAATCATTGCCAGCCAGCAGGCTAATACCTACACCATTGTTTCCAGAGATTAAATTACCTTCTCCAGAGAGTGAGCTACCTATTCTAAAATCGGCTCCGCCATCTATTTCAATTCCTATTTCGTTTGGTGAGGCGATCAAACCTGTATTATCGGTTCCTATTTTATTGCCCAGAATATCCATTTGATTCGCCCCAACAAACTGAATCCCATAGTAATTTCCGTGGATTACATTACCCTTTCCTAGTCCTCCTATTTGGCCTTCATCAGCTGAATTCACCTGAATAGCAACATCATTTACTCCATCAAAACCAGTAATTTCAAATCCATGAATTTCAACATCATCATCAGAGATATTTAATCCGATCGTGCTGGTTCCAGCCTGTTGAATGATTACCAAATTGGTTTCAGTCCATCCGGGTTGCGTACTCGCATCAATCACATACGTTGCTGAAATTGCAGGTAAATTGGTCGTTGGGGAAATGATCCAAGGACCTACACCTGGAATATCGAATAGAATATCATCATCATTGAGCGAATTTGCATTATCTATCGCCCAACGAAGAGAGCCAGTTCCTGAGTCGTTGGTATTGGTTACCGTATAGAGATTTACAAGAGCTCCTGATGTACCCCATTGTGGTGTTGTTGTACCGCCACCATTTCCGTTCCAACTTCCGTCGTTACTATTAACACTTCTATCTGGCAATACAAGATCCGTTGTCTCGTCCTGATCAAAACGATAATATGCAACAAGACCTGCTTCATTTCCAGAAAGTGGACTATCGATGTTATTTCGTATGTTATTGGTTGTAAGTGCGATATTCCAGATCTGGATTTCGTCTACAATATTTGCTCCAAAATGATTAATTCCTAATTGTGCACCAATATGCAAATCGAGTGTAGATGATTCATTCAATGAAATCGTGGCAGCCCCTAAACTTTCAAATATTGGTACGATGACACCATCAATGTACAAGACTGGATCTGCATTCCCCTCTTGAGCAACGACAGCATAGTGGTGCCAATCCAAATCCGTTACCCCAACAGCTGCTCGTGCGCCCCCATTGAAAAAGAAGTAGAACTTATTGCTGTTGGCATTGTTGTGTAGTGCCATACCATAATTGGTTTGCCCTAAAGTCCAATCCCCCCCTTTTTCGAGAATTATATCTATAGCGTCAAGTCTCGTTCTTTTTACCCAGGCGGAGATAGTAATCGTTGTCGGAATCTGAAGCGTATTATCAGAACTAACTGCTATGTAATCGTCTGTCCCATCAAACTCCAACGCATTTCCTGGAGGTGTAATGGTGGTTCCCATTTTGATATTGGAATTGCCAGATTGTCCAGAAAAATTTGTCGCTCGCACGCGATAAAAATAAGTGGTCTCTGGGCTCAGCATTGTGTGTGAGAAACTTGCAGTCGCTGTCCCATTGGCTCCAATGGTGATAACTTGATTGTCCCCACTGAAATCATACTTGTCGGCTACTTCAATTCTGAAATCTACCTCGTTACTTGAATTATCATCCCAGGTCAAATCAATTTGGGTAGAGGAAATCTCGGTGACGAACAGGTTTGTTGGGTCAGCAGGAATTTGTGCTTTAGAGAGATTAGGAATAACGAGCAGAAAAATAATGACTAAGAATGTGGCAATTTGTAGCAGTTTCATGGTGGCAAGTCTTAACAGGATAAATAATTTAGCTGGTTTGTGTCAGATTTTTCAGTAGCCCCTCGGACCACGGATTATTAGCTGCAGCGAGAACGGTTTGGGCTAAGCTCAAATTGGCGGCTATTAAGAACAGGAGGAATAATCTCGTCTTTTTCATATCTAATTTCGGTTATTTTTTTTCACCAACTCCTACATCTTCTCTTTAGAAGAGAGCACTATATAGAAGACTTACTACCTCTCTGATTTTCCCGAATTTTGATTAAAATCAAGAGTTTTACGAATTTTCAAACCAAGTCTGTCATAAGAAAAACGAACTAACTTGGAACCAATACCTCTCGGAAGATCATTCCAAGCTAAAAGATTACTTAAATAAGCATTCTACATTTATTTCGAAAATAAATGTAGGGTTACAAGCAGTTTATCAATTCATCGTTTGCGATGAAATGTCACTTTTCCGAGAAAGAATTGTTTGAAATCTTAGTTGCTTCCATCACCAGCAACATCCGCTGATTTGATGATTTGTCGATCTTGAAAAACCGATACATTTTCTGAAGCGACGACCTGACTCCCGGAACACTTAGTGCCACCTGGTCCGCAATCTGGACATTGCCGATGGCTGGATTATTGAATAGAGCTTGCAGAATGCTCCAATCAGAAATATTAAGGGTGTTTTCAATTGCTTTTTCAATCTTTTCCTTATCCAGTACCAGTAACTCCTTCCACTCATCATTTGAAGCCGTCTTTATCACTCCTTCTATTTTCAGCAGTTTTATTTCTTGTAACAAAGTCTCTTTCTCTGCACCTCTTTTGATAGTCCTTAATCTAAAATAAATACCAATGAAAATGAGAATCACGACAAAGGCGGCAAGCATAACGAATCGCTGACTTGCCTCTTCCTTTAAAGCAGTTTGGTATTCGAGCTCATCCACTTCTTTTTGCTTTGCAAAAGCAAGGCTGTCTGCAAAGAGCTGCCTCTCAAACTCCTCGGTTATCACAGCTTTCTGGCCATCTATGTTATCAAGACTATCACGTATTGAAATGAATAATTCATGCATTTCCAATGATGCCCGGTAATTACCCAATTGCTGATATGCCTTGTACAGGTTTCGGGCAGCTGTTCGAATTTTTAAGATAGATCCAATGTCATTAGCAATATCCAATGCACGTGTACTATGCTCAACAGCTTTGGCATAATTACCTTGTCTATTATAGCTCATAGCCAAAGTATTCAAAGAATAAGCTATTCCATCTTTGTTGCCTATCTCTTGTGAAAGTTTGAGAGAACGCGAGCAATAATCTATTGCCTTGGCGGGATTGTTCTGTAAATGATGAATGATTCCAATATTGTTGAGGGCGGATGCTGTTCCGTATTTGTAGTCAATCTCCAAGCTGGTTTCCAAGCTTCTGGTATGGTAGTCCAGAGCCTTGGCATATTCACCTTGTGCCTCGTAAATGATTCCAATATTCGTTAGAGAGGTTGCTACTTCTTGCAAAGTTCCCTGCTCTTCGGCTATTTCCAGACAACGATGATAGTAATGTAGAGCCTTGGGGTAGTCGCCCATATCCTCATAGATAAGCCCGATGTTGTTCGAAGAAATAGCTATTCCGTTTTGATTCCCTATCTCTTCATGTATTTTCAAAGCACGAGAGTAGTAATCAATAGCCTTAGCAAGGTCTCCTCGATATTGGTAAACAATCCCAATGTTGCTGAACGTGTAAGCAGTCCCTCTCTTATTCTCAATTTCCTCACTAAATTTCAAGCTAAGAGTATAATAGTCTAACGCTTTATCAAAATCTCCCAAGAATTCGGACACAATTCCAATACTGTTGTAGACTTTGGACAATCCTCTTTTATCCTCAATCTCTTTACTTATCTCCAGGGCTCGGAGGAGGTATTCATTTGCCTCTTTATATTCCCCTTTGATTCTTAACACAGTTCCCTGTGTATGAAGTGCTGAAGACATGTGGATCCCTATTTCTTTACTTTCAGCAAAGTCATAAAGTACTTGTGCATAATAATACGCACTGTCTGGTTGTGTATAGACATAAACATCCCATGCAATTTTTTCTAAAGCTTGAAGTCTGGATGTATCTGGTAAAGTTTCATCGTTCCAAACCTCCATCAAGCTGTCGAGATTTACCTGCTGAGCTGAGGCATCTCTTATTGAAACTATAAAGATGAAAATGACAGTTGTGATCGATAAGACTGATCGCGAAGTTTGGCGGTGAGAGTGGTTCATATGTGTTTAAACTCTCAAGAAGTTATCGAAATTTAGTCCCAAAACAAATTGGGCTTCGAGTGCACTGTTCCAAATTTCTACACTAATGAGCAACCTTTTGGCCAAAAACTCATCTATTAGAGCATGGCTCTATTCCAACTTTGGATGGACCAATTGTTTTCATTGACCCTAAAAGGATTACCCAATGTTCAAAAACTACCTTAAAACCTCGCTTAGAAGCTTACTAAAAAATCCGCTCAGCTCTTTCATCAATTTATTTGGCCTAGCAGTAGCAATAGGTGTCTGTCTCATTGTGTATTCTTTCATGGAATTCGACTACACAGTAGATGACTTCCATGAAAACAAGCATGAGGTATACCTTACCACATTTAATGTAGACAGAGACGGCACAGACCGGCAACTTGGTTTATCACCAACACCACTTGGAGCGATGCTCAAAAAAGATTTCACACACATACAAAAGGTCTGTCGGGTTGAGGATTTCGGGGCAGTGGTGAAATATGAAGACAAGGTGTTCAATGAAAATATACGATATGCTGACCCCGAATTTCTTGAGATGTTCACCTTCCCTCTAAAATGGGGACAACCAAGTTCCCTGGCGGATATGAGCAGTATTATTTTTAGTGAAGAGATGTCAATAAAATATTTTGGACAAGAGAATCCGGTAGGAAAAAGTATTCTTTTAAAATTTGGAGACAGACGAAAGACCTTTACCATATCAGGTGTAGCGGAACCGTTCCCAATTGCACACGCGATAGAATTCGACTTCTTGATCAATTTCGAAAACTTACATACGACCCATCCGGACTACGATCTGAACAACTGGCGTGGCTTTGTCAATGCGACGTTGATACAAGTCGAACGCCCAGAAGATATTGAGGTAATAGAAAAGGGTATGGAAAAATATCGATTATTGCAAAACAGCGTCCGTGAAGATTGGGCCATTTCGTCGTTTGAATTTGTAAAACTTGCGGACCTACATAACAGGTCTGGAGATATAAGTAGTGACATCTCTTCGGGAGTTGAAGATGAAGCAAGATTGATTCTACCAATAATTGGTTTATTCATGCTTCTCCTGGCTTGCTTCAATTACATCAACATTGCGATCGTTTCAGCTGCTAAAAGACTAAAAGAAATTGGCGTAAGAAAAGTAATCGGTGCCAACCGAAGACTGGTCATCATTCAGTTCATTGCTGAAAATATTTTTATCACAATTTTCGCCTTGCTATTTGGTCTTGCTCTGGGTGCTCTTGTCTTTCTACCGTGGTTCAACAATCTCTTCAATATTAATCTAGGTCTTCGTTTGACGGATGGAAATCTATGGATATTCCTTGGATCAATCCTACTTTTTACCGGCGTTGCATCAGGCATTTACCCAGCCTTCTACATTGCTAAATTTGAAGTCGTTAAGATCTTCAAAGGCTCTGTTCAATTCGGAAAGAAAAATCCATTAACCAAAATATTTC
>JBDVJN010000055.1:0-25580 GCA_039961455.1 Cyclobacteriaceae bacterium | reverse complement strand
AATTACTATATTTAGTCAGTTCAACTGTTCAAAAGAGATGGTCGAAGCCAAGATCCTGGACCAAGGTCATCAGCATCCTGGCTATTACTCATGGGAAAAGACTTGGAATTGAACAATGACACACTTTATTGAACATAACCGCTTAGCCTATCAAAGATCTCAAATGTATCCGCTCTCGATACTCTTTGCAAATAACTAAGTAAGACGATGGAGCTTAGTGCTTGTTATGCACTAATTATCTAGGTATTCTATGAGTTGTTCTTTGCTCGCAAGTGAGTTGCTTAAATGACAAAGTGCTTTAATCATTTCAATCGTTGTTAACTGAAACTCTCTGACATAATCCATGTTCAAATGAAGTCGTCTTGCTTTATGAACCATTTTGTGTCTTACTTGATACATTTCCCCGAAAAGCACTTCTAGATAAGCAGAATGTTGCGGTCTATTAGTTGGAATTAGTTTTTTAATTCTTTTCTTGACACTCGCTTCCATTTTATATTTTCTATCATATTCAAGCAAAAGACTTTCATAAATTGTGATTAGGTGGGAAATCCTTAGATGTATATCGAAAGTCGAAATTGAATAAGAATACAGTGTTATAGCTTGTGAAATGAGTTCACTCAATTCATTTTGAGGCTTATCTGTAATAAAATCTGAAAGGGTTTTTAGCCCAACCTTTTGAAGTTCATTATAGAGTTCCTTTTTTATTGTAAAAGGCTCATTTTTCGCAGAAAAAGACATCCTCAATTCATATTTCTCAGATTTAGGTCTTGCCAGGGAATTTGATTGAAAATTGACATTTAACCTATCTGAAGATCCATGAAACACTTCCTAGAAGGGAACAGATTTGTGGTTGTAAAGCATTTTAAAACATCAATTGCTTTGCAACATTCTTCATAGGCAATTTCTTCTCCTCTTTTTGGTTCAGCTCTAACTTCGAAAGCAGCAAATACCCACCCTTGATACTTTCTGTAAAGTCCATCAAAATCTTCTTTTGTCCCCTCATCTTTTTTTTCGAAGACTTCCCAGAAATCATCAAAATATTCTTTTGTGAAAAATGTTATATCAACATTTCCAATCTTGAAAGGTGCGAAAATGTGAAGGTTAACTACGTGGAAGTAGTACGTCACTTCTTCAATGACCTTCTCCGTTTCATCCATCAAGTAGTTAGTCAAGTCAGTTTCTGCTTTACCAGAGGACTTCACATCTATCATCCAATTAAATGCTTTTTCTTCAAGAAACTGATAAGATGTGGTTTGTTGAAAGAACTGAAGCGAATTAATTTCTCGGATAAATTCCTGGCATTTCTTAAAGTTAGTTTTGTTAAACTGGTAGGATTTATCTTCAACGGAAACCTTACGATTTGATACTGTATGATCATGATTGAGTTCGGTCTCAACAAATGGGCCATCGATTATATTGTTTGTTAAATCGACAGATTGTAAATGATCTTGAGATGATCCGGTATTGAGTTCAGAAGAGCTATTCTTTTTTTGCTCTATCGTTGTTTCAAGAAGTTCAATGAAGAGAAAGGCAGTATTATTAATTTCATTCTCTTTCATTTTTAGAACGCTTCATTTTGCGCATAACTAGTAGATAACGCGCACTGTGCACGTTATCTACCCTTCAAATTAACGAAAGTTCCCATTTATTGCGATATCGGATGGCTATCGCACACTCCTTGACCCTTCTTCCTCAAAGCAAAATCCTCTGCCACATTAGAAGGATAGTGGAAGCATCCATAGAAAGCAATAGCCGCTCAAGTATGAGTTTGAGAATCAGTAAGAGCTTCCAAGCTCAATCTAACGTCATTGCGAGGGAGGTACGACCGTGGCAATCTCCAAATTCGTGAGTTCGGTTGTAGATTGTTTGGGATTCCTTCGCTACACTCGGAATGACGGTTTCGGTGAGCGTTATGTAATTGTTGGATTGAGAACTCGAAACTTGATATTATACTTAAAAATCAATCTCCGCTTCTACCTGCGTAGCCAATATATCTTCGAGCGTTTCCCTTCTGCGAATCAAATGTGCTTTCTCACCGTGAACTAGTACTTCAGCCGGTCGTGGGCGTGAGTTGTAGTTGGATGCCATTGTGGAGCAATATGCTCCAGCATTTTGAAACATCAGCAAATCACCTTTTCTTACTTCAGGTATAATTCGATCGAGTGCGAATGTATCTGTCTCGCAGACATAGCCGACCACGCTGTAGACTTTTTGGTCACCTCGCGGATTGGAGAGGTTTTTTATCTCATGATGTGCATTGTAAAACATAGGTCGGATGAAGTGATTAAATCCGGTATCCAGTCCAATGAATGTACATGAAGTGGTTTGTTTTACCAGGTTTGTTTTGGCTACGAAATAGCCTGCGTTGCTGACCATGTACTTTCCAGGCTCAAATTCCAATGTGTAGGTTTTGCCTTGCTTTTTGCAAAAGTCATTGAATGACTTGCTGAATTTTTTCCCAAAAGACGCTATGTCTGTGTGGAGGTCACCATCCTTGTATGCTACTTTGAAACCACTACCAAAATCGATATGAGTAACAGAATCAAATTTTTCCACCACGCTAAAGACAAGCTCGGCAGCTATGATGAAGATTTCCGGATCCAGAATATCTGAACCTGTGTGTACGTGAATACCCATCACATTCATGTCGAATTTTTTAGCAATGCGTTCAACATGAGGGATTTGGTGAATAGAAATCCCAAATTTCGAGTCGATATGTCCGACAGATATTTTCTGGTTTCCACCTGCCATCAAATGCGGGTTTATGCGAATGTAGATGGGTAGGTTCGGATGATTCATACCGAAGTATTCCAACGTAGCGAGATTGTCTACATTGATTTTCACTCCGAGAGCGATAACCTCCTCATATTCTTCAGTGGATACATTGTTTGGAGTGAACAGAATGTCCTCGGGTGAAAACCCAGCCTTGAGCCCTACCTGTACTTCCTGAATGGATACACAATCCAAACCTGAACCCATGGATTTGAACAATTTCAAAATGGCAAGATTATTCAATGCTTTTCCTGCGTAGTGTACCTTGAGTTTTTCAACCTTGAATGCATCAATAAACTGTTTATAGTTTTCTTGAATTTGCTCAGCGTCATATACGTAAAGTGGGGAGCCAAACTGCTTTACAGCCTTTTGCAAGATTGAGTTGTCCATTTTGTTTGTTTAAGTATGTTACAAAATAAAAAAGCCGAAGCAATTGCCCCGGCTTAAATTTCTTTTTCAATTATTTAAATCAAGACATAAGTGATAGGAGAGTCTTCTTTCCCGTCAACTTGCTTTTTTTCTTAGTCTTGAAATGGATCATTGATTTCATTGGACGCAAATGTAGCTGTATTGTGTTCATTCTTCCAAAAATGTGTTAAAAGAAGTCGGAACAATGCTGCTTGGAAGCGAGTCTATAATTTGACAACTTCAAATCCCAGAGAGTAGTTACCTGTTAGGCTTACATCGTCCTGTAGAGTCACATCAAAATCAAATACCAATTTCGCTCCATCTTTCGATACCGTCAAGGTCCCATCAACTGGTTGCAGTGCAGCCCCACCAAAATCGTGAAATTCTCCTAGACCAAAATAATTTTTAGATGGATTCTGAGATGGTGATAGCTCGAATTCGTAAGTTCCCTCATGAAAACCATCAGTACCCAGTGACCAAGCGGCAAAAGAGAAGATAAAGGTAGTGTTGTCAGCAAAATCGATTCCATCTCCATCAGGAGAGAGTTCTCCGTCCGATATATAGATATCATATAGATAATGGGAGTCGCCCTTTACCCCAAAGTTATCACCTATTCCAAGGTCTCGAATGAGTCCATTGGTTGGAATGAAGGATTCACCATTCACAATTATTTCATTGAATAGCACGACATCATCATTGTCATCTTTTGAGCATGCAAACAAAAGCGGAAAGAGGAAGATTAAGGATAGTTTTTTCATACTTTGGTCTATCTGCTAACTTCTACTTTGCAAACGCCACGGCCCTGGTCTCTCGAATAACTGTCACTTTAATCTGGCCAGGATACTGCATGTCTTTTTCAATCTTCTGCGAGATGTTGAAAGACAAATCGCCTGCCTGTTTGTCATCCACGTTCTCGGCATCTACGATCACCCTAAGTTCCCTGCCTGCCTGGATGGCATAACACTTGTTAACTCCATCAAAACTGTGAGCAACGCTCTCAAGATCTTTCAATCTCTTAATGTACTGCTCCATGATCTCACGTCTGGCACCAGGCCTACTTCCCGAGATAGCATCGCAGGCCTGAATGATCGGAGAAATCAAGGAGGTCATTTCGATTTCGTCATGGTGTGCTCCAATGGCATTACACACTTCTGGATTCTCCTTGTACTTCTGTGCGAGCTCCATCCCCAGGATCGCATGGGGCTTTTCTGGTTCGTCGGGCCACACTTTACCAATATCGTGAAGCAGGCCTGCGCGCTTGGCTAGCTTGGGATTTAAACCGAGCTCTGAAGACAGTGTGGCGCATAGGTTGGCAACCTCCCTTGAGTGTTGCAGTAAATTTTGCCCGTACGAAGAACGGAATTTCATTCTTCCAATCATCTTGATCAATTCGGGATGAACTCCATGAATGCCTAAGTCAATGACAGTCCGTTCTCCGATCTCTACAATTTCTTCGTTGATGTTTTTGGAAGTTTTCTCGACAATTTCCTCAATTCGTGCTGGATGAATCCGACCATCTTGGACAAGGCGGTGAAGTGATAATCTAGCAATTTCACGCCGCACAGGATCAAAGCCAGAGATAATGATCGCTTCTGGTGTATCATCTACGATAATTTCGACGCCTGTTGCGGCTTCTAACGTTCGAATGTTTCGGCCTTCACGCCCGATGATCTTTCCTTTGATGTCGTCACTCTCAATATTGAAGATCGATACCGAATTTTCTATGGCGTGTTCTGTAGCGGTTCGCTGGATTGCTCCAATCACAATTTTTTTGGCTTCTTTGGTGGCCGTCATTTTAGCCTCCTCTACGATCTCTTTGATATGCGCAGAAGCATTAGTTCTGGCTTCATCTTTGAGCGTTTCGATGATCTGACTCTTAGCTTCTTCCGCCGACATGTTAGCGGCTTTTTCCAGAATATCGACCTGTTGATTTTTGAGTTTCTCGAACTCGTCCTTTCGCTGACGAGCAATCTCCATTTGATTTGCCAGCGTTTCTTTCAATCCTTCCAGGTCACCTTCTGTTCGCTTATTCTGGTCAATCTGCTTGTTAAGATTTGCTTCCTTTTGTTTGAGCTTTTGCTCATTGGTTATGATGATATTTTTCTTCCGATTGGCATCCTCTTCAAACTCCGTCTTCATCTTGAGGATGTTTTCCTTGCCTTCGTGAATCTTTTCGTTTTTGATGCTCTCGGCTTTGACCTCCGCTTCTTTTAAGATGAGCTTACTTTGCTCTTCGGCCTCCTGAACTTTCTTCCCGGCACTCTTTCCTTTGAGTACCAAACCAATGATCAATCCCACCACGAGGGATGCCACAGAAGCTATTATGAGTAATGTATTTGAATCCATCTTTTCGTTATTTGGTTGACAAATAACAGGTAGAATGGAGCTATGTAAGGATCTTAAAGCGAGTCGGTGATCAGTTGATTGAGTTTGGTTATTTCTCTAAGCGCAAAGTCGTCAGATGTTTCTGAAGCCTCTTCGCCTTTTATTTTTTCAACTATACAATCAAAAGCAACCATTGCGACCAAATCCTGGGTATCATCTATACCAAATTGATTTTGGTAATTCTTCACTTTCTCATTCAACATCTTCCCGGCCTTTCTGATTCTCTCCTCGTCCTCCGCTTTCACTTTCATGGGATACTCTCTGTTCCCAATTCTGATTTTTATCGATAATTCAGCCATTCGGTTCCATTTATTCTGCCAAATGGGCAATACATTTATCTATCTCCTTAATATAGCCATCCAACTTCACCTTCAGCTCATCTGAATCACTCCCATCGACTACCATGTTATTCACAAGTTTACTTACTTTCATCTGATTTTGAAAGCTGCTGATGTTCGTCATCTGACTCTCAACTTTGGTTTTCAAAACCTGATTTTCACTCTGAGTCTGTGATAGATCTTCCCTTAATTTCTGATTGTCACTCAACACGAGTTGAATCTTCCTTTCAAGGTTTTGGATCTCTCTATACAATTGCTCGTTTGGCATTATTTTCTTATCACAGCTCCTAGCTCTCTTTCGTACAAACTCATCAGGCCATTCATGCTCCGATCAATTTGTTTGTCCGTTAAAGTTTTGAATTTATCTTGAAGAAAAAAACTAATTGCGTAAGCTTTTTTTCCTTTTTCTATCTTTTCACCCTCGTAGATACTAAACAGGTTGATTCTGTTCAATAATTTTTTTTCTTGCTTGAGGGCCAGGTCTTTGATTTGAGCATAAGATACTGTTTTGTCGATGACCAAAGACAAATCGCGCTTGACTTCTGGGTACTTTGATATAGGCTCGAACGCGATGTCCGACTTGTACAATTTCTGAACTGCGATCCAATCCAACTGAGCGACGAATACCTCCTGCTTAATACCATAAATTTTCAACAATTCATCCTTCAATCTACCAACAGATCCTATGACTTTGCCATTCTTTTGGCATGTTATGGAGTAAGAGAACTGATCGCTTTGATCTGGTTCGGAATCGTATTTTCTAATGCCCGCATACTTGAACATAGACTGAACAACATTACTTAAGTCATGAAAACTAGTCTTACGACTTTCGTCCATCCAATTGCTGTCTGTGATATTTCCAGTCAGGTAGAGAGAAAGCCACTCTGTCTCATCGTACTCATCCCCCTTTTTGGCATAGGTACGTCCGAATTCAAAGAACTTAAGATTTGGGCTCTTGCGATTGATGTTATATGCCACTGATTCCAATGCAGTGTAGAGCGGCGATGTTTTCATTACAGCCAAATCTTCACTCGATGGGTTGAGCATCGGCACGGGAGTAGGACCCAACGGAAACTTTTGATAATACTCTGGATTGGTAAGTGAATTAGTCAGAATTTCTGAGTAGCCTTTTCCTGCCAGGAACTTTGATAGATCTTCCTGGACTCTGTATGGCTCGTGTTCGTTGAACTCTGCTAAGTAATCTGTCGAAAATTCCGTATCTAACTCTATTTCATTGAAACCGTAAATGCGTAGCACTTCCTCAACAAGATCTGCCGGACGGGTGACATCGCTACGATAGGGAGGCACTATTGCTTTGAATCCCTCATTGGTCACATTTTCCGTTTTAATGTCAAGCCAGTTAAGGATTTCGACGATTTTTTCGTTTGGCAACTCTTTCCCGATGAGCCTATGGAAAGTTTGAAAAGTGATATCAATTTCTTTTGGTTCAATCTTTTCTGGATAGATATCCACCAACTCTGAGGACACCTCTCCGCCGGCAATCTCCAAGATGAGAGAAGTAGCAAGCTTAACTGCTGGGACCGTCATTTCCGGATCGGCACCGCGCTCATACCTGAAAGAAGCGTCAGTAGATAGGCCATGCCGCTGTGCTGTTGATCGTATTGTATCTGGATTCCAGTAAGCACTTTCGACGAAGATGTTTTTCGTGCTGTTTTTCACGCCCGATTTCAGTCCACCAAAAACACCCGCAATACACATCCCTTGGCTCTCGCCATTGCAAACCATAAGATCGTTTTTGCTGAGTACACGCTCTTTTTCATCCAGAGTCACAAATTTTGCTTTGTCAACTGATCTCTTAACGATCACTTTATTTCCGGTAATTTCATCAGCGTCATACATATGATTAGGCTGACCAATGGAATGAAGAACATAATTGGAGATGTCGACGATGTTGTTGATCGGGTCTAACCCAATGGATCTCAGTTTCCATTGGAGCCAGTCTGGCGAAGGTTTAACTTCTATGCCTTTTATCAGTAGACCTGAAAATCTCGGACAACCAACAGAGTCTTCCACGATCACACTAATTGGGCTACCCTTTTTTTCTTCGAAAGGATTGACAACGGGTAGCGTAAGTTCTTTTTTGAAAAATGCTTTTAGGTCTCTCGCAGTTCCCATGTGTGAGACAGCATCACCCCGATTTGGCGTCAAACCTATTTCAATAATAAAATCTTCACCGCCTTCGAAAAGCTGCAATGCAGGCGTTCCATTAGACAAATCGGTATCCAGAACCATGATCCCATCGTGCTCCGTTCCCAGACCAATTTCATCCTCCGCACAGATCATCCCTTCAGATACTTCACCTCGGATTTTTGCTTTCTTAATTTTGAATGGTTCTCCTTTGGTAGGATGTATGGTTGAATTGACGGTCGCTACAAGCACTTTTTGACCTTCCGCAACATTGGGAGCGCCACAGACAATGTCAGACAACTCGCTTGCACCAATATTGACTTTTGTGACTTTTAGCTTATCTGCATTGGGGTGCTGCTCACAGCTCATTACTTCACCAACAACGACACCTGCAAGGCCTCCGGGAATTTTTTCTACACGTTCGATGCCTTCCACCTCGAGTCCAGTCTGAGTTAGGATTTCTCCAACATCTTCAGGACTTTCTTTGAAGTCGATGTATTCTTTAAGCCAATTATATGAAATCTTCATTTATGCGAATTATTAGGGGCGACAAAAATAATGAGAGCAGGTATGACTATTCAGTCTTGTAGTCTTTTTCTCCGGCCTCTATGGCAACTTGAAGATAGTTTTCCCTTGGAGGAAGTGGACACAAGTATTCTGCGGAGTAGGCACAGTATGGGTTATACGCTTTGTTAAAGTCAATCTCTACCTGATCGGACTTACCCACAACCAAATCGAGGTATCTACCTCCACCGTATGTGCTGATGGCGCTCGTTTCGTCCAGAAAGGCAGTCAAGTATTGATTCCCGAATCCCAATGCTTTTAGAATAAGTAAGGAGTGATCTGAACCACCAAGGTTGAACTGAGCATAAGCAAATTTCAAATATTTCACATCAGAACCGTCACTGTTGGCAATGGTCATGGTCTCTCTGGTAGTGAGCCTTTTCAGCTTTGCCCTGATTTTGAAATCAGGATTTGGTGGGAAGAATGTTACAGGGATGTACTCAATCTTTTTTTGAACAAATGGACTTCCCTGCGAGGTCTTGAAAAAGTCATGCTTGTCTTCTCTGAATTCCTTAATTTCAGCGATATACTCCTCTGAAGATCCTCCTGACTGAGTGAAGATGAAGACAAGAAGTCCCAGAGGAATAATAATAAGTGCGGCTTTTTTCATTTTTGCGCGGGTCACTGTTGATTGGCAAAGTACGAAAAATGAGTCGAGACTATTCCTAGAAGAAGGACTGAAATTTAGTTGGGAGAGAAAAGAGGAGCCTTGCATCTCCGGATATTCTGGCTGTCCGCTTACTTCGTGCCGCTTCCCATCCAGTCTAGATAGCTTAGAGACTCACCTTGATCCATATGTGCTGAGATTTTCTCAAAAAAACGGTAGCTACGCACCTGGAAAAAAACGACTCAGGTTTACATGAAATGTTACGCTTTAGTATCTTTGCGTTCCCAAAAAATTAGCATGTCAAAAACAGCAACTGCTCCGAAGAAGAAAATGAAATCTGCGATCAACTGGAAAGAGATTGCTCGAAAAATGCTCATTTCAAGAGCGATGGATGACCTTGAAGAAAACATTCTGGTTCCTGAGAAAAAGGTACTCTACCAATTTTCTGCCAGAGGTCATGAATTGGGTCAGTTGATTTTGGCTGAACTGTTGGACAAGCCGAAAGATTCTGCAAGTGCTTATTATCGTTCTCGTCCTTTGATGATTGGTCTTGGGCTGTCCGTTGAGGATGCGCTTTCTGCTCCGCTGACACGATCCGGCGGATATAGTGACGGACGAGATATTGGAGTGGTTTGCAACATGCCAGAGTCTAAAAGGGGATGTGTTGTGCTGCCAATGGCAGGGGATGTAGGTTCTCAGTACACGCCGGCAATCGGATGGGCGCAGGGAATAGAATATTATGCAAACACGCTTAAGGACAAGAAATATAAGGATTCAATGGCTGCCATTCTGGGCGGTGACGGTTCGGTTGCTACAAATGGGTTTTGGTCAGCTCTAACGATTGCTACAACGCAAAATCTACCAGTACTTTTCTACATTGAAGATAATGGATATGGTATTTCCGTAACAAGTGAATATCAAACACCAGGAGCGAACATCGCCGATAACCTCGCCTCCTTCAAGAACCTGGAAATTCTACAGGGCAGTGGAACGAATCCTGAGGAAGCTTACAAATTGCTGAAGGCCGGAACTGACCATGTACGATCACGAAAAGGGCCAGCCCTGGTCCGACTGACTGTACCACGTTTGAACGGTCATTCCTATCAAGACAACCAAGCGTACAAGCCGGAAAAGCTGGTGAAAGAGGAGATCAAGAATGATCCTCTTACAGCTATTAAAAAGCATCTGCTCGCAGAAGGTGTTTCTGAAAAATACTGGGCGTTGATGGAAAAGGAGGCGAAAGAGGAGGTGGAAAAGGCAGCCAAGGCTGCGCTAAGTCGGGCTGCTCCTGATGTAAGCACTACACAAAAATTTGTTTTCTCAGAAGAGGAGATGCAAGGAATTGGCGGGTTGCGGAAAGCAGGATACAAATTTCCAAAGTCTAGCGAAGAACCATCGCCCGACAAGAAACGAATCAACATTGGGGAAGCGATTAACAAGGCGCTGGACTATGAGTTAGCGACTAACAAGAAACTAGTTGTATTCGGCGAAGACGTGGGAATGAAAGGGGGCGTGCACGCAGTAACCATGGATTTGCAGAAGAAACACGGAGACACCCGTGTATTTGACACAAGTCTATCTGAGGAAGGAATCATCGGACGAGCAGTTGGAATGGCCTATGCAGGGTTAATGCCGGTTGCTGAAATTCAGTTCCGAAAATACGCTGATCCGGCGATGGAGCAACTAAACAACTGCGGCACGACTCGATGGAGAACAGCCAATCGATTTGCTGCCCCGATTCTGGTAAGGATGCCAGGTGGGTTTGCAAAGGTTGGCGATCCGTGGCATTCGGTGACCAATGAGGTAATGTTCGCCCATGCCATCGGATGGCAGGTAGCATTTCCATCCAACGCACAAGATGCCGTTGGCCTGATTCGATCTGCTATGCGAAGCGACAATCCAACCATGTTTTTCGAGCACAGAAATCTAAACGATAACAGATATGCCCGTAGACCTTACCCAGGTGATGAGTTTGTGGTTCCGTTTGGGAAAGCGAATATTCTGAGAGAAGGAACTGATATCACAATAGTCACTTGGGGGGCGATGTGCGAACGATGTGAAGCAGCAGCTGAAGAGTCTGGCATTTCTGCCGATATTCTTGATTTACGAACAATTATGCCGTGGGACAAAGAGGCGGTGCTTACTTCTATTAAGAAAACCAACAGATGCCTGATCGTTCATGAAGATGCGATGACTGCTGGGTTTGGTGCAGAGATTGCTGCGGTACTTGCTTCCGAAGGTTTCAGCTACCTTGACGCTCCTGTTGAACGATTGGCGATGCCGGATATACCACTCCCGCACAATGTCGAGTTAATGGAATCTGTAGTTCCAAGTGTTGATGGGATAGCTGGGAAAATGAAAGAGATAGTAGGGTTTTGAACGTAATCTATAGGTCTAAACAAAACATTTTTTGAGAAACAACGTCTTGTTTGAACTGATCTTGTTTCCTTGGTCAATATCTGGTGACAGATGTACCGTTTGAATCAATCTTAGTCTTTGCATATTTTGTCAGATAATCAGATAATTTAATAAAATGAAAAAAAACGCACTGTTACTTTTAGGGTCAATCCTAATTGGTCTACTTCAGGTAGGATGTAAAAACGAGGCTAAGCCGTTAAGACTTGCAACGTATACTTATTCCACCAATGACCGGATAGAAAACTTGAAGCCATTTTCGCTAGAGTTGGAAAAACTTTTGAAGAGACCAGTCAATATCAAAAGCTACCCAGATGTTGCGTCCTTTATTGAAGGAATAAAGTCCAATGAGGTTGATGTTGCACTGATAAACACACTTGGCTATTTGTTACTTTCCCTGGACAACAAGAATATGCAACCAACGGCTACTCTGAGAGTTAAGAGTGATGCTGTAGATAATTACAAAACTGTTGTATTGACCAATAGGACAGACATCAATGATCTAAATAGCTTGAAAAGTGAAGTTGCTAATCTATCAATGATGTTTGTTGCTGAAGGGTCTACCTCGGGCAACCTCGTGCCACGACTTCTTCTGAGCTCGCTTGGAATCAAATCTCCAAATGAGCAGTTCAAAGAGGTGAAATATGGTGGAAATCATACATCTACTTTCAATAAACTTGTAGCAGGAGAAGCAGATATTTGTGCCATTGGTAGCAATGAGTATTTTAAGCAGATTCAAAAGGATTCGAGTTTCTTGGAATCAGTTAAACCACTGTGGATCTCCGAGGAGATTCCCCTAGGCCCCGTACTTTTAAATAATAGTCTCACCTCCTCAGAAAAGGAAAATATTACCAGCTCGATCTTAAGTTTACATGAAAATAATTTCGATGCATTGCAGTCAATAAAAGAAGGTTGGTCTGAAGCTAAACAAGCTGAAAAGTTTTATCCAATCACCGACAGTTATTATGACAATTTTCGAATGGTGAATGGTAACAATACGGATCTGGCTGATATTCTAGATCTCTTTGTAAAGTAGACTAAAGACTACAAGACAATCCTTCTCAAGGGCGTACCCTCACTGTTTCGGAGATTTTCGGCATATTTGGGTATTTGGCCTGAAGAGTCTTTTGTTATATTGACTCTTAAAAGTTAAGGCACTTGTTAGAAAAATGAAATTCGCAATGACTCCGATTCTTTCTATCATGGAAGAATTCTACAGCGTAGATGAAGTGACCGGATTTAAATATGCAGATTTTCTGGCAAGCAAGAAGTGATTAGAAAGTAATAGCTACGCCAAATCTGGTTTTGTCACACCAAAAAATCCTGTACAACCTCTACGAACTTTCGCATCTCATCAGGTTTACCTACACTAATTCGAATGTGGTTGTACATATCTGGCCACTTTGTGATCAAAATGCCTCGATCTTGCATCTTAGCAACTACTTGCTTATCAAACCGATCGTGTCGAGTGTAGATGAAATTAGTAGAGGAGGGATTGTATTCTACTCCCCATTTTTTGTATGCATCGTAGACAATCTGCTTTCCTTCATTGTTTTTCTCCACACACATATTGACAAAGTCCTGATCGTCGAGTGAAGCATCGACAGCTACTAATGGTGGCCATCCGGTGGATAGCTCAAACCCAAGATGTCGATTTCGCAGTGCTGTGATATTTGAAGTATTGGAAACTGCATAGCCAATTCGTAATCCCGCAAGTCCATAGGTTTTTGAGAACGTTCGACAAATAATCAAATTAGGAAGTTCGTCTACAAGAGAAACCATACTCCCTTCTGTTCCAGCATTCGAATATTCAATGTAAGCCTCATCCACACAGATGAGTACATTTTCAGGTACGGATTTACAAAAGGATTTCAAATCCTCGGTTGGGACTTCCGTTCCAGTAGGATTGTTTGGGTTGCACACAAACACCAGTGTTGTTTTTGAGGTGATCGCTTTGCTTAGTCTTTGCAAATCGAATCGATCGTTGCTATCAAGGTCAACCTTCTTGATAGTGGCACCTGACACCTCTCCAAACTGGATGATGGTCGGGAACGTTGGATAAGCCGTAAGTATTTCGCCTTTTTGCATACCCACATGCTGTCCTAGCAAACTCAAAACCTCTGTAGATCCAGCAGTGATCAACAAGTTCTCAGGTTTCACAGAATGAAGCTTTGACAATTTGTCCTTTACTTCAACGATATACTCATCTGGATAGCGATTTGCATATTTCATGGCTTCATTCACAGCTTTAACGGCAGACTCAGCCGGCCCATAGGGGTTCTCGTTCCAATTCAACTGAAGTGGAGCACCTTGGATTCGTTTTTCTCGTATACCTGAAGCGCATCCATACGCCCCAGGGCTACCTGCTACCAGTAGCGCTGCTGATGCCAATAAACTTTGCTGAATCCATTCTCTTCGATTGATTGCCATGATTGTGGGTTTAATTCTTCCATCAATTTAGCGGAAAATGAAATGAACTCACCGAGATTGTACACCAGCGGCTGGATGGATTCCAGCAATATTCAATATACTTTCTATTTTTGACAGCAATGAAGAAAGTCTACTACCTCTCCACATGCTCCACATGTACACGCATCTTAAACGAGCTTGGTGCTTTAGTTGCCGACTTTGAAAAGCAAGACATAAAAACTCAAACAATGACATTTGAACAGGTAGATCAAATGAAGGATTTAAGCGGTTCTTATGAATCTCTCTTTTCACGAAAAGCTATGAAGTTTAGATCTATGGGCCTTGGTGAGAAAACCCTTACCGAAAATGACTATCGCAAGCTTATACAAGAAGAATACACTTTTCTGAAAAGGCCCGTCTTCATCGTAAATGATGAAATATTTATTGGTAACAGTAAAAAAGTGATTGAAGCACTGACCGCTCATCTCAGGTAGAAAAGCCGCCCTTCACAAATTTTTTAATTTTTTTCTGAAACTATTTTCAAAATAGGAGTATCCCTATATAAAGATTACATTTTAGACCTATATATTTAGATCACATTTAGTATTTAAATAGAAAAGTCATGGGAAAAAATTCAATTGGGGAATTTGAAGAAATCGTACTGCTGACTGTAGCGGTTTTGTTTCAAGATGCGTATGGAGTAGCGATCAAAAAGGACATTGAGCAACGCTCAAAACGAAGCGTCAGCTTAGGAGCCATGCGGACAGCGTTGAAACGACTTGAAAAAAAGGGATTTCTAAATTCAGAATTTGGTGAAGCCACTGCGGTACGAGGTGGTAAGCGCAAGCGGTTTTTCAAGGTCACACCGTATGGAAAGAAAGTTTTGGAAGAAACTATGGAAACACGAAAAAGACTTTGGGATGCTATCCCTGACCTGGCGTTTGACGCTTGATATGGGAGGAAAACAACAAATAGCACCACCTAAATACCTGATGAACTTTTTTCGATGGTTCTGCGATCCTGAGATCGCGGAGGATTTGGAGGGAGATCTAAAGGAGTTATACAAAGAAAAAGCGCAGCGTAGCACCGCTCTTGCAAAAACACATTTTATCTGGGAACTGCTCCGCCTTTTTCGACCTGGTATTGTCAGAAATTTTGAAGGACACAAAAATTTAAATAATTACGGAATGCTAAAGAACTATCTTAAATCAGCTTGGAGAAACTTCATGAAGTACAAGACTTTCTCTGCAATCAACATATTTAGTCTCACCATTGGAATGGCTGCTTGCATGGTCATCTTTCTTTTTGTGAAGGATGAGCGTTCTTTTGATGCTTTCCATGAGAAAAAGGACAAAATCTACCGACTTTGCGAAGTCCAAAGTTTTCCTGGGACTAACACACAGAATGTAGCGCTCAGTATGCCAGGCATGGGACCGACCATGATCACCGATTTTTCCGAAATAGAATCATTTACACGTTTCTGGAATTGGGGTGATCAATTGCTAGAACTTGGAGACAAGAAAATAACGATCGAAAACGTGGCTGGTGCTGATTCTACATTCTTTGAAATCTTCGATTACCCTTTGTTGATAGGAGATCCAAGTGAAATAATTGATGCACCGCTGGATGCTGTTATCTCAGAGGAAGTTGCAGTGAAACTTTATAACAAAGTTGATGTAGTCGGTGAAACCTTTGTTCTTGATGGTGATCAATGCGTCATTCGGGGGGTCATGGCAGACGTGCCTGACAATTCGCACCTTCAGTTCAACATTATTCTCAACATAAAATCTGCTACGCTAGACAATCCAGGCTTCGATTCTCAGTTCGGAAGCAATTTTCTAAACACCTACTTCGTCCTGAATGAGAATGCAGATTTAGATGCAATGTCTGACCGTTATCCTGACTATTTAATTCAAAGGGTTGGGGATGAAGAAATAAATGACTTCTACAAGCTATTTCTTCAGCCTTTACGGGATGTTCACCTTGCTTCAACAAATATTGAGCACGATTACAATAATCATCGAAAATTTAATGGTACCTACGTCAGCGTGTTCATTCTCGTTGGTATTTTCATTCTGATCATCGCTTCACTCAATTTCATGAACCTCACCACGGCGCGCGCAAGCAATCGAGCAAAAGAAGTTGGTGTTAGAAAAACCATTGGTGCTGTTAAGGGGCAATTATTTAATCAGTTCATTCTCGAATCCATTTTGCTGTCTAGTTTGGCGTTGGTTTTTGCGATCGCCCTTACGCTTGTCGCCCTGCCACTTCTCAACAATTTGATTGAAAGAGAACTGCTCTTGATGACTTTGCTTTCAAGTCCGCAACTGGTTTTGATTATTCTTGGACTCACCCTACTTCTTGGGGTTATTGCAGGCATTTACCCTTCCCTTTATCTGTCGTCATTCAAACCTGTGATCGTTTTGAAAGGATTTAAATCGCATGAAAAAAAATCTCTCTTCCAAAGTTCGCTTGTCATCATCCAATTTAGTCTGGCACTGGGAATGATTATCTGCACGTTGGTAGTCATTCAGCAGCTATCATTTATGAAAAACAAGGATATAGGTTTCAAAAAGGACCACATCCTTCTTGTGGATATGAATGAGCAATCAAATGAAAAATATGAGGAATTGAAGCAAGCACTTCTTAGTGAATCCAATGTGCTCGGGGTAACTGCTTCTGGACAGCGACTCGGAAGCAATTTTCATCAATGGGGATTTAAAGCTAGAGTAGATACCGGAATAGTGGACTTGACTCCATCCAATGTTCATGTTGATCATGACTATCTCGATGTTTATGGCATTAAGCTCCTTGATGGTCGCACCTTTTCTAAGGACTTTTCTACTGACGATGGACTTGCTTACATCATCAATGAATCTTTTGCAAAAGAGCTTGGTTTCGCAAATCCTGTTGGACAAAAAGCTGGACACAGTTGGTATCCCAACGACTCTCTGGGTACGATCATCGGAGTCACGGAAGATTTCAATTTTAACTCACTACACTACGCAGTAAATACCTTGTCCATGGTTGTACATACGGAGTGGGATTACAATGAAATGTCTGTGAAGTTGAATGGGGAGAATATCACGCAAGCACTCAAAGATGTTGAACGCATTTATGGGGAATTCGTGGCGGACTACCCAATAAACTATCAATTTCTGGATGCTCACTTTGAGGAATTGTATAAATCGGATGAGCAGATGGGATCTGTCATCACCATCATTGCGGTTCTCTCCATCTTCATTGGTTGCATGGGTCTTTTTGGATTGGCTTCAATTTCAATTCAGCGAAGGATAAAGGAAGTTGGTATTCGTAAAGTGATGGGTGCCTCAGTCAGTGAATTGGTCACATTGCTATTTAAGAATTTTGCGACGATGATTTTCATCTCTTTCCTTGTGGCATCTCCGCTCACCTTTCTGTTTTTGTCCGGATGGCTGGAAAATTTTGCTTTTAGAATTGACATTAATCCACTGATTTTTCTTGTAGGCGGAGTGCTTGCGCTCGTAATCGCGCTTGCTACTGTAAGCTTTCATGTGATCAGGGCAGCAAACTCCAATCCTGTCAATTCTCTTAAATACGAATAGAAATCAAGCTGGATGCATCCCTCATGGTGCATCCAGCTTACTACTTAAACTTTCTTTTTGCTGTGTTGGAGGACGCTCTGAATGAGCCATTTTCCTTCAATTTTTGATAGCGTGACATAGTATGCGTAGTAAACAACATCGTCCTGAGCAATCACTTTTGCTGAGGCAACAATGTCGTCCGTGATATCAACCTCCTCTATGCTCAAATTTCGTTTCCTACCACCAAACTTCTTAGCATCATGCATGTCTGCAAGCTGGGTTGGTGTCACTGAAATAATCTTATCTCGATTATTCGTTGCATAGAATCCCGCTCCCTCTCGGAAAGCATCTGATATCATAATACCTTTTTGTTGGTCAACCCCAGAAGAGAACCCTTCAATGACGGCTCTGATCTCACTTTCATCGCTCTTTGATTGAGTACATGCAACGAAGGAAGAGGAAAGCGCAATGGCAACCAGAAATGTAGTAATACGTGTTTTCATAAAATCTTTTTTATTGTAATATAATTAATTGTTAGTATACTAATTAATAGTATACTATCTTTTACTTGATTGTTACCTTTAGGGTTTCACTTGTTGAATGGAAATAAATAAAATAGACGATAGCCCTGGATACCTAATTGAATCGCTTAGCAGAAACATGCGGCGATTTTCTGCTCAACAGCTACGTGAGCATGAAATTGATCTTACGCTCGAGCAGGTTGGGGTCTTAAGTATTTTGGGTGAAAAGGGATCTATGTTTCAGAATGAGTTGGCAGATATCATGTCAAAGGACAATCCTACGCTCACCAGAATACTGGATCTCCTTGAGAAAAAATTGTATTTAAAAAGAGAACTCTCGCCCGGAGATAGACGGAAGTTTCTCATTGTTTTGACAAAAGAGGGAGAAGAGGAATTGGCACAAGCCGTGCCAATTATCCAACAGATCAGGAGGACTCTCTTCGGGAATATATCTTCGAACGAGTTGAATCAACTATTAAATCTAAAGGAAAGGATTGAGTCCAATATCTCTAACTATTCTAAGGATGTGGATAATTAGCTCTGGAAAAATTATCAATTGACAATGCTTTTCATTAAAATTGAGTAAGGAAAGTTTCACCACTTTCGCAATTTTCAGCCACGCTACTGGTTTAAGTATTTAGTTTAACGCAAATCACCCTAAAAATGCGTCTTGTAGCAGTACTGTGCCTGATAATGACCACCTCTTTTGCGTGGTCAGAACCAAACTCCATTCGAGGGATTGTAAAAGATTCTGAGACTGAGGAACCGATTCCTTTTGCTCATGTTGTAATTGGCCAGGTTATTAGCCTGACAAACATCGATGGAGAATTTGTCATTGATCCGCACGAAAATACAAGTCGGGTCCCCTTACAAGTTTCCGTGATGGGCTACGAGCTTTCAACAACAGAGATCGAAGATCCTCAAAAATTTCTTACCATTAACCTCAAGTCAAGCACGATGCATTTGGATGAAGTCACTATAGTTTCTGGTGACGCTCTCATGAACAATGTCTTCAACAGGTTTCATTTGAATTATGAAGTGTCGCAAAAACATATGCTTGGGTACTACAAAGAAGATCTTTTAGACTTGGATTCTATGTACTATCTGGCTGAGGGCATTGTGGACATTTACGTTCCACCCAATGTCGAGTTTGATCACGCGCTCGTTAATCCGATTAGAACTAGAAAAAAGATTTTCAGAGAAATGGACGAAGATCATATCTACTTAAAAGGCAACGCGAGTGATATGGCCCAGTCATCAATCTGGAGAAAAGGATCATTTCTCAATCCAAAAAACAGAAAGAACTACGAATTCATTTATGCAGGTGCTAGCAACATCGGTGATAAGGAAGTTTTGATCGTGGAATTCGAGCCAAAGAACTCAAAAGGAGACACCCAAGGAAAAATCTTTATCGAAGAAGAAACTTTAGCAGTTATCAAACTAGAGTACCATCCACTGATAAAAAAGAATGGCTTCTGGACCTCGGTTTCGTGGGTAGAGGAATATTATGAAAAAAATGGACTATTTGAGCTATTCCGGGTCTCATATACTGGGTCGTGGGAAGAATTCGATAACGATTATACCTACAACGCTTTACTTGTGGTGAATGAATCAAGAGTAACCAATGATATTCCGGAAGACACCTTCCTTCTCAATGAGCATCACTCATTTTTCCATGAGGCAGAGGAAGACTTTTCGGATTCGTTTTGGGATGGTTACAACTATATCAAGTTGGATGTAGCCTCCGCGCATCTCGTCAATGACATTGACAACAGTCCTGAATAAAGGATTGACGCTCATTTAAACTTGAATCTTTTATTACCTTTCTTTCATGAATCGCATTGATAGATTAAATGCATTGCTTATACATCTTCAAGGTAAGCCAAGAATCCCGATCGAAGAGTTAGAGGACCGCTTCGTGGTCAGTCGAAGAACAATATTTCGGGACATAAAATCCTTGATGGAGGCTGGAGTTCCAATCGGCGGTGATGCCGGAGAAGGATACTTTATCGTCGAGGGATATCACTTGCCTCCCGTGGTCTTTAGTAAGGAGGAAGCCAGTGCTATTTTGCTTGGAGCAAAGTTTATTGAGCAAGCTGCCGATAGCTATACGATTGATGTTTTTCAAAAAGCTATGTACAAGATCAAGGCTGTTCTCAAGTATTCAGATAAAGAATTTTTGGACAACCTTGAGGAAAAAATCACCATCCGTCCGCGCTTCGGCAGGCATCAGGAATTCCCGGATTCCCATATAGCCGAGATCCAATTGGCCATCGCTACCAGTAAGCTTTGCCATATCACCTACTACTCCCAGTACAACGATGCTACGACACAAAGAGAAGTAGAGCCTTTGGGCATGGTGTTTTACTCATCCAGATGGCACATGATTGGATTTTGTCGCTTGCGTCAGGATTTGAGAGATTTTAGAGCTGATCGTATTCAAAAAGTCAAGGTGCTGGCCGAATCTATTGACTCATCGAAGCATCCGAACTACATGGAATTCCTTGGTGACACCTTGATTGGCACCGACGCCAAAGAAGCGTTCATTAAGGTTTCTGCCATGGTTTATCGTTTTATGGGAGAAGCAAAATACAGTCAAGGATTTGTAGAAGAAAAACGATTGAATGATGGAGGATATGAATTGAAGTTCGTGCCTCCCCACTACGATTACTTTGCACGATGGCTTCTTATGTATGGGAAAGAAGTGGAAATATTGGGACCGTCCGAATTACAAGGAATTACAGCCAAACTTTCAACCGAACTTGCTGAGCATCACAGTTCTGTATTCTTTGTGAAGTAAGGGTACAAATTTTTTCAAACCTCAGTGACATAGGGCTGTCACTGTGCTTCATTTCTTTGGTGTATAATCTTAAAAACGATATCACAAATGGAAGCAGTAATTGAAAAATTGAACATTGAAAAAGCAGATCCAAACTACTATAAAGTCGGTCCAACACCTGAGATTCGAGATCTGGATCCTTACTATTATCTTTCCGTAAGTGGAAAGTCCAGTCCCGCCTCTCAGCAATTTTTCAAGGCAATAGAGCAACTTTATGCGGTAGCCTACAATGTCAAATTTCTCTGCAAATCCGAAGACATGGATTTTGTAGTTCCTAAAATGGAAGGATTTTGGTGGGTTGATGGAGGGCTGGAAGCTCAACAGAAATTCACCGAGACACCAGAAAACGAATGGAATTGGAAAATCATTATTAGAATGCCGGATTTTGTAGAAGGAGATCACTTTTATCGAGCAGTAGAAAAAGTAAAGGCAAAGAAGCCGAATTTGATTAAAGAAAATGAAGTGAAATTTGAATTGATCAATGAAGGCAAGTGTGTTCAAATCCTTCATTTGGGAAGTTACAACAAGGAAGAACCGACGATAATGAAAATGATGAACTTCATAAAACAGCAAGGCTTGAAAGTCACTAACTATCATCATGAAATCTATCTTAGTGATCCACGAAAGACGCCTGAAAATAAACTGAGGACCATTCTTAGATATGCAGTAAAATGAGAAAGCGACTTCTTCCATAGTCGTCAACGTAGGTAGGAAAACTATCTAGACGGATGGAAGAAGTTAACTAGTCAAGTTGTGGAGCTTATTTATCATCTAAATAAAAGAGAAAAATGAATACTAATATTTTGGGGCTAAGAACCGTGATCTACAATGTCGCAAATCTAAATGAAGCAAAGAAGTGGTACGCTACTGCTTTTGGAAAGGATCCCTACTTTGATGAGCCTTTCTACGTCGGATTTGAAGTTTGTGGTTATGAATTAGGCCTTATTCCGGAAAAGGAGCCAATAGAGAACAAAACAGTAAATGTAGAAACTTACTGGGGCGTCGAAGATATTGAGCTAGAGCATAAAAGATTCATTGAATTGGGAGCTACCGAGCACACTCCAATCACCAATGTCGGCGGCCCCCTACTAGTGTCGACTCTTTTTGATCCATGGCATAATGTGATTGGACTGATCTACAATCCTCTATTCAAGCTTCCTTGAGTACAATAGAGGATTTGATATTGGGACTGAATGGGCAGCAGCGAGCGATAGTTCAATTTCTACATCATAGAATCGGAGGACATCACGGCTTAGTTGGCAAAATCAGTTACAGTATTCCGGTATACTACCAGAAAACCTGGGTTTGCTATCTGAACCCTCTTAAAAAGGGCGGGATTGAACTAGCGTTTGCGAAGGGCCACAGGTTATCCAACGAACAGGGAATTCTATCTAGGAAGAAGAGGAAGTATGTGGCGGGAATCGAACTATTTGATATTGCGACCATTCCAGAGAAAGAAATTGACGAGATAATACAAGAAGCTATTATTCTTGATGATCTCTTTGGAAAATCCAAATCGTAGTCATTTTAACTAAAAGCATGATCCGTACAGCACACTAATTACCAATAAATATTATCAATTGATAATAATCTCTTTTGATAATCTCATTATAGAATTATCTTTCTTGACTGGAATAAACAGATCTTCCGAAAATTGGAGAAAACAGTACAATCAATCAGGGGAAAAATTCAAGCAATTCTCGACGAGGCATATGCCAAGCGGATAAACAATTTAGCAGAAAGCATACGACTTGCTAATAAAGCATTAGGTCTGAGTAAGGAAGCTGAAAACAATCACCTCACCGGAAGATGTCTCAATCAGTTGTCACTATACCATATGATTGTCGGTGACTATGATCTATCCATAAATATTGCAGAAGAAGCAATAAGCCATTTCACGGAGGACGACGATGAGCGTGGAATAGCTGACGCAAAATACAACATCGCGGGTGCGCTCTATAAAACAGATAATTTCAACCTTGGTCTTACCTACCTAATTGACTGTCTTACTACCTACAGGAAGTTTGATGACCACCACAATCTGGCGAGGGTCCATAAATCGATGGGTACCATTTTTGAATTCTTTGGTGACGAGAAAAGTGCCATTCAATCATACCAAGAAGCAATCAGTTCGGGGGAGGCAATAAACGACATGAACCTTCAATCCAATGCCTTTAATCCTCTGTCAGGGATATTTCTCAATCAAGGAAAAGTAGATGAAGCATTGGATCTAATTGAGAAATCGATTGATCTGAAGAGCGAATCAAAAGATACCAGGGGGCTTGCTTTTGCTCTTTATGGTAGAGGAAAAGTCTTCACGAAAACTGGTAATTATGAACAGGCTGAGAAGGATTTCCTTGAGTCTCTTCGCATTCATGAAGAGATGGGTGAGAAGCTTGGACACGCGATGTCTTACCACAAACTGGGAGCATTATACATAGCGATGGGTCGGTTGGAAGATGCCCGTGAAATTTTAGTTAAGGCTTTGCAATACAGCAATAAGCACAAAGTCATTCTCATAAAATTTAAGGCTAATCTATTACTCCATGAGGTAGCAAAAAGAGAGAAGAATTATGAGCTCGCTTTAAAGTACCTCACCCAATATGTTGAGGAAAAGGAGAGTGTGATAAACGACAAGACCGCAAAAGTTATCGAAAGCTATGAGGTGATTAAGAAGGTTCAAGAGCTGGAGAGAGAAGCCCTATCTCAAAAAGAGAAAGCGGATTTAAACGAGAAAAAGAATTTAGAACTTGACTCCTTCTTCTATCGCATTTCGCATGACCTGAAAGGTCCGATAACTGCAATGATGAGCCTCGGCTATCTAGCTAAAGAAGATGTCAGTGACGAAACTGCCCTGAATTATTTTGAGGAATATTCGAACCAGGCAAAAAGAGTAAATAACATTCTTGATGAACTGATGAATCTCACCAAGATGGTTTATGACACTGAAGCTAAAAGTGAAATCGATTTTGAGCAACTGGTATATGATTGCATTGCTTCATATAAGCACCTTCAGAATTTTGAGAAAGTGGAATTCAAGGTCAACATCCAAGAGAACATTAAATTTGAAGCAGAATGGGCATTAGTCAATACAATTATCCAAAATCTGGTTGAGAATGGGATAAAATATGCTCGAGTTGATGATGACCGATCTAAGATTGAAATTACAATCACCAATTCCCCAAGTAATATAGGTATCACCATTACTGACAATGGAATAGGAATGTCCGAAGATGCCCAGTCCAAGATTTTCAAGATGTTTTATCGGGCAGACAGAAGAATTGAGGGAACAGGTCTGGGCCTTCACATAGTAAGTCGAGCAATAGAAAAGTTAGATGGAGAGGTAGAAGTTGAGAGTGAGCTGGGTGTTGGATCTACTTTCCGGGTTCTGTTACCCAAGGTATAGGTCCAAAAGCTCTTGTTGTAAAGAGCTGCCACCATCCTGATTGTACCACTTTTGAAGTTCTACTTGAAACTCTTTGTATGGCACTTTCTCTTCCGAATTTTTCCATCCGTCATACAGTTTCTGAGCTTCGTCCGGTCTTGGTCCCCATGTAAAGAGCACTTCATTGCTTGAATTTAGAACTATCAATTTTGGAATGGATCGTCCCCCTCGGGTTAGAAACTGATCTATTAAATCCGTATTTGCGTCACGCATCACGATTCTCAAGTCTATATTTTCGCTCAATTCAGCGAGCTTAGCAATGACGGGAACACTGTTAGCTGCATCACCGCACCAGCTTTCTGTAATCAAGAGCCAATCATTTTTCTGATCAAGCTTAGCGATTTTGTCCACCAGTTTGGGATTCAAGTGTACGGTTTTTGTGATTCGCTTGCTCCGCTGAGCATTTAATTTACTGTAGTAGATTAAGTCCTCGTTTTGTGTTGGGCCGGTTGTCTTCCCTTCTCTTGCGTACTCTTGAAGTAAGTCACTATATGCTGCGTATGACATTGAGTTTTGAAGTGCCTTCTCAATAACGTTTGCGGTTTCCACTATTTCCATATCAGCTAGACACAAAAACTTCGGAATATGTTCCGTAACCATTGAATAAGAAACCAACTATCAGGAGGAAGACTTTTACATGTGAATTGGACGGTTCTCGGTTGCAGCTAATGCTGCTTCTTTGAATGCTTCCATGTATGTCGGATGCGCATGAGACATTCTAGCAATATCCTCCGCAGAAGCTCGGTACTCCATTGCAGTTACACCTGCTGCAATCATGTCCGCTGCTCGAGCTCCGATGATGTGGACACCTAAAATTTCATCCGAGGTTTTGTCAGCTAATATCTTGACAAGGCCGTCTGTATCCATACTTGCTCTTGCTCTTCCGAGCGCTTTGTACGGGAACTTCCCAGTCTTGAATGCTCGACCCTGTTCCTTTAGCTGCTCTTCCGTATAACCAACGGAAGCAACTTCTGGCCACGTATAAACAACTCCAGGAATAAGATTATAATTGATATGAGGCTTCTGTCCCATAATTGACTCAGCAACAAAAACTCCTTCTTCTTCAGCTTTATGTGCCAGCATAGCACCTTTTACTACATCTCCAATTGCATAAATATTTTCGACGTTGGTTCGCAGGTGATCATCAACTTCGACCTTGCCACGTT
>JBDVJN010000054.1:0-50579 GCA_039961455.1 Cyclobacteriaceae bacterium | reverse complement strand
ATCTTAGTCTTGATCTCTTTGGCGATAAGCGTTGCAGAGTTTAATCCAATTTTATTTTCAGTAACATCCAGATAGGCCTCATCAAGCGACAGGGGCTCCACCAAATCCGTGTATTCAAAAAATACTTCCCGAATTTGACTGGACAGTTCCTTATAACGCTGGAATCGAGGGTACACAAAGATCAAATCAGGGCAACGCTTTGCGGCCAATGCTGATGGCATTGCAGACTTTACCCCAAACTTGCGAGCTTCATAGCTTGCGGCTGCAACAACTCCACGTTTTGAATCGCCACCAACTGCCACGGGTTTGCCACGAAGTTCTGGCTCGTCAAGCTGTTCTACCGACGCGTAGAAAGCATCCATGTCCACATGTATGATCTTACGAAAATCCACAGTTGAATATACGGGTGAATTATGGTTTGAGTATGGGTGGGAACTAGATTGGTATGTTTTCGGAAGGAGTTCGCTACTGGAAATAATTCCATAGCCTCCTGTTGGGATGACCCATGGAGACTAGATGATAATTTATACCGACAGGAAATCTGCCGGGTGTCGCAGGTCTATGGTTTTTTTGTGATCGAGAGGTTAACCACGATCGCCATCAGTAGCCAAATAATCCATGTTTCTCCATGGGTCATTTCGTAAGAAGCACCGAACATCCCGGATACTACTAAAAAAATGTAAACAACTGCAGGCGATACTAACAAGCTAATCGCGAGTCGAACAATCGATTTTTTGTAATCCATAAGTCAATGATTGATTTAGGTTGTATTGAATTCTTATCTTTCTAAGATAACAAATCTGACCTTATCGGTTTGAATAGTGGCGGCTACAGCCCGCCCTTGTGACAATTACTCTTATTGAAAATGAGGCCCTCTCCTTTCAACTATTCATCTTTCAATGTTTCTGCCGGATTCAAATTGGAAGTTCTGACGGTGTGGTAGGAAACGGTTGCCACTGCAATAAGAATCAAGATCACAACGGGCAACAAAAAAATCATCACATCCAAATTGATTCTGTTGGCAAAATTCTCCAACCAATTTTGCATTACGAAATAGGAGACAGGAACAGCTACCAAAACCGAAAGCCCAACCAGTTTTAGAAAATCACTGGTAAGAAGCATCCATAGATTTTGGATGGATGCTCCGAGGACTTTCCTCACCCCAACTTCTTTGGCTCGTAGATTTGTGATGTACGAGGCCAATCCAAATAACCCAAGACATGCGACAATGATTGCAAGTCCAGAGAATAGGGCGAAGATGTTACCAAATTTTAGCTCGGCCTGATACTGTTGGTTATAGTGGTCATCGAGGAAAAAGAAGTTAAATGTTTTTGTTCCAAAGGCGGCTTCATAGTGTGCTTTTACCTGATCTACGGATTGTCGAATGTTGCCAGTGAGATTGACGGAATAGTACCCAGAAGGGGAATTGAAGTACCTAAATATCAACGCATCGTACGCTTCTTTAGGAGACTCTTGCCTATAGTTTTTCACAACTCCAACAATATTAAAAGTGTCCCCCCAGAAATTGATTTTCTGATTCAAAATCTCTTCAACATCATTGAACCCAAGCAGTCTCATTGCTTCTTCGTTAAAGATTACACTACTTTCTTCTGTCCCGAAACTTTCATCGAAGCCTCTTCCTGAGATCATTTCCAGCCCATAGAAATCCATGAACTTGGCATCACCACCGAGAACGCGATATTGGTTACTTTCTGCTTCAGTCTGATTGATTAGTCTAATTCCCCCCGCGTTCCATTGCGGGGTTTCGCCAGGTACTGCAGTAGAGGTGGTCATATTATTCACGAATGACTCGCTTAAAAGCCTGTTTCTAAAAATGTTGTCCTTCGTGCTAAATACAGAATCGGTTTGAAAATTAGGAGTCTCAACAACCAGTGTCTGATTAATGTCAACTCCCAGGTCTTGAGATTGAAGGAAGTTCATTTGCTTGTAAACGACGTAGGTACCTGTGATAAGAACTAGCGACGCTAAAAATTGAAACGTCACCAGTCCTTTTCGCAGGAGATTTCCACTTGAACTCCCAGAGAATTTCCCTTTAAGTACCGTTACGGGTTTAAACTTAGAAAGAACCAGTGCTGGGTAAAATCCTGATAGCAAGATCCCTGTTCCAAAAATAGTAGCGAGACCGGCCCAAAAAACAGGCGCATCTGGCCACGGATATGAGCTGTTGCGACCTGCAAAGTCATTAAAGAACGGGAAAATGATGATTACTAGAATAATTGAAATCACAAAGGCGAGAAGGTTAATGAACAGAGATTCAAACATGAATTGACGAACCAACTGAGCCTTGAAGCTGCCCATTACTTTTCTGATCCCAACTTCACGTGCTCTGCTTAAAGATCTGGCAGTCGTAAGATTGATGTAGTTGATCCATGCAATAAACAAGACGAACATGCCTATAACTAACAGAAAGTAGGTTGCTCGTTCATCCCCTGTGGTCTTGATTTCATGTCTGTAGTTGGAGGTGAGGTGAATCTTGTCCAGAGGCTGAAGCACGAATTCCATTCCGGCTCCATACTGTTCTAGTTCTTCTCCCTGCCGCTGCAAGATGAATTCAGGAAATTTTTCAGATAATAATTCTGGATCTGTATCTGGATGTAGGACCACGTAATTTAGGAATCCATCCCACTGCCAGGCAGTTCTCGCATTTTCACTCGTGAAGGCAACGTAGGTTTCAAAGGAGTATAGAACATCAAAGCTCATGTGCGAGTTTTCAGGTAGATCTTGAAAGATTCCTGTCACTTTGAACTCATCATCGTCATTCATTTGAATGAGTTTTCCCATTGGATCTTCATCGCCAAACATTTTCTTGGCCATTGTTTCATTTAGAGCAACAGTAAATGGCTCCTTGAGAACAAGACTGTCTACACCTCGAAGAAGAGGTACAGAAAAAACCTCAAAAAAGGAAGCACCTGCATAGTAGGGATATTCTGGAGTGATATATTTTCGGTTGTAGGAAATTTCCGCACCGCTCACGTGCATATTGACAAAATCTACAACTTCAGGGAAATCTTCTTTCATATGGAGACCCACTCCCGCACATCCAGAAGCCCATTGCGTGGCCATTTCACCATCCTTCAATCTGTTGGTTTGTACCCGATAGATATTCTCTTTATTCTCGAAAAAATTGTCGTAAGAAAGCTGATAGTAGACATGCTGGAGAATTAGGAATCCAGCAGTGAGACCAATTGAAAGTCCAAAGATGTTAATCAGCGAATAGAATGAATGCCTGGTAAGGTTACGATAAGTGATGACAAAAAAATTCTTCCACATGACGTTTCGAGTTAGAGGTTTTCAAGTAAGGATTGTAGGTAGTACTCTGACTTTTTGAAATCGTTACTTTGCCCTCAAAAAAAAACAGGTCTCCATCTACGATGAAGACCTGTCCTTAAAAGTTTCGATCTGAACTAGCTATTCATATCTTAATGACTTCACTGGGTTTTGAACTGCGGTTTTGAATATTCTTGCAGATGCAATTGCAAATGCTATGAACAAGAGTAAAAACAGAGGCGCGAATATGGTGAAGAAGCTTATTGCTTGGTAAACTGAGAATATGGATGCCATGAGTCCATCAATGGCAAAATATGAGAGCGCTGAGCCAACCACTGCAGCGATGACTAGCAACCAGAAAAACTGTCTGTTTACAAGAACCAAGATTTGTTTTATCGAAGCTCCAAGTACCTTCCTCACTCCAATCTCCTTTACTCGCTTGATAATATTTAATGAAACAAGCGTATAGAGGCCGATGGAAGAGAGCATTAGTGCAAGGATTCCAAGGAAGCGGAACATTTTTACGATGTTAAGATTCACCAGTTCGGAGTTGGCGATCATGGTGTCATCGTCCGCATTGAAAGGTGTGTTAGGTGCAATTTCAAGCCATTTCTCTTCCAGAAGCTCTCTAAGTTTCAGAAATGGAACCTCACTTTTTACGACGACAAAATTCATAGCATCTTTGTTTGCCAATCGAATACCAGTGGCCTCAAGCGGATTGAAAAAACCATCTGTGAGAAAATCTTCCATTATTCCGACAACCGTCAGTCGTGTACTATCGTCAACTTGAATACGCTTGCCAATTGGCTCATCCCAGCCAAATTCTCTAACTGCCTGCTCATTGATAATAATCGAATTTTGACGATCGTGATCGTACAGCTCGGGATCAAAGTACCTACCACTAGCCATTTTTAAATTCATCACATCCTTGTACTCAATCGTGAAATTCAACATATTGGCATTCAACTCTGTCTCCTCGGATTTGAGTGTTCTGGAATAGTTCCACCAGCCAATATGATGTTGTGAGCCTGTAACCTCGTCGATTTCAGGCATCTGACTCACCAGATTGCTGAACTTTTCGTACTCAGATTGATTCTCAACTCGTACGGCCAGAATATTTTCCGTCTCAAATCCCATGTCATAGTTTGACTGGTAGTTGGCATTGTTTGCAAAAGCAAGAGAAGAGATCAGTGCTATGATGGTCAGTCCATACTGCGCACCCAGAAGCGTCTTAGAAAAAAGATTTGTGCCACCAAGGCTGAGATTCCCCCTCAATATTTTTACCGGTTGGTAAGAGCTAATGTAGAAGGATGGATATCCACCAGCTACCACCGAGGTGAATACCATTAGCCCAATAAGAAATACATATATCTCCGTATTGGAGGTAAGATTAAGTTCGAGGTTGATAAAATCCCACATGGCATCATATGCTGGGACAAGGAAATAGGCAATTGCTACTCCCACGATCATGGCACCAAATGCGAGAACTAGATTCTCACCCATAAACTGAAAAATGAGTTGACGTTTGCCGCTACCCATCACTTTTCTGATTCCTATTTCTTTGAGTCGTTTACTTGAAATTGCAATGGAAGTGTTGGTAAAGTTGAAACATGCAATCAGGAGCATCAGAATGGCCATTATCATTGGAACAGTAACTGCTGGCGGAGGAGGGGTTTCATTCAACCAATTCGATCGAATGGACTCCGCATTCTTACCTAGAGTTGTAAGTGGCTCCAGGTAGTAGGCACCAATCTTGAAATCGTCACGAGCCTCGTTTTGAACAGCGATGTAATTCTCGTTTAGATCGTCTAATAGGTTTTGTGGATAGTTGGTTCCTTCTGTCATCACAAAGGTTCCGTTTATAAACCGCTTCCAATCAGTACCTTCAATGTCGCGAATTTTTAAATAATTGTCAAAGTGCGTGATTGCGTGGAAACTGATGGATGTGTTCGAGGGCATTTCTTCCAAAACTCCTCCTACAGTCATCGGGAACTGTGTCCCTTCTTCTGTGATAACCAAAATAATCTCTCCAACAGGATCGACATCACCGAAATATCTCTCTGCTGCAAAACTGTTTAAGATCAATTTGCTACGATCTAGAAGAGCTTCTTTGCTGCCATATTTTAATGGGAATGTGAACATTTCGAAAAAATCATCGTCAGCAAAGCCAATGCGTTGGTTGAAGACCTTAAGGTCTTTCTTCAGAACCAGGCCCTCCGATACATATCGACTATAGTGAGAAACACCTGTGATTTTGTCCTGAATCTGCGCTCCAAGAGGCAGTGGGGTAATTCCGTATGGAATATTTTGATTCTGAACCGACTTGGTCATTTGAATCTTATAGATCCTGTCCTGATTTTCGTGATTTGAATCAAAATCTGACGCGAACTTCCAGTTCAGGTATCCTACTATACAGCAAGCCAATGACAGACCCAATCCTATTAGATTGATAAAAACGTACGACTTATTCTTTTTGAAATTTCGTAGCGTGATTTTAAAGAAGTTGAATAGCATTTTTTCAAAGGTTAAGTGGACAATAGAGTTCCAATTAATGTGCCATCTGACTTAAGACATTGATCTAAAGGCAGTTGTGAGAAAGTTGAATCAAAGTTTGTCCGTTTATGAACGAGCCATTGACTCATTCTGGACGTATCGAATCCAAAGCTTCATCACAATAGATGTAAATAAATAGCAAGGGGTTGCATGTCTAGTCTTCTAAAACTTTAGCTCCCCTTATTACCATGTCCCAAAAAAAGTCACCTACTAAAAACAATATCTCCGGTGTTACAAAAAATTGGACGTGAGACCTTTTGATTGTTCAAACTATTAATTCCAGAGAAAAGAGCTGGGTACGTTTGAACATTTAGTGAGTGCTCATTTTCAAGTTGATAGTGTAAATGAGGGTAGGTCGAATCTCCTGAGTTGCCGATCAAGCCAATTTGATCTCCGGCCTTCACCACCTGATCTAGTTCAACAGTGATGCTCTCTTGTTGTAGGTGTGCCAGAAGGCTTACTTCTCCATTTAGATGATCGATAACCACATAATTTCCTGATGCCAACTTTGGATTCTTTATGAAAGCGACGGTGCCAAAAGCTAGCTTTCCTTCAATTTCATTATCTGGAAGATCCCTTACCAACTCTACGACCTTCCCGCCAGCTGGGGCAGCCACTGGCTGACCAAACCCGAAGTAGTCCTCAACTTCATCGCCAGTGTTCTGGTAAATCTGGCCAGTGTCGTTGCAAGGAGCAAAATCGATCGCATATCGAGTAATGTTTTGACTGATTTTTAGAAGTCGCATACCCCAGTGGGTGGTATTCATTCGACGGTGATGAGCAAAGTGGTCAAATCCAGCATCTACGATAACCTGACCGGAGAGAGGGAGTGCTAGCTCGGTCTTCTGTGAATATTCTTCAGGACGAACCTCAGTTGACAATGCATATGTTTCTCGGCCTTTGGTAAACTTGAATTGATATAGCAGACGATCTAGTTCAATATCATTTCCAAAAAAGTAGAATGGATTGAAAAGCGAAATGCTTTTGTCCTTTTTCACTTTGGTTTTGGGGAATTCTCCGAAATTCGAAACCATTCCTTCATCAACCAGCTTTCTTCGCTCTTGAGGTCTTCCGTTCTGGTCAAAAACTGTCAGATCAATCTGTTGTAAAATGTATTTTCCATTTTTTTGACCAGTTACGATGAAGTCAAATTCCAAAAATTGTAAACTCCCTTCCGTAGTGATGTATGGAGTCTGAGGTTTAGCAGAGATGACCGGCTGAGCTAGAAGACACAGCGACCAGGTTGCAAGTCCAAGAAGTAATGTTGTTTTGAGCATTTTAGTTTTTTGCTCAAAGAAGGTGCTTCAAGAGAGTGTAGGCGACTTTCCCAATTGGGGAGAACCTAAAAAGACCTATTTTGTCTGAAGATATTTCGAAGGCGTTGTCCCCATAATAGATCTAAATGCTTTGTTAAATGTCGATTTGGATTGAAAGCCACATTCGTAGGCAATTCCAAGAAGACTCATATGACTGTGGCTCTCTGCAGAAAGTATTTTAGTCACTTCCCTCACCCGAAATTCATTAATAAGTTGATAGAAAGTTTGACCAAAGTGTTCGGTTAACACTTGAGATATTTGATGCTTTGGGATATCGAGATTTTGTGAAAGAAGATCAAGACTGAATTCAGGGTTTTTGTAGACTTCGCCAGATTCTAAGTACAGCTTGATTTCTTCCCCCTTCCTAACAATGTCTGAATGTGTCAATCCAGACTTTTTGTACCTCTGGCCCTGGGAAATCAGATCAGGACGGTGGATAATTTGATAACTCATCCAATAGAGGGTAAGTGTGGCGCCAACGTAGATATAGTCATCTACAAGTGTCAGCTCAATGAGTAGGACATCTGAAATAAGACGTCTTGCTAGTAGGAGAATACTATAAGAAATAAAAATGAGTGTAATTGCCTTCCCCCATTTGTACTGCTTTTGGCTGATATCCTTCTTGCCCTTCATAAGAAGATGCAAAGTAAAAATGCCATAAACCACATTGTAGATCACCAGGAATAGATTGACAGAAATCCCTAGAATGGGGAGCCAATCTTCTGTTATCGTCGAGAAGTGGATTGAAAGTACTAGAACCTTCATCACGGCGAAAATTGTAAAATGACTTAAAACAATTTTCGAACTGAATGCGAAAGATTTTTTTAAACGAAGTATATATAAGTAGAGAAACGGAGCGAAAAGAAAGGAATTTCCAGACCAAATCAAGACGAAAAAATTTTGATCAATCTGAACGAGATTATTGTCGACGATACTACCTAATCCTAGCAGCAGGATAAATGCCGCCAGATACTGGTTGGCCTGTTGTTTTTTTGCCTTCGTATAAATAACGGAAGCAAGAATTAATCCTTGCAGTCCTCCCAGCAACAAAACAATGTATCCCGACATAGTACTTCAAGTGACCAAAAAGAACAAAAATAGTTGCTTAGGAAATAAGAATGGCGGCAAGAGTATCTATGATTTTTAACGATATTTGATATCCCACTTAACCCAAGAAACATGAATCGTATTTTTCTTTTACTCCTTGTTGGTTTAATAGCTTGTTCAGCACCGAAATCTTCAGATCCGGAAATCGCAAAGCTGCAAACACAGGCAGAGGATGTTGAAATCATTCGCGATGACTTTGGCGTCCCACACATATATGGGAAAACAGATGCAGATGCTGTTTTTGGATTGCTCTATGCTCAATGTGAGGATGATTTTCCAAGAGTCGAACGAAATTTTGCGTGGGCCATTGGTCGGTTGGCTGAAGCAGAAGGAAGAAGCGCGATATTTAGCGATTTGCGTGCGAGGCTATTTATGACTCAGGAAGAAGCGGTTGCAAATTATGAATCGAGCCCTGAATGGATGCAAAAGCTTTGCAATGCCTGGGCAGACGGTATCAACTACTACCTCTATACGCATCCTGAAGTCAAGCCTAAAGTGATTACCAGATTTGAGCCATGGATGACCATGTATTTCACGGAAGGCTCTATCGGCGGAGACATTGAAAGGGTCTCGACCAAAAAAATTGAGGAATTTTATGGCAATGGAGGTCCGGTTGTGGATGTCTCTGCAGAGCTACCTGATTATATGGTAGAACCAAAAGGATCGAATGGCCTGGCGATTGGAGGAGATCTGACAGCCTCTGGCAATGCAATGCTGCTCATTAACCCACACACCTCCTTTTACTTCAGAGGAGAAGTACATGTAGTTAGTGAAGAAGGGCTTAATGCGTATGGTGCTGTGACTTGGGGTCAATTCTTCGTTTATCAAGGATTCAATGAAAATACTGGCTGGATGCATACTTCAACCTACACAGACGTAATTGATGAGTTCATTGAGGATGTAGCGGAGAAGGAGGATGGAAGTTTCGTCTACAAGTATGGAGATGAGGAACGACCTGTCAAAAGTGCAAGGGTTTTCATAAAATACAAAGATGGAAGTATTATGCGCAAAATGGCCTTTCCCGTCTATCGTACTCATCATGGCCCGATAACGCACAAGGTCGATGGAAAGTGGGTTGCGACTGCATTGATGTGGGAACCAGTGAAGGCGTTGGAGCAATCCTACACAAGAACTAAGAAAAAGAATCACAAGGAGTTCAGGGAGATGATGGATATGAAAACCAATTCATCCAACAACACCGTTTTTGCTGATTCTGAAGGAAACATAGCATATTATCATGGCAATTTTATACCACGTCGTGATGTTCAGTTCGACTACACTAAGCCGGTGGATGGTAGTAATCCAGCAACGGACTGGCAAGGTTTACATCCTGTTGATGAGGCAATTACTGTTTTCAACCCGCCAAATGAATGGATCCAAAACTGTAACTCAACACCATTTACTAGCGCTGCTGAGTACAGCCCGAAAAAGGAAGATTACCCTCGGTACATGTCGAGAATCCCTGAAAATTTTCGAGGTGTGCATGCAATTGACTTGCTGCTAAAGGCAGAGAATTTAACGCTTGATGGGTTAATTGACATTGCCTACGATCCGTATCTTCCTGCATTCGAAGAAGTTGTTCCGGGCTTGATAAGAGCCTATGATAATTCTTCGAAGGACGCAGCACTTTCCGAAGCTGTTGATGTTTTGAGAAACTGGGACATGAAAACCTCAAAGGAGTCTGTGGGAATGTCTTTGGCACATTTTTATGGTATGGCTCTATACCGAAATGCAGAAATTCCGGGTGACCTCGTTGGCCTGGATCGATTCAACTATTTTGGCACAGGGCTTCCAGAGGATCAGCGTCTAGATATCTTCTCAAAGGCGGTTGCTGAACTTACGGAAAAGTTTGGTAGCTGGAATACTCCATGGGGCGAAATCAGTCGATTTCAGCGTTTAGATGGAGCGATTGACTTACAATTTGATGACGACAAACCAAGTATTCCGGTCGGGCTGACTACAAGTCGATGGGGAGCATTGGCTGCGTATGGAATGAGAGGAAATCAAAATGTAAATAAGATTTACGGAACGCGTGGAAACAGCTTTGTGGCGGCGGTCGAATTTGGAGAGAGATTGAAAGCCAAAACACTTTTAGCGGGAGGACAAAGCGGAGATCCTTCATCACCCCACTTTTATGATCAGGCGCAACGATATGCGGACGGAGAATTTAAGGACGTGGCTTTTTACAGAGAGGATGTGGAGGCGAGAGCTGAAGAAACATACAAACCAGGAAAGAGATGAAAAAAATATTCACAGCACTTACAATTTGTGCTATTGGGTTTACCAATGCCCAAAGCTTAGTTGGAGGATGGGAGATGATTACGAAAGAAGACGGAAAAGAAATTAAGATGTCTGTAATCTTTTCTGACAAGTACCAGGTTGGAACCTGGTTTGATAATACCACCGGAGAGTTCATCTCCACAAATGGCGGTACATGGTCGCTTAACGGTAAGACGCTGACGGAAACCGTAGAATTTGACACTAGGGATTCAACGCGTGTTGGCACCAGTGTTTCATTTGACATTGAGTGGTCAGATACGGAACTAAAAATAGTGGATTCAGATGTAGTGCTCACCAGGACAGATGCAGGCAAACCTGGCTCGTTGGGAGGAGCCTGGCTGATGTCAGGCAGAATTCGAAATGGAGAAATGCAGGAACGTAGCACCGATCGACCAAGAAAAACAATGAAAATCCTATCCGGAACTCGATTTCAGTGGATAGCCTATAATACAAGAACAAAGCAATTCATGGGAACTGGTGGAGGTTCCTACACAACAGTTGACGGAAAATACACTGAAAACATTGAGTTCTTTTCAAGGGATAATAGTCGAGTGGGCACTGCCCTTGAGTTTAAATACGAAATGAAAGATGGGAAATGGCATCACTCGGGTAACAACAGTCGTGGGGAACCTTTGTATGAGGTCTGGAGTGTAAGAAATTAGTTTTAAGTGATTGGTTTACTAGTAGAATGATTTGCTTAGACAACCTCAGCTCGACTCGTTTTATCCAGTTGCTGAGTTGAGAGTACAAACATTTCAATCTTACTGACAAGTTTACTTAGAGTATACGCTAGAAAGAATTCACGATTTTGTCATTCTGAGGCTCTCGAAGAGTGATATTTTAGAATCGTGAATCGGTCACTGTTTACATTTTGAAGTGTTCAGACGGACTGTACTACGTCGGGGTTACGAATGATATTTCCAGAAGGCTGCATGAGCATAATGAAGGTCTAAACCAGAAGACCTATACCTATCGACGTAGACCTGTAAAACTGGTATTTCAGGAGCAATTTCATGACATCAACCAGGCGATTGCTTTTGAAAAACAGATCAAGGGATGGAGAAGAGAGAAGAAGGAGGCTCTGATTAGTAGAGAATGGAGTCAATTACCAAACTTGAGTCGACGTTACAAAAACGATTCGTGACTGTCTATGTTTCGAGAGCCTCAACATGACAAAGTTCGCTTTTAAATTTTAGTACAATTGTCACCCTGAGGCTCTCGAAGGGTGAATGTTTGAAAGGAAAACCTGGTCTCCAACCCGAACAACTCCCCTAGATTCTGCCATTGTATTCAAGCCAAAAACGACATCCTTACCTTCTCTTCTATAGGTTGCAAGTGTCTTCAACGGTTCAGTTCCTTTCTTTCCCGTCTCTTGGTCAATAGTTGTAAAGACACAGCGTTTACATCCATGTGTTCCATAGAAATTCACATTTCCGATGCTAAAATCCCTCCAGCTGTCTTCGGCATAGGGCTCAGTGCCAGACACTACGATGTTCGGCCGAAAGCGATGCATAGGTAGCGCTACATCCATCCTAGTATTTAGATCTTCGAGCGATGCTTCACTAATTATCAAGTACGGGTAGCCATCTGCAAAACTTACGTTCTCATTGTTTCTGGCTCTTTCGGGACTGATCGGCCTACTGGCACTTTCAGGCATGAATACCAGTTTGCATGGTGTTCCAGCAACTTTAGAAATCCATTTGTTTTGCTCACCATTAGCTTCCAATGCTTCAACTTGATGCTCCCAAACAGAAACCTCAACTCTTTCTCCTGATTCAATAGACAAAGGAACTTGCAAGTCCATATGTCCGGGATAAGAGGCAATTATTTTGTTTTCCGAAACCTTTATCTCGATTTGAGAAAGGTGTGGATGAGTGCGTTGTGTAATGAACTTATTGTTTTCATCAACAATCATCCAGCGCCGGTCATGCTTGAAACCTCTTTCCAAAACCTCTGCCTCGGAAACTTCAACCCCTTGTAGGGATTTGATTGGATAAATGTAGAGACCAGTAACTTCAATCATGGACTTGTTTGTTTTACAGCAATTTACTTCGCCCAGTTGTCACGCAGGGTAATTGTCCGATTAAACACAAGGTTGTCGGGAGTGGAATCTTCGTCAACTCTGAAATATCCAATTCGTTCGAACTGAACCTGATCTCCGACTTTAGCATTCTTGAGAGACTCTTCTAGAATTGCTTTAGAGTTAACCTCCAACGAATCGGAATTAAGATGATTTTTAAAATCATCATCGATCTCATTCATGTTCTCAGTCAGAAATAGTCGATCATAAAGTCGTATTTCAGCACTAACTCCATGCTTCGCTGAAACCCAGCCCAGCGTGCCCTTTATTTTTTTCCCACTTGTGTCGTGCCCACTTTTTGTTTCGGGATCGTATTCCGCATAGATCTCCTCGATTTTGCCATCGTCACCCTTTTTAAATCCAGTGCACTTGATGATGTAGCCGAATTTTAGACGTACCTCTCGATCAGGGCCAAGACGGTACCATTTTTTTGGACTGGGTGGATCCTCCATAAAGTCTGCCTGATCGACATAGAGTTCTCTGGTAAAAGCCATCTCACGAGTTCCTGCCGATTCATCTTCGGGATTGTTGACGGCAGGTAACATTTCTGTTTTGTCTTCAGGCCAATTGGTGATGATTAGTTTTAAAGGATCCATGATTCCGAACACCCTATTCGTCTTCGCATTCAAATCTTCACGAATGGCGTGCTCAAGGATCGCCACATCATTCATGCCATCTCTTTTGGCCACTCCTGCTTTTTCAACAAAAGTTTTTACAGACTCAGGCGTAAACCCTCTTCTTCGGATCCCGGAGATAGTTGGCATACGTGGATCGTCCCAGCCTGAAACCTTTTCCTCTTCAACAAGCTCACGCAACTTTCGCTTGCTCACGACAGTGTAGGTGGGATTCAGTCTGGCGAATTCGGTCTGTTCGGAAGGGTATATTTCCAACTCCTGGATTAGCCAATTGTATAATGGCCTGTGTACTTCAAATTCAAGTGTACACAGAGAATGAGTAATGCTTTCGATGCTATCAGACTGACCATGCGCAAAGTCATAAGTTGGGTAAATGCACCAGTCAGTACCTGTTCGATGATGCGCGATTTGCTTTATCCGGTAAAGGATAGGGTCACGCATGTGCATGTTTGGTGAGGCGAGATCAATCTTTGCTCTAAGTACTCGTTCTCCTTCCGTGAATTCTCCAGCTTTCATTCGTTGGAAAAGATCCAGACTCTCCTCCACAGGACGATCACGATACGGACTTGGGGTACCGGGCTCAGTTGGAGTTCCTTTCAGCTTGTTAAATTCATCAGCAGGAAGATCATCAACATACGCCGAACCTTTGTTGATTAGTTTGACAGCCATCTCGTAGAGCTGATCAAAATAGTCTGATGCGTAATACTCCCTATCATCCCAATCAAAACCCAGCCATTTGATGTCATTTTTGATGGAGTCAACGTATTCTGTGTCTTCTTTTTCAGGGTTGGTGTCATCGAATCGAAGATTGCAAATACCACCATACTTTTGAGCCAGCCCGAAGTTTAGACAAATGGACTTTGCATGACCAATATGCAAATAGCCATTTGGCTCAGGGGGAAAACGAGTTACAACAGAGTTGTGCTTACCACTCTCCAGATCCTTCTCAATCATTTGCTCGATAAAATTGAGCGACTCTTTTTTTTCTTCTTCCATGCGATGAATATGAGCTGCAAAATTAGCTCAGACCAAAACCCTAAACACTTTTTAGTGTGTGATTTATTACTTTCATAGCATGAATATTAACAAGCTTTCTATTTCTCTATGGTTCATCATATTTTCCATGAGTTCTGGAGCTCAGCAAACGCAATCTGATTCCTATACTAGATATGAACTTTTAGATCCGGCATCTCAAAGTTTCAGGATTATCTATGATGTAAGTGCGACAACAGCGGGAGCCACGTTCTATTGGAATACCCTACGTCGTGGTAGCGAACACACTGTTGACGAGGTGATCGACCTTTTTTCAGGAAAGACTCTGGTGTGGGAAATAGTAGAGGGTGCTGTGGCGAAATTGAATGGAAATACTCGTGCTAGCGAAGACACTGATTACCTCCAAATAGAACTAGCTCGTCCTGTACCAGATGGTGGGGAAGCAAGAATACGGATTGATAAAACCTACAGAGATCCTGCGAGCTACTACAAGGAAGATGATGTAATTGTTTTTGACCGATCGCTTGGCATCAGAAGAAATGCGGTGGTGCTGCCAGCAGGATATGAGATAATAGAAGCAAACTATCCGTCACAGGTAAACATGGAATCGGACGGAAGATTGGCTGCGAGTTTCATGAATGACGGTGTTGGTGCCGTACCCTACAAGATCAAGGCTAGGAAACTAACAGGAGAGGGTGTTGATGGGATAAGGAATGCATATCCTTGGCCTGATTACGTGCCATCGCCACAGGGCAGAGATAAATCCAAAGCAAGACTGAACTACGCACTCAATGAACGGGCTTTTCAAGATCGGGAAATTGTCTATTTCCTACAACAGCCGGAAACGGGCTCTTTTCGGCTATATCATGACTATACTGAAAAAAGAGTGGGCGTTGATAAATATGTCAATATCGTGCGTGCCGGTAGCAAGGCAAGCAACCCCTCGGCTTTGATCCTTGATACTGGAGAAGAACTTGATGTCGAGACACTTCGGGGAAAAGAGATCAGTGAGAAGGGAATAGAAATTGATAACCTTGAAGACAATACAGAAATCGTAGTGATTTGGTTCGACCCTGTAGAGGAGGGAGCAACTACTCGCTTGAGAATTGAAGAGACGTATACCGACCCGAATAGGTATCTTCTTTACGACACTGAACTTGTGTGGGACAGATCCTTTGGACGAAATCGAAACACTGTGATTCTACCGGAAGGCTGGTATTTGACCGTAAATTCTATCCCTGCAAAAATAGGATTGACCGATGAAGGGAAGGTTCAACTGGACTATGTCAATTCACGTCCTGATAATATCGATGTTTTCATAAAAGGGAGAAAGAGGTAGTCGATCTCTCGCATTTTTTACTAACATACTATTTTGGAGTAAGCGCTGGGACTTTGAAGCATAGACTGAACTTCTTGCCTTTGTCCCGAAGAATTTCTCTTTGATTAAAGATTAATTAAATTGTATTATTTCAATAATCAATTATATTTTAATTGCGATTTGCACAGCGTGTTCTTGTAATAACAAAAACTGAAAGCACAAAATGCCCAACATCAGGTATTGACTGGTGACAATACATAGGTCAATTTTATCCAGTTCATTAGTGATAAGCAGATTATTGGTAATGGGAAAACGATCAGCTATAGTTTTCTGACACTCTCCAAAGTTCTACTATTTCTATACGATCAGTTCCTCTAATCCTAAAAATTGACTAGTAATGAAAAATTTAAGAATTAACATCCTATTGGTCCTGTCGGCTATCTGTACAGTACCAAACGCAATTGGAGATTCCTTCGATTTTAGATCAGAGCATGCTTTATCAAACGCTCCCGAACACAACACTCACACGCACTCGTTGCTAGATTTTGTAAGTCCACCCCTCCCCAATTTCGAATCAGATTCGTTGGCACTGGTAGCATTATACAATGCCACGGACGGTCCGAATTGGATTGATAACACAAATTGGCTAACCGGTCCACTGGACACGTGGGTTGGAACTAATATTGCTACTGGACCAGGTGGTGGTAGGGTGAACCTTATTGCACTGCCGAGCAACGGGCTAAACGGAACGATCCCCTCTGAAATCTACGATATGGATCAACTTCAAATATTACAGTTGTCCGATCAGAACATTACCGGTAGTATTTCAGCTACCATTGCAAATCTGAGCAGTCTACAGGTATTGCTTTTACAAAAAAATCAGTTAACAGGTAGTGTCCCAAATCTTGATAACCTATCTTCATTGATATATCTCGATGTTTCTCAAAATCAATTCTCAGAATTCCCCGATGTTACATCTATTTCACCACCAACTGTTAGAGTAGTTAACAACCGACTAACATTTGAAAGCCTTGAACCTAACATTCCTCTTTCCTCATTTGACTATACACCACAAGATAGCATTGGACAGGTCGTTGATACCGTTTTAGTGGAGTCTTCTCCATTCTCTTTTTCGATACCAGTTGGAGGAACGGCGAACCAATATCAATGGTATAAAGACGGGATGCTACTGCCCGGTGAAACTGGTTCTCTCTTTTCCTTAGCCACAGTTGCTTTATCCGACAGTGGAATATATCATCTTGAGGTCACCAACTCGATCGTAACAGGTCTAACCTTGGTTAGTCGACCAATTAATGTGCATGTTCAAGGGATCGCTGGAGGAAATCTAATGACAGATTCTCTAGCACTCGTTGCACTGTACAATGCAACTGATGGTACGAATTGGATTAATAACACCAATTGGTTGACTGGGCCTGTGAGCACATGGTTTGGTGTTACTGTTGCTAATGATGTTGTTATAGGTATTGACTTGGCAAACAATAGTTTAGCAGGAAGTCTTCCATCAGAAATTGGGGATTTATCCAAATTGGCAAGTCTTAAATTACGTCTAAATCAGCTTATCGGTTCCATTCCAACAGAAATAGGGGAGCTTGCAGATTTAACATTCCTGGACTTGGCAGGCAATCAACTAGTTGGAACAATTCCTGTCGAATTGGCAAATCTCATGAATTTGCGGGATCTCAACTTGAGTTTCAACCAACTTACCGGAATTATTCCAGTAGAATTGACTGGCTTGATAAGCTTGAGCAACCTTGATTTAGGGGTGAATCAACTTTCAGGATCAATCCCGACCGAAATAGAAAATTTGATTAATCTATACACGCTTATGTTAGGAGCAAACCAGCTTTCGGGCACGATCCCAGCTAGTTTAGGAAATCTAACCAGCTTATTAAGGCTGCGTCTACACTTCAATCAATTAGCCGGAACAATTCCGCCGGAACTAGGAAGTTTGATTAATCTAAACACACTGGAATTAAGCCTCAACCAATTGACCGGAGCGATACCACCACAATTAGGTAATATTCCCGATTTACATAAGCTCGATCTAAGTGAAAATCAGTTATCAGGACCTATTCCTTCTGAACTTGGCAACCTGGCAAGTCTAAATACTATGTCTTTGCAGGGAAATCGGCTTTCAGGCCCGTTACCGGCTGAGTTCGGCTCCTTAACCGCCCTGCAAAATCTTTCTGTTAGCAATAATTTACTAACCGGAAATATTCCTTCGTCCATTGGAAACCTTGAGAATATACAATCGATGGACTATAATGAGAACCTGTTTTCAGGTTCAATTACGGCGGAGCTTGGCAATGCATCAACACTTAAGATACTCAACCTAGGTAAAAATCAATTTATGGGCAATATTCCAAAGGAGCTTGGGAACTTATCCAATCTGGAAGTTTTGCAACTAAATCATAATAATCTTACGGACTCAGTTCCTAATGAGCTAAGCAATCTAAGCAATTTGGTTGTTCTGGATTTGGCTTCGAATGAACTTAGCCACTTAATTGATTTGACTGGACTGACTTCCTTGTTAGCTGTAATTGCACAGAACAACAAGTTTACCTTTGAGGATTTAGAATCCAACATCTCTATCACAACCTTCAGATATTCTCCCCAAGACTCTATTGGGACTGATGTAGATACCACTTTACAAGTTGGCTCATCGTTCACCATTTCGTTTCCCGTTGGAGGAACAGCCAACCAATACCAATGGTATAAAAATGGAGTTTTGATTCCAGATCAAACAGGCTCTATTCTAACACTACCATCAGTTATTTTGGTTGACAGCGGTGTATATCATCTGGAGGTAACCAGTTCCATTGTGAACGATCTCACATTAGTAAGTCACTCTTTGAATATAAGTGTTCAGAGTATAATGCCAGACGGCTTGGCAACTGATTCCCTGGCGCTAGTGGCACTTTACAATGCGACAGATGGGCCAAATTGGAACAATAATGCAAACTGGCTGACCGGGCCGGTTGATTCTTGGTTTGGTGTTACCGTTGCTAATGATACTGTGACAGACATTAGTTTACCATTTAATGGGTTAGTTGGAAGTCTTCCTTCAGAAATCGGAGACTTCAGCGGTTTAATGACGCTGAATGCCTCAAGTAACCAATTGCAGGGTACAATCCCCAATTCTATATCGAATTTGCAGATGCTTGAAATTCTGGATCTGCGACGCAATCAACTTTCAGATTCAATCTCAAGTGCGATCTTAAGCTTGAACTCACTGCAAGAACTCCATCTGGGAGCAAACAGTATCTCGGGATCCATTCCTGATTCTATAAATCAGCTTGCAAATTTAAGGGTCTTGAATCTTGGTGGTAGCGATTTAGTGGGGAATATTCCTGTCACACTAGGTGATTTAACCCTATTGGAAGAAATGTATTTGAGTCAAAATCAACTTTCAGGTTCTATTCCACTAGAACTCGGAAACCTTGGAAATTTAAGATTCTTGCATTTGGGAGGGAATGATACAAACGGAACAATTCCTCCAGAAATTGGAAATCTAGTTAATCTGGAAGATTTGGCTTTGTACAGCATGAATTTGGTGAGCCCATTGCCAAATGAACTATCAAATCTGGTAAATCTAAGACAATTGCTCCTGTATGATAATGACTTTACAGGCCCTTTTCCCGATCTTATTACCTCGCTTAACAATCTTGAAGATTTGTTCCTTAGCGCCAATGATTTCACAGGCCCATTGCCAACAACCATTTCACAACTTTCAAAGTTACGAACGCTAAGTCTAAGTAGTAATGCCTTTTCGGGATCTCTTCCTGTCGAAATCGGTTCGCTTTCAAATCTTTTTTTCCTTGTAATCGGAGACAACAATTTTTCGGGAGAGTTGCCAACAGAAGTGGGAAATTTGACACAATTGCAAAGTGCAACTTTGAATTTTAATGCCTTTATAGGTAATCCTTTTGATGTGCTTACCAATATCTCTACATTGTCAAGCGTCCTTTTACATGGCAATGAGTTCACGGGCCAAATCCCCTCAGATGTTTCAAACTGGACGAATCTTCGGACATTATGGATTCATAATAACGAATTCTTCGGTCCTATTCCAGATGAACTTGCAAGTCTGACATTATTTTCTTCTTTTTTGGCTTATCATAATGATTTTACCTATCTGCCTGATTTATCAGCATTAAACATCAATACCGCAAGTGTAGCGGGCAACCAACTTTCCTTTGAAAGTCTTGAACCAAACGTAGGATTGCCATCATTTCAATATAACTCCCAGCAGGCATTTGGAACAGAAATCGATACTATATTGCAAATTGGGTCCTCTTTCACCCTTTCGTTTTCTGTTGGGGGAACAGCAAATCAATACCAATGGTACAAAGATGGGGTTCTAATTCCCGGAGCCACCGACTCTGCACTTGTGTTAGACCCGTTTCTCGAAATTAATGCAGGAGTGTATCAGTTGCAGGCGCAGAATGCAATCGTGACAGACCTAACATTATTTAGTAATGATGTCAGGCTAGGCATAAGCCTTTCCTCTTGCCCAACTCCGGGAAATTTTGAAATCCCGGATCAAGACGTAACCTGTTCAAATTCGACTTTCATGATTCCTATTGAGGCTATCAACCCAGTAAGCAATGAAGTGATTGGGATGGACTTTTGCGTCACCTACGACACCACCTTGATGACTCCAACCGGGGATGCAATCATCGGAAATGTGGCTCATGGTGGGAACCCATCTGTAGCCAGTTCTTTTATAAACGTAAATACGCCAGGTGAAGTCAATGGATTAATATTCTTCAATGGGTCCGCCCCCTTCCCTTCATACTTTAGTGGAAATGGCACAGTGGTAGAATTGGAATTTCAATACAATGGAGATGTACCCCCAGGTACAGTTCTCCCAATTCAACTTTGTGGAGTTACCGAATCCACGCTATTTAATGGTGACTCGCTTCATTGCAATGAGAGTGAGCAAAACATTACTGTAATAAATGATCCTTCCTTTACCGGCACATTAAAATTCTGGAATGTCAATGGCAAGAGACTTTTGTATGATACATTGAATCCAACAGCCTACAATGCGACCGCCATTAATGGATCGGATGCTCTATGCAATGATATTTCATCCACTACTTTTTATCCGAACCTGAATGGTCAATTTAGTTACGAGGTTGAGGAAGGAGATTACTTCACCATTTCCAGAGATATACCCGGTAGCTATGCAGATTCTACAAATTGCACAAATATGATGAGTTTGATCAATGGAACAGATCAAAACAGAGCCATGAAGATTGCAACTTTGGATCCTTCATTTTCTCCCAATGTTTACCAAATTATTGCTGCTGATGTCAATCAGAATGGGAGAGTAAACGCCGCTGATGTCACCTTCATATCAGCAAGAAGTGTAATGAATATTTGTGGCTTTACTAGCAATGGAGTCAATTCAATTGAAGATTGGTTATTCGTTGACGAAACAACCACAAATACAGATCCATCCTTTAGCATAAGTGCTGCTTTTCCAATGGATGACGGAGTTGGATATTCAAGGAACAGGGTTCCTGTAGTTCCTGATTGCCTTGTGACTCCTATTTCTACCATAGGTCAATGTAGTGCCACAACAGAAGAGGATTATGTCGCCATTCTTATGGGAGATGTCAATGGAAATTGGAAGAGTTCCGATGGAGAAAATGCCAGGTCTGAACAAAACCAACTTCTAATGATGGATTTTGATCGTATGAGCAAAAATGGAAACAATTTCGAGATTCCATTAGTGATTAAAGGAACCGAAGTAGAGGCGCTGGATTTCAATATGAAGTTTAATAGTGACAAAATTAGTATTGACCAAGTCACTACCAATTCAGTTTCCTTTAATGCAAATTTCAACGTTCACGGCGACATGCTGCTCTATTCTTCTTATGCTCTAGCAGAAGAAATGTTATCGGGAGATATTCTCATTCTGCGAGTTTCTACATACAATGACTATAAACCCTCAGCATCAGATTTCTCAAGTGCCAGTGCATATGTCAACGGTCATCCCGTAGACATCACTGATAAGGTTGAATTATTCTACGAGGACAAATGGAATATTTACCCAATTCCTTTTTCTGGAAATTTGACTGTTGATTATCTGGGATCAGATGAAGTAGAGATTATTGTAACAGTGACAAATACTACTGGCCAGATCATCAAAAACATCACAAGTACTAGTAGGCCTGGTTTCCAGCTTAAATTAAATCTAGAAGAGGTGGGATCTGGAATTTATTTTATGAAAATCAAAACACCTGTTGCTGAGTTTACCAGAAAACTTGTTAAGTAGCGATTGGTCTCAGCTAGGGAGGACAATTTGATTTATTAGCTTGGGATTGTTCTCTTGGCGAAGTAGGAAATTTAAGTTGTACTTAGAAGGCTGGTATTTGACTGCAAACTCTATTCCTGCAAAGATTCGATTGACTGATGATGGTAAGGTTCAATTGGATTATGTCAATCCACGTCCTGATAATATCGATGTTTTCATAAAAGGGAGAAAGAGGTAAGTATTATTTTGCAACTTGTACGTGATTACGTACGTTTGTATACTTATGAAGTCATTAACAGTCACTGAGTTAAGGAAGAATTTGTACAAGATTGTTGAGGAAACAGCACAAACACATCATCCTGTTCACATTTCGGGGAAAAAAAATAATGCTGTTTTGGTTGGAGAAGATGATTGGAGGGCTATTCAAGAAACATTGTATCTGACATCAATTCCGGGAATGAGGGAATCTATAATTGAAGGTCTAAAAACACCACTAAAAGAAACTTCAGACGAATTGGACTGGGGTGACTAAATACAAACTCGTTTTCACAAAACAGGCACAGAAAGATGCTAAGAAACTGGCTTCTTCAGGACTTAAAGAGAAGGCTCTAAGACTCTTGCAAATTTTGGAAGAAGACCCATTCCAGGATTACCCACCATTTGAAAAGCTTGTTGGAGACTTATCGGGAGCATTCTCAAGAAGAATTAACATTCAACACCGACTTGTTTATCAAGTTCTTGAAAATAAGAGAATCGTAAAAATCATCCGAATGTGGACACATTACGAATAGAAATCGCTATTTCTTACTAAAAAGTAGAACATATTATTTTAGCTCCCGTATATTTGTTCTACAATTTAGTAACAAGATGAAAGAAAGTAAGCTCGGAGATTTCGAAGAAACAATTTTACTGATAGTGGGAATCCTTAGCGATGAGGCCTATGCTTTTAGGATTGCTGATGAATTTGAAGTCCAAATCAAAAGACCTGTTTCGATAGGAGCAGTTCATTCAACACTTAACCGAATGGCGGATAAAGGATTCTTGAAATCTGAGATGAGTGAAGCTACGGCTGAACGAGGAGGGCGCCGGAAAAGAATTTATACGATCACTGGTTCTGGGCAGAAGGCGTTAGAGATTTCCCGTGAGTTGAAAATGTCACTTTGGAATCAGTTTCCAGCTTTTGCTGGTGGTAAACTCAATTTTTCCTTTTGATGGAAAAGATTCGTCCTCCAAAACTCGCCGAAAAATTTCTCTCGACATTCCTAAAAGAAGATCTGGCAGAAGAAGTGCTAGGGGATCTGGATGAAAAGTTCTACTCCATTCTTGATGCGAAATCAAAGCGAAAAGCTAGAAGAAATTACTGGTATCAAGTCTTTAATTACCTGCGACCATTTGCGTTCAAACATTTTAAAACAAGCTCAATTCTCCCCTCTATGATAAAGCACAATTTTTTAATCAGCTATCGAGTCCTCTTGAAGAACAAATCTTTTTCAATAATCAATATTGGTGGTTTGGCAATGGGAATGACCGTGGCAATTCTTATTGGTCTTTGGATTCAGGATGAACTGTCCTTTAACAAAAATCATGAAAACTACGATAGTATCGTACAGGTATTGAGGAGGGAGGTTGAAGCGGAAGAGGTCTTTGTGAATAGTTCGCTTCCGGGACAGGTTGGTGTATTTATGAAGGAGACATACCCTACGGTTTTTGACAAAGTGTCAATGACTTTTTTCCGAACCCGTCCTCAACTTCTTACAGTCGGCAAACAGTCGTTTGACGAGTCAGGGTATTTCTTCCAACCAGACGCACCAAGCATGCTGACTTTGAAAATGCAGAGTGGAACTGTCGATGGACTAAGAGATGAGAAATCAATCATGCTATCGGAGTCGCTGGCAAAAAAAGTCTTTAAAAATGAAAATCCGATCGGAAAAGTAGTTGTTCTGAATACTGAAACGGAACTAATTGTCTCAGGAGTTTACGACGACTTGCCACTCAATTCAGCCTTTGGTAATGCAGCGTTCATGGCTTCCCTGGAACTCATTTACAACGAACGAAATCCGTACGTTTGGAACAACTATAATATCAGGGTGTATGCCCAGCTAAAGCCAGGAATAAGTGCTACTGAAGCTTCGACTTTGATCAAAGATATTTTGGCTTCTCACCGCGACTCGGAAGACGATCCAGTTGAACTTTTCCTATCGCCGATGAAAGACTGGCATTTGAATTCCCATTTCAAAAATGGAGTTCAAGCAACGAGCCAGCGAATGCAATTTATAATTCTTTATGGAGTCATTGGGCTATTTGTACTACTTCTCGCGTGCATCAATTTTATGAACCTCAACACCGCGAGATATCAGAATCGAGGTAAAGAAGTTGGAATTAGAAAAGCGGTGGGGTCATTAAGGTCTCAGTTGATCAGTCAGTTTTTCGCCGAGTCAATTCTGTATGCTTTTGCGGCGTTTATGCTCTCGATCGTTGCAGTAGCTGTTATTCTTCCCTGGTTTAACAGTATCTCAGATAAAGGATTGATCGTCCCTTGGAGCAATGTTTGGTTTTGGATGGCTGGCATTGTCTTTACACTCTTTTCTGCCATTATTGCAGGAAGTTATCCTGCGGTATTCTTATCCTCTTTTGGCCCAATTGCGGCGTTGAAAGGCACCCTGAGACAAGGAATAGCAAGCGTGCGTTTTAGACAAGGTTTGGTGGTTTTTCAATTCACCATTTCGATAGCACTCATTATCGGAACGATTACTGTGCAGAATCAGATTCAATACGCCAAGACAAGACCAGTCGGCTATAATCAGGACGGACTGATCACCATTCAGGGTCGATCAACGGAATATTACCAGAAGTATCAAGTATTGAGAGATGAATTGAAGCGTACCGGATTTGTGACCGAAATTGCAGAGGCAAATTACCCGTTGATGACCACACTTGGAAACAACAATGGCTTTAGCCTGGCAGAGACAGGCGAGCGCATTGGGGTTACTTTTAATACCATTTTTGTTACCCATGAATATGGAAAAACTACCGAGTGGGAAGTTACCGCAGGCCGAGATTTTTCCAGAGATCTGGCTGACGAATCAAATTCGATTATCATCAGTGAATCGGCTGTGGAACAGATGGGAATCCAAGATCCCATTGGCAAGGAAATCCTTGCACGATATGAGTACAACGGACATAAAAGATTGACGATTATTGGAGTGGTAAAAGATATGATAAAGGGGGATCCGTATCAGCCTCCCAAGCCACTGATGGTTTTTGCCACAGAGCGCTCGCAACAGTATTTATTTATTAAGATAAAACCAGAAGCTAATTATATTGAGGCTTTACCTGCTGTGCAGGAAGTTTTTGAACGAGTGCTTCCATCTCAGCCGTTCAACTTTGAATTTGCCGAAGATGCATACCTACAAAAATTCAGATCCGAAGAGAAAGTTGGAAGCCTGGCAGCTTTTTTCAGTGTACTTGCCATCTTGATCAGCTGCCTTGGCTTGTTTGGACTATCGGCCTTCGTTGTCGAACAGCGAGTCAAGGAAATAGGTATTCGTAAAGTGCTAGGGGCATCCGTGTCAAACCTCTGGCAATTGCTTTCGAGAGATTTTTCAGTTCTTGTGGTTATTGCTTGCCTAATCGCAATCCCAGTCTCGTCACATTTCTTGAATCTTTGGCTGGAAAATTATGAATACAGTGTGAAGATTGGTTGGTGGGTTTATGGTTTTGCTGCTGGTCTTGGGTTTTTGATCACGCTGATTTCAGTGAGTTTTCATTCTCTAAAAGCTTCATATGCGAACCCAGTGAAGTCATTGAGGTCGGAGTAGACTATTTGTAAGATTTTGGAGATCTGAGGATATCGAGGTTTTGCACTCTGTCATGCTGAATCCAGAGGGTGGCATTTCGCTCTTTAATGAATGCCTCAATCGAGTTCATGGTTTCAAGTGTCTGCTCTTTGTTTACGTTGAATACAGGAACTCCTTTGACTTCCCGCTGTTTGGTGGTAATGAACAAGTCACCGGATAAGACAATAGCGCCTGTTTCTGCTAATTCAATATATAATACCTGATGACCGTTCGTGTGTCCCGGAGCTCGTTTGATAATTACTGTTCCATCCCCAAAAACGTCGAAATCTTCATCAAGTCTTTTGTACGGACTGTCTTGGAGTAGCTTGACATCGGTATTTATCTCACTGCTCTTAAACAAGGTATCGTATTCTTCTTGCTGAAGAAGAAGTGTGGACGAAGTGAACAGATTGGCATTACCAACATGATCTGGGTGAAGGTGAGACAATGCCAGGTACTCAATGTCCTTTGGTGACAAACCAATTTCCGACAACTGCCCTTCAAGAGCTTTTGTCATCCTTATCGTAGCCATCTCTGAATCAAGTCCGTCTGGAAGAGCGACCAGACTATCTGGGAATCCTGTATCCCACATGAGATCACCTTTGGGATGCCGTAACAAATAGGCTGAATTCGTCAGAAGAATGGGATCACTCCCGCCCGAATCGAATATCGAAGCATCCTTGATCAGGATTTCCCCAACATCAAATACATAAAGCTGTAGATCTGGTGTCTCTGTTTTACTTGTTGTCTTGTTACAAGAAGCAAGCAGACAAAAAACCACGATAGAAATGAATAGATATCGAATTTTCATACTGTTGACAAACATAAATCTTCTTTTAGGGAGTGAGGTGTAACTAATTCAAGATTCTGATGTAATCCGGTTAACTTGGTACAACAAACCAGTTAGAAAGTGAAAAATTACCTAACTCCTCTTTTTGTAGTCCTGATTCTATTTGGCTGCACTCCGGAACGCCCCGAAAGGAGTGAAGGCCAGATCATCATAGGCACTAAGGACAGTTTGTACTCTGATATCCTCGAAGAACAACGAGAGGTCTGGGTGCATGTTCCAGCTTCTTTTTCAGAAGGGAAAACGTATCCGGTTCTGTATTTACTAGATGGCGATGGACATTTTTATTCCGTTATGGGAATGATCAAACAACTAAGTACGACGAATGGAAATACGGTTGTGCCAGAGATGGTTGTTGTGGGTATTCCAAATACCGATCGACTCCGGGACTTAACCCCTACACATGTTGGGGATAGTACAAGTACTTCGGGAGGAGGGGATAACTTCATCAGTTTTATAGAAAAAGAGCTGATTCCATACATAGATGGTAAGTATCCAACGACGTCCTATCGAACCATGATTGGTCACTCTTTGGGTGGGCTGATGGCCATCGATGTTTTGATAAGTAAACCAGAACTTTTTGACAATTATGTTGCAATCGACCCAAGCCTTTGGTGGGATAATCGAAAGATATTGATGGAGGCAAAACTTGCGCTTTCGCAACAAAATTTTAAAGGCAAATCGTTGTTCATAGGTATTGCCAACACAATGCCTGCCGGTATAGATACCACGAAAGTTGTTAGTGACTCAGCAAACAATACCAATCATATTCGTTCCATTCTGGATTTTTCGAAAAACGCCTCTTCGATGCCAGAGAATAATCTAAATGTATCCTGGAGTTATTATGATAATCAGGATCACGGGAGCGTGCCACTAATAACGGAGCACGACGCAATGAAATTCTTGTTTTCTTGGTATGAAGCTCCAAAATGGAGTGTTATTCTCGATCCGGAGCTTTCCAAAGAGGATCTTTTGAATCTGATTGTCTCTCACTACGACGGTGTTTCAGAGAAATTTGGTCGTGAGATTCTCCCGCCGGAAGGAAAAATGAACAACATAGGCTATACGCTAATGGGTAGGGGCATGAGCGAGAAGTCATACGAGATCTTCAATTTGAATGTGGAGAACTATCCTGAAAATGCCAACGTATATGATTCCATGGGGGATTATTATGCAAACGAATCCGATACCACAAACGCGATTAAGTTTTTTACAAAAGCGGTGGAACTCGGAGCAAGCGAGATTTCAAGGCAAAAATTAGAAGACTTAGAAGCTACTGACTGACAACTTCTTACTAGCTACTTCTCACTGAATATCAATTGCCAATAGCCAACATCAACCCATTTGTTGAATTTAAGACCAACTTCTTTGAGTTGTCCCACTTTGACAAATCCCAGCTTCTCATGAAGAGCAATACTTGCTTCATTGGGCTGAGCAATTCCTCCAAGAATCGCGTGATATCCAGAGTTTTCTAATTGTTCCAGCAAGCCGATGTACAACTGACTGCCTATCCCTTTGCCAAATTCCTCTTGATGAAGATACACCGTAGTCTCTACGGTCTTTTCGTAAGCTGCACGTGGTTTCCACTGCGTGGCATACGTATATCCGGCTATTTTCCCATCAATCTCAAAAACAAGCCAAGGCAATTGAAATTCTCTTGTGACACGCTCGATTCGTTGCCCCATTTCCTCGACGGATACAGGCTCGGTTTCGAAGGTCGAATGCGAGTTGAGGACATAGTAATTGTAAATGTCACTTATCGCTTTTGAATCATCGGATGTGGCAATTCTAATCATTTACAAACCCAAGGATTATTGCGAAGTAACTTAGCGATAATCCTTGAATTTGCCTACTCGAAAATTTACTACCTAATGACTTGATAGAGATTCAATTTGTCGGCCAGGAACTCGTTGATCACGGTAAATAATTTCCCCGGCTGATCCTCAATCATGAACGCATTTGTGTCCGTGAGTGCGATAATTGAAATAGACTCACCTGCAGGCCTCGCTCCAAGCCAGCTATTGTGGAAAAACGGCGCCAGGTAAGACGTTTCTTTTTTGTAAAGAAGGTCATCAGTGAACGAAGGGATGACCACCAGGGTTGGCACTTTGAGTTTTGAGTATTCTATGCTTAAATCGGTACAATAGTATTCGCACAGATATCTGACCATCGTTGGAATTGCTACTGCAGACATCATGTCCCAATGTTTTTTCGATTTCACCGAATCTTTGGTAAAAGACTTTGGGTGGAAGTTTCCGCTGTCCCAGGTATTCTTGTTAACAGTCTTAAACCACTGCGGAGCAAGAAATTTTTCCACATAGGTGATTCTTTGTGCCAGATTTCTGGGCTCGTGTGCTGGGAAGTTACTTGTGAACTTGGCCATTCCGCTTAGGATAATCACTTGTGAAAAATCATCTGGATTGTCTATTGCCATGCGCAGGGCGATGACATTACTGTAAGTGAAATAGCTGACTAAAATTGGATTGGAGATATTCCGCTCCTCCATAAGTTGACTAATTCCATTAATGACACCATTTGTCCAGTTGAGATCTTGAAAGTTGGTTGGGTCTGCTGGCATTGGTGGAGCGGGAGTGTTCCCGAAACCCGGCATGGTCACCGCGTACAACTTGTATTCGTCTCTGTATTTGTCGATGAAGTCCTGGAAAATAGTCCAGTCGAAGCCCCAGCCTGGTAGCAGGATCATGGACTTTTCTCCGCTACCAAACTCTTTGATTTCCCCTAGCTCTCCCCATTTCCCAGGGGTATAACCTTCAGGGTGGTTAAAATTGTTGATCTCTTGCGCTTGAGAGATCAGTGCAAATAGTAGGAGAATTGAACTTGCTGTCTTTTTCATGAGTCTTTTTTTGACTCAATCTAGACTTCCGAATTCCTGGATTGGTGATACTCAATTGAATGAGACCTGATTTTCTTGGAGATTTCTGTAGTTGGTAGGAGTTAGGCCGGTAAGTTTCTTAAAATTTCGAAGGAACGATGCTTTATTCGAGAATCCGCTATCGAAAGCGACGTGCAAAATTTTTGCTTCCCTGTATTCCTCCGATAATAGAATTTTCTTCGAATGCTCAATTCGGCGGTGATTGATGAAGTCGTAAAAGTTTGTGTTTAGACCAACATTTAATAGTTGTGAGAGCTGATGTTTGCTAATACCAAGCATCTTTCCAATATCTTCAGCAGAAACATCGGATTGCAAATGTGGCTGATTAGCAGTTACTACCTCATTCAAACGACTTATCAACTCTCTCATTTTATCTGCGCCGATTGATGAGAATTGATAGTTGGATATTTGACTGCCATTGAAGAGATCTGGGCTTATAAATGCAACATATCCAATCGCGTGAATCAGGATCGTGAGGCTGATTAGGTTTAGATGAAAGTAGGTTGGTGTGATCTCAGGGAATGGACGTATCAGTATGGAAAGAATGAGGCTTAGAAACATGTAGGAAAAGAAACTGAAGGATGCTTTTTTCAACCAATCTATTTTTTTTCGCTCTTTTGCTCCAGATGGATCAGGATGGTTCCGCAACAATTTGTAGGAAGCAAAGAAGTACCAAAACGTACCTCCTAAATAGATGAGATATCCAACAAAGAAAATACTGAACTCCCAGGAACTAGTGCTTTCAAGGCTCATTTCATAGACTCTAATTTTAATATCCCCACTCAAGCGATAGAAGGGAATTAGAATGATTACCTCAAAGATGAAAGGGAGCAAGTGTAGTAAGTCTTTTGGTTTAAGCTTGAAATCACTTCTCAGGGCAGCTCTTACATAGGTGTAGAAAAGGGGCCCAATCAGGAAAATAATTGGAAGCGTCACGAAGTACAGATGGGGAAGCTGCTTTATATACCCAGAGGAGTAGATGACATTTTCAGTCAGATAAAAGGAGAAAAAAAGAATGAGGAGAACAAGATACCGGTTGTTGTTAGAACCTTTTTTTAGCATCAAGAGCGAAGCAAGAAACACTCCATGAAAGGCTGCAAAGAGATATAGGATTTCAACTATTGTGAAATTGAGAGACAATTGATCCAGGTTTTCGGTTAGAGGTAGCACTGATAATGCTACTTCTAATACGGACAGAATTACTGAACGGTTGAGCCTCACTATTGACTTTTACTCATCCTTCAATGTCAGCACTTCTGAAACTGTGTCTTTCGAGGTTTTAGCAATAAATAAAGTACGGATACCGTAGGCGTACTTCTCTTTAGCGTTTCTCCCAAACCACTGTCCTGCCTTGGCGTATCATTGTCAAAATTCAAAAACTATGAAGTCAATTAATAATTATTTGTTACTAATCACGCTCTGTTTACTATCCCTTTCGATGCAAGCGCAGGGAGACATCAAATCTTACTCGTTGAAGAAGGGTCAGGCATTTGATATTCTTCTCTTCAACACAAATCCTGAAGCTAAGGAGACTTTAGGCAGGTATTTTAAATCAGCAATTCCCGTAGCAGTGAAAAACGGATACATGCCTCAGAAAGGGTTTAAGGTGGATCAACCACCACTTCAGGGTAACTATTGGCCCAGAACAGTAATCATCGGTCTATGGGAAGACTTTGACAAACGAGAACAATTTGCACTTAGCATTACGGACGAGGTTCCGGACTTTCATGAGATGCGCAGAGAGATTTGGACTTCATTTAATCTCACCTATTGGGAGGTACAGCAAGATTATTCTTTTGAGGTGAATCCAGAAAAATTTAATGTTCTAACGGCTTACTGGAGTAGTGACGACACAACGTTTCCAAAATTTAGAAAAGAGTGGCTGAAGCAAGTTGAAAAATTTGGAGGGAATAAACTGATTGGATTTTTCAAGGGCTCCTCGCCATTTGGCTATGAGTACAACCCTGACCACCTCACAATTACGGAGTGGGAAAGCAAAGAGGCTTTTGATCGATTCCAACAAAAGAATCTGGAAATGAATCACGAGGGAGTAAAGCACGTAAACCAGTTCATAATTCAATAGATAGGCGAGAAAAGAGACCCTTGTTTTGCATGGGTCTAACTTAGCAAACTCATGCAGGTACTCTTAAATCAATTCGTGTATTTCGGATTTCTCCAGGCTGTATTTCTCCTTGGCATCTACATTTTTTCAAAAAAGTATAGGGAGAATATCAACGGATACCTGGCTTTCCTTATTGGAGTGTTGATAGTCGGTCTTTCAGGCAGAGTGATAAATGCAACAGAAATCTTTGAACCAAACAGACGCTTTATTACAGTATCGGAGTTTTCCAATCTGCTGTTTGGCTCGACAGTATACCTGTTTACCAGATCTTCTTTACTTAACAGAGGCTTTTCGAAGAGTGACCTGCTGCACTATGTCCCAGCATTGATTTACAGCACACTGATTCTTCTAATATTTATCCTCCCGTCAAACGAGCAGATAAGAGACCGGTTCAAGGATGGAGGGTTGTATCAGCATGTCCTGATTTTCATAGGCTTTGCACTGATTTTTAATATTGCGTATTGGGTTGCAAGTGTCAGAATCTTTGTTCGAATTAATCGAGAGTTAGGAAATGAGCTCAGCTATTCGGTCAAGACAAAGTTCTTTAGAAACTTCCTGGCCGCTATTGGAATCTGTTTGCTGATTTGGGTCACTTTCTATTTCATTAGCATGTTTGGCTTGAAAACAATAGAGATAGATACAAGGCATTACATCTGGACGAGCATTGCACTGATCATTCTTTTTATCACCTACTACACTATGAAAGAGCCAGAGCTGTTTAAGGTGAAGGAATTGATGGAGAGCAAAAAGTACACGCAATCGAGATTATCAACTGCCGACCTGGACGCGCTAAAGTCAAGATTGGATCAACTAATGGAGGAGAAGAAGCCATACCTCAATCGGAACCTGATGAAAGCAGACCTGGCGGAGATGCTTGGAGTGAATAATCCAGAGGTAGCACGATTGCTTAATGAAAGTATTGGAATGAACTTCTTCGAGTATGTCAATTACCACAGAATTAGGGAATTTGTGGAACTGGCCAAGACAGAAAGAGCTAAGAACCTGACGTTTTTTGGTCTTGCCCAAGAGGCAGGCTTCAACTCAAAAACCACTTTTAACAAATCATTTAAGAAACTGATGGGAACTTCTCCCAGAGAATACTTTGCTCGTGAGTTGAATTAATCTTTAGTACCTCCTCATTTTTTCACAACACTTGTCTTCAACAAAAAACTACTATCAAATTTATAAAACCGTTATGAAATATATATTTACTCAATTACTACTGTCTCTGATCTTCTTGTTGTACTATTTACCGGCTAATGCCCAGAAAGATGTTACGCCTTCGGGCATAGGAGTTGTCACGGGAGTGGTGACAGATAAAACTTTAAATGAACCGATACCCTATGTGACAGTGGCTATTAAATCGGTGGAGTCTGGGGAGATTGTCGGTGGACAAATTACAGATGGGAAAGGACGGTTTACCGTTGAAGATCTTCCTCAAGGTGATTACGCTGTAGAATTTCAATACATCGGATACCAGAAGTTGAGTCAGACGATTACGATTGCTGATGGAAGTGAACGAGTCAATCTTAGTGACATTTACCTGTCCGAAGATGTAACACTTCTGGACGGCGTAGAAGTAGTTGCTGAGCGTTCTACGATAGAGCAACGAGTGGATCGGAAGGTCATCAACATCGGTAAAGATCTATCAACGACAGGGCCAACAGCGGCTGACCTGATGGTAAACATACCATCTGTAAACGTCGATCAAGATGGTGGTATTTCATTGCGAGGAAATGAAAATGTCCGAATTCTGGTAGACGGAAAACCGACAAATCTTAGTGCCTCTCAGCTGCTTCAGCAGATTCCTTCAGCGTCAATTAAGAAGATTGAGCTTATCACAAATCCATCCGCGAAATTCATTCCGGATGGCATGAGTGGGATCATCAACATTGTACTACACAAAAACACCAATCTCGGTCTTAATGGGAATACTTCTACCGGATTTACCATTGGTCAGGAGTATCGCTTCTCAGGCTCTGGAGATATTAATTACAGAACTGAGAAGGTAAACGTGTTTGCTAATTATGGCAATAACCACGGTCAGAATCCAATATATGGAAGGATTACCCGGCCAGGAGACCCGTCAAATGAAGTTTGGACATTTATGGATGACCCAACGTCCCATTTGGTTAAAACCGGTGTCGATTACTTTGTTTCGGATCGAACAGTTCTTTCCGCTTATACCGTGCAAAACAAGTTTGATAATTTGGCGTCCCGATTCACGATTATCCAGTTTCCGGAAGATGAAAGTGCAAATTTTAGCCAGCAATATGTAAGTGATGTAAGTAATCGTACTTCTACGTACAATTTTGATATTAAACATCAGTTTTCGGGAGAAGGTAGGCAGATCGAATTTGAGATGGATTATAGCGTGTACGAAGGAGACGATGCGGCAACCTTCAGGTTCGAGGAGGCGAATGTAGCAAGCGGTAATGCTGAAGAGCTTATCCACATCAACAGAAAGAATACCACTATTAACCTTGATTATACACATCCGATAACGGGTGGCAAGAAACTAGAACTTGGTGCTGAAGCGCGAGTCCAAAGAACGGATAATAGCTACCTGACCACAAATCCAGGCATTAATAGCGCTCAATATGATTTTGATCGTGACATCTATTCTGGTTATTTGAGTTATAGCCACAATATGTCTAAATGGTCTTATCAAATTGGTGCGCGATTGGAAGGTTTCGATATGATTGGTTTCCTTGAAGAATCAGGCGAACCCAATCAACGTTTTGACAGCCCGATCTTCTCGATTTACCCTTCTGCTTTCTTGAGCTATGTGCCAGACCCTGAGAAGCAAAGAGATGCATTCAATCTAAGTGTGAGCAGAAGAGTAGATCGCCCAAATCTTGACCAAATCAATCCGATCCGTGTCTGGAGTTCGCCGAGAATCACAAACATTGGTAATCCTGCTCTTATCCCGCAGTTTACCAATTCTGTTGAGTTCAATTATACCCGTCAATTGAAAGAAGGAAGTGTTACCACTGGTATTTTCTTTAGAAAAATTTACGATGAAATCACTCGATTTGGATTCAATGATCCGGAAAATCCTGAAAACATATTTTTCTCTTACAACAACTATCAGGATAACTCATCCTATGGTTTTGAACTTTCTGGAAATTACAAATTGACGTCCTTTTGGAGCTTTACCTCAAGTTTTGATATTTATTCACAAAAACAGCGTGGTGTTGCACAGGATGAGTTTCGCGAAGTCCAAAATGTTCTGTACAATTTTCGGATGAACCATAGTCTGAAAGCGAGCAAGAAGTTGACTTTCCAGGTTGTAAGCCTATATAGAGGTGCGTACACTAATCTTCAGTATAGAAGGCTGGCATTTCATTTCATAAACATCGGAGGTAGATACACGGTCTTGAAGGGAAACGGGACAGTGAGCGTCAACTTCAACGATATTTTTAAGACACAGCAAAATTCCTTCGTAGGGGAGAGACCAGTCGTACAAGAAGGTGTATTTGATTGGGATAGTCGGACTCTGTTTGTTGGATATTCACATCGTTTTGGAACCGGAAAAGGCCAATCTCTAAAACGAAAGAAACGGGATAAAAACGAAACAAGAAGTGGAGGCTTTTAGCCCCCACTTAAATACCTACTCATCTCTTAGCGACAGCACAGGATTTGCTCGAGATGCTCGGATTGATTTATAGCTAATGGTTAGCAAGGCAATACCCAAACTTGCCAGGATGGAAATGATGAAGACCATTGGCGTAATCTCAATTCGATACGTGTAGTTTTCCAGCCACGAATTCATAGCGAAATAGGAGACCGGTGCTGCGATAACAAATGCAATGATTAGCAGCATAACCATTTCCTTTGAGAATATATTCCAGATGCTGACAGCTGATGCTCCAAGCACTTTCCTGATGCCAATTTCTTTGGTTTTTTGATTGGACATAAAAGACACCAATCCATATAGGCCTAAACATCCAATGATAATCGCAATTGCTACAATTATTTTGAATACTTCAGAAATACGCTGCTCTGTTGCGTAAAGACTGGCGAGTTGCTCATCATAGAATTCGAAATCGAATACATGCTCGGGAAAAGTTGCTGTCCAATCACTCTCAATATTTTCAAGCATGTTTTTGATATCTGAATAGCCTGTTTGGTTAGCATTGAATTTTATCCCAGCCTGGTATATGTTCCATTTTACATTTGACAGAATCACATAATCCATCTCACGCTTTAATGAACCAGCATGAAAATCCTCTACGACTCCCGTAATGGTAAACTCTCGTCCACTTCTACCATATTGGAAACGCTCACCAAGGGATTCACTTGGATCATCAAATCCGATTAGCTCGGTTAGCTTCCGGTTAACCACTACCCAATCCCTGGGATCACCTGTTTTGTAATTCTCGCCAGCGATCAGATCTAACTCATATAGATCGAGGTAGTCTTCGTCAACGTTCTTAAGGTTGCCAGAAGGATTTTCCGCAACAATCGAGGGATGGAAGATTGGATTGTTGACTTTCCAGCTTGCTAAAGGCCCTGTAGTACTGAAACTTACTTTTTCTATTTGCGGATGGGAGAGCAAGTTATTCTTCAGTATTGGGAGCTTCAAAGAGTCGCTTTCAGGCAATTTCACAACAATGATCGAATCATCGTTGAATCCAAGGTCCTTGGTCAGGAAGTAGTCCATTTGCAGATTGAGAATCAATATGCCGATGATCAATATTTGTGAAATGGCGAATTGAAAAACAACCAAAGCTCTTCTGAGGGAAAGGAAGCCGGATGTCTGTTTGGTACTTAGGGAATTCTTTACGGCCAATATTGGATTCATTCGAGAGAGAATGAATGCAGGATAGAGTCCGGAAATTAGTCCAACAAGTAGGACAATGGCTCCAACGATTTTTAGCATTCCAAGACCCGCGAATAGTTGAAGGCTTATTTCATAGCCAAAAATGTTCTCGATCTGACTTGCAAGAAGTTCGGCTACTAGCAATCCAACGATTGTGGCGATAAACGTTATCAGAAATGTCTCAGATAGAAATTGTGCTATAAGTTGCGCTTTGTTTCCACCAAGTGATTTTCGAACACCCACTTCTTTGGATCTTTTTACTGCCTGTGCTGTAGCCAGATTAATGAAGTTGATGCATGCGGTGATGATCATAAAAAGGCCAACAATACCCAGGGCAATCAGTTTGTTGTCGCTAACTGTGGCGCCACGATAATTTCTGGTCACAGTTTCGCTGGAGTGCATCTCCGCAAGTGGCTGCAGCTTCAATTCCTTCATGCTGGCCATATCCTCCGGCTGGTACTTCATCAAATATCCGTCCAGCTGGCTTTCGATCTCAACGCTTGAATTTTCATTATCTAAGAGTACAAAGCAGTTGGTTTCGCTGTTATATTCTTGCCAACTTTTCCCTTCGTAGAAATACCGATTTGCAACATCCTGATCTTGGTAGTGGAAAATGGATGTAAAAGGGAAATCTGAAGTGGAAGGGAGATCCTCAACAACTGCTGAGACATAGAGTGTTTTTGCGTTTTCTAAAATTAGCGACCGCCCAATCGCCATGTGAGCTTCTTCGGATTTTAAACCGTAATATTTTTCAACACTAGAGGTGGTCAGGATGACTTTCCCCTGATCCGATAATGCTGACGAGGCATCGCCAGCAACCCACTCAAAGTCAAAAAGCTCCAGGAATTGGGGCTCAACGAAAACCACTCCTTCTTTTTCTTGAAACCGTTTTTGGTTTCCACTTTCATCTTCGACTGTGATCAGGCCATCCTTGTCGTAATAACTCATTGCTGCGGTTATCCCGAAATCGTTTCTCAGCCCCTCGGCGATGGCATGTGGCTGACCGGCGAAATAGACGTTTCCTTCCGCCTGTTTAAATTCGTTTATGAGCCGGTAGATGCTTTCAAAATTTTCATGATGCTTGTCGAAGCTGGTCTCGTGATCGACTATTTTGTAAATGACTAATGCACACCCAATTCCGAGCGCCAAGCCAAAAATGTTCATCAAAGAGAAGAATTTTTCTCGTCGGATGAATCTGATAGAGGTGATAAAGTAGTTTTTTAACATTCCGTAATTGTTTATTCGATGAGTGCCATCTGCTGGCTTGATAATACTTGGTCTGAATAAAAGGAGTACATCTCTGATAAAGATTAGATCTGCTTTTCTCTGCCCTATTTCTTTGGTTCGTTCCTCATGCAATTCCATAAGGTCTCCTTCAATCGGTTTTTTCAATCGAGGGTGACAGAACCACCTGAAGAAGTGGAGGAAGAGTTTAGCGGGCCAGGACATCTAGGCTTTTGCAAACTTTATATCAAGTGCCACACCAGGGATGGCATCCCAGAGCGAGTTTCTTGTCTCCTTGGTGTATTGCATTGCTTGCTTCCCAAGGGAGGTGATTTTAAAATACCTTTTTGGCCTGCCTGCTCTTTCTTGTGTGGCATCTTTGTCGTGGGATACGAGATAGTCTTTGTCTTCCAGTCTTTTCAGTGCTGACTGCAAAGCGCCAACACTTACATTTCTTCCAAGCCTGTTTTCGATTTCTTTTTTGATGGAAACACCGTAGGCGTTTTCGTAAAGAATTGCGACTGTGAGCATTACCACCTCTTCAAATTCTCCTAATTGAAATTTTTTCATTTCGTAAATAATTAATTCCTATTTGTAGTGTTTACGAAGAAAAGAAACTTTGGTTATAAATTCCTATTTGTAGTAATATTTTTTACTGAATCGCTAAAGAAAGATTCCCCCTTTGAAGGGTGTTGGGGGATGTTTAACTTCAACCCATGAAAGCAGCCTCATTAGCAGAAATCAAAAGAGAACTCAAATCACGTGATCCTGAAGATGTATTGCAGATGTGTGTGCGATTGGGACGCTTCAAAGTGGACAATAAAGAACTGTTGACATATTTATTGTTTGAAGCGCAAGATGAAAGAGGTTTTATTCAGTCTATTAAGAATGAAATTGATGATATGTTGGAGGAGGTCAACACTAGCCATCTATATTATGCTAAGAAGGGCTTACGTAAAATTCAGAGAGTACTAAATAAAAACATACGATACTCAGGGAATAAAAACACTGAGGTTGAGGCGCGACTCTACTTTTGTCAAGCTATTAAGCAATCTGGTATTCCGATAGAAAAAAATACGACACTCACGAATCTCTTCAATCGAGAAGTCCAGCGAATTCAAAAGGCGCTATCCAGCTTGCACGAAGATATCCAGGCGGACTATCAGTATGAGATAGGGAGGCTTTAATCAACCAAATTGTCTACACTACTCATTCCTCAACGAGTTGACAGGGTTAGCGGTTGAGATCTTGAAAGTGCGCGAGAATACTGTCACAAAAGCTACTGTCAGAACAAGCATCGTTGGCAGTAAGAAGAGCCAAACACTTATTTCAATTCTAAATGCATACTGATCGAGCCAATTTTGCACTAAGAAATAGGTCACCGGTAAAGCCAGAACAGAGGAAATTACCACAAGGGAAACAAAGTCTCGCGATAGCAAACGGATAATCTGGGAAACACTTGCGCCTAGGACTTTTCTGATACCTATCTCTTTTGCTCTTTTCGCTACGGTGAAAGATGCAAGGCCAAACAAACCAAGGCAGGTAATTAGAATCGCAAACATGCTTAGGATACTAAAAACCACCTGAAACTGTCGATCAGCGGCATAGTGTGCATCAAATTCCTGATCAAGAAAAAAGAACTCAAAAGGACTATTAGGGAAATGTAAATTGTACATCGTCTCAAGATCTTCCATCTGTTTTAGCAGATCTCCTGCTGAAGTTCGAAGGGAGACATAGTCGCCGTACCTGTCGGCATATGAAAAGATTAATGGGATGTGAGCGGACTTGACCCCTGTTTGATGAAAGTTCTTTACTACTCCTACGATCTGATGTTCTCTGCCCCAAAATCTGACTTTTCGACCTATAAGATCTTTAGCCAGAGGGACACCCCACTGGACTACTGCTTCCTCATTTACAATTATGGGATTTTCAACATCATTCTGTGATGAGAAGTTGCTGCCAGCTACCAATTCCATTTCCATAGTTTCAATAAATGCAGAATCAACCGTGTATCTGAAAAAATTATTCTTTGGCTCTTCAGGGTCACCTACCAAACCGATATTGGTTGTACTTCCCATATCGCTTGTGGACATGCCGGGGACGCTGGAGGAAAGAGACGCGATGGAGAATGACGAATGTGCAAGTAGCTGCTCTTTAAATGGTGTGTAGTTGTCCATTTGTTCTCGTGTGGGAGGAGCATGTACCACTACCACCTGCTCTGTATTCATACCTAAATCTGTCTGCTGCATGAATGTCAATTGCTCTTTTGCTGCGAATGTTTGAATGAGCAAAAAGGTAGCTATGGCAAATTGCGTAACCACTAGTGTCTTTCTCAAGAGAACTCCCTTTGATGAATTGCTGAATTTACCTTTTAGAACGGCCACCGGTTGAAAGGAACTCAAAACAAAAGCTGGAAAGCTACCCGATAAGATAGTGCTAGCGACTAGCAAGATTGCAAATACAGACCAGAAAAATGGATCTTCATAAATCTCTAACGATTCGGGTAAGCCAGCAAGGAGTTTGAACTGATCAAAGACCACGATGATAATTAACAAGGTCGCAACTCCTGCCAAAAGATTGATTACCAATGATTCTATGAAAAATCGCATTCGAAGTTGAAATAGTGAGGAACCTATCACCTTACGAATCCCAACTTCCTTCGCTCGATCTAAAGATTTAGCGGTTGATAGGTTGATGTAGTTAACGATTGCTATGAGAATCACCATAAGTGCAACTCCGAATAGAAAGAAGGCAATGGTAGCTTCACCATTTTGCTCAGCTTCATAGGACTTATCTGAGTACAGGTGAATGTCTTCAATTTTCTCTGAAATGATTCGCTCATCAGGAATGAGATCTTCTGCTCTCAGACGGTTTGATAGGTCTGAAAGATTCTTTGCAAAAGTAGGATAGCCCTCAGGGCTGGAAAGCTTCAAATAAGTGAAGGTGTCATTGCTGTCCCATGCATCATCCCTTTCGTCAAGTTGACTTTTCATTGAACTGTACGAAATAAGTACACCGAATTTCAGGTGAGTATTAGCGGGACTATCTTCAACCACTCCCACTACTTTCATAGTGGTTTCAGGCATCATGAGGACGGTCTCGCCAACCACGTCAATCCTACCAAAATATTTGATGGCGGTAGACCTGGTAAGAACTACCTCATTTGGCTGCTTCAAAGCTGTGCTGGCATTTCCATGTAAAAGCGGGTAGCCGAAGACGTTCAAAAAGGAGTTGTCTACTGCGTAAAGTAGTAGCTCACGGAAATGTTCATCTCCAACCTTAACGCCTGTTCCGTCGACTCCAAATGCTCTGGTGTAGTCTACAACCTCAGGAAACTCATCTTTTATCATTGGCCCCAGTAGGTGATAGCTTTCGCAATCCTGATCGATGACTGTTTCTCCATCTAAATAGTCCATAGTTATTCGAACAACTTTTTCTGCCTCCGGATTATAGTCCTCGTAACTCACCTCAAATTTCACGTAGAAGAGAATCAGCAGGGCTATCACTAAACCAGCGGTCAAACCCAGAATATTGATTGAGGAGTAGAGTTTTTCTCTTCGAATCACTCTTAGTGAAGTTTTTAAGTCATTTTTTAACATAACGTAGTTGTTGAGTTTTTTAGATCCTTCAAATTTTTTAACTATTCCCGGACGGAATAACCTTAGAATATCCATTGTATAAAGCCATCTTGCATGTTTACCGTCTTCAATTCTCTTTTGGAATCTTTCTTGAAGATCACCTTCAATGTCTTCCACACAGTCTGGATTGCAGAACCACCGAAAGAATTTAAGAGGAAGACTTGGCGGCTTAGGGCTATTCACTCCTTAGAGATTCTACAGGATTGGTGACGGCAGCTTTAATCGATTGGAAACTAACCGTAAATAATGTGATTAGTAGTGCGCCCAAACCTGCGTAGACGAATATCGACCAGTGAAGATCTGTTCGGTATTCGTAGTTCTGCAACCATTTTTCCAATGCAAAAAATGCAATGGGTAAGGCGATCAGGCATGAGATACTAACCAGCAAGACAAATTCTCTGGAGAGCAATTTCCACAAACTCTGGATAGACGCTCCGAGCACCTTCCGAATACCTATCTCCTTGGTTCGTTGCTCGGCCATGAAAGAAGCCAGCCCTAGGAGGCCGAGGCAGCTGATTAGTATGGCGAGAAGTGCAAAAATGGTGGACAAATTGCCAATTCGTATGATCCCCTCGAACTTTTCAGCATGCTCGTCTTTGGCAAAATCAAATTCGAAAGGAGCATCGGGGATATGCTTTGTAAAAACTTCTTCCACAGAGGAGACAGCCTCGGCCATATTCTTGTCAGGATTTAATTTCACGAGTATCCAGTTAGACATATCCTCCGGATCAATGGTATAAATGGTTGGTCTGATTGGTCTGAATGGAGATTCAATGAGCACGTCCTTTATCACAGCAATAATCTTGAAATCTTTATTTTGCCACCTTACTGTTTTCCCGATTGGCTCGCTGAGACCCATGTAGGTAACGGCAGTTTCATTAATGATAAGTGCAGTGGAGTCAGTCGTGAAGTCAGTCGAGAAATCGCGACCCTGCAAAATGTTCCAGTTGATCGTTTTTCCATAGTCATGGGAAACCCACATAACCGGGAAAAAGGGAGTAAAATCAGGATCCATTCCTTCCCATTTGAATCCGTCGCGAACATTCCAGATTTCAGTTAATGGGCTGGATGAAAGTGAAGTTTCAAGCACCATCGATCCTTCGTTCAGTTCATTTTTGATAACATTATAGGCATCATAGTGCCGTTGTGTACTCATTTCAACCATGATGGTGCCCTCGTTGTCATACCCCGTCGGTCTGCTGCTGGTGAACGCGATTTGCTCTCGGACAGCCAGTGTGCTCACGATTAGTATCACGGAAACAGTGAATTGAAAAATTACCAAACCCTTTCTTAAGACTGAAGCAGAGAGACTTGTCTTAAATGTTCCTTTTAACACCTGTACGGGCCGGAAGGATGATAGATAAAGCGCTGGATAACTTCCTGCAAGCAAACCGGTGAAGAGCACGAAAAGCATTCCTAACATCCAGAAATTAATGCTATCGAATGGAAGCGTCATTTGCTTGTCAGCAAGTAGATTGAATTGTGGCAGTACTACCACTACAATGGCCAATGCAAGCAAGAATGCAAGGAAAGCCACGAGAATTGATTCAGTTAGGAATTGAACTATCAACTGTCCTCGAAATGAACCGATTGACTTTCGCACTCCTACTTCCTTCGCTCTTCCGACAGAATGAGCAGTACTTAAATTCATGAAATTTATGCAGGCAAGCAGTAGTACAAAAATGCCGATTGCCCCAAATAGCCAAACGTAAGTGATTGGTCCTCCTTGTCGTACCCCGTTCTTCCAATTCGATCTAAGATGCCAGTCTTTCATGGGGTTGAGAAACATTTCGGCATTGTGAACCTTCTGAGCTTCGCTCACATTGTCGTACTTGATCTTCTTGATTTTTTCACTCACTCCCTGCATTGTTGAGTGATCGACGATTTGGACGAACAGCTGAAATGAATTGTCGTCCCATTTCTTCTTTTCGCGAGCTCGCTGAACCCACTCTTGACTAGCAACATACAAATCCCATGGTGCTATGAAATGTACGTTTTTAAATCGACTGTTATGTGGTAAATCCAGATAGACACCGGTAACAAGTACTTCTTCTTCATTGTAAATAAGAATCATCTCACCCATTGGATCCTCGTTTCCAAAGAGAGCTGTGGAAAGTGATTGTGAAATGAGAATGGAAGACTGTTCAGTAAGACCGTCTCTGGTTCCTTTTAACATTTCAAGGGAAAGCATGTGTGGGCTTCCTACATCCATAAACCCGCCCCTTTTTGAGAGAACATTTTGACCATGTGAGAGGACATAGTCCCCAAACCAAGAGCTCATTACAATGTGTTTGAAATCACTCCCGTATTTGTTCCTTAGTTCATCACCCAAAGGGTATGGAATCGACCTTTGGACTCCAACATCTCCGTTGATGGTCTGTTTTTGTAGTACTTGCGCAACATTTTTATAATTCTCATGGTAGGTGTTGAAGATAAGTTCATCATAGACCCATAATGAAATAAGAATGGCTATGGATAGGCCTAATGCAAGACCTCCAATATTGATCAGAGAATGAGTCTTTTTTCGAAGTAGCGTTCGATAACTGATTTTGAAATTATGTTTGAACATGCCGTAAAAATTGAGTTTTTTAGTTCCTTCAAATGATTTTATTATACCGGGTCTAAAGAGGAGGAGGGTGTCTTTTGCAAAAAGCAATTTTGCCATTTTCCCGTCGTGAATTCGTCTATCGAAACGCTCAATCAAGTCTCCTTCAATGTCTTCCACATAGTCAGGATTGCAGAACCACCGGAAAAACCGAAGTGGCCATTTTGGGGGCGTTACACTGGTGGAGTTGTCTTTCACAGGAATGTGGATTATTTGCTCAATACAAATTCTGGTACGGCATTCCAAAGACCCATTCGCTGGTCTTTAGTTTCCTGAAGTACCTTTTTACCACTTGAAGTCAGCATGAAAAAACGTTTCCTTTTTCCACCACGTACACGGGTCGATTCGCCCAGTTCCGAAGAGAGATACCCCTTCTTTTCCAATCGACGCAACACGGTCTGAAGAGCCCCGATACTCACCTTTCGGGCCAGACGTTTTTCCATTTCTTCAATAATGGAAAATCCATAGGCATCGTTGGTTAAAATTGCGACAGTTAGCATGACCACCTCTTCAAATTCCCCTAGTTGATGTTTTCCCATAACCTTATTTTTACCTTAAATGTAGTAATAATAGATACTTATACCTTAATTGTAGTTTTAATGTTTCATTATTTTTGATGTTTCTAATCAGATCAGTTTTATCTAGTCGATGTTTTGCACGAGACGTTTATCCAAAATCAATGGTCTGGCGTCCAAAAATCTAACTTTTGAGAAGTCATCGTGTGCAGGATTAAGAAGATAATTGTATTCTGAGGGAATAATTGCGCTGGGGACCTTTAGACATAGTTCACCTCTTTTTATGAAATTATTTCCAAGAAGGACAGTATCGGAAGTATGGGGATAGACATTCCAGTTTTTGGGGAGGGTAGCTATCTCCGAAATAGGTAGCTCATCGGGAAAATCCAACTCAACACAGAATAAGCGTTGTCCTAGCCTGTTTCCAGATAAATTGACTACTGTTTCCAATGCTGCGAGGGATAAACTAGCTGATGTGTAAAGCATTCTAACGCCCTTTCCATTCCACCTGCCTCCATATAGCATTGCTCCGGTTCCAGACAAATCCTGACTATGTACTTTCGAAGTAATTCTATGTAAAATCATGCATTGCAGATTGCACGATTAGGAATATACGCCGTGAGCGATTCTTCCTAGAAGATCATTTATGATGGAAATGCCTGTGTCGTTATTCATGAACTCGATGGGTCTTTTACCGGCGATAGCAATCAATGGAGCATTGAGCCATTCTTTAAAGGTGGCGACATCTCCGAGCACATCTGCGCCGTGTTGATAAAGTGAGGCTATTTGAAGGACACGATCACTAACAACAGGACTTAACAAATCCTCATCTTTGGATTTTTCGATGGTTCTCTTACTCACTGGCAGTAAGGCGGAAAACTCTGTAAGATTTAGTCCGGTCATTGCTACTATGGAAAGGAAATCCAATTTGGAAATACCTTCATTGGCTTTGTAATACCTTGTAGCAGGGTCATTTAGTATGTTATCCATCTTTTCCATACTTCGTTAAACGAATTATTTCGCTTAAAGATACGAAAATATTCACAATTCGATTTGTTGTCCTCCATACTTTTCAGTTACTAATCATGAGATCAGTTTACGGATGAAATTTGGAGTATCTATTTTCGCCAGAAACTATCTCATCTAACTAAAATGAAAAATTTAATTGTTCTGTTCGCTTTGGCACTATTAATTGGTTGTCAACCGAATCAATCAGCTGACAATAATCAACAACCTGAAGTTCAGGTGCCGGTTACAAGTCATCACTCTGAAAACATTTCTAAGATTTTTGAAGCACATGGTGGATATGCCAATTGGGCTTCGATGAAGCAACTCTCATACATGAAAGGGGGAGAGAGTACTGTCACGAATCTCGTGAACCGTAAAATTCGAGTTGAGTCCGAAAAACAAACGATCGGCTTTGATGGTGAGGAAGTCTGGGTTACACCAGATACTGTTGATGCTAGTCGCTCAAGATTTTACCACAACCTGTATTTTTATTTTTATGCTATGCCATTTGTAGTTGGAGATCCCGGTGCTTTCTATGAAGATGTGGATCCAATGGAAATCAAGGGAACGATCTACAATGGAGTCAAGGTATCCTATGGCGAAGGAGTTGGAGACTCTCCGGACGATTTCTACATTATCTGGTATAATCCCGAGACCTATCGCATGGCATGGCTCATGTATACTGTCACATTTCGAAGTGGAGAAGCCAACGAGAACTATAGGTTGATAAAGTACGATCAGTGGGCAGACTTCGAAGGAATAAGCTTACCTACCACCATCCAATGGCATACATATGAAGAAGGTGTAGTTGGAGATGTGAGAAATGAGGTTCTATTTGAAGGGACCAAGCTGTCCAAAGAGGAACCTTCAAAGAAACTTTTTGAAATGCCTGAAGGAGCACAGATTGCCCCGAGACCAGCAGCTGAATAAGAGTTAGGGAGCAGGATTTTTGATACGAGTATCATGAAATCCTGCTCTTTTCCATTTTTCATTTTCAATCACCCATAAATTTGTGACCCTAATTTCTCTCTCGAAGCTTATTCCCTTTTGCACGCCTTCATAAAGAAATTTTCCCGTGATAATGGCAGAGGAACCGTGCATTTCAATCTCAACCTCTCTCATCTCATATTTGGTTACTTGGAGTTCGCCGGTTGTGATTTCAACCTTTCTTTTTTTCATGTATCCTAACCAATCTTCACGGCCAAAAGATTTCCAACTTCCATTCGTGTGGACATAATTCTTCGATATCATCTGATCCAGTACCTCAACATTGGCCTGTTCAAATGCAGCATTGAATTCTTGAAGTGCCTGCTCCAACGTACTCCTGCTTGCGCCACTATCATTTTTTACACAAGAAATAACTGTTGCAATAACCAAGAGAAATAAGGAACGTTTCATCATATCTTTGAGTGTCATACCGCTAATTTATGAGATATATATACTGTTCCTTTATTGTTTTTGTTTTCACTGTAAGTGTTGGCTTTTCGCAAAGCGACGCGGATTCGCTACTAAGCAATTTACCTTCTCATATCCGGCAGATAACCCATTTTGGTGAACGTGCGGATTGGTCACATGATGGTACACGTATTCTCTTTTTGGAAAAAACCTTCGGAGATGTTTTCGAGGTAGAGATTGCAACAGGAATTATCAAGCCGATGACGCACCATTTTTTCCACGAGGGCTTTGTTAGAGCGCTGTATCTGGCAAATGGCGATATACTACTGTCTGGCTCTCCTTCGTTCAATTCAGATGATCCATGGACAAGTAGAGATGCTAGAAATACGGAATTGTGGGTGTTAAAAAAGGATCTATCAGGTCCGCCGGTGAAATTGGGGGTTCATTGTAAGGAAGGCCCTGCAGTTTCGCGTAAAAAAATGAAAATTGGTTGGTCGTTGGGGTCTACCATTTATACTGGGGAAATTGACTATGCAACAGGTAAGCCAAAGCTGAAGAATTGGCGCCCACTGTTTCAGTCGTCAGAGATGCCATTGCCGGTCAAAGGTTGGGATATCGAAACTCAAAATTTTAGACCCAATGATGAAGACGAACTGCTCTTCTATGCCTTTGGAGGAAACTTTGGCTTCCATGCAGAAGTGATGAGTTACAATGTGAAGAGTAAAGAATTTACAAATTACTCAATGAGCAAAGACTCTTACGATGAAGCTGAAGGCACTTTTCCAGATGGTCTAAGCACTCTGATTGAAAGCAACCGCCACCGGACAAACTATAAGGGTATGAAGGAATTCTTAACGTTAGATATCTACAAACTAGAATTGGATGGTTCTGGGGACGTAGAAAGAATTACCTATTTCAATGACAACCCTAACTACAAAGCGTCTAACCCTGTCGTTAGCGATGACGGGAAATTTGTTGCTTTTCAACATGCTCATGCTGATGATCCAGCAGGTGTAGGTAGAGGAATACTAATTCTGGATATGGATGCCTGGGAGAAACAGAGAAAGAAGAAAAAGTAGCAGGTTCAGTACTCATCGCCTCATATTCTATGGCTGGGAGGAGGACCCTTTGAAATACTTTGTTATTGAAGGAAAATTGGGTAGTTCGGAGGATGCTGGATCAGATCATTCTTTTTAGGAAGAAGCTCTTTTTCATTTCCTCGCCGTCTCTAAGTAATCTGCATTTTATGCGTATCCCTTCCCTTCGTCGCAGAAGACCGGAGATTTCTGATAGACGTGAATTCCGAAGATTTCGTTGATTGATTCTTATTATGATATCACCAACTTCAATTCCAGCATCTGCTGCAGGGCTTCCCTCTTTTAAAGATATGACTTCTAATGTGTCTAAGTTTTCACCCTTGGCATTGAGGGTCAAGCCACTCATATCATGCTCAAAAGCGTCATCGTAACTATGGGATTTTTCCAGATACATCCTGCTGTTGGTGTAGTCGATGATCACGTTGAAACGGCGGAGTAGCTCACCTCCAATGGTGCCATATTCTGATCCTCGCTTGATAGATTTATTATAAATTCCTTCAAATGGCGCAGAGAATAAGACACTGTCAAAGGAGAATTCCGCAATGGACAGATTATCTAGTCTACTTAAATAACCGGAAATCTCTCCCCCAATTCCTGTTCCTAGTCGTGTTACGATACTTTTTGCAGGAATGTATTTTGCAGCTGAAGCACTGCTGCTGAAATCTAAAAGAGCTGCATGACTTGCCCCGGTATCAACCATGATGTCCAGAGAGCTGGTCTCTTGTTTTTGCGAAATAGAAGTACTTAGATAAGGCTTTGCATTTTTGATAATGATGGGAATCTCTGTAAACCTCCTTTTGGGTCTATAAGTTTTGGGATCATGTAAGACAAGTTTTTTACTATCATATTTTATCTCAACCACAAAGCGACTGAAAACGTCATACCCAATAATGCCGTAAATCTCGTCACCCATGTTCTCAGAGAGCTGGAGATAGTCTTCCTTTAAAACCAGCATATTCATATTCTTCCCAATGAGTCCACCAGGCAAATAGAAAGTCATCTGGTTAGCCACATAGACTTCCACGGAATCTTGAACTCCGGGACCAGCAATAGTGAGCTCCCGTATGTACTCTGCATCAAGGATATCTGCAAAAAGCTTTTCTGTAAGTATCGCTGTCTCTACACCTGTATCTAAAATGAATTTCAAGGTGAGAAAACGATTTATTGTGATTGGAATCACAATCAGGTTATTGTACTCTTCAAATTCAATTTCCACCTTTTTGGAACCTTCAGGCATACTGAAGCCAAACTCTTTTTGTCCAGATGCGGTGGCACAGATACATGTGTTTAAGAGTAAAATGAACGCAATTAAGCTGGCGGTTGGATTCCTCATGTAAAAACGTAACATTGATTCTATTGCACTCATTCAAACAACAGGATTGAAATCCAACCCTTATTTTGTCAGCAAAAATTTAATCAAATAGATTCTGAATATCGACCTTAGAAAGACTTTTCACAAAGCTCTCTTCTATGTTGATAAGGTCTGAGGCAAGTTTTTGCTTGTGTTCTTGCAATTTCAAAATCTTTTCTTCTATCGTATCCTTTGTAATGTACTTATATGCAAAAACACTTTGCTTTTGGCCAATTCTGTGCGCGCGGTCAATCGCTTGTGCCTCTACTGCCGGATTCCACCAAGGGTCAAGAAGAAATACGTAATCGGCTTTTGTCAAGTTCAAACCAGTCCCACCTGCTTTGAGTGAAATTAGGAATATCGAATACTCATCGTTCGTTTGAAATAAATCTACCTGGCCTTTCCGATCTTTGGTAGAACCATCCAGGTAAGCAAATTTTAAACCTTGGTTGTCAAGATAGTCTGAAACAATTTTTAAATGCTTCACAAACTGACTGAAGATAAGTACTTTATGACCTTTGGTCAGCGAACTTTCAATCATATAGGTGACTTCTTCCAGCTTTCCAGAGTTGCCTTCGTAGTCAGGATTGGTCATCTTGGGGTGATTTGCAATCTGGCGTAAGTGACTAAGGCCCTGTAGCAAGAGGATATGAGAGCGACTCATTCCATCGGTTTCAATTATGTCAAGAATGCGACTCCGAAAAGCGTTCTTCTCCTTCTCGTACACTTCTCGCTGATCCTCCGACATGGTGCAATACCTAATGTTCACTACCTTCTCCGGAAGATCTTTAGCTACCTGTGACTTGTCTCTTCTAAGAATAAATGGCTTAATCAGGGCATTAAGCTTTTTGATTTTCTCTACATCCTTCTTCTTCTCAATTGGGAGGAGGTACTCTTTTCTGAAGTATGCCTCGTTTCCAAGGAGACCTGGGTTCAGGAAGCGCATCTGAGACCAAATGTCCAGGGTACTATTTTCGATTGGTGTACCAGTAAGAATCAATTTCCTTCTAGAATTGAGTTCTCGAACCTTTTTGGAAATGAGTGAGTCAGGATTTTTGATGGCCTGGGATTCATCCAGGATGATGTAGTTGAAATAGAATTCCCCGAGAATTTCAGCATCAATTCTTGTTGTGCCGTAGCTGGTGATGACTAGGTCATACTTTCCGAAATCAGCGCTTTTCTTGTTTCTATTTACTCCCGTATGATTAAGAATTTTCATCTTGGGAGTGAATTTCTTTGCTTCTAACTCCCAGTTATAGAGGAGGGAAGTAGGCATTACAAGCAAACTCGTTGAGTCTGGACTTGTATTTTTCTCATGTTGTAGCAGAGATAGAGCTTGTATGGTTTTACCCAGCCCCATGTCATCA
>JBDVJN010000053.1:0-17393 GCA_039961455.1 Cyclobacteriaceae bacterium | reverse complement strand
CTCGTGCAATCAGATAAGTGTCTTTTGATTGATCATATAGGGCAAAAGCAAAGATTCCGTTTAGCTCATTCAAGAAGTGAGGACCTGACTTTTCGTACAGCGCAAGTATGACCTCACAGTCTGAGTGTGTCTGAAACTCATAGTCATCTTTCAACGTGTCACGAAACTGCTGATGATTGTATATTTCGCCGTTTACAGCCAAAATCTTCTTACCATCTTTACTAATCAGCGGTTGACCACCTGACTTTGGATCTACAATCGCAAGTCTTTCATGGGCGAGGATAGCGGTATCACTACTGTAAATTCCAGACCAGTCGGGTCCACGGTGTCTTACCATCTTGGACATTTCCAGGACTTGTTGCCTCAATTGTTCGCATCCACCACTCGGGTTGAACACTGCTACTATTCCGCACATATTTAGAATGTTTTGAACACAAAAAAAGTAACCTCATTTCTTGGGGTTACTACATATTTCGGGGGCTTGTCGTTGGGGTTCCACAATATTAGCAACTATTCTCTTCAAGTTTGCGCATCCAAGTCAAGTTTTGTTTTTCGGGATCTCTTTGTAATTTAGCAGAAGAAGGAATGTAGCAGCTGAAGCTGCCGATTGACTTTTCGACTTAAGGAAGATACTGGAAAAGGAAATTGATTTCTTGCGGAAACTCCGCATACCTTAACAAAGTGATTTGTTTGGTGTGCGGAGTTTTTTATTGTGCTTAAAGTATGTTTTCTATGAAAAAGATCTTACTGCGTTTTACAGGGTTAATTGTTTCTTTGGTAGCCCTTTTTCTTGTATTCCCTGAACTGTTGTTTGATTCAGCCTGGGGACAGCGATTCTACTTATGGACCGATGGAGCCCAAGCTGCGAATTTTAGCTTTAAGGATGGAGAAGTTTCTGGAGATACTGTTTTTATGAATGGAGATATTTACAAGGGTACATTGACTGATATGGAGGAGCTACTAAAGGCACACCCTGAAATTACAACTTTGGTAATGAACTATGTACCAGGCTCTATTGACGACGAGGCAAACCTTCTGGCCTCTAGAGAAATACGAAAGAATAAGATTAACACCTATGTACCAGAAGGTGGTATGATTGCTTCAGGTGGAACAGATATGTTCTTGGCGGGAGTCAAAAGGAATGCTCATGAAACGGCGAAAATCGGTGTTCATTCATGGGGAGGCGGTGATAAAATGGCAACAGAATATCCAAGAGAAGATGAAGTTCATGAAATCTATCTTGACTACTATGAAGAAATGAGCATACCATTGGAATTCTATTGGTATACTTTAGAAGCTGCCTCTGCCGACAGCATTCACTGGATGACGGTGGAGGAAATCAAAAAGTATCAGGTCACCAATAATGATGAAAACGAACGATGATAAGTAGAGAAAATATAATCAACACATATTCTGGGATCCGTGATCAATTGATGGAAACTCCTGCGATTTATTCACATGAGTTGAGTAAGATATCAGGAGCCAAAGTCCATCTCAAACTGGAGTGCTTGCAGAACAGTGGGTCCTTCAAGTTAAGAGGAGCACTAGCTAAAATTTTAAGTCTTTCTCCTGAAGATCAAGCGAAGACGCAAGTTGCCGCTTCTACCGGTAATCATGCAGCAGCATTTGCCCACGTGACACACGCCAGAGGCATGAAAAGTGTGCTCTTTCTGCCTGAGGGAGCAAGTCCCGCGAAAGTCAAGGCTTTAGAGCAGTACAGTGTCGACATTCGGTATTTTGGCGCTAGGAGTATGGAAACAGAGCAGAAAGCGGCTGAGTATGCGAAAGATATCGGCGGTGTACTCATCCACCCATACAATGATCCCGAGATCATAAAAGGGCAGGGAACAATAGGAGTTGAAATTGAAGAGCAGGTGCCAGATGTAAATGTTGTAATGTGTCCAATAGGAGGTGGTGGTCTTATTTCGGGATTGGCATCTTATTTCAACCCTTCCACAGATGTTCAGGTGATTGGAAGTCAGCCAGAGAATGCGGCAGAAATGTACCACTCCATAGAGAGTGGACATATTGTAGACCCCTCGGATCTGAAGACAATATCTGATGCTACCGCAGGTGGCATAGAGGAAGGCAGTCTTACTTTTGAAATATGCAGCCAACTCCTTCATGGTATTGACCTCTGCACAGAAGAGCAGATAAAAGAAGCCATCGCATTTATGGCCAAGAATCATCAGACCATTATTGAGCCGGGAGCCGCACTTTCAGTGGCCACATTACTAAACTCCCGTAAATACGAAGGAAAAAATGTGGTGGTGGTAGTGACAGGAAAGAAAATCAACATGGGTTTGTTAACTGAAATTCTAGCTGACTATGGTGACAGTTATTGAGGAAAAGGAGATTCTAGACATTGTAAAACAAGTAGACCTTGTGAAGGCAATGGAGGAAGGGTTTATCCAGTATAGCAATGGAAACACGGTTGTTCCTCCAGTTGGAGAATTATTGTTTGAAGAACCGCCGGGAGAAACACATATCAAATACGGCTACATAAAAAATCGAAATAATTACACAATCAAAATTGCCTCCGGTTTTCCCAGTAACACTGCGAAGGATATTCCATCCAGTCAGGGAATGATGCTGCTCTTTAGTCAGAAAACAGGTGAGACCAAGGCAATTCTATTAGACAATGGTAAACTGACCGATCTTAGAACGGCTGCCGCCGGAGCACTGGTGGCCAGATACTTCGCTCCTAAAAGCATCACTTCCGTTGGTATTCTGGGTGCTGGAATTCAGGCCAGACTTCAACTAGGCTTTTTGATACAGGAAACTGAATGTACCTCCGTTTGGCTTTGGGGCAGAAATGTGGAAAAAGTTAAATCGATGATGGGAGAGCTCGAGCAGGAGTTGGATGTGCATTTGGCAAGTAGTCCAGCTGAGCTTGCCGCAAACGCTAACCTGATAGTGACGACAACGCCTTCAAAAGAGCCGTTGCTTCATGAGAATGACATTCGATCCGGAACCCATATAACTGCAGTCGGTTCCGATACCGCTGAGAAGCAAGAGTTAGATGCTAATATTTTGAAAAAAGCAGATATCGTGATTGCTGACAGTCTTCCACAAAGCAAAGTAAGAGGCGAGATTTATCAGGCTGCCAAAAGCGGAGCTATTTCAAATGAGAAGCCAATCGAACTTGGAAGCGCCATCCAAAGTAGCGCTTTACAAAGAACTGATGATCAGCAAATTACTGTTGCCGACTTAACCGGAGTTGCAGTCCAGGATATTATGATAGCTGAAGCTGTCTATTCACAATACTTAAAGCAAATAGAGAAATGAATATTCCAATTTTTGAACTTGAGCGCGTACAGTCCCTTTTTGAAAATACAGTAGACTACAACCTGACAGAGAGTGGGTTTCATCCATTTACACTCAAGGAATTTTTGTCTGAAGATCAAATGGAAGAGCTGTCCAATATAGTTCTAGGCTACGGTCAAACGAACGGGTCAATTGCGTTAAGAGATCGAATCAGTGCTCTGTATGACAATGCTAATCGAGACAACGTTCTGGTTACAAACGGATCATCTGAAGCAAATTTCGTAGCATGTCATTCATTGCTTGAAGCTGGTGATGAAGTAATCATGATGCTTCCAAACTATATGCAGATTTGGGGCACCGCCTTGGAAATGAATTGTGAGGTCAAAGCATTTCACCTGAAGCCTGAGAATAACTGGGCTCCTGATCTCGATGAACTCAGCTCACTTGTTTCAGAAAAGACAAAGATGATTGCGTTGTGCAATCCTAATAATCCGACTGGTTATGTATTGTCACTGAATGAAATGACGAAGTTGGTGGAGATTGCTAGCAGCGTTGATGCATGGTTATACTGCGACGAAGTGTATCGTGGAGCAGAGTTGAACGGTGAAACGGCACCTAGTTTTATTGGTATGCATGATAAAATAGTTGTTACGGGTGGACTCTCCAAAGCATATGCACTTCCAGGTATTCGACTCGGTTGGCTGGTTGGGCCAAAAGACCTGATTGCTGATACTTGGAGCTATCACGATTACACATCAATTACCGCAGGAATTATGAGTCACTATCTAGGTGAAATAGCCCTTCGGCCAGAAAAGCGAAACGAAATTCTAACCCGAAACAGGAGAATGTTGAACGAGAATCTCATTGCCGTAAAAGGCTGGCTCGATCAATATGGAGAGCTGTTTCAATATGTTCCACCTCTCGGCGGGGGCATGCTGTTTATTAAGTATGATCTTGATATTAATTCCTCGGAGCTCACCAGATGGCTACGCGAGGAAAAAAGTGTGTTTATCGTCGCCGGAGATTGCTTTGGTATGGATCATCACATCAGAATTGGAATTGGAGAAAGGAAGTCTTACATACTCGAGGGACTTGAGCGCGTAAGGGAAGCGCTAACGGAACGCTTTTCGCTATAGCTACTTCAGTCGTTGTCCAGGGCTTCCAGAACATCCATGATCTCACCGTAGTCTTTGAAGCCAGGTTTTTCCTCTCTTGTCGCTTCCATTTCAACGCCAGGAAACTTGTGGATGGAGTCAGAAGGTCTAACCTGATATCCCATCACCAACTTCACATTTCCATTGTAGAAGGTAATAGCTTCGTCGAGTTTTTCTTCCATCGCAGGATTCTCGCTCTTCACGATCACAATAGAGGCTAACTCGTCAAGGTAGCTCAGTGTAGTGCTTAGTCTGGACAGGTCTTCGTCTGAGTCTACTTGTGCCTTGAATATGATTGGAACACCCAAAAGCCCAACCGCTTCCACAACGTCAAGGTTTGTCACCTGAACGTAATGAATAGGATAGTCTTTCATGGTTGATTTTATCTCGTCAGCGCTAGCCAAATCGAATTCACCAGCAAACTCCACTCCGGCAACCCAGTCAGTAATCTCCTTGTAGTCACTGGGGTCGATCTGGGCTGAGGATGTGGGATCTATATTGAAGCCCAAAATATCAACGCCCATACCTGCACAGTAACGTGCATCACTCAGGCTAGAGACATTTGAAATTTTCACAAAGGTTTTTAACGACATCTTTCTTCAAGGTTGACTTTGGAGCAAATAAACGAATCGCAGACTGAAATATGAACCATGTGCAGGATCATCTTGACAAAAAAAAGAATAGTTTGCTGCCTGACATATTAATCTGAACTTTACCATGCCTATTTCCATTCATTTATCGTGTCAGTTACATTCTATAACTCAATCAGGAATATGCTGTTATAGCTATTCAAATCTGTCTTAACATTGCGCAACTAAATAAATCACAAGTGGAAGCATACCTGGAAACAACCAAAGACATTTATAAGAAAGCGGCCGAAACGCCAGATATAGGTCTTTGCTGTACGACAACACCAATTTGGGCATTTCCTGGATTGGACATTCCTAAGCGAATGCAAGAGATGAACTACGGATGTGGAAGTACGGTACATCCACGTGATTTGATCAACAATCCTAAAATTCTTTATGTTGGTGTTGGTGGCGGAATGGAGCTTCTCCAGTTCTCATACTTCAGCAGACAGAAAGATGGAGTAGTAGGAGTCGATGTCGTCGACGAAATGTTGGTGGCATGTGCAGAAAATTTTAAGACTGCCGAAGACTCCAATGATTGGTTTAAATCCGATTTTGTAAGCCTTAGAAAGGGTGACGCCCTTAGCCTTCCAGTAGAAGATGAATCGATTGACGTAGCGGCACAAAATTGTCTATTCAATATCTTCCATGAAGAGGATCTCAAAAAGGCCTTGCAGGAAATGTACCGGGTTCTTAAGCCACACGGAAGATTAGTCCTCTCAGATCCTGTTAGTGAGGACGTTATGCCTGAAAACCTAAAGAATGATCCAGAGCTTCGTGGTTTGTGTTTGAGTGGCTCCTTGCCATTGCAATCGTATATTGACATGATCACAGAAGTTGGTTTTGGTACAGTGGAGATTCGCGCGAAAAGACCTTATAGAATACTTGATCCCGAGCACTACGATACAGAGACTCCAATTTTCATTGAAAGTGTTGAAGTCTGTGCCATAAAGGATCCGATGCCTTCGGATGGTCCCTGTGTATTTACAGGACGCACTGCGATCTATACTGGAAACGAGGAGTACTTCGATGATCATGGAGGACATGTCCTGATGTACAATCAGCCACTGTCTGTTTGCGATAAGACGGCCGGAAATCTTGAGGGGCTCGGAAGGAAAGATCTTTCGATTTCTGAAAGCACTTTCTTTTATGATGGTGGTGGATGTTGTTGAATTAGTGAATAGTTGAGTAGTTAATCTGTAGAATAGTAACCAATCAACTATTTAACCAATCAACGAATAAACTATTTATCTTTGCATTTTACAATGTGTAAACCGTGGCTGTGAACCCGGCAATAAGCAAATTATGAGCAAAAAAGGAAGAATTTTAGTCGCCATGAGCGGCGGTATTGACAGTTCACTCGCTGCGGTACTACTACACGAAGAAGGTTACGAGGTGATAGGAATGACCATGAAAACATGGGACTATCAAAACTCCGGCGGAAGTAAAAAGGAAACAGGCTGTTGCAGTCTTGACTCCATCAATGACGCGAGAAACATCGCTGTTGATCTGGGCTTTCCACACTATATCATCGACATCAGAGAAGAATTTGGCGATTACGTCATCGACCACTTCACCAATGAATATCTAAATGGGAGAACCCCAAATCCCTGTGTCATGTGCAATACCCACATCAAATGGGATGCTTTGCTGCGACGAGCAGACAAGTTGGGCTGCGATTACATTGCTACAGGCCATTATGCTAACATACGAGAGGAGAATGGTCGGTTTGTTGTATCTAAAGGCTTGGATGGATACAAAGATCAATCGTATGCCCTCTGGGGAATTTCACAAGAGAGCCTGAGTAGAACGAAATTTCCCCTTGGCGATTTAAAGAAATCAGAGATTCGAGAAATGGCTATCGAGCGAGGTTTCCATGAGCTAGTTCAAAAATCCGAATCCTATGAAATATGCTTCGTTCCTGACAATGATTACAGAGGCTTTTTAAGAAGGAGGGTAGAAGGTCTCGAAGAGGAAGTGAATGGCGGTGAATTTGTACTTGAAGATGGATCAGTAGTTGGAACGCACGAGGGTTTTCCCTTCTACACAGTAGGCCAACGTAAGGGTCTTGGTATTGCTTTAGGTTATCCCGTATATGTGACTGAAATTCAGAAAGATACGAACAGGGTTATACTAGGAACTTTTGATGAATTGAGTCGGGATGGGATGTACGTGAATCAGCTAAACATGCAAAAGTATGCCTCCATTGAAAGTGAACGAAAGGACACAATAACCAAAGTGCGTTACAATGATAGCGGCTCACCGGCCGTTATTGAACAAATGGGCGATAGTATGAAAGTGTTTTTCGGTAATGGTGTAAGTGCCATTGCCCCTGGCCAGGCTGCAGTCTTCTATGAAGGAGAAGATGTTATTGGCGGTGGTTGGATCAGTCAGAGTTTTCATCAAGCATCGAAGAATTGAAAAACATCGTCCGCTTAGCTGTTTTCACCATTCTGATTTCTTGCAATCAACAATTGGAGGTTACGAATGAAACACTCGGATATGACTATTATCCTATAGTACTCGGACAGTACCGGATATACGACGTTGAGGAGATTGACTACAAGCTATCAGGGTTTGATACGATGCACTATCAATTAAGGGAAACCATCTTTGATTCACTGGTATCTCCAGATCAGACAAGCTATCTTATTCGAAGAGACAAGAGAGGCGATGTAACGGAAAAGTGGAAAAGTGACTCCGTCTGGACGGCCACACTGACATCAAACTACCTGGCAATCAGCGAAAACAGCGTTCCCTTTATGAAGCTTACGTTTCCTGTGGAGCTTGGAAGAGAATGGAATGGAAACAGCTTGAATACTAAACCAGAAATTACGTATTACTATCAGCCAGCTACGGAGGCAATCATTGATTCTGTGGTTTTAGATGACCATATCCGTCTAATAATAGAGGATATCGAGCCTAACATTGTTAGTCAAGATGAACGAAGTGAAGTATATGCAAGAGGTATCGGACTCGTTCAAAAGCATTATCTCACGTTACAATTTTGCACAGCTGATTGCAATGAAATAGGAGAAATTGAAGCTGGAAGATTTCTTAGTCAAATATTAATAGAAGCAGGTAATGAGTAAAATCACCGTTTTGTGGTTCGCCATATTCTCAGCCTCCATATCAGTGGCTCAGGATCGGTACATGATATATTTTAACAACAAAGCTGACATAGACTATCCATACTCACTCAACAACCCAAACGCTTTTTTGACAGAGAGAGCGATCCAAAGGAGAATTGATCAAAGTATTTCGCTTGACTCGACAGACCTCCCGGTAAACCCTGCCTATATAGATAGCTTAACGAACATTGGTATCGATGTGTATTTCACTACAAATTGGCTCAATGGTGCACTGGTGCAGACAGAAGAGTCCAACATTGTCAGTATTGAAGCGCTTGCATTTGTGGATAGTGTCACGCTCATAGCGACAAAAGTGAGGCTCTCGTATGATAAAATTGAATTTGTAGCACCGACCGAATTCAAGGAGCCGACATCTGTCAGCTCAACTACCGATTTGCAAAATGCAATGCTTCAGGTTGATGCAATGCACGAAGAAGGCATTCATGGCGAAGGCATGCTGATCGCGGTGTTAGATAATGGGTTTACTGGTGTCGATGAATTCGAACCATTCGAACACCTCTGGATGGAAAATAGAATTGTCGCGCAAAAGGATTTTGTAGAGAACTCCGGCAATGTGTTTAGGATGGGAGATCACGGTACTTCTGTTTTTTCAACCATTGCTGCTAATTATCAAGAAGACTTCAAAGGAGTCGCCTATGGTGCTGATTTCATTTTATGCATTACCGAAGAGGGAGGTAGTGAAGATCGAGTGGAAGAATACAACTGGTTGCTAGGCGCCGAATTTGCGGATAGCCTGGGAGCAGATGTTATCAACGCTTCATTGGGCTATCGCGATTTTGATATCCAGGAGCACGACTATGTATATGAGGATTTGGATGGCGAAACAACAATCGTATCAGCAGCAGCAAAAATGGCTTCAGGAAAGGGGATGGTAGTCGTGGTCAGCGCTGGAAATAATGGAGATAATCCGCCGTCTGGTTGGAGATATATTACGCCTCCGGCCGACGCACCTGATATTTTGACCGTTGGCAGCGTAAATCCTGATTTCTCGTGGACACCCTTTAGTTCGCTAGGCCCAAGTTCTGATGGTCGAATTAAGCCAGACGTTAGTGCCATGGGCCTGGGTACTGCAATTATTAGGGGGACAGGTAGTATTACAAGAGGAAATGGAACAAGCTTTGCTTCCCCACAAATTGCAGGATTTGTGGCTGGCATATGGCAGGCAAATCCTGACTGGACAAATCAAGAGGTGATGAATGCAATCAGGTCAGGATCTCACAATGCTCATAGTCCCGATACTTTAGTCGGACACGGAGTGCCATTTTACACCTTTGCGGTCGATGGAAAAGTTTTGAGCACTTCAGATATTCTCTCAGAAAAAATCACGGTCTATCCGAATCCCTTTCAGGGCGAAAAACTATACCTAAAGATTGACGCTGCAATGAGCAGTCCACTAGCGGTTGAAATAATAGACAGTGAGGGCAAATCAATCCTTCGGGACTCAATTTCCATCTCCGAACCAAGTACAATTGTAGAGTTTACGTTGGAAGATATTCAAGAAGGCCTATATTTCTTATCCTTGCAATACGCTACTGAAAAAAAGGTAGTTAAACTGATTAATTTCCGATGAACAGACTTATTGCTCCTTCCGTCTTAGCTGCTGATTTTGCGAACATACAGCGAGATATAGAGATGCTCAATAATAGTGAGACAGACTATGTCCACATTGATATTATGGATGGCGTTTTTGTGCCTAACATCTCCTATGGATTTCCTGTATGTGCGGCAATGCATAAGCATTCTAAGAAACCAATGGACTTTCATCTGATGATTCAGAACGCTGACCCTTATCTGGAAGACTGTATCAAATCAGGAGCGGAAATTATCAGCGTTCACTACGAAGTACATAATCACCTGCATCGCACGGTATCACGAATAAAAGAGCTAGGTGCAAAGGCAGGAGTAGCGTTGAACCCACATACCCCCGTCGACGTTTTGGAGGAAATTTTACCTTACCTTGATTTAGTACTTCTAATGTCAGTTAACCCAGGGTTTGGTGGCCAAAAGTTTATAGAGACAACCTTTTCGAAGGTACGGAAGCTACGGTCAATGATTGACACGATCGACTCAGACATTCTTATTGAAGTAGATGGTGGAGTGACAGACAAAAATGCAGGTCAGCTTTTCGAAGCTGGTGCGGACATGTTGGTAGCAGGAAGTTTTGTTTTTAAATCCGATGATCCGGCACAGACGATTAGCAACCTTAAATCTGCCTAACCTTTGAGGCACTTCTTCGCAATCTTCAGCCTGATAGCATGTTTCACAACACTTGGCCAATCGCCAGGACTAATAAAGGGACTGATATCGGACGAGAATGGCGAAGCAATCCCGGGAGTAAACATCATTCTCAAATCTGACAATAGAATTGGGACTATTTCCAATATTGATGGTCAGTTTGAAATTGGCCTACCCAATGGCCCAGATGTGCTGATTTTTTCTCACATTCAGTATGCATCGAGAGAAGTTCAGATAAATGTACAAGCTGGTCGCACACAGAATTTGTCAGTGCGACTAATTGGGCAAGACACTCAACTTGATGAAGTAGAAGTAGTAGGCGAAACAGAGAGAGATGCACTTGATCCAGCAGCAAAAATTGCTTCCCGTGCTGCGCAGAACTTGCCATCGGCCTCTGGTGATTTTAGCAAGGTCCTGGTTACACTACCTGGTGTCGCAGCAAATAATGAATTGTCCTCGGGCTACAATGTACGAGGAGGGAACTTTGATGAAAATCTTGTGTACGTCAATGACATTCCAGTGTACCGTCCCTTTCTCTCCACTGCCGGTCGCCAGGAGGGTTTAAGTTTTGTAAACTCAGATTTAGTCAAGGACATCAGTTTCTATGCTGGTGGGTGGGAGTCCAAATACGGAGACAAACTGTCCTCATCGCTGAACATACTGTATAAGGAACCGGAGTCTTATCATGGGAGTTTGAATTTTGGTCTTCTTGGAGGTTCTATGTATGTTGGAAACCGCTTATCTGATCGAGTCAAATACCTTTTTGGCGCACGACACAGTGATACCCGATATTTGCTGGGGACCCTGGAAACAAAAGGGCAGTATTTACCTTCATACTCAGATGCTCAGGCATTCTTCACGTTTGATCTATCCAAGAAGAGTCAGCAGGTGAATAGGACAAAACTGAACTGGCTCTTGTCATATGGAAGGAATAGATACTTAACGCTCCCCGAATCACAGACCACAGATTTTGGATCCGTTTCAGAGTCCCTACGTATCCAGACTGCGTTTGAGGGTCGGGAATTACTCAATTACGATACCTATCAGACAGGATTCAATTTTTCCCACAAATGGTCGAACCAGTTTCTAAGCAGACTTATTGCCTCAGGTGTTCGTACCACAGAACGGGAATTTTATAATGTTGAGGGAGCCTACCGAATTTGCGATGTTGATAACAATCCTGGCTCCAATAGTTTTAATGATTGCGTGATCACAAGAGGCATTGGTACCAATTTCAATTACGGACGAAACAAACTAGACGCTACCATTATCAATCTCGAATTGCGAAATGAGCTACTACTCAGCGATTGGATTTTATTGGAATGGGGTGCCGGTTTCAGTCAGAACCAAATTGATGACGAACTCAACGAATATGCTTATTTGGACTCAGCAGGGTTTATTATCAATCCTGCGGACCCCAACACCAACGTCCTTAGAAGTGTATTCAATGAACTAGACCTTACCACTCAAACCTACACAGGTTATCTTCAGTCGACCATATTTTCGAAAGACTCAGCTCATGCATTTAATTTAGGTGCCCGTGTGAATTACATGGATTTCACAGGTGAAATGCTCATAAGCCCACGATTGACTTACAGACATAAACCAAACTGGGAAAGAGCGACTTCCTTTCGAGTATCAATTGGAAAATACAGCCAGACGCCTTTTTACAGGGAATTCAGAGATCTGGATGGAAATATCAGAGATGATGTCAAGGCCCAGCAATCTGCTCATTTTATTATGGGAGTTGAAAGGTTATTTAATTGGTGGGGTAGACCCTTTCTGTTTACCTCAGAAGGCTACTACAAGAAAATGAAAAATGTGATACCTTATGACATTGACAACGTCCGTCTCAGGTATTTTGCTGAGAACAATGCAGAAGCTTTCGCATACGGATTCGACTTTCGTCTAAATGGTGAGTTTATCCGTGGATCGCAGTCCTGGTTTAGCCTAGGAATACTGAATACCAGAGAGGACCTGGAAGAAGACGAGAAGAACTACATACGCCGTCCAAGTGATCAACGAATTAACCTTGCGTTTTACTTCGAAGATCATATGCCTAACGACCCCTCAGTACGCGTCTATGTCAATTCAATATTTGGCTCAGGTTACCCGCTTGGACCTCCAAATGAAATTAATGCAAGAAATATTTTTTCCGGTGATGAGTTTTTTCGCGTAGATATCGGGTTCTCCAAATCTCTGGAATTAAAAAAGAATAAGTATCTGAAAATCTTATGGTTAAGAGCCGAGGTCTTGAATGCACTAGGGGCTGATAATACCCTTTCATACTCCTGGATTCAGGACATTAGGGGAAGTCAACTGGCAATACCCAATTCATTATCGGCAAGGTTTTTGAACTTCCGCATTTCAGCAGACTTCTAACCTTTAGGGTTGTGCCTGTTTACTTTGTACTAAACACTTAAATAAATACTAACACATGAAAAAATCCCTATTAATGATTCTGTTTGCGGTAGCCGTAAGCACTGTATCATATGCTCAAGAGTTTAAAGTAATCACCGTTGTAGAGTCAATTGTTCCAGGCGGACTAGGACGATCTCGAATGGTTGAGAATAAGGGCAGTTTAGATATAAACACATTTACCACAGAAAGAACAGATGGAAAGAAGAGTGCTCAGAAAGATGTAAAAAGAGGCGACGCTAAAATTGACAAATTTGCAGAATCCAAATTACTCAACTTTTATAGCCTCGCAGGAATCAACTTTCAAAACATAGCATCAAATGATGCTTTGATCTCATCCAAACTAAATAAAATGACAGAGGAAGGATGGGAATTGGCTTTTGTTACCAGCGGTGTAGAAAGTGATGCCGGGAAGTCGGATGGCAATGGCCTGTTTATAACCAGATTTATTTTTAAGAAGTAAGAAGCTTTTTGATCCCATGTTCAATTTGGGCATGGGATTTGTTTTTACTTTGCTAATCAAAATAGAAGACAATGAATACAATCAAAATAACCACCATAGTTTCAATCGCCGTCTTAGCTTTTGGCTGCAACAGGCAAGTCACAAGAGTAAGCCCCGATCAACAGATAGATCTTAGCGGAAGATGGAATGATACCGATTCAAAATTGGTAGCAGAAGAAATGATTCAGGATGTAACAAACAGACCGTGGCATTCTGAGTTCAGACTTAAAGAAGACAAAAAGCCCACAGTCATTGTAGGCTATGTTCAAAACAAGAGTAGTGAACACATAGAAGCTGAAACCTTCATCAAAGACATTGAAAGACAGTTTATAAACACTGGATTTGTGCGGGTAGTATCGAACGCAGAGTTCAGAGAGAAACTAAGAGAAGAGCGCGCTGATCAAGGTGAGTACTCGTCACCCGAAACGCAAGCCAAGTGGGGAAAAGAACTAGGTGCAGATTTCATGATGTTTGGAATTATCACAGCTGTTACAGATTCCTACAAAAGGGAGAAAGTAGTTAGCTACAAAGTCAACCTTGAACTGACCAATATTGAAACCAACGAGAAGGTGTGGTTGGGTGACAAGGAAATCAAAAAATTCATCAAAAACTAGAAAGCTTATTAAGCCACAAGCTTACAATGTCAAGACAGAGAATGGTTCTTTAGCTTGACGCAGTAGCGTAGCTAGTAATCTTAGAAATATACCCAATGAAGCTGTATAGGTTCATTATTGTTCCGCTTCTAGTATTATCGAGCTGCTCCTCCTATTATGAATTCAACTACGAGTTCAACAAGAACTTTGAAAATGGGAATTTGCAGGCAGCACAGGATGTACTGGATCAAAATAAGAAAATTGAAAGAAGTAAGACTCGATTCCTCTACTATGCAAACAGAGGAGTCGTTTCACATCTTCTAGGCAATTACGAAGAGAGCAACAACTGGTTGGAGCAAGCGTACATTTTTGGCGAAGACCACAGGAAAAATTACCTAAACGTTGCTGGATCATATCTGCTCAATCCTAACCTGATTGTCTATCCAGGCGAGGATCACGAGCATCTAATGCTACTTTACTACAAGTCTCTTAACTATCTCAAAATGAGTCAGTTCGATAAAGCTCTCATCGAGTGTCGAAGGCTTAACAATCGCCTTTTTGAACTTGGGGATAAATACACTGGGAAGAACAAGTATCAAAAGGATGCCTTTATTCACAATTTGATGGGAATCATTTACGATGCAAGCGGAGATTACAACAACGCCTTCATTGCTTACCGGAATTCGCTTGAGATCTATGAAGCTGAGTACAGTGAAATGTTCAGTCTTGATGCACCGGATCAACTGAAAGAAGATCTAATGCGGACGGCTATGCTTGCTGGTTTTCCAGAGGACCTTGATCGCTATGAGGAGAAATTTGGTTATGAATATGAGTACAGTCCTTCAGATGGGGGTGAGCTGGTATTCTTCTGGCACAATGGGTTAGCCCCGATTAAAGACCAATGGTCACTAACCTTTGTGGCAATAGATGGAGGCGGAGGTACCGTCTTTTTTGAAAATGAAGACTTGGGGCTAAACTTTCCATTTATCTATGATTTTGGAGATGGAGATGATGATGTTAGCATCACGGACCTCAGCGGCACAAGAGTAGCATTTCCAAAATATGTGGAACGAGAACCATATTTCAATTATGGTGATCTAGAAGTTAATGGAGACTATTACACGCTGGAGAAGGGTGAAGATATTAACGCCATTGCTTTTAAAACATTGAATGAACGAATGTTGGCAGAGTTAGGAAAGGGCTTGCTACGGGTAGCGTTAAAAAAGGCAATCGAAAAGCAGGTGAGAAAAGAGAATGAGACACTTGGATTTCTAGTAGGAGCCTTTAACATGGCCTCCGAACAAGCCGACACAAGGAATTGGCAAACACTACCACATTCCATCCATTATGCACGTGCTCCCTTAAAAGAAGGAGAGAATTCGGTGGAAATCTACACGGATGGTCCAAGGAGCGAAGCGTCGGAGAAGTTCACTTTCATAGGCAAGAAGGGAGTGACGCAATTTCATAGTTATCAATCACTGGAGAGCGAAGTAGCTTTTTAGTGATTGTTCTTTAAATCCTATTTCCCAAATTCCGCAAAAGGTTGTATTTTGAGCTTTCAAATCACAAGCGCGCCAACTAATGTTTACCGAATACGAAATCGAAACCATGGTCGAGAATCCAGTAATACTGGAAGCTGCCCAGGAGTTGAAGAGGGACTTTCTGAAAACAGAAGCCCCATATTTAGAGATCAATGACCATGACTTTTTTTCATTGATAATGATGGCACCAACCATCGGAATTGCACTCGCAGATGGAACGATCAGTCTCTTTGAGGAAATTGCGCTTAACAAAAAAGCAAGAAAACTCTCTAAGGGAGGGTATTTCATGAAAAAGGACCCTGTGGTCTATGCTATGAAATTCCTTATCAAAAACTACTTCAACTGGTCTGATAAGTTCTTTGGTGTCTTGCAGACGGCCATTAATACGGCTTGCGATCTGGGGAATGTAAGTCAGCGAAAGATTGACACCACAGGAGATGTAGACTATCAAGCCTATAGGAAAGAGGTACTCAATGCGCCACATATCTTAATCCGTTTCATTGCCAGTTTTTTTCTGGAAAATGAGGAAGATATAATCAATAAAGACCATCAAATAGGAAAATCTGAATACCAAAGTATGCTTCTGATTGGGGAGAAACTGGGACTAGATAATTTGGTAGTTTTTCAAATGTTTTCTCAGACATTTAAGTAATCTTTTGATCCATATTTCGTTGGGAAGGTGATGCGAAAATTTTGTGTAGGGGCTCTGTTTATAATCGTCATTGCATGCAGTAAAGACGACGTTACATTGACAGATGTAGATACAACAATTATCGCTTGGCTAGATACGATGAACGTTGATTCTGCCACTGCTGATGCTAGTGGTATTTACTACTACGCTACGGCTGAAAATCCTACCGGGATTGCAGTTACCAGTGGGAGTGTTGTTTCAATCTACTATACGCTGAGCGATCTAAGTGGAAATGTAATTGCCAGTCATCAACGCAATGATGGAGATTCGCTTGTATTGAAACAGGGAGTTTCGGCAGTTTACCCGGTTGGGTTAGATATCGGGTTGGCCTTCATGAATGAAGGTGAAACATTCAACATTATTGTTCCACCTGTTCTTGGATATCAAGATCTCACCTCCGGAGCTATTAATCCAAACACAATCAGTTTACTCGAAGTAGAAGTAGTAAGAGTGCAAAATGAAGTGTCCGTCTACGCTCAGGAGACAGCTGATATCGTCAACTATATTGCAAGCGAAAATCTCAATGATACGGTTGTAAATCCACTCAATTCAGTTCAAACCTTCGCTTCTGGAGTTGCGTACAAGCGAATTGTAAAAGGATTCGGACCTCTTGCCGTGAATGGAGAAACCGTTATTCTTAGCTACACCGCTTCTTTTCTAAACACCACCACCTTTGATTCGAAAAGCAATTTTCAGTTTATCCTGGGATCTGATCAACCAAGGCTACTAATACCGGGATTCGAGTTTGGGTTGAGCTTAATGGCGCCAAATGAGCGCGCACTTATTATTGTTCCTTCTTCTCAAGGATACAGAGAGAGTGCGCTGATTATTCCTCGATCTATAACAGCGGATCTTATTGATGATGACATCATTCCAGACTATGTTTTGCGTGTGGCTCCCTATACCCCCATGGTTTTTGATATCACAAGGTTTGATTAATCCCTATTTTTGAGCTTGAATTTGGTCAACCGATTAAAACGATATCTATTTATATTTCTGGGACTGGTTTTTAGCCAGGCGCTGATGGGGCAAGATATTTATCAGAAATACAATATTTATCGAAATCCAGTTAAGGTCTTTCTAAATAAATTCAGTATCACTGCTACTACTGGTTACAGTGCAAATACGTACGACCATAAGTTGTCTGGGGTCTATTTCTTTCAGGACCGCACCAATCAGTACATATTACCAAATTCAGAAGTCTTGGGTAG
>JBDVJN010000052.1:0-53057 GCA_039961455.1 Cyclobacteriaceae bacterium | reverse complement strand
CATCCATTTTCACCCCAGCGTTCTCCAACCCAAGTCCATCGGTGTATGGCCTTCGACCTATCGATACGAGACAGTAGTCCCCTTTGAGGTCCACAATTTCGCCTTTCTTATTCTCTGCTTTGACTGTAACTGTTTTAGCCTTTTTATCAACTGCTGTGACTTTGTGACCCAAGTAGAATTCAAAGCCAATTCCTTTTAAGGATTTCTGTAACTCTTTTCCCATGGTACCATCCATAGTAGGGATGATGCTATCGAGAAATTCAACAACCGACACTTTCGAACCGAGCCTTGCATAGACAGAACCCAGTTCTACACCTATTACACCACCACCAATAATGATCATGTGTTTTGGAATCTCCTTTAATTCAAGTGCCTCAGTGCTCGTGATTACCCTGTCCTTGTCGAGCTTAATAAATGGTAAGCTTGCCGGTTTAGAACCAGTCGCGATGATTACTTTTTCCGCAGTGATTTTTTGCTTTTTCTTACCAACTATTTCGATGGTGTTTTTGTCAACGAAACTTCCCATTCCATGAAAGACGTCAATTTTATTCTTATTCATCAGGTAGTCAATACCTTCAACGTTCTGCTTCACAACATCCGCCTTACGGCCAATCATTTGCTTCAGGTTCACCTTTGGTTTGGGAATATCAATTCCGTGTGTTGTGAACGTGTGTTCAGCATTATGGAAATGCTCAGACGAATCCAGAAGTGCTTTGGAAGGAATACAACCAACATTAAGGCACGTGCCACCCAGCGTATCATACTTTTCAATGATCGCCGTTTTCAATCCTAATTGTGCACATCGAATGGCCGCAACGTATCCGCCGGGACCTGAACCAATTACTACAACCTGATAATCCATAATATTGTATTTAGCTCTTGGTAGTTAGATTTTAGTAAGACGCTTTTTTAAAACATGAAGCATCTTGCAAATTGAATCTAACTCAACAAGAATATTTTCTATAATAGTTTCTTCAACAAATTTCAATCGGGCAGAGAGCAGAAGCTGAGTTTCAAGCTCAAAGGCGGATCCTAAAGAAATAGACAAAAAATTCGCAAACTCTTTATCTCCGTTTCGTCCTGCTCCCTCAGCAATATTTGACGGAATCGATACTGAACACCTTCTCATTTGAGAAGTCAATCCGTATTTTTCACCATCAGGAAATTGATTTGTAATACTGTACACTTCCTCCGCTAATTTCATTGATTTCTCCCAGACATCTAATTTTTTAAAATCATGCATTCCAAATACCAGCTACCAAAATCTAGACTCCTAACAGGAGTCTAGTCGGATCTTCCAGTAGCTGTTTCACTCTCACTAAAAAGCTAACTGATTCCCTTCCGTCAATAATTCGGTGATCGTAGGATAGAGCTACGTACATCATCGGTCGGACTACTACTTCTCCATTTTCCACTACTGCACGCTGCACGATGTTGTGCATTCCCAGGATTGCTGATTGTGGAGCGTTAATAATAGGGGTAGACATCATCGAACCAAAAACTCCACCATTGGTGAGGGTAAATGTTCCACCTTGCATTTCATCAATGCTTAGTTTGTTGTCTCTCGCCTTTGTAGCCAATCTTATCACTTCCTTCTCTATCTGAACAAAGTTCATCGATTCGGCATTTCGAATTACCGGAACTACCAATCCTTTTGGTGCAGATACAGCTATTGAAATATCACAATAGTCATTGTAGACCTTTTCATTTTCGTCAATCATTGCATTTACTGCCGGCCACTCCTGCAGGGCAACGCAGCATGCCTTTGTAAAGAAGGACATAAAGCCAAGGCCGACTTCATTCTTCTCCTTGAACTCTTCCTTGTATCTCTTTCTAATATCCATGATAGGCTTCATGTTCACCTCATTAAAGGTGGTCAACATGGCTGTTTCATTTTTCACGGAAACCAATCTTCTTGCAACAGTCTTTCGCAAAGAAGACATTTTCTCCCGTCGCTGATCGCGAGTCACTCCACCACCAAATGTTGGTGCCTCAAATTGCGGAGCCGCTGGTTTTTCCTCAGCCGCTACAGGAGTAGATTTTTGTGCACCCGCGGCGTCTTCTTTAGTGATTCTACCATCTCTTCCGGTTCCTTTAACATCTGCAGCTGACATTCCTTTTTCATCTAAGATTTTGGCTGCTGCAGGCGAAGCATGACCAGTTGCGTAGGACTCCGAGCCGCTTGGTGCGGCGGCTGCTGGCGGAGCCGATTCGGCAGGTACAGCTGCCGGTGCTCCATCCATCACTTCAATCTTGCAGATCAATGCGCCAATCTCTAATGTGTCTCCTTCCTGCGCAACAATCCGCAGAGTTCCTTGCGCTTCAGCTGTGAGATCGAAGGTGGCCTTGTCTGACTCAATCTCAGCAATATTTTCATCTAGCTCAACAAAATCACCATCGCTTTTCTGCCAGGTGGAAAGTGTTACTTCTGTGATAGATTCTCCGACGGCAGGGACTTTCATCTCAAGAACCTCACCTGTAGCTTTTGCTTCCGTTGCCTCAGAAGCCGGTGCGGCCGTCTCTTTTGCTTCAGCAGCCTTCGAAGCTCCACCACCGGCACTTTCATCTATTTCGCAGAGTACAGCTCCTATTTCTAAGGTGTCTCCTTCCTGAGCTTTTATGGATAGCTTTCCTGCAGCTTCAGCGGTGACTTCAAAAGTCGCTTTGTCTGATTCTAGTTCGCAAATCACCTCATCCATTTCGACAATGTCTCCATCACTCTTTGACCATGATGACACGGTTACTTCTGTAATTGATTCGCCGACGGTCGGCACTTTCATTTCAAGACTCATTTTCTTTACTCTTTATGTCTTTTTATTAACTCTTTCAATCTGTTCCTCTAATTTTTAGAAAATCAAAGTTTTTTATTGGGTCCAGCGTTACGCTGGTTTCAGGTCAAATGCTTTTTTGACCAACTCCGCTTGCTCTCGCTTATGCACTTTCGCAAAACCAGTAGCCGGGGAAGAGCCGATTTTTCTTGCAACAACTTCCAACTTTAGATCCACGCTGCTAAGTAAGAAGCTCCACGCTCCCATGTTCCTTGGCTCTTCCTGTACCCAAACTAATTTCGGATTGGCGTATTTCTTAATCAGTGCCTCCACCTGCTTCTGAGGGAACGGATACACTTGTTCTATTCTGACTACAGCAATATTCTTGGACTTACGTTTTTGCTGTTCTTCTAAAAGGTCAAAGTATACCTTTCCTGTACAGAAGAGTACTTTCTTAACACTCTTCGCTGTCACATAGCTATCAGGTATCATTTCCTGAAACTTACCAGCGGTGAAGTCTTTCAATGGTGAAGCAACACCCGGATGTCTAAGCAACGATTTTGGAGAAAAAACAATCGCTGGCTTTCTGAACTCCCAGGTAACCTGTCTTCTTAGCAAATGGAAGATGTTGGCCGATGTAGTCAGATTCGCGATAATAATATTCTCATTTGCTGCCATTTGAAGGAAGCGCTCCATTCTGGCACTTGAGTGTTCCGGCCCCTGACCTTCATAACCATGAGGTAGTAGCATCACCAGTCCATTCATTCGTTGCCACTTACTTTCCGCACTCATGATGAATTGGTCAATCATGATCTGAGCGCCGTTTGCAAAATCGCCAAATTGCGCCTCCCAGATCACTAGTGCATTTGGTGTAGCCATTGCATATCCATACTCAAAGCCAAGTACACCATATTCCGATAAGAGCGAATTGTAAATTCTAAAAGGCTCCTGCTTTGGTGCTACATTGTTCAAGCCACTAAATGGCTCATTTGTGTTTGAGTCAAAGAAGTAGGCATGACGATGTGAGAACGTTCCACGCTTCACGTCCTGACCAGACATTCGGAAAATTTTGCCATCTGCCAAAACTGATCCATACGCCAAAAGCTCAGCATCTGCCCATCCCAATTCCTTTTTCTCGAAGAAATTCGCATTCCGGTCCTTGAGTAATTTCTCGATCTGTCGAAGCGGTTTAAATCCCTTTGGTAACTCAGTAATTGCTTTGGCAACTTTTTTCAGGAGTGCCTCGGAGATACTTGTATCAGGAGACTTGTCGAAATCTTTCGCGGTGGCTCTTCGTAAATGGTGCCATTCCTCTTCTATTTTCTGTGGTTTGTAGGGGAGGGGATGTTGTTTGATTTCATCCAATCGTGTTTGTAGTTGGGCCTTGAAATCTTTATCTAGTTTCTCGATAGCCGCCGCATCCAAATCTTTACGCTCAGTTAGTTGCTTTACGTAGATTTCTCGCGGATTCGGATGCTTTGCAATTGTATTGTAAAGTTTCGGCTGAGTAAACTTCGGTTCATCGCTTTCATTGTGTCCATGCCTTCTGTAGCAAAGCATATCAATGAAAATGTCCTTTTTGAATTTTTGTCGGTATTCGATGGCAAGGTTTGCACAGAAGTTAATAGCTTCAGCATCATCCCCATTGACATGTAGCACAGGGGCATCCACAATCTTAGCAAGATCGGTGCAGTAAATACTTGATCGGCCATCGTCGAAATCCGTAGTGAATCCAACCTGATTGTTGATCACAAAATGGATGGTGCCCCCAGTCTGATACCCGTCAAGCAGGGACATTTGGATGCACTCGTACACAATACCCTGTCCTGAGGCGGCAGCATCGCCATGAATGAGTATAGGTATCGCCTTTGACGTGTCGCCTCTGTATTCATCATCGATCTGCGCTCTCGTATATCCCAGAACTACCGGGTCGACCGCTTCAAGGTGTGATGGGTTAGGAGCTAATTTGACATATATTTTCTTTCCAGCGGAAGTATCCAGATGAGAAGAATAGCCCAAATGGTATTTTACGTCTCCATCTCCCATGGTGAGGTCGACCTCCACGTTTCCTTCAAATTCACTGAAAATCTCTTCGTATGTCTTGCCCATGATATTTGCAAGTACGTTCAAACGGCCCCTATGTGCCATTCCAATCATTACTTCCTCCGCACCCAGTTCTGCAGCTTTATGGATAATGGTGTCCAAAGCAGGTATGGTATTCTCGCCACCTTCCAGTGAAAATCGCTTCTGCCCCAAGAACTTTGTATGAAGGAAATTCTCAAATACTACAGCTTCATTTAGCTTGGAAAGAATCTGATGTTTCCCTTCTTTGGATGGATTAATATTGGCTCCTTCGTTTTCACATTTGCTCCTTAGCCACTCCTGAACATCCGAATCACGAATGTGCGTGTATTCGAATCCGATGTGGCCGGAGTAAACCTTTTTTAGCTTGTTTAGGATGGTGCTCAGAGTAGCCTTGCCAAGGCCAATTTCAGACCCAACCTCGAATTCTGTGTTTAAATCAGCATCTGACAGGCCAAAATCAGAAAGTGCCAGCTTGTGAATGTGCTTCCTTCTGGTTCTGACCGGATTCGTATCAGATATCAGATGAGCAAACGATCGGTAGCTGTAAATCAGGTTTCTGACCGCCGTCTCCTTTGGGGTGGCAATCTCCGCTCCAGCTTCTCCATAGTTCGTTTGTGCAAACTCGAATCCCTCAAAAAACTTTTTCCAGGATTCATCAACACTGTTTGGATCCTCTTTGTAAGACTTGAAAAGCTCGTCTATGTAGTTGCCATGTGCGTTGGCGATATAAGAATATTTATCCATACGTTTCGGTAAGGTTCGTAACAAATGTATGCTAGTTTGAGTTTCTTTGGAAATCGCAAAATCGTTTAGGCAAATGTTAATGTTTTAAATTATTTGGAGAGAAGGGTATGAGCTTCTAGCTACTATTATCCCGGCTGTCCGCCTGCCTGCGACGAGGCAGGCTTACTTCGTGCCGCTTCCCATCCGGTCTGGATTGCTGAGAGAGATACTTCGAGGTAGAAGGTGAAGGAAGACCCTGAAACAAGTTCAGGGTGACGTGCTGGTGAAAGGAATGTTCACATTAACTATGTCATGCTGAATTTATTTCATCTGCCATCTTTTTGTGTCATGCCGTGCTTGACACGGTATCTTTATTTTTTGAGGTAAGATGCTAATCGAGTCAGCATGACAAGGAAGGTTAAGGTCTTACACCAAACTCACAACCTATTTTCGTCTGCAAAGCTGTAAAAGGAGTTGTCGGCAACGATCAAATGATCGAGCAGATTGATGTCGAGAGATTTACCACCGTTCTGGATTTTTTTAGTTAGCGCAATGTCCTCATTGCTAGGCTGCAGATTCCCACTCGGATGATTGTGAATTAAGATGAGGCCGCTGGCCATTTCTTCCAGTGCTTTCTTGAAAATGATTTTAGCATCTACCACCGTTCCGGAAACTCCACCCTGGCTGATCATTTGCTTTAAAATAACCTCATTGCTCCTTTTGAGGAGAATAATCCAAAACTCTTCATGGTTCAGGTCCATGAGGTCCGACTTGATAAATTCGAAAGCGTCCTGCGAAGAATGTATTTTGGCCTTCAGGTCAGGGTCCGTGTTCTTTCTTCGTCGGCCAATTTCCAATGCACTCACAATGGATATGGCTTTTGCTTCTCCGATCCCCTTGAATTTTTGAAGGTCCTTTGTTGAAAGTCGTGCAAGGGTATTCAGATTATTTCCGCAGTGATTGAGAATGTGCTGTGCTAACTCAACTGCTGTTTGTTTTTTGTTTCCGGAACCCAGTAAGATGGCGATCAGTTCTGCTTCAGACAATGCGGCTTTCCCCTTGAGGAGTAGCTTCTCTCTTGGACGATCTTGCTCAGCCCAGCTTTTTATGGTCATTCGACTTCCTTCCATAGCACGGCGTAAAATAAAAAACCCCATGCATTGTATGCACAGGGTATACTCGATGTAGTGCTTTTATTTCTTAAGCCAGGCTCGCTACGTGTCTTGTAAGCTGCGACTTTAGGTGACCTGCTTTGTTTTTGTGGATGATGTTTTTCTTGGATAGCTTATCCACCATACCCAACACCTGATGCAAAAGTTCTTCACCTTGCTTTTTATCAGTCGTGGTTTGCAGTCTTTTGATAAAGGTACGAGTGGTCTTGTGCTGGTATTTATTTCTCAGCCTTTTTGCTTCGTTGCCTCTTATTCTTTTTAATGCAGATTTATGGTTTGCCATAATGCTTTTCTATGTTCTGAAAATTTCGGACGGCAAAGATAGAAGTTTTGGTTCGAAATGAAAAAATGATTGCTGAATTTTCTTTTGAACCTTAAAGCACACTTTTAACGATTTCTATTTGCCTTCTGGCAAGTGTGCGGTCGAGCTATGATTGCTGAGGAAATTGAGTCTGGAGCTGTCATTGCCAACAAAATGAGGCAATCTTGGACTTGCGTGGGCTTATCAAAGAATGTTCCATTCCCTACGCTGACTAGGTGTAGACTGGAATGACACTGGAAAGCCAATTCTCAAATGTAGTTTGTTGATACATTATTTAAATATGATAAATGCGTGTACTCGTGACTTTCTTGATTTTGCTCAACCCAGTGTTTGGTGAGGGGTGGGGGTTCTTTGCACATCGAAAGATCAATCGACTGGCGGTTTTCACCTTGCCACCAGAAATGATCGGCTTTTACAAGCATCACATCCAATTTCTAACTGAAAAGGCGGTTAATCCGGACAAGCGAAGGTACGCAGTGGAAGAAGAGGCTTCCAGACATTACATTGACCTGGACGTGTATGGGGATTCGGCGGTGTATAAAATGCCTCGATACTGGAAAGATGCCGTGGAGCAGTATACGGAAGATACCCTTCTGGCATACGGGGTGGTTCCTTATCACATCGGCAGGGTAAGCTTTTGGCTGACCGACGCATTTAAGAACAAAGAGGTGGAGCAGGTCTTGAAATTATCTGCAGACCTTGGTCATTACATTGCTGACGCAAACGTGCCTCTCCATACGACAGAGAATTACAACGGTCAGCTGAGCGGACAGTATGGTATTCATGGTTTTTGGGAATCCAGACTTCCGGAGTTGTTTTTCGGTGAGTATGATCTCTTAACTGGTCAGGCAGCGTATGTTGAAAACCTTCAGCTGTATGCATGGGAAGCGGTGACCAATGCGCATCATGCGTTGGACTCGGTACTACTATTCGAAGCTCAACTGACCAAAAAGCATCCTGATTCGAAGAAGTATGGGTACGAAGAGCGTGGAAACTCCACCATACGAACCTACTCGTATGATTTCTCCGAGGACTATCATCGCAAACTGAATGGAATGGTTGAGCGGCGAATGCGTGCCTCAATAAAAATGGTAGGGGACTTCTGGATGAGTTGCTGGGTGAAGGCTGGTCAGCCGGACCTATCTGAGTTAATTGAGAGGAGAGTTCTCACTGCAGACACAGTGTATACAGTAGATCCTGATAAGAAGCTACGGAATCATGAGGCAGGGATAAAGCAGGAGTAGTCTTATTTACTTCCTGATGGAAAATGACCCACTTGTAATTCTCTGGTAACTGGACTCTATTCTAAACTACCGTTGAGAGAGTCAATGTTTTGCTCACCACTCACCAAGGGTTCACAAAGGGAATCAAGTACTTCACAAACTAAAACCATCATTCACAAACTATTGCTTTTGTAAAAAATCTACTTTTTGCACTTTACTAAAAAGATTTTCAAAGATGAAAAAATTTAGCACCAGCTTTTTAAAAATGCACGCTTGGGTATTTGCCCTTTCTCTCATCGCTATTGCCTGTGGGCGAAACGATGATCAGCCACAACCCACAGATACCGGATTCTTGTCTATGAATGTATCACTTTCTATAGAGGAGGAATCTGCATTTGGAAGAACAACGACAGGAGACCCTGATGAATTTCGCATTTCTGTTTATGATGTAAATGATGTGCTTGTTATCTCTTACAATCGTCTGGCGGATGCACCACAGCAAATAGAATTGATAACCGGCGAATATTATGTAGTTGCACATAGCGATAACGAGGAAGAAGCCGCTTTTGACAACCCATATTACTACGGACAATCTGCTAATTTCACGATCGACAAAGAGGAAGTTAAAACCATCGATATTGTTGCGGAACTCGCTAATACCAAAGTGTCATTTGAATACTCAACAGATGTTGTAAATACGTTCGATTCTTACTCAAGTTCGGTCGCAGTAATGAGTACAGGCACCACTCTGGTCTATGTTCAGGGAGAAACCAGGGAAGGTTACTTTGTAAGCGAACCACTTGCGATAGATGTTAATCTAAGCTATATCAAATTGGATGGCACGACCATCGATCGAACCTTCTCAGCCACGCTTTCTGATCCGCAACCAAAAACCTTATACAAAGTAAGGGTGGACGCTTCCTTGCAAGATGGTCAGATTGTTTTTAACCTCATTGTTGATGAGTCTTTTAGTGAAGAAGTAATTGAGTTAGGAGGTGTTGTCGATCCGAATACATTTGAGAAAACCTATGGAGGTTCTCAAGATGATTTTGTCTATGGCGGTGCGCTTCAAACCAGTGACGGTGGATTTATTGTTGCTGGTACGTCCAATTCAAGTGATGTGGTCCCTAATCAAGGAGATTACGATTTTTACCTTATCAAAACTGATGCTGACGGCGAGGTAGAATGGCAGAATAATTATGGTACACCGAATAGAGATTTTTGCTGGGGAGTTGCTGAAACAACCGATGGTGGTTATGTGGCAACAGGCTCAACAGGCTCAGTTAACAACAGCGATGGTTGGGTTGTGAAAGTTGACGGCCTTGGTAATTTGCAGTGGGATCAGACCTTTGGTACGCCGGGCACAGACGAAGAATTCTTTGGAGTAGACATCCTATCAAACGGTAACATTCTGGTAGGAGGTCACGACGATGGGATTCTTCAAAGATCAGAAGTTTATACAGTCGTTCTAGATAATAACGGAACAATCATTGATGAAACCACTTACGGTAGAGGACCATTATCTTCGGAGGTAGCTCGCAATCTACACGCGACTGCTGATGGAGGGTTCATAGGCGTTGGCTATACCTTGTACACTACTCCAATTCCATCTACAAATGTTGACTATTATATATTCAAAGTTGACAATACCGGCAACCTCGAGTGGGATCAGACCTATGGTGGGTCAGCGGATGATTCGGCTTGGGATGTAGCCGATATAGCAGGAAATTACTATGTAGCAGGGACTACTCAATCTTCCGATGGAGATATTTCTAACTTTCAGGGTGGAGCATTTGATGGCTGGTTGGTACAACTGGACCCCTCTGGAAATCTTGTTAGCGAACGAGCAATTGGCGGCTCGGGTACTGATGTGCTTTATGGAGTTGGAGAATCGTCAAACGGGAAAGTCCTGATTACAGGAACGACAAATTCAACCGATGGAGACATTGTGGATAAATTCGGTCTTAATCCAGAAATGATGTACGCTGAATTGGAGCTTAATGGGTCGAACGGTTGGTTCAAGCACAACAGCTCGATTGAAGAAGGTAGATCCATAGGCAAAACAGCCGATAATGGAATGATTATTAGTACTCATAGTCCATTTCTCAAGCTGTTTAAATTAAATGCTTCTGGGGAGTTGTAAAACAAATTGGTATCAGAGACGCCAGTAATGATATGCCGGGAGGGGTATGTTCTGATTAATTCAAGCATTACCCTCTCTTTTTTAGATTCTGGAGTACCTAGAACGCGTTGCCAACACTCGGTAGCCGAGGGAGAGTCAATTTTTGCGAAAAAGGATACACGTTGAAGCCCTTAGCAACACCTTTATGTTGAAGCGATATTCCGTAACTTTCAGCTCTCACAACGCAGTGGATCTGCTACATTTGACTGGACAGTAAATTTAGCGTTACACGCTTTTCTTACTGTCCAGTCAAATGTAGCAGAACCAACCCTTTACTGGGGTCACTAAAGTAAGCTCTGGTGCTTAACTGTTGAAGCAACATCTTTTCAACTTTTCAAAGGGATCAAGAGCCAAACTCACTTAGATTCTAGGCCTCTTCACAAGTAGTGCATTTCTGAAATCTCACTTCTCGAAATGTAAAAAAAGAGATTAAGGTTACGAACCGCCTGCCCAATCAGGTCAGTACCTAATGCAACATACCTGTTAGCATTTGAAACATGACTGTCAATACTAGTCGGACAACGGCCATAAACTTGAAGTAGTATATGTACAACATTTAAGAGGACAACATCACATCATGCTATTTTTTGATTCTGAGTTGAATTTTTTCACCTCAAAAAACTCAAAATATACCCACTTTATGAGACATCCATACATCAAGAAATTCTCACCAAAACTCTTTGCGCTGCTCGTGGTCTCCATTTTGTCCAGCTGTCAGGATGGAGTAGAACCAAGAAACGCTAGTCCGATCCCTCAGGGACTCGTTGGCCCTACATTTGGAACCGCTCCTCTGCTAGTGACGTTCGATGGTTCTGAATCCTTTGATTTAGATGGAAGTATAACTGCGTATGACTGGGATTTTGGAGACGGATCTACAGGTACCGGGGCAATAACCACTCATACATATACGCAGGCTGGGACCTTCACGGCCACTTTGTCAGTGACAGATGATGTTGGTTTGGAGTCTGTCTCTCCTGTTTCCGTCGAAATCGAAGTATTACCAAATGATCCGCCTACATCGGTGGGATCATTTGCTCCAACTTCCGGAGAAGCTCCTCTGTTCGTTTTTTTTGACGGATCTGAGTCCACAGATGCAGATGGAACGATCGTTTCTTATGAATGGGATTTTGGCGATGGTTCCAGCGGAAGCGGGGCCACAACCAGCCATACTTACACGAGTGCTGGTAATTATACTGCCTCTCTCACAGTAACAGATGATGGTGGATTAAGCTCGGATCCGATTTTTGGGAACATCGTTGTAACTGCAACTGGCGAATTGATCGTCTGGCTTTCAGAAGATCTGAGTACTGGTTTTATCGATATATATAAAGGGGGTACAAATGTTACCGGGACGTTTGTCGGAACCATTCAAAATTTTTGCTCCATAGGTACCCCTTCGACTATATGTAGCATTACTGCGTGTACCCTTTTAAGATTTGAGCTTCCAACAGGGTCGAATAGAATAACCGGCTATGCGCAATCAGGGACGTTCTGGGACTTTAATGCTGTTATCGCACAAGATGAGTGTGTTGGTGTGAGATTGGTATTGTCCGGAGGTAGAGTTGGTGAGGCTATTGAGCCATCCATCTTCATAGAATCAGTCACAATTCCAACCACCTTAAACAAATTATTTCCATGAAATTCAACAAAATTTTGTTCTCAGCTTTGTGCTTCTTGGCTCTTACCATTGTTAGTGCGCAGGATATTGGTCAAATAGAAGTAAAAGATAGAATTGATAAATCAAATGGATTTTTTCTTGATTTTGGAATTTCGGATAATATAATTTTCCAAGACGACTATAGCTCAGGCCTTAACTTTAATTTAGGTTTTCATAAGAAGAAAAACCGAGCACTTGCTTTAGGGTTTACATTTGGTTTTTCGTCTTTTAAGCTTGACTCAGATTTCTTCGGGAAAACGCCCAATGACGATTTATTTGCTGAATTAGCGCAAAGTGCCGGAAATTCCGTCAACGAAGGAAACTTCTTTATTGCGTCAAATTTGACAAGCTTTAGGATCGTTCAAATTACGGGCGGAGACCTTACTCAATTGCGTCTGGGCGGATTATTGAAATTATACTTTATTCCGATTTCTGATGATACCAAATTCACAGTATCTGGAAGTGCGAATCCATTCTTACTGATAAACAGTCGTGCAGCTGTTAGCGGATCTGATGACTTGTACAATATTGTTGGTGGTGAAGCGCAATTTAGTGGAACGTTTGCATGGGATTCTTCCGGCGAGGTACTTTCCGGACTTGCTTCCAACACCCAGGCGTCATTTGGCTTGAATCTAAGTATCGCTTTTGAGTACAATCCTGCACAGCAAATATCATTATACTTACAGGCGGGCGTCGGATATACATTTCCTATTGAATATGTTGATACAAGTTCTTACTTGCGAAATGTGGAGTTCGACTATTTTGATCCGGATTTTCCATTAACGGATAATTTTGGATTTAGCGTTTACGCATTCAACCTGGGAATCGCTTATAACTACTAAACAGTGAAACATGAATAAGCTTATACTATTTGCCATAGTCATAAACTTATCAATGGCTAGCCTAGATGCGCAATATCGGCACTATGCCAATGGCATAAGAAGTTTCCAGAATGGTCATATGGAAGCCTCCATTAACAATTTAACCCGATACTTAAATGGATCTTATATAGAGGATAAATTCAAAGTGGATGCTCACTATGTAAGAGGCTTAGCTAATAGGGCGTTGGAAAACAATGATAAGGCTATTCCAGATTTTATGATCTCCATAGATCTCTATCATCCGAACGAAAAGAATATTAACTGGTTGATCGCTCAATCCTACTCCAAAATAGCCGATTACGCTAACGCTATCAAGTTCTATAATAATACCCTGCCACTTTTCAGTTTAGACAAAGAAAATACAATCAAGATTCTACTAGAAGCGCTGGCAGTATATGAAAAAGTAAATGAGCCGAAACAGGCAAGATCAATTGCGTTGAAGATTTTGAACACCGATCGAAGTAACCAAGCAGCCAGGGATAAGCTCATAAAGCTAAATGAGCTTCTACAGGATACGACTGGTGTTAGTACTTTGATTGCGCTCGAAGACTCAAAGGATGAGCCCCAGGTCACAAAAACTTCACCCACGACAGTAGAAGAGGTGACAGAAGAATCGGCTGCAGTAGCTCTCGGGGAAGAACAGATCACAACAGCCCCCGAGGAATCCAAATTAGTCACCTATAGAAACAAACTTGCGCTTGTTATTGGCAATGCTTCCTATCAACATAGTGGTTCTCTAAAAAATCCAGTTAACGACGCACGCTCAATGTCCAATAAACTAGATGAAATTGGATTTGACGTTATCTATAAAGAGAATGCCTCTCAAAACGAAATGAAAAGTGGTATAAGAGAATTTGGTCAGCGGCTTGATAAGTATGAGGTTGGCTTGTTCTACTATGCTGGGCATGGCGTTCAGGTTAATGGGAAGAACTATATGATACCTATTGAGGCAAATCTTGAAATGGAAGCGGAAGTTGAGTTCGATTGTGTCGATACGGACAGAGTCTTGGCTTACATGGACTATTCGGATACGAAAGTAAATATTGTTATTCTGGATGCTTGTCGAAACAACCCATTCGAGAGGAGCTGGAGTCGGTCCGCAAATTCAAGTGGTCTTGCATTCATGAATGCACCTTCGGGGAGTTTAATAGCCTATGCTACCGCTCCCGGGAGCACCGCATCCGACGGCGAAGGTGATAATGGCCTCTATACCTCCATGTTGCTGAAACACATGGATACTCCGGGAATTACAATTGAGCAGTTTTTTAAGAGAGTAAGGTCAGAGGTCAATGATAAATCGAACAATAAGCAAATTCCATGGGAATCAACATCACTAACCGGGGATTTCTATTTTACCGTTAATTAAACTGGGTTGAAGCAAAGGTATTAGAAACCTTTAGGTAGAACATAAACCCTGGTTCTGTGAGACTCATGAACCCTATGCCTTTTGCGAGACTCCACTTCTTTTCTCAAAATCTTGATTATTGTATGAGTTGTTTAGAAGACCTTGCTTCCTAAGCCAATAAGATATGTCGTACAGGAAAAAACCTTCAAATTAAAGGCTGTTGTTGTCAAACGGGCCTGCTAACAAGGAACGTCCCCTATTGACAATCACCTTTAATCACTTGAGTAAACCTGACAAATTCAGTATATTAGTATACTCACTATACGGCCTTTTCTATGCTTAGAACTATTCTTTCTCTCCGCAAGAGACTCTGTTTGTCAAGCCTGGCTATCTTCATTATGGCAGGTTTTAGCTTTGACTTACTTGACCCCCTTTCATACCAAAGTCTTTCTGCCTCAAGCGTAGAAACCAATCATCAAATAGACAGTTGGACTGTAGGTGGAACTGCCGCATTCCAATCAGGGTTCATTGCTGAAGAAGAAGCAGCCGTAGTTTTTGGCCCCTCATCGGTAGCTTCAACACTAACCAAAGTTCAATTTCTTTACGGTAGTTCTGAGAATATAGTACTCAATGTTTATTTGGATGAAGGGAACAATGATCCCGGAGCACTTATTTTTTCAGATATCTATACAATAGGAGGCTCAACTTCTGCTCTGAATACTATTGATCTATCAGCTGAAAATATTCAAATTGGAGCTAACCAGAGCTTTCGCATAGCAATTGAAATGGCCGTTGCAGGCACCTCCTCCGTAGCAATTGATGTTGACGGAATCTCAGCATCCACTAGCAATTATGCTAATTTACAAGGATTTGGTTGGGTGCAAACCACTACCTTGGGATTCGGGGGTGATTGGGTCATTCGAGCTGCTACAGTCGAGACAAATGTTGCTCCTATTCTCTCTAGTGTGGGAGACCATGATATAGATGAACTGGAGGCGTTAACTTTTGATGCTCTTGCTACTGATGCAAATCAGCCTCCACAGTCATTAACCTATTCGATAGATGCCACTTCTATTGGTAAAGGAATGGATATTGGGCCCTCTTCTGGTAGTTTTTCCTGGACACCTACAGAGGCTCAAGATGGAGACCATATTGTCTCTATTTCAGTCAGTGACGGCGCACTGGCAGACAGTGAAACCTTCACCATTTCTGTTGGAGAAATAAATGTCGCTCCCATCCTTGAAGGGATAGGTGATCGTGCTGTAGATGAATTAGTAGAATTAAGCTTCGCTGCCAGCGCTTCGGATCAGGATCTTGCTGCTCAAACCTTAACATATTCAGTTGATGCTGTTTCACTAGGAAAAGGAATGAATATCGAATCTTTGACAGGCATTTTTTCCTGGACGCCTACAGAGGCTCAAGATGGAGATCATACTGTTTCTATCTCAGTCAGTGACGGCGCACTAGCAGATAGTGAAACTTTCACTATTTCGGTGGGAGAAGTAAATGTCGCTCCGACTCTTGAAGAGATAGAAGATCGTGCAGTAGATGAATTAGTAGAATTAAGCTTCGCTGCCAGCGCTTCGGATCAGGACCTTGCTGCTCAAACCTTATCTTATTCAATCGATGCTACTTCCCTCGGAAAAGGAATGAACATCGAATCTTCTTCTGGTATTTTTTCCTGGACGCCTGCAGATGGTCAGGATGGTGAGCATAGTGTTACCATATCAGTGAGTGATGGAGCATTAAGTGATAGCAAAGTCATAATGATAACCGTCAGAAACACACAGAATACAATTACAGGTCATGTGGATGAACCGTCAGCCTTTCAAATCTACCCCAACCCTGTAGGAAGGGAATTGCATTTGAGACTTTACAATGACTACAGGGGATCAGTAGTACTACGATTATATGATTTAGCCGGCAAGGTAGTTTTTGAGCAGAGTTTCCATAAATCGTCTCAGTCACTGGAAGCCCAAGTAATACTGAAAGATGTTTCATCAAATGTTTTCCTTTCAGAGGTCAAATTTGATCAGACGAGGCTTCAAGGGAGATTGGTAAAAAAGTAATGAACGTTGACATGCGGGTAGTGCCTCTACCAGGATCAGACGGTGACTTCGATAACATATGTGAACAAAAGGGGCTTTGACAGTATCTCAAATACTGGAAATAGAATAGAAATGGCCGACATTGGCAGAACCTCAAAAGCAAGGTTGCCGGAACCTCACAGTAGAGATTAGAGGGGGTAGAAGGGGCGAATGCAGTTAGAGTCTTAACTAGCCATCGCGAAGAGCGCTATGATACCGAGTACCAGAGATCCCCATCGTAGAATGAATGCGTATTTTGAAAGCAGTTGAAATTCCATATAGTAAAAAGACGAAAATTGCGGATGAATTGATACTGCCTTTATCCCTAAATCCAACTAAGCAAATAACCTATTAAAGTAATACTTAAAGTAACCTAAATGAGTATTTGCAATAGATCAGGTTGGTTATTTAGGTACTGACCAAAAAAATTGTGCGCTTTCATTCGTTCTACCAAATTTTCTAAGTCGTCCTTTCGCTTCAGTTCGATTCCTACCACCGCTGAACCGGTTTCTCTAGAGTTTTTCTTCGTGTACTCGAAGTGAGAGATATCATCGGTAGGGCCAAGTATTTGTGAGACAAATTCCTTTAAGGCGCCTGTACGCTGTGGAAAATTCACAATGAAATAGTGCTTCAACCCCTGGTAGAGTAGTGCACGTTCTTTGATTTCTTCGGTTCGGGTAATGTCGTTGTTGCCGCCGCTTACAATGCAAACGACGTTTTTCTCGTAGATCTCTTCTGAAAGGCCAGCTAAAGCGGCAAGAGTCAATGCCCCTGCAGGCTCTACCACGATGGCGTCCCTGTTGTAAAGTTCAAGAATGGTTTCGCAGACTTTTCCTTCGTCTACCGTCACGATCTTGTCCAACACCTGCTGGCAAATGTGAAAGTTCAAGTCCCCCACGCGCTTCACGGCTGCTCCATCCACGAATCTTTCGATGGTTTCCAAAGCTGTGTTTTCTCCATTTTCCAGAGAAACTTGCATCGACGGTGCTCCCAATGGTTCCACACCAATGATCTTGGTGTGAGGACTCAGCGTCTTAAAGAGGGAGCCAATGCCTGCGCTCAGTCCTCCACCGCCGATGGGCACTAAAAGATAGTCGATCGGCTCATCTGCTTGCTCTAGTATTTCGAGACCCATGGTCGCCTGGCCCTCAATTACCTTTTCGTCGTCAAATGGATGAATGAAGGAAGCACCATTGGACTGGCAATGCGCTTTTGCCTGGTGATGTGCATCGTCAAAACTATCTCCAACCAATTGCACGTCGACGTACGCTTTTCCAAACATTTTGACCTGCTCAATCTTCTGCCTGGGTGTGGGCGAAGGCATGAAAATGGTGCCGTGAACTTTGAGCAACCGACAAGAAAGCGCTACTCCCTGCGCATGATTGCCGGCACTGGCACACACGACTCCTTTTGACAACCTGGAAGCGGAGAGTGAAGCCATTTTATTGTACGCACCCCGAATCTTGTAAGACCTAACCAGTTGGAGGTCCTCCCGTTTCATTAAAATGTTGGCTCCATATTGCTCTGACAGCCGAAGGTTGGGATTCAGGGGAGTCTGGCTGGCCACCTTCTTGATGGTAGCTGCAGCCAGGTGTACGTCTTCCAGATTAGGGAAATAGACTTCCGTGGTTTTCAAAACCTACTTGTTTTCGGGTCGAAGTTTGCGAACAGCCGCTCCTGCCTGCCACATCTCAGATTCTTGAAGTTCTGTCAACTCTTTTTCAAGACCGACGCGATAGTCCGACTTCTCGTTTGCTTCGATCGTGATCTTCGCTTCATTGCCTGTAGCAACGCTTTCATACAGATCTTCAAAGACTGGTGCTACCGCATCTCTGAATTTCTTCCACCAATCGAGCGCGCCGCGCTGTGCGGTCGTGGAGCAGTTGGCATACATCCAATCCATTCCATTTTCGGAAACAAGCGGGTAGAGCGATTGCGTTGCTTCTTCCACCGTCTCATTGAATGCTTCGGATGGAGAGTGTCCCTTTTTTCTCAGTAGATCGTACTGTGCAGCAAACAGGCCCTGAATCGCGCCCATCAAACTGCCGCGCTCACCTGTCAAATCGCTATATACTTCTCTTTTGAAGTTGGTCTCAAACAGGTACCCTGATCCTACACCAATGCCCAAGGCAATCACGCGGTCCCGCGCATTTCCCGTAGCATCCTGATGCACGGCGAAGGAAGAATTCAGTCCTTTACCTGCAACAAATAATCTGCGTAGCGAGGTCCCTGAACCTTTTGGTGCTACGAGTATCACATCTACCCCCTCAGGAGGAAGAATGCCGGTTTGATCACTGTACGTGATGCCGAACCCGTGCGAGAAATAAAGCGCCTTCCCCGGGGTTAAGTACTTTTTAACAACCGGCCATTGTTCTATCTGACCTGCGTCAGAGAGCAAGTATTGTATGATCGTTCCACGCTCACAAGCTTCTTCGATTTCAAACAAGTCCTTGCCTTCCACAAACCCGTCATTTACAGCCTTGTCCCAGGATTTACCGCCTTTCCTTTGCCCAACAATCACGTTGATGCCATTGTCTCTTAAATTCAACGCTTGTCCCGGACCCTGAACACCATAGCCAATGACTGCTACTGTTTCATCTTTTAAGGTTTCCTGCGCTTTTGCCAGTGGAAATTCTTCCCTGGTTACTACTTCTTCTAGTGTTCCGCCAAAATCTATTTGTGCCATCTTGTCTAATTTTTATTCTGTTTTTAAAAGTCTTTTATACTTAGTTTATTGGATCTGGAATTTTCCAGTTCTTTTATGAATGCTTCTGTTTTGCGCATTGACTTGGAAATAGCCACTCTTCCTGAGCGAACAAATTCCAGGATGCCATGTGGTTCCAGTCCGAGATATAGTTCATGGGTTTCTTCTTTGGTTCCGGTTTTTTCAAGGAAAACATGGTGCTTGTCCGTCTCCACCACTTTGGCACCGCTGTTTCGAATGAGTGTTTCTACTTCTCTATTTTTCTCCAACAGGTCCGCCGATAACTTGTACAGCGCAATTTCCCGATAGGTGATCTCGTCCTCATCATACACAAAGGCTCCCAGCACATCCACGAGCTTTCGAATCTGCTTCACCACCTTTTCCAAATGCTCCTTGGTTTCAGTAGCCACCATCGTGTATCTGGAAACACCCTTAACCTCGGTGGAGGAGACATTCAAGCTGTCGATGTTGATCTTCCTTCGACTGAAAATGATCGTGAGCCGGTTTAACAAGCCTGGCTTATCTTCCGTCAACACAGATATCGTGTATTCTTTTACTGTTTCTGTCATCACCTACTCAAGTCTTATATCTGAAACACTGCTGCCTGATGGGACCATTGGAAATACATTCTCCTCTTTTTCAACCACCACTTCCAGCAAGGATGGACCCTTGGTGGAGAGCCATTCATCGATGGCATCGCCGAGATCCTCACGCTCACTTACTTTGGTTGCGGTGATGTTGTAGCTCTTTGCCAGTGCTACAAAATCAGGGTTGGACATTTCCGTAAAGGAGTATCTTCGATCAAAGAAGAGCTCCTGCCACTGTCGAACCATCCCGAGAAAATTGTTATTCAAAATCAGGATCTTAATGTCAATGCCGTATTGCATGATCGTGCCCAGCTCCTGAACGGTCATTTGAAAGCCACCATCCCCGATGACGCCAATGACCTGACGGTTGGGCGCGCCAATTTTTGCACCGATTGCTGCTGGTAAACAAAAACCCATCGTTCCAAGTCCACCGGAAGTGATGTTGCTTTTCTCCTCGTCAAATTGATAGTACCTACTTGCCACCATTTGGTGTTGGCCAACGTCCGTTACTAAAATGGATTTTCCTTTGGTGGTTTCAGAAATTTGGTGAATCACCTCCGCCATTCTCAGCCCTCCATTATTAGAGAATAGGGCTGCTGACTTGATCTTCTCATGTTCCAGCGCGTCACACTCATTAAATTCTTTTAGCCAGTCGTAATGACTGTTTACAATCAGAAAGGGAGTCAGGAGTTTCAATGCCTGCTTTGCGTCCGCGTTGATAGCTACTTCGGTTTTTACATTTTTATCTATCTCAGCGGGATCAAGTTCGATGTGAATAACCTTGGCTTGTTTGGCATAAGTATTAACATCCCCCATGACGCGATCATCAAATCGCATCCCGACGGCAATGAGCACATCACACTCGTTTGTTTTAATATTTGGACCGTAATTGCCGTGCATACCCGTATATCCCACATACTGTGGATGTTTGGTAGAAATTGCCGATAAGCCAAGAAGGGTTGAGGCTACGGGCAGACCAGCTTTTTGAATGAAGGCTTTGAACTCTTTTTCAGCACCAGAAAGGATGACACCCTGCCCGACGATCACTAAGGGTTTTTTTGCCTTGTTGATAATCTCGGAGGCCTCCATGATTTTTTCAATGTCTACGTCGGGGTAGGGCTGATAGCTACGTATCTTCTCACAAGGGTGATACTCGAAATCCATGAGCTCTTGTTGCGCATCTTTAGTGATGTCAATCAAGACGGGCCCCGGCCTGCCAGAGGAGGCGATATAGAAAGCCCGTGAAATAGCGTAAGGAATTTCCTCAGCACACGTTACCTGAAAATTCCATTTAGTGACGGGCATGGAAATTCCGATGATGTCTGTTTCCTGGAACGCGTCGCTTCCGAGGAGATGGCTAGCCACTTGTCCTGTGATACACACCAGTGGAGTGGAGTCGATTTGTGCATCGGCGATTCCGGTAATCAAATTTGTAGCTCCCGGCCCGGAAGTGGCAAAGCACACCCCGACTTTTCCTGAAGCTCTTGCATACCCCTGAGCTGCATGAACTGCTCCTTGCTCGTGTCTTGTAAGCACGTGGGTGAGGCGATCTTCATATCCATAAAGCGCATCATAAATTGGCATGATTGCTCCACCTGGATATCCAAAAATGCTGTCGACCTGCTCCTCCAGGAGACTTTTTAATACGGCTTCAGAACCGCTAATCGTTTTCTTTTCTTCTTTTACTTCTAGTAGTGCTTCCATGCTATTTATCAGTTACACACCCTTCGGATGCGGATGAAACTAGTTTTGCGTATTTGTAAAGTGATCCTCGATTGACTTTTAATGACGGGGATATCCAGTCAGCGCGCCGCTCCTTAAGCTGCGCTTCTGTTAACTCAACCTCAATGGTTTTCGCTGCGGCATCAATCGTGATCAGATCTCCATCTTTTAAGAGTGCGATGTTCCCACCTGCCTGTGCTTCGGGTGTGATGTGCCCAACCACAAATCCATGCGTTCCTCCGGAGAACCTTCCGTCTGTGATCAGGGCCACTTCTTTTCCCAATCCGGCTCCCATGATTGCAGCAGTAGGCTTCAACATTTCGGGCATACCAGGGCCACCTTTTGGCCCTTCGTATCGAATGACGATAACATCCCCTTTTTCGATTTCACCACGTCCAATTCCTTCGTTCGCCTCAAACTCGCTGTTAAATACTTTCGCCTTACCCTTGAAAACAAGGCCTTCTTTGCCTGTGATTTTTGCAACTGCTCCTTCGGTCGCCAGATTTCCATGTAAAATGGTAATGTGTCCTGTTGCTTTAATAGGATCGGATAGGTCTTTAATTACTTCCTGAGAAGCTGTCATTGATGGAATGGCATCCAAATTTTCTTTGATGGTTTTTCCTGTGACGGTCAGACAATCGCCGTGGAGCATATCGTTCTGCAATAGATATTTCATTACCGCAGGAATGCCACCGATCTCGTGGACGTCTTCCATCAGATGTTTTCCGCTTGGCTTGAGGTCAGCGAGAAACGGAGTTTGATCACTAATTCGTTGAAAGTCCTCTAATGTAAATTCAATACCTGCGGCATCTGATATCGCTAAAAAGTGAAGGACAGCATTTGTGGAACCCCCTAACACGGTGACCATCGTGATCGCATTCTCCAAAGATTTTTTGGTAACAATGTCCGACGGTTTAATGCCCAACTTCAAGAGGTTCATTGTTGCCTTTCCGGCTTCTTCACACTCTTGTACTTTTTCTTTGCTTACCGCTGGATTAGATGAATTGTAAGGAAGTGCCATCCCCATCGCTTCGATCGCAGAGGCCATCGTATTTGCCGTATACATACCACCGCAGGCACCAGCTCCGGGACAGGCGTTCTGGATCACTTGTTTGAATTGCGTCTCATCAATTTTCCCAGCTACCTTTTCTCCCCAGGCTTCAAACGCAGAGACCACATCTAGTTTCTTATCATTGAGGCAGCCGGAGGCAATCGTTCCGCCATAGACCAAAACTGATGGTCTGTCTAAGCGCAGCATCGCCATCAAAGCTCCAGGCATATTTTTATCACACCCCACAACCGTTACAAGTCCGTCGTAGCTCATGCCCTGCACTACTGTTTCCATAGAATCAGCAATGATGTCACGTGAGGGGAGGGAGTAGCGCATTCCGGGCGTACCCATGGAAATTCCATCACTTATTCCGATCGTATTGAAGATTAGCCCGACACCATCCGCCTGATTTATGCCTTCTTTCACATGCACTGCTAAGCCGTTTAGGTGCATGTTGCACGGGTTACCCTCGTAGCCAGTGCTGGCAACACCTACCAGGGGTTTCTTAAAATCTTCATCGGTCAGACCAATAGCATGAAGCATCGCTTGTGCCGCGGGCTGCGTTGGATCTTGCGTGACTGCCTTACTGTATTTGTTTAGCTCTTCCATAGTAAAAATTTGGGCATAAAAAAACCCTTCTCGAGTTGAGAAGGGTTTCAATATTTTGTACCAAATATCCTTCTCAACTCATATCACGAATAATAATGACGTTCATAATCAGGACGATATTTGATAGTATATTTTGCATTTTTTCTTTTGCCGCTTACTTTTTGTTTTTAGATGTTCCAAAACTATGTCATTTTTTTTGATTCTGTTCCCCGTTTTACCTCGAGTCTTAAAAAAACCCCTTCTCGAGTGGCGAGAAGGGATCTACATTTAACTAACTCAACTCAGCCAATTATGAGGGTTCAACCGAGCTGCTTCTTGGGTTTCTTGTTGTCATATTATACAGTTTTGAGACATCTTGATTGAGTCATTTTTCATCTCCACAACCCCTTGCTCTTCAATAAAACAAGCGATCATATCACCAACCTTGGAGCACGAGTGAACTTCGGAATCCCCTGCAATGTCTTGAGTCAGGATTCCGTTTTCAATGGCCCAGGCCACACCATTCTTAATCAAATTCGCCTCTTCATGAAGTTTGAAATGTTCGTACATCATCGCTACAGATAGAATAGTCGCCATCGGATTTGCAATGTCTAATCCCTTAGCTTGTGGATACGAACCATGGATGGGTTCGAACATAGCCGTCTTATTTCCAACCGAAGCGGAAGCCAGCATACCTAGTGAACCAGTAATTACGCTGGCCAGATCGGAAATGATATCGCCAAACATATTTTCCGTTAAAATCACATCAAAGCTCGATGGGTTCAGCATGACTTGCATAGCGGCATTATCTACAAACATGTAGTCCACTTCTACTTCCGGGTATTCCAAACTGATGTCTTGCACAACCCTTCGCCAGAGTCGAGAAGTTTCAAGGACATTTGCTTTGTCGACCAGGGTGAGTTTCTTTCTTCTGCTATTCGCAGCTTCGAATGCCTGGTAAGCGATGCGTGAAATTTCATGTGAAGTGTATGTGCAAAGATCAGTAGCTGTGTTCTTATCGTCGGAAAGGGTTTTTTCACCAAAATAGATTCCGCCAGTCAGTTCCCGGTAGATGACCAGGTCTACATTTTCAAGCAGCCGCTCTTTCAAAGGCGAAACATCTTTTAGGATATCGTATGTCGAGATCGGACGAATGTTCGAGAAAAGTTCTAGTGTTTTTCTGAGCTTCAGTAAGCCCTGCTCGGGACGTACTTTCAATGCAGGATTGTTGTCATATTTTGGATCTCCAATTGCTCCAAGTAGCACAGCGTCACTGCCTTCACACTGATCCAAAGCTTTGGAAGTGATGGCTTTTCCTGTAGCATCAATACTTACAGCGCCAATCAAAGCCTCCTGTAGTTTAAATTCATGGTTAAAAACCGAATTCACTGCTTCTATCACTTTAATCCCCTGATTCACTACTTCAGGTCCTATTCCGTCACCGGGTAATATTGTTATGTTTTTCTTCATTCGATTACGCTACTTTTTTCTCGTAGGCTTCAATCTCATCGCGGAGATTGATTAAATATTCTGTTTCGTCCACTCCGTTGAGTAAACATTCTTTTTTGAAAGGTGAGATATCAAAATGTACTTTTAGGTTGATGGCTGAAACTGATACTTCTTGTTCCGCTAGATTTATATCAATTTCTGTTTCCGGATTTTTGGAAACTGCCGACATGATTTCTTCAAGTGCTCCTGCGTTCAGCTCTATAGGCAGGATGCCATTGTTGTAGGCGTTTCCTTTAAAAATATCTGCAAACTGTGAGGAGATAACGGCACGTAGCCCATATCCTGCTACTGCCCATGCAGCATGTTCTCGACTGGATCCACATCCAAAATTGTTACCAGCGACCAAAATCTCAGCTCCCTTTCTTTCGGGTTTGTTAAGTTCGAAATCCTCATTTGGAGAACCGTCTTTGTTGAACCTCCAGTTGAAAAATAGATTTTTGCCATAGCCCAATTTATCTACCTGCTTTAGGAATTTTGCAGGGATGATCTGATCGGTGTCGATGTTTTGAATGGGGAGCGGTATGGCTATTGAATTGATTTTCATGCTGGTTCCATCATAGTGGTTGGGTCTGTGACCTTCCCTGTTATCGCAGAAGCTGCGGCTGTAAGTGGCGACGCAAGAATTGTTCTTGCACCCGGCCCTTGTCTTCCTTCAAAATTTCGGTTAGACGTGGAAACACATAGCGAGCCCGAAGGAATTTTGTCATCGTTCATAGCCAAACAAGCCGAACACCCAGGCTCTCTAAACTCAAATCCTGATTCTAGAAAAATCTTATCTAATTCTTCCTCAATTGCTTGCGTCCGAACTTTCATTGATCCAGGCACTACCCACACATTGACATGCTCTGCCTTGGTCTTTCCTTCTACCATCTTGGCCACAGCTCGTAAGTCTTCGATTCTTCCATTTGTGCAACTTCCGATAAATACGTAGTCGATCTTCTGATCTGAAATAAGCTCAGTGCTATCAAATTTCATATAGGCAAGTGCCTTTTCAGAGAGATGTTTCGAGGAGCCGATTTTAGCGTTTAAATTGATGCCGGTATCTGGAGCTGTGCCACAAGTAACCATGGGAGAGATATCCGCAGCATTGAGTGTGATCTCTTTATCAAATTGTGAATCTTCGTTGGAATTTAACCTAAGCCAAGATTCAATTTTTTCTTTTGAGATATCTGTTCTGCTGGTCACATAGTCTATTGTGGTTTGGTCTATGCCAACCATCCCTCCGCGTGCTCCCATTTCAATGCTCATGTTGCAGACCGTCATTCGCTCATCCATTGAGAAATCCCGAAAAACCTCACCGGCATACTCGACGAAGTATCCCGTTGCTCCTTCTGTACCAAGCTGTGAGATGATGTAGAGAATCACATCTTTGGCGGTCACGCCGAGTCTTAGTGTCCCGTTCACCTCAATTCGCATAGTCTTGGGTCTGTTCAGAACCAGACTTTGAGAGGCTAAAACCTGCTCTACCTGTGAAGTACCGATCCCAAAGGCAATGGCGCCAAAAGCTCCATGAGTTGAAGTGTGACTGTCGCCACAAACGATTGTCATGCCTGGCTGAGTAATGCCTAAGTCGGGGCCAATGATGTGTACAATTCCCTGGTTTTCATGACCCATACTGTAGAGTTCAATGCCGAACTCTTTGCAATTTTTTTCTAGCGATGCCACCTGGTTCGCAGATTCTGGGTCTTTTATTGGATCTTTTTGATTGATTGTAGGAACGTTGTGGTCTGCAGTTGCCAGACATTTTCCAGGGCGGAAGACATCAACTCCACGCTTCTTCAATCCATCAAATGCCTGTGGACTGGTCACCTCATGGATGAAGTGCTGATCAATGTAAACCAAATCCAATCCTTTGGAAATACTTTTCACTACGTGTTGGTCCCAGATGTTGTCAAATAGCGTCTTGGACATCACGCGTATGTTTTTATGTTTTGAAAAATTCCATGCAAATGCGATGCTTCTACATGCTTTACCTTATCTGCTACAGCGAGAAATTCCTTGTATGCAGCCTTTACTTCGTCTGGTTCTAAATGATATCCCAGTTTTTTTGCATGATAGTTCAGCGCTGCTCTTCCGCTTCTTGCGGTTAAAATTATTTCTGAACCTGCAGCACCAACCTCTTCGGGGTCTATGATTTCGTATGTTTCCCGGTTTTTAATAACTCCATCCTGGTGTATTCCGGAGGAATGTGCAAAAGCATTTGAGCCAACAATTGCCTTGTTTGGTTGAACCGGCATGTTCATCATTTTCGAGACGCTCTTACTCACCGAAGTGATCTGTCGTGTGTCGATTCGATGTTGCACGCCTATATGTCGGTGCTGATTTATGATCATCACAACTTCTTCCAAAGAGGTGTTGCCGGCACGTTCTCCTATACCGTTGATTGTACATTCCACTTGTCGGGCACCTGCAAGGACACCTGCAATGCTATTGGCTGTGGCCAATCCCAAATCATTGTGACAGTGAGTGGACAAGATTGCTTTGTCGATGTTGGGAACGTTGTTCGCCAGATAGGAGATTTTTTCACCAAACTGTCCTGGAAGGCAGTAACCTGTAGTATCAGGAACGTTTATTACATCGGCCCCAGCGTCAATGACCGCCTCGACTATTCGTGCCAAAAACTCATTGTCCGTTCGTCCTGCATCTTCTGCGTAGAACTCTACTTCGGCTACTTGGTTTTTCGCATATTTCACTGCGTGAACAGCACGTGCTAAGATTTTGTCTTGCGTTGAATTCAGCTTGAATTTGATGTGTGATTCTGACGTGCCAATTCCTGTATGAATTCTTGGGTTGACAGCATGCTTCAAAGCGGCGGCTGCAACGTCAATGTCTTCTTCGACTGCTCGTGTTAATCCACAAATCGTAGATTCTTTAATCTCTGCCGCCAGTAGCGATACCGATTTGAAATCTTCGGGACTTGAGACCGGGAATCCTGCCTCGATAATATCAACTCCAAGGCTCTCCAGCTGATAGGCAACTTCAAGCTTTTCTTCACTTTTTAGTTGACAACCAGGAACCTGTTCGCCATCTCGAAGAGTGGTATCGAAAACATAGAGTTTGTTCATATCCGGATCGGTGTATTTTTACAACCTTTTACAAAAGTGAATAGAGAAGGCCCGGTATTGAAAACAATAAGCAGCGGACTTACATCATTCCAAAGTGAGAATATGAATTGTAACTAACAGATTATCAATAATTTAACTGAGCTATAAAACACTTGTCCAAGCAATTATCATATCAACTATTTAACCTTATTAAGCGACTGACGAAGTCTGAAAAACGCCATTTCAAGCTATATGCAAGCCGGAATATTTCAGAAAAGGAGCCACTAACGATCAAACTCTTTGATGTTTTTGAGAGGCAAAAAAGCTATGATGAGAAAAAGATTGGCCAGGCATTTCCGCAGCTAAAGCCTAATACACTCTCTAATCAAAAGGCACATTTGTACGAGCTTCTTTTGGGAAGCTTGCGACTGCTCCATCATCATGATCCTAAGATTAGAATTAAGGAGCTAATAAGCTATGCGGATGTTCTTCACTTGAAGGGACTTTATCGACAAAGTCTGGGGCAGTTGCAAAAAGCAAAGCAACTAGCCGAAACGCACCAGGTTGATATACTCAGGCTCGAAATCATTGAACTGGAAAAGCAAATCGAATCCAGGTATGTTACCAGAAGTCACTCGGAGAGAGCCCAAGAGCTGATTAATGAATCGAGGGAACTTCGAAAGAGGTTTTATTTTCAGGGCTCTTGGTCAGATATGGCACTTAGCATGTATGACTACTACTTGAAATTTGGGCATACCAAGAATCAAGAAGAGCACAACAGGATCCATTCATTTTTCCATGAAAACATACCCGATGAGCAGGAATTAGAAATAATCCATGCCTATCAGTGCTATGTCTGGTTTTATTATATCACGCAGGACTTTGTTCAGTGTTATCGCTACACGCGTAAGTGGTGTGATCTGTACGAGAAGGATGGGGCCTTGATGGAAAATGAACCTGAGATGTACCTGCGCGGGCTTCACAATGCCCTCTCGGCACTCTACTATTGCGATGATGGTCCGAGATTCAGGAAAGAGCTGAAAAAACTCAAAGATTTTGTTGAGAGCAGAAGTGATGGGTTTAACGAAAATCAGCTTACGCAGGCATTTATTTACCTTGAGACAGCTAATCTCAATCTCTTTTTCATTGAAGGGAAATTTACGGAAGGAGCAGAGTATTGCAAGGGTTTTGAGAAACGGATGAAAGATCAGGAGGATAAACTGGACATTCATCGTGTGATGGTTTTTCATTACAAAATGGCCAGTTTGAAGTTTGGAAGTGCTGACTTTCATGGGGCAGTTCAACATCTGAATTTTATTATCAACCATCCGAATCTTGCGCTCAAGGAGGATATTCAGTGTTTTGCAAGAATTCTAAACCTCATCGTCCATTATGAGCTTGGAAATGACGATTTGATCGACTTTCAGATCAAGTCAACGTATCGTTTCCTTTTGAAATTAAAAGACTATCAGAAAGTGCAGTCTGCAATGTTCGGATTTTTGAAAAAATCAGTATACATGGATAGAAAGCAGCTGATCCCAAATTTCAAATCCCTGAGAGAAGAGTTGATCGATATTTTGGAAGATCCCTACGAGCGGAGACCAACATTGTATCTTGATGTTATCTCATGGCTGGAAAGTAAGATTGAGAATAAGCCAGTTGAGCAAATCATCAGAGCAAAGAAGAAATAGAAAAGCCATCTCATTCACATGAGATGGCTTTTCAAAAGTTATTGTCCGAAAATTATCCGATTGTGACTCTTTTGAATTCTGAAACAGTCAATCCTTTTGAAACGTCATCTAGGTATTGTGTGATCGTTTTGGAATTGTCTTTCACAAATGATTGGCTAAGAAGTGTGTTTTCTTTGAAAAATTTGTTCAGCTTCCCTAGCGCAATTTTTTCTACCAAATCTTCTGGCTTTCCTTCTTGTCTTGCCTGATCTTTTCCAATCTCAACTTCTTTCTCGACGATCGAAGCGTCTACACCGTCTTTGTCAACTGCCACTGGATTCATGGCCGCAATTTGCATGGCAACATCTTTTCCAGCTTCCACCACGTCACTTCCATTCACGTTTGAAAGGGCTACCAATACACCCAATTTTGAATTTGAGTGGATGTAAGGAACGACAGCTTCTCCTGAAAGCAATTCGAATGCTTTTACTTCTAATTTCTCTCCAATTTTTCCTGTAAGCTCGACGATTTTCTCGCCGACGGTAAGATCTCCCAGGCTCATTGCGTTTAATGCTTCTGTATCAGCAGGTTTCTGAGCGAACGCTAGTTCTGCGATTTGATTTCCAAGAGCGACGAATTCTTCGTTTTTAGCAACAAAGTCAGTCTCACATGTAAAGGCTACAAGAGCTCCTTCTGTGTTATCATCGTTTGTTTTTGCAAATACAACGCCCTCTGAAGTCTCTCTGTCTGCTCTGGAAGCTGACACTTTCTGACCTTTCTTTCTAAGCAATTCGATTGCTTTGTCAAAATCTCCATCTGCCTCGGTTAGTGCCTTTTTGCAGTCCATCATTCCTGCGCCAGTCATTTGGCGAAGTTTGTTTACGTCTTGTGCTGTGATAGCCATCTTTATAAGTCTTTTATGTTTTTTTAATGCTGTTAAATAAAAATTGAACACCGTCAGAGACAATGTTCAATCTTCATATCTAAGATTCTTTGAAGTCTTACTCTGCTACTTCTGGTTTTTCGTCCACTGCTTTTTTGGCAGCTTCCTCTTCAGCTACTGCTTGCTCTTCTTTGTCTTTCTTTCTTTCAGCCAGAGCGGTTTCCAACTGAGCTCCAACATACTGCGTGATCAATTGAATTGATTTGAACGCATCATCATTCCCAGGAATTGGGTGATCGATTTTGTTAGGATCTGAGTTGGTATCAACGATTCCAAAAACAGGGATATTCAATTTCTGAGCTTCTGCAATTGCAATGTGCTCTCTTTTAATATCTACAACGAATAGTGCTGCTGGCAATCTATTTAGGTCAGCAATACCACCCAATACTTTTCTAAGCTTATCCTTCTCACGAGTCATCATCAATCGCTCTCTCTTCGCAAGATTCGTGTATGACTCATCTTTCATCATCTTCTCCATCGAAGTCATTTTCTTCAAGGATTTTCTGATCGTAGCAAAGTTTGTAAGCATTCCACCCAACCATCTTTCAGTCACATAAGGCATTTTAAGTTTTTGTGCCTCAGTCTCAACTACTTCTTTTGCTTGCTTCTTGGTTGCAACAAACATCACTTTTCTTCCAGATCTTACGATCGCCTGCAGCGATTGGATAGCATCGTCAAGACAAACCAATGTTTTGTGAAGGTCAATTATGTGGATACCATTCTTTTCCATGAAAATGAAAGGAGCCATTGCTGGATTCCACTTTCTGGTAAGGTGTCCGAAGTGTACACCTGCATCCAATAAATCTTTGTGTTCTAATTTTTTCATTCTAGCTTTTGCTCAATCTTAACGTTTACTGAACTGGAATCTTCTTCTCGCTTTCCTTCTTCCGTATTTCTTACGCTCCACCATTCTGGAATCTCTGGTAAGGAAACCTTCAGACTTTAATGGAGGTCTGAATTCAGCATCTACTTCAGTAAGTGCTCTTGCAATTGCAAGTCTCACGGCTTCTGCTTGACCTGAAGGCCCGCCACCAATCACATTCACTTTGATATCAAAATTTCCATCTTGCTCAACTTTCACAAGCGGCTGTTTTACGATGGTTTGGAGGATTTCAGAAGGAAAGTAAACCTTAAACTCTCGGTTGTTTACTTGTATATCACCTTTCCCACTCGTCATATAAATACGAGCTACCGAGGTTTTTCTCCTTCCTAACGTATTAATTCTATCCATTCAGATTTTAAAATTTTACTTCTTTTGGTTGTTGAGCACCATGAGGATGCTCTGCACCTTCATACACATGTAGATTTTTGAAAAGCTGTCTTCCGAGTCTGTTGATCGGAAGCATTCCTCTAACCGCTTTTTCCACCAAAATGGTAGAAGATTTGGCCTTCACCTGATTAGGTGTTTCAATTCTTTGACCTCCCGGATATCCTGTATGACGAACATATTGCTTGTCAGTCCATTTCTTTCCAGTTAATCTCACTTTGTCTGCATTGATAACAATTACATTATCTCCGCAATCCATGTGAGGTGTGTATCCAGGCTTGTGTTTGCCTCTGATCATCTTTGCAACTTCACTTGCCATTCTTCCAAGTACCTGAGAATCAGCGTCTACAATGACCCAACCCTTTTCGGCGGTTGCCTTATTTAATGATACAGTTTTAAAGCTGTTAGTATCCAATTTTTTATTGATTTTATAGTATCAAAATCCTCTTCTTTCGAAAAGGGACACAAAAGTAGGATTTTCATTTTAGAAATCAAATAGGGAGGTCCTAATTATATTTTCTTAACTGTTTGACCAGCACATTGAAATCTTTGGGGTAAGGTGCCTCAACTTCCAAAACTGATCCATCTATCTTTTTGAAGGCAATGCTAAATGCATGAAGGGCTACTCGTTCGATCATGGGTCTTTCATCTTCCCACTTTTTTTGTTTGAAGTTCTTTTTGAGCTGAGATAAATAGGATTCCTCACCTCCATAATGGAAATCGTGGACGATTGTAGCATGATGGTGCGCAAGATGTGCACGTATTTGATGCATTCGCCCAGTTACAGGGAAACATTTTATGAGCGTGTGCTTTCGAAACATTTCAAGCGTCTCAATCAGGGTCAGAGATGGTTTGCCTTCCCGGAAATCAACTCGGGATTTGTTTGATGTGCTGTATAAAGGTTCATCGGCTTCAAAATCGCGAAACTTGTGTACACCCGTTAACACAGCATGGTAAACTTTTTTCACCTCTCTATTTTGAAGCTGATCTGCAAAGTGTTTGTAGGCATCATTGTGATTTGCTATTACAAGCACACCTGAAGTTTCTTTATCTAGTCGGTGACCGACCTGCGCTTCTTCATTTTCTCCCTTTGCCAACATTAGCAGATTGATAGAATCGTTGCGATCCTCCAGGCTGGACAAATGTGGAGGTTTATTTACAACAGTAAAATCCTTATCCTGATAAAGGATAAGATCATTGAAATCAATTTTCTTCAATGCTTTACGCGAATTCGTCATCATCTGATTCTTCTACTACATGCTCAATGTACGCTGCCTTTTCCAGATCAAAGTAGAATTTAGAGCCAACTCTAAATTTACTCTCCACCATGATTTCTGAGTCGTGCCCTTCCAGAATGTGTTTAACAATGGACAAACCGAGACCGGTTCCACCTTTTTCACGAGACCTACTCTTTTCCACTCGATAGAATCGCTCAAATATTCTTCCGATATCTTGCTCGGGAATTCCTCTTCCACTGTCCTGAACAATGGTTCGAACTTTCCCATTGACTTCCTTGAATTTTATCCTGGCTTTCCCACCACTTTTGGTATACTTTATTGCATTGGAAATCAGATTCATCATCACCTGATAGATTCGTCGGTAGTCTCCTCTTACGATGATTGGGGTCGTGTACTTCTTTGGTATCTTAAGGTCAATGCCGTTTTTCTCTGCTCGTGACTCTAGTTGATCTAAAACTTCTTTGCATAATGCAAGCATGTCGAAATTTTCGAAATGCATCTTTATATCTCCCGATTCTATTTGAGAAATTGTTAATAAATCCTGCACCAAAAGGTCAAGCCCATCAAGACTTCGAGCAGCTTTTTTGAGGAATTTCTTCCTTACTTCTTTATCATAAATAGCTCCATCAATTAGCGTGTGTACGAAACCTTGTGCTGCAAAAATTGGAGTCTTTAGTTCATGTGATACGTCTGCAATAAATTCTCTTCGAAAGTTTTCCAGATCTGTTAGTCGGTCGATCTCTTCCTGCTTACTTTTTACATAATCTGATATCTCACTATTTATTTTCTTCAAAGGATTTTCTGCAGACTTTTTTAAATAGAATTTTCCGTCCTTGATCTGTTTTAGATTGCTGCGGATCTCGTCTATCTGCTTGAAGAAGAAAAATTCCAGGAATATCCTAACCAGCACGTAACAGGAAAGAAAAGATAGGAGTGAGGCTATTAATAGACCATTAGTGGGAACATCTGGAATAAAGGAGATGAACGCAGTAGTAATTGCAGCTACGCATGCCGAAAGAAGCAAGGCAATTGCTTTGGGATTGAACTGCATGGAGAGGTCTAATTTGTCTCAAATTTATATCCTACTCCTTTAACAGTGGATATATAGCCTTCGCCAATTTTTTCTCTAACCTTCCGTATATGTACATCTACAGTCCTAGCAAGTACATAGACATCCGTGCCCCAAATATTCCGTAGAAGTTCATCCCGACTAAACACTTTGCTGGGGTTTTCTGCAAGAAAATACAGTAGTTCAAATTCCTTTTTTGGCAGATTGATTTTCTGCTCTCCGGTGGTCACAGTATAGCTCGCCCGATCGACAACCAAATCTCCGACAGTTATCTTGTTAGATTCTTTTTTCTGCTTGTTTTCCCTCCTGAAAAGCGCATTGATTCTACTCATCAGTGCACGAGGTTTGATTGGCTTTGTAATGTAATCGTCAGCACCGATGTCGAATGCGGCGACCTCCGAGTATTCTTCAGATCTGGCTGTAAGGAAAATCACGTAACAATTGGCCAAATCGGGAAGCTCTCGAATTTGTCGACAAGTCTCTACCCCGTCCTGTTTAGGCATCATAATATCAAGTAGAATGAGGTCAGGAATAAAAGACTTGGCAATTTCTACCCCCTTGATGCCGTCAATGGCCGTTTTAACATCGTATCCTTCCTTGGATAGATTATATTTCAGAAGCTCAAGGATGTCTTCCTCATCATCTATCAGCAGTATTTTTTGATCGGTTTTTGCCATCTTTTGCCGGATTCGCCAGCATTTAAAAACAAAGTTAGTCCACAGTATTGTGTTACTGGATTAAGTTCAAGATTATTTAAAATTAGCCAGAAATCAACGCTATGTTAAAAACGTAACAATTTGATAAAATTTGGTCAATCTTCGTGAAAGGCAGTCATCCCTTTGATGAAAAGGGATAGGTCTGCTTGATAGTCCGAATTAAGAATGTTGGACAGTGAATCTTCAGAGGAATGGTATCTCAGAAACGACATGAAGTAGGCATTGTTCGGGTTTGCACTTTCGAAAATTCGGTAGTACCTGTCGTTGTGAAAATGTATGGTATCAATGGAAGCAATAATGTTTGCTACTAGGTCTTTCTTTCTAAGTTCCTTTACAGAGTCTGGTTCCGTATCCGTAAATGAGGAGTAAAGGTTGTTTAGCAATTCAGTGCAAAACAGCATGTGCTTTATGTAGTTTATCCCATCTTGATTTTGCATCAGGTAATCCTCAATTTCGAAGGATCCCTTGCCATATTTTGACTCCAGGAACTGGACTGCTCCTCTTTCGCCAATGAACGAGGCCAGGTTCTCGTTGAATTCAATGTTGTCCTTTACAAACAAAGTAGAGTGTGTCAGTTCATGGATAATGAGGTCCGCTAAACCACCTTCAGAGCGATCTAGCATATTGGAAAGTATAGGGTCGGAAAACCAGCCGAGCGTTGACCATCCACCCACAGGCCTTATTCGCGTATCGTAGTTTTCTGCTTTTAGTTTTGTTTGTTCCGTTCTTGCTTTTTCAAGATCGAAGAATCCTTTGTAAGGGAAGGAGCCCAAAAATGGAAATGACCAAGTCTTGGGTGTGAAACTGTAGGGCTCACATGCTGACAAATTCCAAAGGGTTGTCTGTCCCTTTTGGTCGTACAGTGTAGTGTAATTTTCAGAATCTCTTAGTCCAATTGAATCAATGGCAAATTTTCTAACCTCTTCGATTATTCGAATTTTCTGCTTCAATGAGTCGGGAAATTCCTCGTCAGCAAGCACCTCATTTATATCACGAGCTTGAGTTACTATCTGGATTTGCCCACGTGCTTGTCCAATCCCATACACGAGCATATCCCAGTATAGGATCGAAATACCTCCTATAATGATCAGTACAGCAAGGAAAACTTTCTTAACCATGGTACAACTTTATTTATTGTTTATCGTAAGTTACCTTGTATTACCTAGTAACTTACATAACCTTTAAGTCATGGATTTAAAAGATCACGATCAAAATTTGAGGATTATTGGAAAGGTTCTATTAGTCTTAGGAATTTTCTTAGTTCCAATCTGCGTTTTCTCGTTCTTCTTTTTAGAAGCATTTCAGGAGTCAGATTTTTGGCTTGATTTTGATCGCATTGAGATCTTCTTTCTACATATCCATCACCCACAGCGAATTCTCTATTTCTTCCCTGTTTTTTATGGGATTCTGTCAGCAATCTTTGTTACTGCAGGGATTGGCCTTGCCGGTGAGAAGGAATGGGGAAAGAAATTTGCCATGGTTCCTGCGGTGCTGGTTCTGTTCGAATTCCCAATTGGCACAGCCCTCGGTGCCTACATGATTTATGCTATCCATACAAACAAGGAAAAGCAGGTAAATGGGGTCTAAAAAGTTTTACTAATATTTTTAGCTAAAATCAATTTTCTTCGAGATAGAACAACTATTTTTGTCGGGTTTAAAACCTTGAAAAGAATAGCATGTCAGATTCAGACGAAAAATTAAAAGCGCTCCAGATTACCATCGATAAACTGGAGAAGACCTACGGAAAAGGCACTATCATGAAACTGAATGATAAAACGGTGCTGGATGTTCCGGTAATCTCAACAGGGTCATTGGGTCTGGATATGGCGTTAGGAGTAGGAGGGATTCCAAGGGGCCGAGTAATTGAGGTGTACGGTCCGGAATCGTCAGGAAAGACCACGCTATCAATGCATTGTATCGCCGAAGCTCAAAAGCAAGGTGGGCTTGCTGCATTTATTGATGCGGAACATGCATTTGACAAATCTTACGCTGAAAAACTTGGAATCGACACAGAAAATCTGTTGATATCACAACCTGATAATGGGGAGCAGGCACTTGAAATAACGGAGCACCTGATTCGTTCTGGAGCAATTGACATTATTGTTGTTGATTCTGTTGCCGCCTTGGTACCGAGAGGTGAATTGGAGGGAGAGATGGGTGATAGCAAAATGGGTCTTCAAGCAAGATTAATGTCACAGGCACTCAGAAAGCTTACCGGAACAATTAGCAAAACGGGATGTTCATGTATTTTCATAAACCAGCTTAGGGAAAAAATAGGAGTGATGTTTGGAAATCCTGAAACTACCACCGGTGGTAATGCATTGAAGTTCTACGCTTCCATTCGATTGGACATTCGAAGAATTGGACAGATCAAGGAGTCAGCAGACAATGTGATGGGGAATAGGACCAGAGTTAAGGTGGTCAAAAATAAGGTGGCACCTCCATTCAAGGTTGTGGAGTTTGACATCATGTATGGACGCGGCATTAGCAAGAGTGGTGAGATCGTAGATATCGGTGTTGAATTAGATGTTGTCCAAAAATCGGGATCATGGTTTTCTTACAATGGGAATAAGCTTGGACAAGGCCGTGATGCTGTGAAACAGCTCATAGAGGATAACCCGGAACTAATGGAAGAATTGGAAAAGGGAATCAGAGAGAAAATAGCCGGAGAATAGTAATAAGCAACTTGCTCAACAGAGATGGTTGGTAACAGTTTCCCTTTGAGTTACTTAATTACTTTGGCAGGCCCCTATTGAGTTCGAATTGCTATTACGGGATCAAGCCTTGCAGCCATTAGTGCTGGAATAATACCTGATACAACACCAATTATACCGGCGACTCCGAAACCAAGTACGATATTCCCAAAGGAAAGCACCAGATCCAAGTTTCCAAGGCTGACAAGCGAGAGTAAGTAAACCATTCCAATTCCCAGGCCACCTCCAATTAAGCTAAGGAAGATCGCTTCGAATAGAAACTGAAATAAGATGAAGTAATTCTTTGCTCCCAGCGATTTCTGAATGCCAATTATGTTGGTTCTTTCCCGAACAGACACGAACATAATGTTTGCAATTCCGAATCCTCCTACTAAAATGGAGAACCCACCAATGGCCCATCCCGCGATTCCGATTACGTCAAATGTGGATCCGATTATATTCATAATTGCATCTTGACGATTGACAGAAAAATTATCTTTTTGTTTTGGGCGAAGTCCTCGTTTGGTCCTTAGTAAGCCGGTAATCTCTGCCTCAAGTTCAACCAGTCCTATGTCATCTGGTTTTCCCTTTACACTCACAAGCGTTTCGATGCCTCTGTTTCTGCCTGAGTAAAACATTTTTTTGAAGGCCTGATAGGGTACGAAGACCTGCTCATCTTGGCCGCCATCTCCAAATAGTGATTCACCTTCTTCCTCAAGCACACCTATAACAGTAAACTTCAGTCCTTTTATTTTAATCTCTTTACCTAGAAGGGAACCCCTTGGTGATAGCTTATCAGCAACTTTGTATCCAACTAAAGCAACATTTTTTCCTCCCTCTGCTTCTTGCTCGGTGTAGTATCTTCCAAACTCAATATCAGCCGCCATATCGTAAACGTCCTGATGCGTGTAAGCTATCCCAAGTAGTGTCGCATCATTATAGCTGTTGCTTTCCTTTTTTATTGTTTGGCCACCGGTCACGGCGAAAATCGTAATGCCAAGGTCATTCTTTAAATTCTTGCGAAGAAACTCGTATTCTTCGTAATTGGTGTAAGGCCTTTTCAAATACTCCCACCATGGAATGTCTGGTCCAAATTCATAGGGAAACCGTCGAATATCGAGATTGCTGGCATCCAGAAAGCTTAAACTCTCTTTAATGTTTTTTTCCAAAGAATCGACCAATGTGAAAACAGCGATAATTGCAAATATGCCTATTGTAACACCTAGAAGGGATAGAGTTGTTCGAAGAAGGTTCATTCTGAGCGCATTCCAGGCGAACCGAAAACTTTCTAATATTAATTTAAGTACTAACACGCTTCCTTGGTTAAGATATTAATCAAATTTAATGAAACAAATTCGCTAATTTTGCGCTCCTTATCAATAAAACATCTGCTTTCCTATGGGAATGAAATTATCGGAATTCAAGTTTGAGCTTCCAGCTAGTCACATCGCTTTGCATCCAAATGAAAACAGAGACGAATCTCGTCTAATGGTTATTCATCGTGATAGTGGAAAGATCGAGCACAAAGTTTTCAAAGATGTCGTGGATTACTTCAATGAGGGCGATGTTTTTGTTATCAACGACACCAAAGTGTTTCCGGCAAGATTATACGGAAATAAAGAGAAGACAGGTGCCAAGATCGAAGTTTTCTTACTTCGAGAACTGAACCAGGAGATGAAGCTTTGGGATGTTTTGGTTGATCCTGCTCGTAAAATCAGAGTTGGTAACAAGTTATATTTTGGAGATGGTGAATTGGTTGCTGAAGTGGTTGACAACACCACTAGTAGAGGAAGAACCATTCGATTCCTTTTTGATGGTGATAGAGACCAATTCTACAATATGATTGATGCCTTAGGAGAGACACCTCTTCCTAAAGAGATAAAAAGATCTGCTGAACCTGAAGACAGAGAAAGGTTTCAAACAATTTATGCGAATAAAATAGGTGCTGTAGCTGCTCCAACAGCTGGTTTGCATTTCACCCCACAATTAATGAAGAGGTTGGAGTTGGAAGGAATCGATATAGCGAGTATCACACTACATGTGGGACTTGGTACTTTCCGCCCAGTTGATGTGGAGGATCTGACCAAGCACAAAATGGACTCAGAGAATTACTGGGTTGAGCTTGAAACAGCAAATCGAGTCAACCAAGCTCTGGCCGAAAAGACTAGAATTTGCGCCGTTGGTACAACTGCTATGAAGACATTGGAATCTTCTGTGACGGCTAATGGACAACTAAAAGAAAATTCAGGATGGACGGATAAGTTTATTTTCCCTCCATACGACTTCAAAATTTGCGATGCTCTCATAACCAACTTCCACCTCCCTGAATCTACCTTGCTAATGATGGCTTCAGCATTTGGCGGCTTTGAGTTAATCAATGAGGCGTATTCAGTCGCTATGAAAGAGAAGTATCGATTCTTCAGTTATGGAGATGCGATGTTGATTGTTTAAATCAGCTTACTTTCTAGCTAATGGGCCCTTTTACTTATCTTCTCTTAAGGTTGGATAGCTGATTCCAAGCTGCTCTAAATATGTGCCATATTTGGTTTCATCATAATAAAATGGCTTCAACTGAGGAGCATAGGTTTCCATTATTTCCTTATTAAGATGCGTTGCTGGTTCATCTGTATCAGTCACCATTGGAATATACTTTTGTTTTGAAGACTGCTCTGTTTTGAAGTACTCCCATGCTTGATCCACGAGTTCAGGTCGTAGTAGCAGGTCCAACAGAGTCATCGCTTCCACTTTGGCCCCAGCAACAACCCCTTTGTGCGCAATTGGAGTAGCCATTGCGATCGAGTTAGACCAATGATGTCCTTGCAGTCCCGGAATGTTGGAAGGATACCGCAATGTTACGGTTGGAACCTTCCAGGAAATATCTCCGATATCGTCAGATCCGCCGCTTACAGGTTTAGTTACTGGTAATCCAATCCCATTAAGTTTCGTTGCAAGGCCGTTAGAATCTCGAGGTGATTTGACTTCTCGTTGCACAGCCTTTGCCAGTGTTTGATCTTCATTGCTCCATTCAGGAAGTCCCACTTCCTCAATGTTTGAATACATTGTTTCAGCGATCACCTTATTGAAATGCCTTGGCCATGCTGTGCCTAGAACTCTGCTTGACATTTTCGTTCTGGTCATCAATGCAGCACCTTCCGCAATATCATTGGCGCGTCCATAAACTTCCATGATCTTTGGATACGTAATTTCTCGGAAATAGTACCAAATAGAAGCTTTTTGGGGAACAACGTTAGGCTGATCACCTCCATTGTTAATCACGGAGTGAGATCTTCCCAGTGGATGCAAATGCTCCCGATTATACTGCCAACCAATGTTCATCAACTCAACAGCATCAGCCGCACTACGAGCTCTCCATGGTGCACCAGCCGAATGAGCTGATTCACCTTCAAATGTGTACTCAACCGAAATCATCCCGGTTCCTCTGGACGGACCGTATGATACTCCCATGTTACTTGAAACGTGCGTAAAAATGCACAAATCAACATCATCGAAATAGCCATCTCTTGTATAATAAGCCTTTGTTCCAAGCTGCTCCTCTGCCACTCCTGGCCAAATGATCAATGTACCTGAAATATTTTCACGTTCCATTATTTCCTTGACTGCAAGGACTGAAACAACATTCAGAGGTGTGCCTGAATTGTGACCTTCTCCGTGACCGGGAGCTCCTTCCACAATTGGATCATGGTAAGCAACACCGGGTTTCTGCGATGCCTTTGGGATGCAGTCTAAATCACTGCCAATGGCTATTACAGGTTTACCACTCCCCCACTTAGCCCACCACGCAGTGGGAACACCTGAAATACCATGTTCTACTTCAAACCCATTTTCTTTTAGAATGTCTGTGATGTATTTCGACGTTTCAATTTCTTGGAATCCCAGTTCCGAAAAGCTGAATACTTTGTCGACCATGACCTGAGCCAGTTTGGCATTCGCTTCAACTTTTTCGCTCGCTTCTTTTTTGAGGGCGGCTATTTTCTTGTTGGACTGACCAAAGGTTAGTAAGACTGCCAGAACAAAAAGGATTGATAGGTTAGATCTTTTCATGATTCGATTGATATATACATGAAAAATAGAGTATAAATGGAGAAAAAGGAAATCTAAAGTTATACAGGACCACTCTTGGAGTATTGAGAATTAGTTTGGAGTAAGATTTTGACATCTTAGTCTGGGGCCAACGTATTGGAACAACGCTCTGGCCCAGAGAATAACGCGGATGACGCTGCTGGTATCCAGCGCAGTGGAAACCCAATATGGGCTCAATCTACCAAAAGTTATCTATTGTGGATAGAAATTTTTTTCATGAAAAACGTCTCTTGGTCCAATTTTACTTTGAGAAAGTATAGTCCTTCTGGGACACTAGTTTTTACACGATATGTGTATTCAGAGTTTGGAAGTTTGAAATAACTGATTTTATCAATTATTTGGCCACCAATTGTTAGCAATTGAAGTTCTGAGATAGATTTTGATAATTTGATGTTGAATGTTCCTGAAGTGGGATTTGGGTATAAGCTAAAGCCTAAATCGAAGTCAAGACCATTGACAATCTCACCAATCTTTGCTGATGCAATATTGCTATATTCAGACTGTATTACACCATCCGATGCTTTAATTCTATAGTAGAAGGTACCTAATTCAGGAGCGTCCTCATCTGTGAAACTGAGCTTGTCGGCTTCAACTTTGAATGAAGTGAAATTATTGAAATCGAGTGATTCTGCTCTTTCGATGATGTATTCTGTTTCACGAGTCGACATATGTCCCCACTTTAGTTCAGGTTTTAAAGTTCCAGGGACGTCTACTACAAGGAGACCAGGCTTGTGGATAACATCCATGTCATTAACGATTAAAACTTGGTTTGAAGCGACATTAGAAAAAATGCTTTTAGCGCCGCCAGGCCAGGTCACAATAACTTCATCTACTATTGTTATCATGTCAAGACCAAAAAATGCTTCAGCCGGTTCTTGGCCATAAAAACTACTTCCTGCTACAATAGCCCTGGATTGAATTTCTGATCCTGTTCTAATGCTTATCTTCGCTCCAATGGCCCAGTGATTTGTTCCGCTCATTCGAGGTTTGATCACAAGATAATTTCCAAAATCAGCAGTAGTATTCAATTGATTCTCAAAGAGTTTCATTGCAACAGGAGATTGATTCTCTTTAAGAGTTTGTACCATATCCAGATCTCCGTCACGATCATAATCGAATGAGATCAACGTTGTAGCGTCCTGATTTGAATTGAAATACGCACTGTTCGAAATGTCAGTGAAAGTTTTGTCACCATTGTTCAGCCACAATTTCGCCTGGTCATTGATGGCATAAGTGACAACAGGACCATTAGTGGCAGCCAAGTCTAAAAACATATCATTGTTGGCGTCTAGGAAGGTGATTCCCCATCCCCATCCTCCTGAACTGACGCCTGTAGCTCTAGAAACTTCTGAAAACTGTATTTGACCCCCTGAACTTATGTTTTCAAACAAAGCATTATGCTCACCTTCAAATTCATATTCGATATTTGTTATATAAATGTCCAGATCGTCGTCATTATCAAAATCACCCAAACATGCACCCATATCATTGTGATTGTTGTCTAGACCAAATTCAGCTCCAACCTCTTCGAAGAAACCATTGGCATTATTTTCCCATAATAAATTTGGGGCCCCATCAACTGTAAGATAAATCTCAGGCCAGCCATTTCCAGTGATATCAAAAATCAACGGCTGCCAGTACCTTGCTGGATTAGATATCCCCATTTCTTTTGAAACATCTTGAAAACTTTCGTTTCCACTGTTTAGAAACAAATACACATTTTCACCCCAATAGTCAATAAGGAGATCCAAAAAACCATCATTGTTGATATCGCCAGTGGCTATTCCTCCCAAAATTCCTTTGAGTTCCCTACCTGATGTTAATCCAGATTGCAGGGTAACATTTTCAAAGGATCCATTTTGAGCCTGCCTAAAAAGAAGAAGATAATCATGATCAGGACAAGGTGCAGAACCTTCATCACAATCACCAGCAACTATTAGATCCAAGAGATGATCTCCATTGTAGTCAAACCACAGAGCTGCTCTACTATTCATGCTGGTTGAAACTTCTGATTCTAGTAAATCAAAATCACCGTTGCCTAAATTTCTGTAAAGCATATTGTCAGAATTATTATCTGATAATACATACAAATCTATATCTCCATCGTTGTCGTAGTCGGCGGCGGCCGCACCACTACCATAAACTGCCGCAGGATTGAAACTGCGGAATCCTTCTGACGATGATATGTCCGTATACTGGACCTGCGCTAATGTTATTATAGGGCATAGTGACAATATCAACAGGAAGACTTTCATAAGAGTAATACAAATATATAGCTAATTGGAAGCTAGAGAACTTTGTTTCTTGAGGAATCCCATAGTGAATTTGAACCTTATAGGTTTCTAATTGCTTCGGCAGCCTACAGGGACGAGAGATAACCAGGATTTCGTAAAGAGAGCAAAAAAAACACCTTACAATTTTGTAAGGTGTTTTTTATACTAGATTAATCAACTCTCATTGATAAGTACTATTTAGAGCCATCAATGAGTTGGCTGAATCAAAGGATTTGTATCTAACTCATCCTGTGGGATAGGAGATACAAGTGAAAGATCATCTGCTGCTATAGTTCCTACAGCCGTTCCGGTACGCTTCATATCATGGACTAAGAATCCTTCGAATGCTAACTCGAGTTGACGCTCGTTCAGGATCATCGCAAGAGTGATTGGTCCTGCAAGAGGTGCAGCTGATAATCTAGCTCTGATGTTATTGTTAATATCGGCTAGAGGAGCTTCTCCTATGCTTGTTCCTTCTCGGAAGTTCGCCTCAGCTCGAATCAAGTGCATTTCAGCTAAACGTATCATTGGAATATTAGCAAATTCATTGACATATTTTGATGTCAAATCCAATCCATTTTGATCGCTAACATATGTGAAAGAAGCTCTTTCATCATTGGCCGCATCATCAAACCGTGCAGCATATCCAGCAGCAACAGCGATATCTCCACCTCGACCACCAAGGGATTCGTGTGCATAGTAGTTGGTTAGGTCATTTTCACCTGTTTGATTTGTGACCTTGAATGTGAAGACATCTTCAGAACCGTCTGTCTCATTGTTAAATGCTGCAGCAAAAGAAGCAGCCATTGCATGGCCACTATTTGTGATAACATTATGCGCAGCATCTCGAGCTCCAGGATAATTGCCTTGTTGTAAGTATACTCTTGCTAGTAAAGCTTCAGCAGCAAATGAATCCGCAAAATCACCATTATCAGCAGGTAACATGCCCATCGCAGCAGTCAAATCAGTGATAACCTGAGTATAAACATCAGCGACAGTACTTCTTGCTATGCTTAAATCTGCAGTAGTATAGTCTAGTATTCCTTCTAAGCGCAACGGGACGCCTCTTTCAGGAGTGTCATTAGTACCACCGGCAACCCAAGAAAGGCCAAAGTGCCTTACGAGATCGAAGTACGACAGAGCCCGTAAGAACCTTGCTTCACCTTCTACCCTTGTTGCTTCAGCTGCATCAGAGATGATAGAAAGATTATCAATCACAAGATTCACCTGATTTATGGTTTCATAGTGGTTTCTCCACATTTGTTCCGTCCATAAATTATCAACAAGAATACCTTTGGTAAAGTACTGTCGAGGCTGAACAAACGTTCCTTGCCAGCTTACCTGATCTGTAGCGCCCAGCAAATCAGTCATTACCTGAATTTGACCACCATAGGTATCATCCTCACCTGATTCTGCATAAGCACCTACCAAGATTGCTTTAATATTTGCTTCGTTTCCTACTGCTACATCTACTGGGAGACTTTGTGCAGGTTCGATATTCAATCTGTCGTCGCAACTCCACATTGCAAGCAGGCAAATTGAAAGTATATATATATTCTTAATTTTCATTATTCCTTAATTAAAATTTAACGTTTATTCCCAGTGTGAATGTCTTCGCAGCGGGTGCAGAATAAAATGTTTGTCCAGGTGATGGATTTGAGGTTCTGGCTGCAGCATCTGTACGTGCTTCCGGATCGTACCCATCGTAATCTGTAATTGTCAATAGATTTATTGCTGTAGCATAAACTCTAACTGAAGTAAGTCCAGTATTCTGAATCAAACTACCAGGAAGACTATAAGCCAAAGTTATGTTACGTAACCGGATAAAATCAGCGTCCTGTACCCATCTGGTTGAGTGACCTGTACCATTACCTCCTGCTAGCACTGCTCTTGGAACATCAGTAATATCCCCTGGGTTTTGCCATCTACGCAATTGATCTGTCGTCTGGTTATCAAACCAATCAGCGTTGGCAGACTGGAACCTTCCACCTCCGTTGTAGATGCTTGCTCCCCATTCGCCTTGGAATGTAAATGAAAAATCAAAATTCTTATATCTCAATGAACTTGTCAGACCACCGATCCACTCAGGTACTGGAGATCCTGCCACTATTCTATCAGCAGCATTTGGATCATTTGTAGTACTTCTGTCAATCGATCCATCAGCATTCTCAGTGTTTGTGTAGTAAAGTGCATCACCATTTGCTGGATCAACACCTGCGTACTCAATTAGATAAAGTGAACTAAGGGCTTCACCTTCACGAATAATGTTCTGTCCAGTAATGATATCATTTCCATCAGGAATTGAGATTGCTTCATTTTTATTTTTAGCAAAATTGACGCCCAGATTCCAGCTTAAATCACCGCCTGTTACCACATCACCATTCAAAAGAACCTCAAATCCTGTGTTCTCCAAATCGCCAATGTTCCTACTGATAGTGCCCAGGTTATTATTTTCGTTATTTGGCCCAGAAGATGGAACAAGTGGTACGTTAAATAGAAGTCCTTCTGAATCCTTCTTGTAGTAATCTATTTCTCCAGTTAGTCTTCCTTCAAACAATCCAAATTCGAAACCAATGTCCGTTTGTTTCGAGGTCTCCCAGCTGAGTAAATTGTTTCCAGGTTGAGTCGGAGCGAGCCCTGGTCTCTGGTTGTAAGAGGATCCTTGGAATAGCCCCCTGGAGGCGAAATTTCCAATTTCAGAATTACCTAGTTCTCCGTAACTAGCTCTGAATTTTAGGAATGAAAGCGCACCTAAATTGTCGAGAAAACTCTCCTCAGAAAGCAACCATCCAACCGAAACAGCGGGGAACGTTCCATATTGACTATCGCTACCGAAGCGTGATGACCCATCACGTCGAACACTCGCCTTTAAGATATACTTATCCTGAAACGTATATTGTGCTCTGGCAAAGAATCCAACAAATGCATAAGCTGTAAGTGAACCTTCTCCCTCAGAGATTGTCGCAGCACTGTTTATAGTCTGTAAATCATCTGAAGGAAAATTTGTGCCAGTTACACTGGTAAACCTTCTGTTAGATTGGTTGTACTCAGTTCCTAAAACTACGTTTAGTGTGTGAGCATCAAACGTTTTGTCTATAGTAGCGTAATTTGACCATACATAGTTTGTGGTCAACACATTTGACGCAAAAGCCTCACCTTCCGTAGATTGGAATGGCACTCTACTTCCGTTCCACTGGTCTTCATTTTGATTGAAAACGTCATACGCAAAATCAGTGTTAAACTTGATCCAGTCTGTGAATTCGTACTGACCGTACAACTTACCAATTGAACGGGTAACCACTGTTTCGTAAGACCCAAATTCGTCCTGAAGTAAGAAGTTTGCGTAAACAGTTCTTGTAAAAGGTCCTGATTCACCATCTGCTGCAAAATCTGCTGCACTAAAGTGTGTTGGTGACAATGGAGATTGAGCAATTGCCTGCAAAGGTGTCGTGAACGCATTGTCATTGGCAACACGATCAATTGTAACTCGAGAAAAGTTAAAATTGATTCCTGTAGTGAACTTATCATTTATTTTTTGAGAGAGATTTGCTCTTCCGCTGAATCTTTCGAGTTCATTGCTTCTAATGATTCCTTTGGTTTCATTGTAAGACGCTCCCAGGAAATATGTTGAGCCGTTATTTCCTCCTGAAACTGAAAAATCAACATCTCTTACGTGTCCATCCTGAAAAGCAACTTCTTGCCAATCAGTATCATACTGATCGGGAGTACCCCAAGTTCCATTAGAATATCGATCAAATCTTCCTTCAACAAATGCACGGCCTGCCCATGGCGCAGTGTTATTCTCACCGGCCTCAAGGAAAAGTTCGATGTATTGCTCCGCATTTAACCAGTCTCTCTTGTTAGTGGGACGACTTATTCCAGAGGAAAGATTGAGTGAGAACTGCGCTTTTCCTTCTTTTCCTCTTTTCGTTGTAATAATTACAACCCCATTTGCACCTCGTGCACCATAAATGGCAGCTGAAGAAGCATCTTTCAAAATATCGATACTCTCAATATCACTTGCTGGAATTGAAAGCAATGGATTTACAGCGGATGTGTTTTGAGACTCATTGTCGTTAATCAACGGAACTCCATCAAGCACAAATAGTGGTTGACTACTCGCCGATACGCTAGCCTGACCTCTAATGTTTACACTGATTCCAGACTCCACTTTTCCATTCTGCTGAGTAACTCTAACTCCAGCAGCTTTACCTGAAAGCGCATTTTGGAAACTTGGAATTGGCACACCTGATATGTCTTCAGAATTAATTTTTGCCACATTGTCCGTCATAAATCTCTTAGATTGAGATCCATAGCCAACAACAACCAGCTCAGACAGCTCAGTCACAGTTGATGCCATTGAGACGTCAATTACTGTTCGTGATCCAACTGTGATTTCTTGCGAATCCATTCCAACGAATGAAAATACAAGCACAGTTTCATTTCCTGCTACAGACAACCTGAAATTTCCGTCAAGGTCTGTCGTTGCACCTTCGGTGGTGCCTTTAATCACAACGTTCACCCCCGGAAGGCCTTCACCAGAGTCGTCGGTGACTGTTCCGGTTACTGTTTGCTGCGCCAAAGCGCTAAAGGCAAACATGAACGTTAAAACATAAGTAAAAAGTAAGGTTCTCTTCATAACTACTTTTATTTGGTTAATAATCACGACCAAAGTAGTAATTTTTACGTCATATATGGAAACATTTAAGCGGTATGTACGTAGCAATCAGTTTTTTTAATGTTTTTGTGTTATTTAAAGAATAAAATTCTGTCTAATTCATGGAGTTTTAAGAATTACACCATTAATCGAAATTGTTAACATAACATCCAATGGTAAAATATGCGCTAATAGTTGCAGGTGGAAAAGGGAGGCGAATGAATTCGACTACACCTAAGCAATTTTTAGAATTGGATGGGAAGCCTATTTTGGTACACACATTGGAAAAATTTCTATTGGCAGAACCAATCAAAATCATTTTGACTCTTCCCGGTGATCATTTTGATGAATGGAAAAAGATTCAGAGGAAGTATTTCGCGTCAGAAGAAATAACAGTTGTCGTTGGTGGAGAGACTAGAACTGCTTCTGTGCTGGCTGGACTCAACGCCGTGGATGGTGATGGATTGATCGCCATTCATGATGCTGTACGTCCTTTTGTTAGCGTTGAGATTATCGAGCGTTCCTTTCAGTTTGCGTACAAATTTGGGAGTGGGATAACAGCTGTTGAGCTTAAGGATTCAATTAGAAAAAAAATTGGAATTGATGATTCCCAATTCAGAGACAGATCTGAGTTTGTTCTAGTTCAAACCCCTCAGACATTTCAAATATCAAAAATAAAAGAAGCATACCAAAAAATGTCTGACACGTTCTCTGATGACGCTACTGTTTTTGAAATGGCCGGAAACAAAGTGAAGCTTGTTGAAGGTCACTATTCCAATATAAAAATCACAACACAGGAGGATCTAAAATAAAAAAACTCCATCTGATGAAGATGGAGTTTTCTATTCTGAAATTTTTTACCTCGATAGCTAATATTCATCCTCATTAAAGAAGAAATCTTCTTTGGTAGGATAATCAGGCCAAATCTCTTCGATGTTTTCAAAAGGCTGCCCGTCATCCTCAAGCTCTTGCAAGTTTTCAACGACTTCAAGTGGTGCTCCCGATCTGATAGAAAAGTCTATCAATTCATCCTTAGAGGCAGGCCAAGGAGCGTCTTCTAAATAAGATGCAAGTTCTAGTGTCCAGTACATATCTACCTTCTATTTAATGTCCTTTTTTAATAATGCGCGCAAATATAAATTTATTATGATGAAAAAAAATTCTTAATTATTTGCCAATCGTTAGAAAGATAAAAACTCATACACTATTCTAAAAAGAAAAGTTTCTAAAAAGTTAGAATTCGTCATTTTCAATCCATTCGAGGAGCTTCTCTTTGATTGCAATTTTCCTTATTTGACCTCTTAATTTTCCGTCAAGCATTTTGTTCATGCTTCCATCCCGCGATGTAAAGTTTGAGGAGTTTTCTTCGAAAAGTTTAAGCTCTTCCTTGTCTCGAGCGAGAAGATCTTTAACAATGCCTGCTCGAATACTTTTCTTCTTGCTTGATTCCAGGCTTACAAAATCGGGAAATCGTTTTAATGAAAGCTTGACTACGAATTCTCGCTCAACTAAAAGCTGAATGAGTTCTAGAATCTTTCCTTTTGTTGGGTTCCTTCCCTTATCTCGATAGACTTTTTGCTTGATTCGATCAACTTCATCTTTTTTGAAGTCGGTTTCTCCTTTGCGAATAGCCTCCAGAAAACGCACTGCGTCCGAATAATTTACACCTGAGGAATTCTGTTCTCGAAGGTGCATATTAAATCTTTCATGAAGAGGGGCAAACACGTCATTGGGAACTCCACCAACACCTTTCCAAGTTTCTCTTAACTCTTTGATGCGATCGAATTTTCTTTTACCATACAGCTCTTTGGTTTTTTCGGCCTCCACGACTAGTTCTTGATACTTCTTCTGCCTGAGCTCGAGTAGTTTCTGTTTGTCTTCGTAAAAATTCTTCTTTCGATCGAAAAAACTCTTTACAATTTCCCAGAATTCCTCTTCAAGCTGCTCGTTCTTGCCTTCTTCGGCATTTCCGGTTTTTATCCATTTGGCCTTAAGATCATTAACGATCTCAGTCGCCTCCTTCCAGTTGATTACCTCGACGGCAGCTTTCACTTCTTCGATCAATGAAGATTTTATTTCCGTGTTTCGTTCACGATTCTTCTTTACAATATCGTTTACCAGTGATTCATATTTGGAAAGTTGGTCATATAGAAATTGATAGTCCCCCAGTCCGTCATGTTTTGGGAGTTGCTCCTTCAAATGAAGAAGCTTCATTAGAAATGATCCTTTGTTCTCAGTGGTTTCGATTTTTTCAATCACTTCCTCAATTTTCTTTTGCAGGTCTGAAAACCTCTCAACGAAAAACTGTGCTGATTTTACAACGTCCTCATCTCTTACTTCTCCTATTTCACGATCAGGATACTCTAGCCATCCGGATAGATAGAGTTTTCCGTCTTTTTCATAGCCAAAAGGAACATCAGGATTTTTCAAGGGTGAGTGTAATTTCTAAATGGGTGCTATATTCGATTACTAATCAAACTTAAGCATGTCAGACGAAAAGATCATCTTCTCTATGTCGGGGGTAAACAAGATTTACCCGCCGCAAAAACAAGTACTTAAGAATATATATCTCTCTTTCTTTTATGGAGCTAAAATAGGAGTTCTTGGATTAAATGGTGCTGGTAAATCCTCGTTGCTCAAAATAATTGCCGGAATCGACAAAGAATTTCAAGGAGATGTTGTTTTTTCTCCAGGCTTTACTGTCGGTATGCTGGAACAGGAGCCAGAGTTGGACCTGGAGAAAACAGTTATTGAGGTAGTTCGTGAGGGGGCAAAAGAGGCAAATGCACTTCTTAAAGAATATGAAGAGGTCAATGCGAAATTTGCAGAGCCAGAAATCTTGGAAGACCCAGACAAAATGAATAAGCTAATAGAGAGGCAGGGGGAATTGCAAGAAAAACTTGACTCGACCGGAGCTTGGGAGTTGGATCATAAGCTGCAGCGCGCAATGGATGCACTTAGAACGCCTCCTGAAGATGCAGTCATCAAGAATTTATCGGGAGGAGAGAAGCGCAGAGTGGCTCTCTGCAGATTGTTGCTTGAGCAACCAGATGTGCTTTTGTTGGATGAGCCTACCAATCATCTAGATGCTGAGTCCGTACTTTGGCTTGAGCAGCACCTACAGAAATATGAAGGAACAGTGATTGCTGTGACTCACGACCGCTATTTTTTAGATAACGTGGCAGGCTGGATTTTGGAATTGGATCGCGGTGAAGGGATTCCATGGAAAGGCAACTACTCCAGTTGGCTGGATCAGAAGCAGAAAAGACTAGCACAAGAAGATAAGCAAGAATCGAAACGTCAAAAAACACTTGAACGAGAATTAGAATGGGTGAGAATGAGTCCCAAGGGTCGGCAAGCTAAGGCGAAAGCTCGAATTAGCGCATATGACAAATTGCTTGGCCAGGAAGCTAAGGAGCGTGAAAAAGACTTGGAACTTTACATTCCTCCGGGGCCCCGACTAGGAGCCAAAGTGATAGAAGTTAATGGCGTGTCTAAGGCATTTGGTGATAAGCTGCTTTTTGAAGACCTAACATTTAATCTACCACAAGGGGGCATAGTTGGTGTAATTGGGCCAAATGGAGCAGGAAAATCGACACTTTTCAAGCTGATTACTGATAAAGAGAAGCCAGATAAAGGAAGTTTTGAGGTAGGCGAAACTGTGGTAATGAGCTATGTGGATCAGGAGCATGATACCCTTGATCCAACCAAGACAGTTTTTGAAACCATATCAGAGGGCAATGAAATCATAGATCTGGGTGGAAAAGAAATGAACGCCAGGGCTTACGTTAGCAGGTTTAACTTTACAGGTCCAGATCAGGGAAAAACCATTGATAAACTCTCGGGAGGAGAGCGAAATCGTGTCCACTTAGCGTTGACCCTGAAAAAGGGTGCCAACCTTATTCTCTTAGATGAGCCGACAAACGATCTGGACGTAAATACGCTGCGGGCGTTAGAGGAGGCCTTGGAAAATTTTGGTGGATGTGCAGTTGTAATCTCTCACGATAGGTGGTTCTTAGATCGAATTGCCACGCATATTCTGGCCTTTGAAGGGAATTCACAGGTGTATTGGTTTGAAGGGAATTTTTCTGATTACGAAGAAAACAGAAAGAAAAGATTGGGGGATGAAGCACCGACTCGCATAAAGTACAAAAAACTAATGGCGTAAGCATTTAAGTAAACCAACATAACAAACCAAATATGAAGAAATTAACTCTAGCCTTATCATTGCTTCTGATCACATATTGTATCTCAGCACAGAGAACACTTATATATGCTGGCAATCTAATAGATGGAGTGACGAAGAAATCAATGAAGGAGCAAACCATTGTGGTCGAAGGCAAAAGCATAAAGGATATTAAATCGGGATATGAGAATGCGAAGGAAGGAGATATTGTCATTGATTTAAGGAACCATACCGTAATGCCCGGTTGGATAGATATGCATGTGCACGTTGAGGGAGAAACAAGTCCTAGTAGATACATAAAAGCATTCACTCAAAACCCAGCAGACGTGGCGCTTTTTGCAACCGACATAGCTAGACGAACGTTGATGGCCGGTTTTACTACCGTTAGAGATGCTGGTGGAAGCGGAGTAAACGTCTCTTTGAGGAATGCAATTGCAAAAGGCTATGTGGCTGGACCACGAATTTTTACTGCCGAAAAGGGACTCGGAGTGACAGGAGGGCATGCCGATCCTACCAATGGCTACCGTGCAGATTTGATGGGTGATCCTGGGCCTAAAGATGGAGTGGTTAATGGCATTGCAGATGCAAGGAAAG
>JBDVJN010000051.1:0-4397 GCA_039961455.1 Cyclobacteriaceae bacterium | reverse complement strand
TATTGTTTTGACCGAGCAGGCTGTGTCCAATTCCAGCAGCGTTTACAACTCCTGGAATACGTTTCATCTCGTTGAGAAAAGTCTCTGCGTTGTCACTTATTTTCTCCGTTTGCTCGAAGAAAACGATGTTATCCTGATCGTATCCAAGATTTTTGGTGAAGATGAAATTGGTCTGTTGGTAAATGACCAGGACACCGATGATCAAAATGATTGTTAGGGTGAATTGAAAAATGACAAGACCTTTTCTTGCCCAAAGTTCACCAATGGATGTTTTGATATCACCTTTTAGAACACTAACCGGATTAAATGATGTGAGATAGAGCGCTGGATAACTGCCAGCAAGCAAGCCAGTAAGTATCACCGACCCTAGAGAAACTGTCAATAGCTGGGGTGTAAAATTTAATGTTATGTGCTTATCAGTAATCAGATTAAACTGAGGTAGCAAAACAGCAACAATCAGGATGGCTACTACCAAGGATAGGAGGGAGATGAGAAGTGACTCGCCAATAAATTGAGCAATCAGCACTTTTCGTCGAGCCCCAATTGCTTTTCTTACTCCAACTTCGTGTGCCCGTTTGGTTGCTCTTGCTGTAGATAAATTCATAAAGTTGATGCACGCGATAATCAGAATGAAGAGAGCGATAGCAGAAAACAATTGAACGTATTCAATTCTGCCGCCGTCCTGAACTCCGTTGCTATATGAACCGTAGAGATAATGGTCTGAGTACTTTTTGAGGAACAAATCAACATGGCTGTCGTCGTCTTTGGTTTTGATATATCCTTTTATCTTTTCCGTTACCTGGGCTGGATCGGCACCTTCTTTCAATATAGCGTAGGTACGAGGACCATTGTTACCCCAATTAAGCACCCATTCGTTGTCGTCTTTGAAATCTTCGAATGATAGGACGAAATTGAAATCAAATATTGATTGATCAGGAATGTCCTCGAAAATACCGCTAACGATGAATGAACGATCTTCCTCAAAACGAATCGATTTACCTACCGCCGCTTCGGTGCCTCCAAAAATTTTAGTAGCTAAAGACTGTGAAAGACAAATGGATGTTTTGTCTTTTAGTACATCATCTGGGTTACCGTAAATAAGGTTAAAGCTGAATATATTAAAAAAATCTTCACCAACATGAAAACCATCTTCTTTGAAAAATTTATCATCATATGACAGTAAGTAAGGACTTACCCAAGCTGTGGTTGCAGCATATTCAATGTCTGGAAAATCTATTTTTAGATTTTCTCCAAGGATGCCCGGTGTGGAAGAAGTTGTACCAACGTGATCAGAATAGGTTTGATACTCCATCACTTTGTAGAGTCGGTCATCTTTCTCGTGAAACTTACTTACCTGAAGTTCATCCTGGACCCATAGGTAGATGAAAAGCGTGCAAACCAGACCGGTAGTAAGTCCAATTAAGTTGATGGCGGATGAAAATTTGTGTCGTAGGAGGTTTCTAATAGTAATTCTTAGGTAGTAGCGCATTGGTTTTCGATTTTTATAAGGACACAAGAAATTCTCTTGGGTTGCAATATGTACTACCTAGATGTCTGATGGTTACAAAAAGTTTTAGAAAGAAAGCTCAAATATTAATTAAACTGGTTCATCGTCCGTTCTACGCCTATACTGCAAAAAGAAAGAATAGCGTCAATTGCACGATCCATATTCAATACCAGTTCATCCAACTCCTTTTTCCCAAAAGGACTAAGAACATAATCCACCTGATTGCCTTTGTAAAAGTCGTCACCAACACCAAAGCGAAGTCGGGAATAATTCTGCCCACCGATCATTTGTTCAATGTTTTTCAACCCATTATGGCCTCCTGCCGAACCCTTTGGCTTTAACCTTAGCTTACCGTATGGAAGAGCAATATCGTCAGTCACAACAAGTAGGTTTTCTTTTGAGATTTTGTGATGTTGAAGCCAGAAATTCACAGCTTTTCCACTTAGATTCATGTATGTTGTCGGCTTGACAAGATGGAGTGTTCTGCCCTTGTGACTAATTTCTGAGATGGAAGCCAGTTTATCAACCTTGAAGGTGGCTCCTTTTTCGTCAGCAAGCCTATCAAGAATCAGAAACCCAATATTATGTCTGGTCAACTCATACTCTGGTCCTATGTTTCCAAGCCCGGCGATTAGGTATTTCATTGATTAATTTTCTTGGTCAAAAGTGAGCGATCATTTCCTTGAAATCCAGACTTTAGGTACAAGTCTACGCCGATCGTGTTACGTTTTTCGACTTCTAAGTGAATTGCACGAATACCTAGACTTTCGACTTCGAATACGAGTTGCTTCAATGCTTCTTTTCCAAAACCTTTTCCACGATGTTCTTCCTTAATGTAGAACTCATCGATGAAAGCATCTCGACCTCCGTGTTCAAAACTGTATCCGAAAGTCAGTATTAAATACCCAATAATTTCACCCTCAAAAATCACTAGCCAAAAAACACCTAGCTCATCTGAGTTCGTGAACTCCAGGAAATTCTTTCCTGCTTCTTCATTATTGAAAGTGTAGTTGTCAATTTCGTAGAAACATTGCATCATGATAAGTGCATCATGAAGATCTGCGCTTGTTGCTTTTCGGAATTCTAAGTTCATTTCAAAAAAAAATCCTGTCTCGCAAAAAGACAGGATTTAAAATTACTAATGAATTCTTACTATGATTCTGAAGATCCTTCAGCAGGTGCTGCAGCATCGCCACCTTCAGTAGCTTCTCCTTCAGCTCCTTCTTCTCCTTCCATTTCTTCACCTTCTTCCTCTTCCTCATCTTTTCCTTTAAGTGCTCTTGGTACCTCAATACCAGCGATAGTCACAAGTGGACTATTTAGAATTTCCCATTCTCCGGTCGGTACTTCACCTACTTTAATCGACTGACCTAGGTCAAGCTCAGAAACATCAACTTCGATGACCTCCGGCATATTCTTAGGTAGCGACTTTATGGATAAATATTTCACCTTTCTAATCAACTTTCCCCCAGCTAGAAGTCCTGGAGCACTGCCCACAGGTTTAGTAGGGATATCCATCTTAATAGGCGTTCCTCTAAATAATTGGAGAAAATCAACATGCATCAAAACTTCACTCGTTGGGTGAAATTGTAAGTCTTGCATAATTGCTTCAAATGGTTCTGGCTCACCTTCGATAGTAAGCATAGCAAAGTGCGCTTGGTCGGTATAAACAAGATCTCTAAACAAGATCGCCGGAGCGTAGAAATGGATCTGATGATCACCACCATACACGACGCATGGTACCATTCCTTCTTCTCTTAAGCGCTTTGCTTCAGTCTTGCCAAGATTTGCTCTTTTATACCCTATAATCTCAACAGTTTTCATAAAATAATATACTTGGTTTAATTAATTACTTGATAAATAATGAACTGATTGACTCATGGTCGTGAATCTTACGAATCGCTTTTGAAAAGAGATCAGCGACAGTCAATACTTTGATTTTAGTAGAACCCTCTTTTTGCGGAATTGTGTCGGTAATGATTAACTCTTCCAACTCGGATTCTTCAATGTTTTTGTGGGCATTTCCTGACAGAACCCCATGCGTCGCAATGGCTCTTACGGAGTTGGCTCCTTTTTCTTTAATGATAGTCGCAGCCTTACTGATAGTTCCGGCTGTATCAACCATATCATCTACCAATACCACATCCTTCCCTTTAACGTCTCCGATCACCTGCATCGAAGCGATTTCATTTGCTCTCTTCCTTTGTTTGTCGCAGACAATCATATCTACCTCAAACATCTTGGCGTACGACCTTGCGCGAGCCGTCCCACCAACATCGGGAGAAGCAAAGATGAGATTGCCCAACTTTAGCTTCTTAATATAAGGAACAAAGATCGCCGATCCATCCATGTGATCTACTGGGATATCAAAAAATCCTTGTATTTGCTGTGCATGTAGGTCGCATGTTACCAGTCTGTCAGCTCCGGCAGATGTTAGAATATTGGCCATTAGTTTGGCCGCTATGGAAACTCTAGGCTTATCTTTTCTGTCCTGACGAGCATAACCGAAGTAAGGAACTACAACGGTCACATGTTTGGCACTAGCTCTTCGCGCAGCATCGATCATTAGCAACAGTTCGAAAATATTTTCAGTAGGGGGAGGTGTGGATTGTATCAGGAAGACATCACATCCTCTTACAGATTCAGTAAGGTAAACTCCGATCTCTCCGTCGCTGAATGTCTGCTTCTCACTGGTGCCAAGTGGATTGCCGTAATTGTACGCAATTTCTGTTGCGAGTTGTTGGGTGGCTGAGCCGGAAAATAATTTTACTGACGACATTTTATTAAAATAAATCCCGTCCCGATAGCTATCGGGAAGCGGGATAAAGTTGGCCCACTAGGGCTCGAACCTAGACTCTTCTGTACCAAAAACAGACGTGTTGCCAGTTAC
>JBDVJN010000050.1:0-29849 GCA_039961455.1 Cyclobacteriaceae bacterium | reverse complement strand
AATGGAGATGGTGTAAACGATCTATTCAGGCCTTTCTATTCAGGAAGTAGGATTGGGAAAGATATTGATGGATTTTCAAATACCAACTGCCCTAGATTTGTTAGATCTCTTGATTTCAAGGTTTTCAACCGTGCAGGCGCACCAGTCTTTGAGTTAACCTCATCTGAAAATGAAAATGATTTTCTAATCAATTGGGATGGTTCTACCAATGGAGGACAGGAACTTCCTGCCGGTGCCTATTTCTACTCGGCAGAAGTGACCTTCGAAAGATTGAACCCGGAGGATGCTGTGGAGGTTTATAGTGGATGGGTGCAAATAATTCGGTAGAACATCCCGTTGTTTTTTTTGATGGCGTTTGCAATCTGTGCAACTCCTCAGTCAATTTCATTATTAAAAGAGATAGAAAAGGCTTTTTCAAATTCTCGCCTCTTCAGGGGAAATATGCTGCTAGGGTGTTGCCGGACGAGTTTATCGGTAAAGGGAGTCTTCCAAGCTTAATCTTGCTTGACACGAAAGTCAAAGTCAAGAGCACCGCGGCATTAAATATTGCAAAACGATTGAGTGGACTTTGGCCGCTACTCTACATCTTGATGGTAATCCCCGCATTCATCCGGCATTCGATATATGACCTTGTTGCCAAAAACAGATACCAATGGTTTGGAAAAAAAGATCAATGCATGATTCCGACTCCTGATTTAAAAGATCGGTTCATTGATTAAAGCGATTTAATATTTTTGCACCAAATTTAACCTATGAGTAAAGCGTACGTTTTCCCAGGACAGGGAGCTCAATTTTCAGGAATGGGCAAAGATTTGTATGATAATTTCGAAGCTGCCAGAACATATTTTGACTCAGCCAATGATATTCTGGGCTTCAATATAAAATCTGTGATGTTTTCTGGCAGCGATGAAGAACTGAAGCAAACAAAAGTTACCCAACCCGCCATTTTCATCCATAGTGTGGTTGCAGCACTAACTTCCGAGAACTTTTCTCCGGACATGGTGGCCGGTCACTCCCTTGGCGAGTTCTCTGCCTTGGTTGCGAATGGTGCTTTGAGTTACGAAAGCGGACTGTCGCTTGTATCAAAAAGAGCCTTAGCAATGCAAAAAGCTTGCGAAGCAGAGGAATCCACAATGGCTGCAGTACTGGGATTAGAAGACCATATTGTCGAGGACATATGTGAAAAAACAGAAGGCATAGTCGTTGCCGCCAACTACAATTGCCCGGGGCAACTTGTAATAAGTGGCGAGGTAAAAGCTGTCAATGATGCATGTGAAAAACTGAAGGAGGCAGGAGCTAGGCGCGCGTTGATTTTGCCGGTAGGAGGAGCATTTCACTCACCATTGATGGAACCTGCAAGAGAAGAACTAGCTGCAGCAATCGAAGCTACGGATTTTAGTGAACCGACTTGCCCTGTGTATCAGAATGTAGATGCCAAGGGATACTCTGACGTTGGTACAATTAAGAACAACCTAGTTTTGCAACTTACTTCATCGGTCAAATGGACGCAGATTGTACAAAACATGATTGCAGATGGTGCAACGAGCTTCGTAGAGTGCGGTCCAGGAAAAGTACTACAAGGTCTGGTGATGAAAGTTGATCGGCAAATGGAGGTGTCAGGAATATCATGAGAATAAGTAGAGTTGTTTTTATTTTGTTTCTAGGACTGATTCTTATCGGATCTCAAGGGTGTAGAAAAGGACCTTCAGCTTCCCATCAAAAAAATAAGAAAAAAATCAAGCGCGGTAAACCGCTTCCATGCCCAATTAAAGATTGCTGAGTTGAAGAAAATTGTAATAGCAATTGATGGGTACTCTGCTTGCGGGAAAAGCTCTACAGCCAAACAAGTAGCCCGCCGGTTAGGTTATACATTTATTGATAGCGGAGCTATGTATAGGGCAATAACACTGTTTCTACTAACTAGGGAAGTGAAATTAGATGATACGAATGAGATAATCGGGTATTTAAAGGACATAGAAATCTCTTTTGATGGAAGCTCTATCTTAATGAATGGAAAAAATGTAGATAGGGAAATTAGATCAAAGGAGGTCAACGAGAATGTAAGCACAGTTAGTGCGGTTTCGTCGGTTAGACGAAAAATGGTTGCTCAGCAGCAGGAAATTGGGAAAGAAAAGGGTGTTGTTATGGATGGAAGAGATATTGGAACCGTAGTTTTTCCAGAAGCGGAGTTAAAGATATTTATGACCGCCGAAATGGCTGTACGAGCCCAAAGACGGCAAAAAGAGCTACGAGGCAAAGGGATTGATGATTCTCTTAAAAACATAGCCAAGAACCTTCAGGAGAGAGATCATGTTGATTCAACACGAAGTGACAGTCCACTGAAAAAGGCGGAAGGAGCTATAGAAATAGATACCACCAACATAACTTTGGAGGAACAAATCGTTCAAATTGTTGAATTCGCAAAGGAGATAATTGATGAAGGTTGAAATAGACGAAAAATCGGGGTATTGCTTCGGCGTGGAATTTGCCATTCAGATGGCGGAAGATGAGATGAGTGAGGGGAAGGAACTCTACTGTCTTGGAGACATTGTGCACAATTCAATGGAAGTAGAGAGACTACACAAAAAAGGATTGAGAATCATTTCACATGATGATCTTAAAGATCTTAAAGATTGCAAAGTGCTTATTCGGGCTCATGGTGAGCCACCTCAGACGTATCAAATTGCGATAGAAAACAACATTGAATTAGTTGATGCATCGTGTCCCGTTGTATTAAAGCTTCAAAATAGAGTAAAGAATGCCTACGATATGGCAGTTCGAAACAACGGACAGTTGGTGATTTATGGTAAGCATGGTCACGCGGAGGTCACTGGGTTAACTGGTCAGACTGAAAACAATGCCATTGTCCTTATGCACGAAGAGGACTTGGATCAAATTGATTTCACCCGACCAATTACGCTATTCAGCCAAACTACCAAGAGCACAAAAGGATTTTATAACCTTAAGTCGATCATCGAAAAGAGAATAGAGAAGGAGGGAGCAATCCCTTTGGCGGAATTTAATCCGCACGATAGTATTTGTCGGCAGGTTTCTAATAGGGAGCCTAACATGGAAAAATTCGCGAAGAAGCATGATGTTATTCTCTTTGTGGCGGGTAAAAAAAGCTCAAATGGAAAAGCACTCTTTAATGTTTGTCTTGCACACAATCCTCGCAGTTACTTCATTGAAAACGAGAAAGATCTTGATATAGACTTGCTAAAGGCACAAGATTCAATAGGAATTTGTGGAGCTACTTCAACTCCAAATTGGCTGATGGAACAAGTGGCTAAATTTCTAGGTGATCGTCCTGAGTTTAAAGATAGAACCTGAACAAATGGATCGATTAGGGTTTCTTTCAGTCATTTTGCTACTGCACCATATATTAAGATAATCTATCTCTGTATTAGAACTTTAGAACTTACTATCTGATTCCCTGTGTTCGCTCTGATATAGTAAATGCCAGGCGATAGACCACTTGCGTTCATATTAAAAATCTGATCATCATCTTTATCAAACCGTATCTGCAATTCTCGTCCCATCACATCATAAATTTTAAGTTGATGACCTGTGGATAACTGAAAATTAAACCCGTATACAGTTACCATCTCAGTTTTTGAGTTCTGAACGGCGAGTATTGATGTTTCTCCTCCCTCGATGTCAAGCCTCTCACTGAGGGCATCGTCCGCATTGCTGCCAGATTCTGCACGTCCATTCAGGTTTAGCGGCGAAACAAGCGTAGAATACAATTGACGCATTGCCACTTTTACATTGTCCAAGGAGCCCACAATGACGTATGAGATAAACTTGTGCGTTGAGTTTGCATTGATATTGGGTATTCTGCGTACGAGATTGATTTTGCCAGTTGATGAGGTAGTATTCCAGTACTGCATACCATAGCCAATCATTGGTGAAGCGAGACTCCCATAATCTTCTGTGAAGATACCAATAGCATACGTAGCGTTTGCATAAGCAATTGGTAAATAAGTACCCTGCTCACCAGGGGCATTTGATGAATTGTATGAGATACTGGCTTCTGTAATTGGGTTGTATCCTAAGAACTTATTAAAGCTACTATGAAGATAAATCGCATTAACTTCAAATTGCCCACCATTGTAAGACTCGTCATTGGGAATAACAAACTCAGTTTCATACTTAATAGCGTGGGCTATAGTAGGTGTGCCAATTGTAACTTTTTTCTTTAAGATGTGATTGGATAAAACTTGAGCATTCTGGTGTTGCCACTGGGCCGGAAGACTACTGCAAGAGGCGGTTCTTCCGGCTACTCCAACTCCACCGTAAAAAGCCATTTGTGTTTGTGTTTGCAAAACAGATCCACCTGCAGACAGCGCCTGCAGCGAACTCGTGCTTGAAGATCCAGTCCAATCAGCACTCGATCCAGCCTCAGTGGGATTAAAGCATTCTCCTGAAGCTGGTGCTAGAAAGTTACCAAAATAGAACATCGATGCAGATTGCATTTGTCTCCCGTGATCATAATTGTTGATAAACTCTTTTCCGTACCATTTAAGTGAATAGATGGCTCCAGCTACTCTGGTATTGGTTTTTATTACAATGTTGGAAACACCAGCCCATTTTGAAATGGTTGAATTGGCACTTGGAGGTGAACCAATAGTCTTATAGTTATTGCTAAGTAGTGGATTGGAACCACCACCAATATTTATTGCATAAGCATAAATTTTCCGATACCCTTGATTATGCGTAGACGGAATGGTAAAATTGAAACCGTGATTTCCTGGATATCCAGTTCCGGAATTAACATCTGGTCTGTAACCGTTAGCAACTGCAGTACCAAGAAACTGACCCTGACCGGCAGGCCCATCTATGTAGAAATGTATGGTCACCGCTGACCATGGAGAATCTGGGTCAATTGCCCATCCATAACAGGCGTTTGTACCAGTTGCAGCTACATCAAAAGATCCAATCGGAATCTGTGAAGCGAAACAGAGATTCGAGATAAATATTATCGGTAGCAAAAGGAAAATTCTGATTAACTTCATAGCCTTTATCACGTTACTTGGAAAAATTCTTTTTAAACGGAAAATAGTTAAGTGCAAAATAACTATGTAAAACTGTTTTAATTCTTGGCGATTTCCAAATCAGTTGTAGTCAAATTGGCTGTTTGACATTTCTTTTCCATTTGCTGATTGCGGCAGTTAGAATTCAGCTCTTTTTTTATCATTAATCGCTGTCAGGTTAGAGCCGATCTTGTTAAGTTTGCCTCGTTTTTTAGAGGATTCGCCAAGTAATAGACATGTCCCAGACAATAAAGCTGAATAAGGGGTTTAATATCAACCTTGCCGGAAAGGCAGAAAACAAAATTACAGAGACCGATCATCCGGAAACATTTGCCATAAAGCCTGCGGAATTCAATCACCTCACCACGGCAAAAATGCTAGTTAATGAGGGAGACAATGTAAAGGCTGGGACTCCAATTTTTTTCGAGAAGACCATGGAGGATGTGTTTTTTTGCTCGCCTGTGAGCGGAGAAATTGCTGAGATCAAAAGAGGTGCGAAAAGGAAGGTAATGGAAGTCAGAATTTTGGCTGACAAAGAGGTTGAATTTGAAAAATCTAAAACCTACTCCAACTCAGATCTAAATAACCTAGATCGCGAAGCACTGCAGGATATTTTGACTAAGGGTGGCGTTTGGCCAAATATTATTCAACGACCATATGGCTGTGTTGCAAACCCTGCAGATACTCCCAAAGCTATTTTCATTTCGGCCTTCGATTCAAATCCTCAAGCACCTGATTATGGGTTTGCCTTTGAAGGGTGTGAGCAGTACTTCCAAGCAGGAGTGAATGTTCTTAAGAAATTTACCTCGGGAAAGATTCATCTAAATTCAAATCTTAACACGGAGGTTTCACCACTTTTTGGTAAAGCTGAAAATGTACAGCACAATAAAATTTCCGGATTGCATCCAGCAGGAAATGTTGGAGTCCAAATCCATCACATTGATCCTATAAACAAAGGTGACATTGTGTGGACTATTACACCTCAAGGAGCAATTGAGATCGGAAAACTACTGCTAAATGGTATTTATGATACTTCGAAGCTTGTAGCGATCACAGGCTCTCAGATTGAAAACCCAGCCTACGTAAAGACATATACAGGGGCATGTATCAACAAGTTGATCGCTGGAAATGTAAAGGAAGGTGATAACCGATTTATATCTGGAAATGTATTGACAGGAGAAAGCATTGGAGAAGAAGGATATCTAAGCTTCTATCACCAGCAAATCACAGTTATTCCCGAAGGGAAATATGAAGAATTGTTTGGATGGATAACTCCATCAACAAAGAAATTAAGCTTTCACAAGGCATTTGGCCTTCTTTCATTTTTAGGCGGAAGTAACAAAGAGTATGTTCTTGATACCAATCAGCACGGAGAGCATAGAAATTTTGTAATGACTGGAGCTTTTGAGAAAGTGCTTCCAATGGATATTTTGCCGAACTACCTTTTCAAAGCAATATTAGCAGAGGACTTTGATGATATGGAAGCACTTGGAATCTATGAACTTGTGGAAGAAGATGTTGCTCTTTGTGAGTTTATTGATGTATCCAAGCACAATTTGCAAGAGATATTGAGAGAAGGTATTCAACTAATTAAACACGGTTAAACGATTGCAATGAAATTCTTGCAGAAGAAATTCGATTCGGTAAAACATCACTTTGAAAAGGGTGGAAAATGGGAGAAGTTCCATCCAATCTACGAAGGTCACAGAACCATTTTCTTTGCCCCTGACTTAGTGACAGGAAAAAAAGGAACTCAAATAAAGGATGGCAATGACCTGAAGCGAATGATGTTCACTGTCATTATTGCGATGATTCCATGTCTGCTCTTTGGGATGTGGAATGTTGGGCATCAGCATTTTATAGCAACAGGAGTTGATGCTACACTTTTAGATAAATTCCTCATTGGGGCTATTAGAACTGTTCCCATTATTGTCGTTTCATACGGCGTAGGGTTGTTTACAGAGTTCGTTTTTTGTGTAATACGACAACATCCTGTAGAAGAAGGATTCCTGGTATCAGGTCTACTTATTCCATTGGTAATGCCTCCGACCATTCCGTTGTGGCAGGTTGGTATGGCAACGGTTTTTGCTGTGATTATTGGGAAAGAGGTGTTTGGTGGAACCGGGATGAATATTCTGAATGTGGCACTTCTGGCGAGAGCATTTCTGTACTTCGCTTACCCTTCTCAAATCTCCGGAGATGTGTGGACGTATCTTGGAGATGTCCCAGCTGTTGATGGATTCTCAGGAGCTACTATTCTCGCTTACGGAGCGGAAGCAGCTGCTTCAAATACTGACATGATGCAGATGGTAGCAGGTCATTGGTCTGCTGGAATGTTTGACTTTTGGAATATGTTCATGGGAATCATGCCTGGAAGTATTGGTGAGACATCAACGTTAATGTGCCTGATTGGTGCAGTGATCCTAATAGCTACCGGAGTAGGTAGTTGGAAAATAATTTTGAGCGTATTCGTAGGTGCTTTTGCGATGGGAAGCCTATTCAACCTAACCGGTGGAAATAGCTTTTTACAAATGCCAGCACATTATCATTTAGTAATTGGTGGACTAGCTTTTGGAGCAGTCTTCATGGCAACTGATCCAGTTTCTGCAGCTCATACTGAACTTGGGAAGTGGATATATGGTTTCTTAATAGGAGTTTTAACAGTCTTGATACGAGTTGTAAATCCAGCATACCCTGAGGGAATTATGCTAGCAATTTTGTTCATGAATGTTTTTGCTCCATTGATCGATTTTTACGTAGTTGAAGCAAACAAAAAACGAAGATTAAAACGTGCAACGGTCTAATACTTACATTATCCTATTTGCGATTGGTCTGACCATCGTTCTAGGCGGAGCGCTATCACTGACTTCTGTTGGCCTAAAACCTTTACAGGACATTCAGGTGGAGCTAGACACAAAGAAGAAAATTCTGGGTGCTGTCATGGATATTTCGAACATTGAAGATCCGGCGGAGATACTAAAAGTATACAGCGAAAGAGTGAAATCTGTGGTGGTGGATTATGAAGGTAATGAAATCACTACTGATGCGAGGGGCAATCCTTATGTAGCGGAGAAAGTGAATATTCAAAAAAATTCAAAGCTAGATTCGAAGGAGAGGGCATATCCTGTTTTTATGTTCATCGAGAATGGAGAAGTGGAAGCGTACATCTTTCCAACTTTTGGAGCGGGACTTTGGGATTGGATATCAAGTTACGTTGCTTTTGGAAAGGATTTAAATACAATTAAGGGGATTGCCTTTGATCATAAGAGTGAAACTCCTGGACTAGGGGCAAGAATTACAGAACCAGGAGTGCAAGGAAGATTTGCTGGGAAAAAGGTGTTTGATGAAAACAATAATCTCGTTAGTGTTAAGATGGTGAAGGGTGAAGGAAAGACAGGGCTTTCCGATTATGAAGTCGACGGATTGTCTGGTGCCACCATGACGACAAAGGGTGTGAATGTCATGCTAATGAAGTATTTAGAATGCTATTCGGCATATATTGAAAAAGTTAAATCTCAAAACAGCTAACTAATGAGCACGGACGTAGCAGAAGCTCCCATAGAAATAAAAGAACCCGCAGAGGCGATTTTATCAAAGAGAAGAAAAAGAATTGTAGCTGATCCTTTAAATGAGGATAATCCTATTACTGTACAGGTATTAGGAATCTGCTCAGCATTGGCGGTGACGGTCCAGATCAAGCCAACAATCATCATGTCACTAGCCGTGGTTTTTGTGATTGTCTTTTCAAACTTAATTGTGTCATTGATTAGAAAATCGATTCCAGGAAGGATTCGGATAATCGTCCAATTAGCGATTATAGCTACATTGGTGACGTTGGTAAGTGAGGTGCTGAAGGCCTATAGCTATGATATGTACAAGATATTAGGAGCGTATGTGGGGTTGATCATTACCAACTGTATAGTAATGGGACGATTGGAAGCTTTTGCAATGGCCAACAAGCCATATGACTCCGTGCTGGATGGACTCGGAAGTGGATTCGGGTATGCCTGGATTATCCTTGCTGTTGCCTTTTTTAGAGAGTTGTTTGGTTCAGGATCAATCTTAAATGTTAAGATTTATGAGCCGATTAGCAACATGCTCGGCGTCACACTTCAAACGAATGGACTGATGGTAGACTCCATCGGAGCGTTTATGATTTTGGGAATTATTATCTGGATTCAGCGTACTAAAAACGGTTACGTAGAGCACTAAGGAATTATGGAAGCATTAAACATAGCGATTAAGAGTATCTTCATAGACAATATGGTTTTTGCCTATTTTCTAGGCATGTGCTCTTTTTTGGCCGTTTCTAAAAAAGTAAAAACAGCCGTTGGCCTTGGAGCAGCGGTTATATTCGTACTAACAATTACAGTCCCATTAAACTGGATCATTCAAGAGAAAGTATTGAAAGAAGGTGCCATGGCTTGGATGGGTGCTGGTTTTGAGACAGTTGATCTTACCTTTCTTCAGTTTATTGTTTTCATTGCAGTAATTGCCGCGATGGTGCAATTGGTTGAAATGGTAATTGAAAAATTTTCCCCTTCTCTATACGGATCATTGGGAATCTTCTTGCCACTTATTGCCGTAAACTGCGCTATTCTTGGATCATCTCTATTTATGGTGCAAAGAGATTACACGATAGTTGAGGCGACTGCGTTTGGTTTCGGATCAGGTACAGGTTTTTTCTTAGCTATAATTGCTCTTGCTGCCATCAGGGAAAAATTGAAGTATTCCAATGTGCCAAACGGCTTGAAGGGTCTTGGTATTACAATGCTTATCACTGGACTGATGGGCTTGGCATTTAAGTCCTTTATTGGAATCGCACTCTAAATCTAGGAACTTGCTCTTTTCTATGATTTTGGCAGGTACACTTGTGTCTCCAGCAGGATTCACTTCAATTTATCAATCAATTATTTACCAATTCTTTTACTGAAAAAAAGCACACTTTTTTAGGTGTATTGCTATTCGATTTTACCTTAACAGAAACAAATACTTAATTATGAAAAAGACAATACTAACATTATCTCTTGCACTTTTCGCACTTATTGGTTTTGGGCAAGCCAAACTAGAAATAGGTGTCAAGGCTGGAGCAAACTTTGCCAATACTAATATTGATGATGCCAACTCTATTACTTCATTGCATGGTGGGGCTTACGGCCTGATTAAATTAGCAAGTATTGGTATTCAACCTGAAATCTTGTTTTCAAAGCAAGGAAGTGAATTCAGTGGAGGAAGCGAGATCGATCTAAGCTACGTTAATGTACCTGTAATGTTGAAATTTTACTTTCCTGGAGGTATAAACCTTCAAGCAGGACCTCAGTTTGGGATCTTAACCAAAGCAGAAGATGAGGATGGAGTTGACCTTAAAGATGGGTTGAAAAGTTCAGATATAAGTGCGGCAATTGGTGCTGGCTGGGATGCTCCGTTTGGTTTACAGGCTAGCGTAAGATATGTGCTAGGGTTGACGGATGTCAATGACCTTGCAGGAGGTACTGAAGTTAAGAACAAGACCTTCCAAGTTTCTATTGGTTACAGTCTGTTTAAGCTCGGAAAGTAAGCTAAGAATAGTATTTCACTTGAAAATAGTTAGAGCCGGTGCCTTTGTCGCCGGCTTTTTTGTTTCAAGTAGACTTGTGCTTTGCATAAAGTCTTGGTGCGAATAGACCATGAGCAAAAGTGCAGTGATCACACCCGCAATTAGAGCTATTATTTTTTTACGAGAACTCATAGTTAGGTATAGTGAATACACCCAACTGACAATAAACCCCTACCTATTCGTATTGAGAGACCAATCGTACTCTTGGAATTTTACCTCGTATTCTTCGGGGACAGAATAGAACCTGTACTTGTTGATATAGTTGAGAATCGATTCTCCAGTGAGTACAAACTGATCTTGATACCAATCGAAGATTTTGTTTAAGACCACTTCTCTTTTGCCATTATTCACTTGAACATAATTAGGCCTATCGATGATCAGTTGCGCTCTAAAATGAAGTTGTTGTTGTATATGCTGTGGAGTATAGGCCTGGTCATATAGAAAAGGACAACTCTTCGCTGCACATCCGAGCGCAAAGTGTATTCGTGGATCCTTTGTTGGTTCGATTAACTTCTTAAATTCTATTTCGTCAAGCGTGATCATTTCTCCTGCTACAGTGAATTCATTTACCTTGAAAAACCCTTCAATATCCATTGGACTTTGCACAGGATAATTATCTCTCACCTGCTTGATAACAAGAAGATTGTATGCATTGATGTAAAATGCGGTCTGAAAGTCCTGGTCTTGTCCGTTCAAGTAAAACTCAGAAATGCCAAGGATTAAATTGTCTAATTCTGTCGGTTTTTCTTTTAGAAGCTGATAATCGATTTTCCCATCATGAACATTGTTAATCAGGAATTGATTGACATTTTCGAAAAAGGTTTGGGAAAAGGAAAGTGAGGGTAGAAGTAGGAGAAGTATGATGCGTATCATGACTATTTCTTTAAAAGTTGCTGGTGGTCATTAGCACGCATTTCACAATGCACGGTTCAGTAAATTCCCTGTAATCATGAAGAAATGTAATTCCGCATACATTCTGTATGACAAAAAAAAGTCCCCACATAGTGGAGACTTTCAAGTGAAATGTTTTGTAATCTTAATATTAGCAGAATTCCTTGAAAACCTCGTTTAAGTGTCCTGCTATCATTTCAGCTGAACGTCCTTCTATGTGATGCCTTTCTACAAAGTGTGCCAACTCACCATCTTTAAACAAAGCAATTGCGGGTGAAGATGGAGGATACGGAAGCGTGTATTCTCTAACTCTCTGCACTGCTTCAATATCAAAACCGGCAAAAACTGTTGTTAGGTTGTCTGGCTTTTTTTCCGCATTCTCGGTTGCCATCAAAACGCCGGGTCTGGCAGCACCTGCTGCACAACCACAAACTGAATTGATAACGACTAGCGAAGTTCCTTTGTGATCCTTCAGGTGATTGTCAACTTCTTCTGCAGTAGTTAGTTCCGAAAAACCGGCGGAAGTCAGCTGACCTTTCATCGGTGCTACTATTTCTTCTGGGTACATATCTGTCTATTTTATTTTAAAATCTTTACATAAAACCTAATTCCAACTTTGCCTCTTCAGACATCATATCCGTAGCGTAAGGTGGATCGAAGGTCAATTCAACATTAACATCATTAACACCCTTCACTTCCTTCACGTTCATTTCGACTTCACTTGGTATCTGTTCTGCAGCCGGACATGAAGGCGAGGTTAATGTCATCACCACCTCAACATTGTTTATCGGGAGAATGTTTATTTCATAAATAAGTCCTAGTTCGTAAACATCGACAGGGATCTCAGGATCGAAGACATTTTTGATTGCCCGAACGATATCCTCTTTTAGTTTTAACTGATCAATATTTGTTGTGGTCTCACTCATGATTTTTCTTTTGCTGTAAACGCTAGAGCGAATAATTTAATTTGTTTGATCATTGCTCCGAAACCATTTGATCGTTGGGTGCCAATGAATCTGTCCATTCCAATCTGATTTGGAAAGTAAATTTCGGCACTAATGATATCCTCTGGTACCGTTTGGTTGAATACCCTAACAAGTAAGCTTACCAGTCCCTTGGTAATCGCCGTATTTGAGTCAGCTTCGAAGTGCACCTTGCCATTTTCGAGCTTGGCTGTCATCCAAACCTTTGATTGGCAACCTTTCACGATGTTGTCCTCGTTACGATCTTTCTCAGGAAATTCACCCAACTCTGCGCCTAGCTCCATGATGTAATCAAGTGTCATTTCCATCTCGTTTTCTAAAACAGAAAACTCCTCAATGATCTCCTCTTGCCTTGATTTTATCAGTTCCATTACCTGAATTTTGAAATAATCTCTTTCAAGGATTTACAGAAATAATCAATCTCTTCCAGCGTATTGTACACAGAGAAAGAAGCCCTTATAGTTCCTTCAATTCCAAAAAAGTCCATCAGAGGTTGTGTACAATGATGCCCTGTTCGAACAGCTATTCCTCTTGCATCCAGGAGTTGGCCAATGTCATAGGGATGAATTCCTTCGACAATGAAAGATAGAACACTGGTCTTTGAATCAGATTCTCCAATAATTTTCAATCCTTCTATTTGGGACACTTGATTCGTCGCATTTTGCAAGAGCGTGTGTTCATGCGCTTGAATTTCTTCATAGCCTAACTCTTCTATGAAATTCATAGCTTCCTGAAATGCTATGACGTCACCAATGTTTGGCGTTCCTGCTTCAAACTTGTATGGAATGTCGTTGAACGTAGTTCCTTTAAATGAGACATCCTTAATCATCTCACCGCCACCTTGATATGGAGGAATACTTTCCAGTATCGCACGCTTACCGTACAAGACACCTACTCCTGTAGGTCCATACATTTTGTGACTGGAAAAAGCTAGAAAATCACAATCGAGTGCTTTTACGTCAATTTTTAGATGTGGCGCAGCTTGTGCTGCATCTATCATCGTTATCGCACCAGCCGATTTTGCTATATTGATTATTTCCTGAATCGGATTGATAATTCCAAGGGAATTGGAAATATAGTTGACAGCAACAAGTTTGGTTCTGTCGCTAAGTAGTTGTGTGTACTTGTCAACTAGAATTTCACCATTTTCGTTGATCGGTATCACCTTGATAATAGCATCGGTTCTCTGTGCAATCAATTGCCAAGGCACAATGTTGGAATGATGCTCTAACTGTGAGATTAAAATCTCGTCACCTTGCTTGAGGTTTACTGATCCCCACGAATGAGCTACTAAATTGATGCTTTCTGTAGTTCCCTTTGTGAAGATAATTTCAGCGTCCTCATCAGCATTTATGAAAGATTGAACCTTCTTTCTTGTATTCTCATAGGCAGTCGTGGAACGTTCCGCCAGTGTATGAATTCCTCTATGAATGTTTGCGTGATCCTTTTCGTAGAAGTGAGTCAATGACTGGATCACTTCCGACGCAGTTTGCGAGGATGCTGCATTGTCAAAATAGATCAGGGGCTTTCCGTTAACCTCTTGATTGAGTACGGGGAATTGCTTGCGAATTGCTAAAACGTCCAAAGATTTTTCAGCCACCTCCATCAGATAAGTTTATTTGAAATCAGGTGCTCTACCTCTTCCTTTAGCTCTTTAACTGGAATGTAAGATGCTGTCTCGGCAGCGTATGCATTGAGAATCATGGCCTTGGCATTTTTTTCTGATATACCTCTTGAGCGTAGGTAAAAGATCGCGTCCTCGTCAAGTTGTCCAGACGTACAGCCATGTGAGCACTTTACATCATCTGCCCAAATTTCAAGTTGAGGCTTTGTATGTATGCTTGCATTTTCTGAAAGCAGAATGTTGTTATTTGTTTGAAAAGCATTGGTCTTCTGAGCATCCGGACGAACATATATTTTCCCATTGAAAATCCCTGTAGATTTTTCATCAAGAATGCCTTTATACAATTCGTTGCTGTACGAATTGGGCTTTAGGTGATCCACTGATGTGTTGTTGTCGACATGTGATTTACCATCGAGAATGTAAAGCCCATTCATGTAGCCTACACAATTCTCGTCTGCAAGGTTGATGGTGATGTTGTTTCTAACTAGGCCACCAGAAAAAGTGAAAATATTCGAATAGAATCGACTATCCCTAAGTTGCTCTGCGAAGATGGTTTCATGAACAAGTGAATCCTCATTGTAGGCTTGAATTTTTGAATAATTGATCTTTGAATTCTCATCAAGATCAAAGGAAATATAAGAGTTGCAAAATGTATTTGACTCGTTTATGGATTTCTCCACAATAGATATTTCCTGACTTTTACCTGCAGAAACTTTGATTCTGGGGTTCGAGAAACCCACAGAATTAACTTGATATAGGAAAATAGGTGAAACTTCGCCCTTGGTTTTAATTGTGATTTCTTCTGGGCTAAAAGCTGTATTCAATAGACTAAATGGGTCATGCTTTCCTTCAGTTACCTCTTCCGTGTCCACAAACACGCCGCTTTCTACGAGAGAGTCTGGCTTAGAAAAAACTCCGTTGATAACAACAAGATGACTCCCTGATGTTTTGTAAAGCTCTTTTTTGTCAAAAGTCTTTTGTTCAACTAGGTCAAAATCAGCTTTTTTCTCAAGAATCGATGTGATCTGCGTGTACTTGTAAGACTCGGATTTTTGAGAGGGTAAACCTACCTCTTGTAACATTTCCCAAGCTTCCTTTTTCACTTTAGAAGAAGAGTCAAGACTATTTTCAAGCTTATCTAATAATATGGATTGTTCCTTGATCATACAACTTCAGCTACATCAGTCTTAATCCAATCGTACCCTTTTTCCTCTAGTTCTAATGCTAGAGTTTTGTCTCCACTCTTCACAATTTTTCCATTGTACAGCACATGTACAAAGTCAGGAACTATGTAGTCCAGGAGTCTCTGATAATGAGTAACAACTATTGTGGCAGTTGTTGAGCTTTTCAACGTATTCACACCATTCGCTACGATCTTAAGTGCATCGATGTCGAGTCCTGAATCAGTCTCGTCAAGTATTGAAAGTTTCGGCTCAAGCATAGCCATTTGGAAAATCTCGTTTCTTTTCTTTTCTCCACCGGAAAATCCTTCATTAAGAGACCTACTTAGAAGTGATTGATCAATCTCAACCAGCTTCATTTTCTCTTTCATCATTTTTAGGAAGTTTACCGCGTCCAGCGTTTTCTCGCCACGACTTTCCCTGACCTGATTTAGCGCGGTTTTAAGAAAGTTGGTCGTAGTTACTCCTGGTATTTCAATAGGGTATTGAAAAGCAAGGAAGATCCCAAGGCGGGCTCTATCTTCCGGCGACAGATCTAAAATATCTTTTTCTTCAAATAGAACTTCACCATCCGTAACCTCGTAGCTTTCTTTTCCTGCTAGTACTGAGGCCAAGGTGCTTTTACCGGATCCATTAGGGCCCATAATCGCGTGCACTTCACCCGCTTTTACCTCCAGATTAATTCCTTTGAGTATTTGCTTATCCTCGATCGAGGCATGTAAATTTTTTATTGTTAACATGAGATTAGTTGTCAGTTTTTATCCAACGCTACCTTCCAGAGTAAGCGCCAGGAGTTTTTGTGCTTCCACTGCGAATTCCATTGGAAGCTTGTTCATTACTTCTTTAGCAAAGCCATTTACGATCAATGCAACTGCACTTTCCTCGTCGATACCTCTTTGCTGACAGTAGAAAATTTGATCTTCACCAATTTTAGAAGTGGTGGCCTCATGCTCTACCTGAGCAGATTTGTTGTTAATATCTATGTAGGGAAATGTGTGAGCACCGCATTTGTCGCCCATAAGCAGCGAGTCGCACTGGGAAAAATTCCTTGCTCCATCTGCACGCTTCATTACCTGTACTTGACCTCTGTAACTATTCTGCGAATGACCTGCCGATATTCCTTTTGAAACAATCCTTGACTTGGTGTTTTTACCAATGTGGATCATTTTGGTTCCAGTATCCGCTTGCTGATAGTTGTTTGTGACAGCAACAGAATAGAACTCTCCTACAGAATGATCCCCTTTCAAAATACAAGAAGGATACTTCCAGGTCACCGCGGACCCTGTTTCCACTTGTGTCCAGGATATTTTGGAGTGATCACCCGCGCAAATTCCTCTTTTGGTCACGAAATTGTAGATACCACCTTTTCCATTTTTATCCCCCGGATACCAGTTCTGAACGGTAGAATATTTCACTTCTGCATTTTTCGCAGCATAGATTTCTACAACTGCAGCATGGAGTTGATTCTCATCTCGCATAGGAGCTGTGCAGCCTTCGAGATAACTTACGTAAGAATCATCTTCTGCAACAATAAGGGTTCTTTCAAACTGACCGGTATTTGCAGCGTTAATTCTGAAATAGGTAGATAATTCCATGGGGCATCGTACACCTTTTGGGATGTAGCAGAAAGACCCATCTGAGAAAACAGCGGAGTTGAGTGCTGAATAGTAATTATCCCCAACGGGAACAACTGATCCTAAGTATTTCTTTATCAGTTCGGGATGCTCCTTAACTGCCTCACTAAACGAGCTGAAAATCACTCCCAGCTCGGAAAGTTTATCCTTAAACGTTGTAGCTACAGATACAGAATCAATTACAGCGTCAACTGCAACGCCAGTTAACCTTTTTTGCTCCAGTAGAGAAATTCCCAATCGCTCAAAGGTTCTGAGTAATTCCGGATCAACATCTTCAAGATTTTGCGTCTTATTTTGTTTCGGAGCTGAGTAATACTTTATTGCCTGATAGTCAATCACGGGGTACTTGACATTGGACCATTTTGGTTCAGTCATTGACTCCCATTTTCTAAATGCCTCGAGTCTCCATTCCAGCAGCCAATCTGGTTCGTCTTTTTTGGCTGAAATGAACCTCACGATTTCCTCACTCAGACCCGGGGGCGCTTCATCTGCATCAAAATCCACGGACCATCCATGCTCATATTCTTGAGACGTAAATTGTTCTAATATTTCCTCGTCGGTACTCATAGGTTCACTTCAGAATCAGGTTAGCAAAAATAACACTATTTATACTAATTCTAAATAAGAACAACCAACTGCTTAATAGGTTCAGAATACTTGAATATTTTTTAGAAAGTGATGTGTTTGTTCACACTCTCTTCCAGAGAAATGAACGTTTCGGTACGTTCAATACCATCTACTTTTTGAATCTTATCATGGAGGACCTCACGTAAATGAAGCGTATCCCTACAGTATATTTTGCAAAAAATGTTATAGTCTCCGGTCGTGTATCGGATAGTCGCTATTTCATCAATTTCTTTCAACTGTGCTACAACTTGATCGTACAAAGAACTTTTCTCCAAGTAGATTCCAAGAAAGCAGGTAATATCGAATCCAAGTTTTGCGTAGTCTATGCGTAGTGTGGAGCCCAGCACAATCCCCATTTCTTCAAGTTTTTTCATACGAACATGGACAGTACCTCCTGAAACAAAAACTTTCTTAGCCACTTCAGTGTATGGGAGCTTAGCATTTTCTGATAGAATGTTCAAAATTTTCAAGTCTACATTATCAATTTCGTAATTTTTACTCATCTCAGTCATGGTATATTGTTAATTATTCAATGATTTATTTTAATATTATTAAATGTGTAATTATTACATTATAAAATTACAATTTTTATAAATATTGACCTCTTTTGTTAGCTTTGAGCTTGTAAACGAGTGCTCAAGCGGAGAAATACTAGTGGTATTACTCGAGGTTCGAGGCCTTACTTCGCTCTACATTTTTGGGTTAATGTTGTTTATTTTTAAAGGTCTTGGTAGGGGTGCCAAGACCTTTTTGTATTATTGTCAATTGTCTATGTAGAAAGGTATTTGAAAATAACCGCCCAATACTATGAGTAACCAACCTTGGCTTGATAACTATCATCCGGATGTTCCTAAATCTGTAGACGCTGAGAAATACCAGAGCTTGCCTGCATTGTTTGCCGAAGCCAGGGAGAAATTTGCTGACCATCCCGCGTACGAAAACATGGGGAAAATCATCACTTTTGAAGAGCTTGATGATCTCTCTACAGATTTCGCTGCCTTTTTACAGAAGGATCTGGGGCTGAAGAAAGGAGATAGCATAGCTATACAGATGCCTAACATCTTACAGAGCCCAATTGCAATTCATGGAGCTTTGAAGGCTGGATTGACAGTGGTAAATACAAATCCGCTGTACACTCCTTCAGAAATGAAGCATCAGTTTTCGGATTCGGAAGCTAAGGCCGTAGTTATTCTCGCGAACTTTGCGTGCAATCTTGAAGAGATTATTTCTCAAACCTCGATAAAACATGTGATCGTAACTCAGTTGGGCGACCTGCTCGGAGGATTTAAGGGTTCGCTCGTAAACTTTGTAGTTAAGCGTGTGAAGAAAATGGTTCCGCCTTACAAAATTGAAGGTGCGATCAGTTACAAGGACGCGTTGGCAAAAGGTAGCAAGCAGACCTTGGATAGACCCGAGATGGTTCCGCAGGACTTAGCATTTCTTCAATACACTGGTGGGACGACTGGTGTTTCGAAGGGAGCGATGCTTACGCATAGAAACTTAGTTGCCAATCTACAGCAGATTGAAGCGTGGTTGGCTCCAACGAACCTTGAAGAAGGGAAGGAAATATTTATAGCGGCTTTGCCTCTCTACCATATTTTCGCCTTAAATGCGCACTCTTTGTTGCCGATGAAAATCGGAGCGAAGAATATTCTAATTACAAACCCACGAGACATGAAAGGTTTTGTGAAGGAGTTAAGTAAGCATCCATTCACTTTCATAACCGGAGTAAACACACTCTTCAATGGACTTTTAAATACGCCGGGATTTGCAGAGTTGGATCATAGCACAATCAAAGTGGCTCTTGCTGGGGGAATGGCTTTGCAACGAGCAGTATTTGACAAATGGGAGTCTGTCACCGGAAATAGAATTGCGGAGGCATACGGTTTGACTGAAACTTCGCCGGGTTTGTGCATTAATCCAATGGTGGGAGAGAATCGCGTTGGTACGATTGGCTTACCACTTCCTGATAGTGACATCACATTACTTGACGACGATGGGAATGTAGTTGGTGAGGGAGAAAAGGGAGAGCTTTGTGCGAAAGGACCTCAGGTTTTTAGCGGATATTGGAACAAGGAGGAGGAGACCAAAAACTGTTTCATTAATGGCTATTTCAGGACGGGTGATATTGCTACTATGGACCCTGACGGTTATTTCAGAATAGTGGATCGTAAAAAGGAGATGATCCTTGTTTCCGGATTTAATGTTTATCCAAACGAAATAGAGGATTGCATAGCCATGATTGATAAAGTGCTGGAGGTAGGTGCTATTGGCGTTCCCGATCCTAAATCAACAGAAGCCATCAAGGTTTACATTGTGAAATCTGACGAAAGCCTCACTGAAGAAGAGGTTCTTTCTCATTGCGAAGAACGATTGACTGGCTACAAAAAACCTAAATACATCGAATTTACTGATGAGCTTCCAAAATCTAATGTTGGGAAAATTTTAAGAAGAATTTTAAAAGAAGAGGACCTAAAGAAAAATACCTACAACTAATGAAATACAATTTACTTATTGCCGTTTTGCTGAGTTTTTCAGCTACCTCGTTACTCGCCCAAACTGATACCACTTACTGGAAAAGCGGTGGAATTAGTACACTTACTTTTTCTCAGGTTTCACTGACTAACTGGGCGTCTGGTGGTCAAAATTCCGCAGCACTCAATTTTAATTTTGGAGCATTTGCTGACTTTAATAAAGGCAGAAACAAATGGGAAAACTCTCTGAATGTAGCTTATGGCTTAATAAAACAAGCGGACGCCGATTTCGAAAAATCGGATGATAAATTGAATATCGTAACCAAGTACGGCTACCAAATAAACACCAACAGCACAAAATGGTATTTCAGTGCCCTGCTAGACTTCAAGACACAGTTTTCAAAAGGGTTTGATCCCGAAAATAATACGACGGTAATCTCAGATTTTATGGCTCCAGGCTACCTTGTGATTGGAACAGGGGTTGATTATTACCCTAGCGAATTTCTGAGTTTCTCTTACATCCCCCTTACCGGTAAGTTTACATTTGTGAATGTGCAGGCGCTCGCAGACAATGGCGATTACGGAGTTGATCCGGCGGTATTTGATACTGATGGAGTGACAGTACTTACTCCGGGTAAGAATTCCAGGGCAGAACTTGGATCATTTTTTAGAGCCAAGTATTTGAAAGGAAATTTCGAGAGCCGATTGGAATTGTTTACAAACTACATTGAAAATTTTGGCGACATCGATGTGAACTGGCAAAATGGATTAGTTGTTCAGTTTAGCAAGGTTCTATCAACGAATTTCTTTACGCAGCTTATTTACGACAAAGACATCCAAATTGGAGCTGATGACAACGGAGATGGTGAGATACTGGAGGCGGATGGAGAATTCAAGGATAGGGTGCAATTTAAGAGCGTAATCGGCGTAGGGCTGACCTACCAATTCGGAGCTAATAAAGAGTAAACTCATACTTGAGTATTGTTGCTTACACTTGCACATTATCAGATTAATTTAATTTACAACCTAATCAAGAGATCTAACTAAAGAGAATTATGCCGGAATTTAATCCTACTGATGGAATGACCTACATCTATCCAATTCTAATTGGATTTATGGTTATGGAATTTTTAGTAGCAAGAGAGAACTATGCAGATCGAAAAGATGTGCTTGCAGGTTTTGGTATTGCACTAGGGTCATCAATCGTAGCATCATTTACCAAAGTGTTCGCGGTTGTGGTCATTTTTCACTGGTTTTTCGAGATACTTGCTCCATTTAGAGAGCAATACTTAGGGTACACAAGCATCGGTTTTGCATGGTGGGCATGGATGCTAGCTATCATAGGAGACGACTTTACCTTCTATTGGCATCACAGGTTTAGCCATACAGTCAGAGTTCTCTGGGCATGCCACGTTCCTCATCATTCTTCGAAGAATTACAATTTCGCGGTAAGTATCAGGAATGGGTGGTTCATTACACTCTACAAACCAGTTTTTTGGATCTGGATGGCATGCATAGGATTTGAACCTGTAATGATTGGTACTGCCATGATAATAAATGGAGCTTATCAATACTTCCTGCATACAAAGTTGTTAGGTTCGCTTGGATGGTTCGGAAAAATCTTTAACAATCCGTATGTTCATGCAGTACACCACTCAAGCAACGTTGAGTACCTGGATAAAAACCACGGTGGAATCCTCCTGATTTGGGATCATATTTTTGGGACCTGGCAGAACATTATCAAAGGAGTAGCACCAAAGTATGGTATTTTGAAGGACCCAGAAACCTACAATCCAATCAGACTTAATACACATGAGTTTGAAGACATTTTCAAGGATGTGAAAAAATCTAAAAACCTAAAGCAAGCTTTTATGCACATCTTTGGTCCTCCAGGATGGAGCCCTGACAACTCTACCCTGACCGTAAAGCAAATCCAGGCAGGAGTTGAAACTTCTCAGCAAACAAAAGCAGCCTAGCCCTTTATTTTTCAGCACCGTTTTCTAGTAGGAAATCAACAACCTCGCTATGTCCATTTTTTCTTGCCATGGTAAGTGGCGATCTAAGTTCGCCACTGTAGCGTGTGTACTTATTGATATCTGCATCGTTGTCTAAAAGTAGCTTAACAGCATCGAGGTATCCCCTCCCTGCTGCCTGAATCAGAGCTGTCTCATCGCTTTCGACCAAGGCGTTTACGTCCGCGCCATTTTCTATAAGGAACTCCATCACGTCAAGATGTCCACCTCTGGATGCCATAATTAGCGGATTTCCGTCTCCCTCAACTCCAAGGTTTACATCGGCACCAAGGCTAATCAAGTGTTCTACTTTATCGAGATTACCTTGTCGAGAAGCCATGATCAATGGTGTTCCATCACCTCTGGTCACCTTATTGACATCTCCATTATTCTCGAGCAAAAGATGCATCAAGTCAGAGTTTCGCGATTTGCTAGCGTAAATCATTGGGCTATCATCACCGGGAGACGCAAGATTTGGGTCGGCGCCCTTATCAAGCAATAATTTCACGATTTCCAACTGATTTCTTCGAACTGCCTGAATCAAGGGTGTTCCATCGCCTCGAGAAATTACATTGATCTTAGCTCCTCTATCCATCAGGTAGGTCACCATCTCCAAGTTGCCAGTCCCGGAAGCCCAAAGTAAGGGGGTCCCATCGCCTCTGATATTGGCGTTCACATCAGCTCGATTTTCAACCAGGAACTTTACAAATTCAAATTGGTTTCTCCTTGCAGCTGTGATCAACGGCGTACCATCGTTTTGGGCTCTGTGATCTACTTTTGCACCGGCTTCTAATAACATTCTACCGATAGCGGTGTTTCCATTTTTTGCAGCCTGATTGAGAACTGTCTGCGGATCTTCTTTTCCGTAAATGCAATTCGGATTGGCACCATCTTTCAAGAGCGTTTTAACTTCTTCAACATTGTTTGCTTGTGTGGCCTCAAAAAGACTTTTGCATTTTGACTGTGAATTAGCAAATTGTATTGTCAGAAATGCGATGAGTGTGTAGATAGAGTAGCGCATTGTCGTAGTATTTAGTTAGACTGTTCAAAGTGTTTCATGGGAAAGAGTATGAATCTTCAGTCCAAGTTGCATTTTTGATAAAAAAAATCATGAAATCTCACCCTGATTCCACTGGCTGCGATTTGATGTGAATATCCCTCTGTGGAAAAGGTATTTCAATACCCTTCTCTTTGAATTTTTCAAAGATCGAAAAGTAAAGTTCAGATTTTAGAATTCTCGGCTTATCGGTGTGAGAAGATGTCCAGATGGCAAGAGTAAAATTTAAGGAACTATCAGCAAATTCGTCAAAGAAAACATGTGGCTTAGGACTCTTTAAAACATGAGGGTTTTCGTCTGCTACTTCTATCAGTATTTCTCGCACTTCAACCGGATTCTCGGAGTAGCTAACTCCCAAAGGAATATTGAACCGAATATTTCGATCATTGTGACTCCAGTTTATTACTCTGGAAGAGATAAACTCTGAATTGGGAACTATAATTGATATGTTCTCATTTGTAAGAATCGTTGTTGCTCTGACGGAAATATTGATGACATCTCCCTCTACATCACTGACAACAATTCTATCTCCAACTTTGATGGGTTTTTCAAAAAGGATAATGATTCCAGAAATAAAATTGTCCGTAATATTCTGGAGCCCAAATCCAATACCCACTCCCAGAGCGCCTGCAAGTAAACTTAGTGAGCTCAGGTCGATTCCTGCACCTTGGACGATCACTATCCCACCGACAAAAAGGAAAATGAAGCGTGCGATCATTCCAATGGAATTTCTAGCACCCAGCTCAAAACTTGCCTTTACGAGAACCTTATTGACAAGGAAACTTCGAAATCGTTTTGATAAGTAGGAGAGAAGAATAAAAGCGATGAGGAAGTATAAAATCGTTCCCAGGCTAATCTCACTTTGGCCAAGTTTGAAAAGTGTTGTGGTGAATAGTTCTCCTACACTCTTCAGAAAACTCAGAATACTTTGCCAAATACTTGTCAGTGTTTCCATTACAAAGGATGATTCCTAAAGCTACTTAAAGAATTAGAAATCATCCCACAATATAAGATCACTCTTCTTTTAGTGCATTTGATGGATTTGCAACCGCTGCTTTGTATGATTTTAGACTGACAACAATCCAGGTCAATAGAAGAATCAAGATTACTGGCAATACAAGTAGGTACCATGACAAATCGATTCTGTAGTTATATCCTTGAAGCCACTCTTCCAGCCAGTAGAACGCGGCACTAATACCTACTATACCCCCAAGAATAACAAGACGTGTGAAGTCCTTGAGCATCAGTCTTAGAAGCGAAGAAGTAGACGCACCTAGAACCTTTCGAACGGCGATTTCTTTCACCCGTTTTTGGAGCACGAAAGTGGTTAGCGCAAACAAACCGAGAAAAGCGATTAGTATAGCCAAGATTGAAAATGTAGTGAAGACCTGCCCGAATTTTCTTTCACCCTCGTACTGACGTTGAAATGCGTCATTTAGAAATCCTGCATCGAATGGATAATTTGGAACGTGTTGATTCCAAAGATCCTCTATTTCACCGATGGTTTTTAAAATATCAGAACTATTGACTTTAGCAATTACGTACCGTTGATGCCACATTCCCATCTCGCCGTGCTTATTTCCATATCGATAGATGAGTGGCTCAATCTCTCGCTTTAAGGAAGCATAATTGAAATTTTTCATGACTCCAATTACTGTAAAGTCAAGGCCACTTCCTCTTGATAGTACAGTGCCGAGCGGATTTTCAAGTCCAATCTCATCTGCTAGCGATTGATTGATTATTACCGCTGCTGTATCGGTGACTCTGTTGTCGTCAAAAAAACGACCACTCACCATTTCAATGTCCAGCACTTTTTCTGCGTCTGCCACGGTAAACACATTGCTGGGACCAACTTCACGCTTGTTGTCTCCGGGTATGGTGTAATTCCAATCACCAACAAAGCTGAAGGGTATGTTGCTCATTTTGGCTACCTGTTCAACTCCGGAGATTTGGACGAGCTCAGTTTTGAACAATTCATACTTATCTCCGAGCTCATGTCCATTAGATATTGCCAGGGTCTGATCAATATTAACACCAAGTTCCTGCGATTGCATGTAGGTTACCTGCTGATAAATGACAACAGTAGCTGCTACCAAGAATATGGAAATCGCAAATTGGAAAGAAACTAACCAGCTTCGAAGACTCTTTTTTCCTGCTTGTTGCATTTGACCTCTGAGCGCTTTGAGTGGTGAGAATCCCGAAATGATATAAGCGGGATATACGCCAGCAAGTAGTCCAACTACAATCAAAAGTAAACTGATTGACAGAAGGTTGGTAGCTGAGAATAGGTCATTTATTGCGAATTGACGTCCCGTGAGTTGATTAAAGTAATCAATTGAAACTGCTGAAATGGTTATGGCGATTAGTACAGCAAGTAGTGTGATAACCATTGATTCAACGAGAAACTGTATTATAATATTCTTTCTATGAGATCCCATTGCTTTTCTGATTCCAACTTCCTTGGATCTTACAGCAGATCGTGCGGTCGCCATGTTGATGTAGTTAACACAAGCGATCAGAAGAATAAACAAAGCAATCACTGAGAAGATGATCACATTTTTGTAGTCACCGCGAGGCCCCATCGAGAGACGAGGCATGTATAAGTGAATGGAGGAGACTGGATGAACAGTAAATCCATAGTAGCGATTCGGATTTTCCTCCATGAATTCCTCGAACGAGGTATGACCACTAAAATCGATAATCTCCGGACCTACGTACTTGAAATAAAGCTCTTGTAACTTGAGGTTGATCTCCTGAGCAGGAACTCCTTCTTGAATTTTAGCGTATGTCCAACCACTGTTGCCCGTCCAGTTGTTGTGACCAGGCTCAAGGCTTGCCGCGATATACTGGTATGGGAAGTGTGTGTTTTTTGGCGGGTCTACCACTACGGCTGACACTTGGTAAACTTCTCCATCAACCTCAATTGTTTTGTTCATGGCTAGCTCACCAGGGAAGCACTTTTTTGCAAGCGACTCTGTGAGAACAATATTGTCTGGCTCAAGCAATGCGGTTTCCGGATCACCGTATATGAACTCTGTTTGGAATACTTTGAAAGTGTTTTCATCACCAAACCCTGCGCCGCCCTGCATAAAGCTCCTATTTCCAATCTTGAAGAGCGTTTCCCACAAACCGGATATTCTGGTTGCAATCTCAACCTGACTGTATTCTTCTTGCATCGTCTTGGCAAGCATAGGAGGACTATATGCACCTCTTTCGCCGACTCCAACCCTGTACAATTGTTCCACGTCTGGATAGAAGTTATCGTAGCTTCTTTCGTGCGCGATGTACATAAAAATGAGGAGGCACGAGGCTATTCCAATAGCCAATCCGGCGATGTTTATGCCGGCGTAGGATTTTTGTTTAATTAGTGTTCTGACCGCTATTTTTAAGTAATTCTTGATCATTGCAAGTGTTGTTAATTGTTCAAAATCGTCAAGTCCTTTTAAGTATCTCAGGCGAAAAAATCTGAGCGAATTCCATCCAAATTTCCACCTCGCTATTCTGACAGATTCCTCTCTGTCAAATAGCTCAAGCAAGTCACCTTCAATCTGCTCGAGGTATCTGTCTTTGCAGAAGATTTGCAACATACCTAGTGCCCAAGCCGGTGGATTTTTCTTTTTCATTGAAACCCTAGTGCTGTTTTTGGGATTTTACCGTAGAGCTTGTTTCGTGTTTGATGTACGTACTCGATGGCCTTGGACCCCGCAGTTGTGACTTTGAAAATTCGCTTCCGACGACCGCCTCGTTCTGAACTAGCTCCACCCATGTAGGAGGTAACAAAATCTTTTTTCTCAAGACGATCAAGCACCGTATGAACAGCGCTAATGTTTACTTTTCTGCCAATTTGATCCATAATTTCATCCATCACTTTCACGCCATATGCATTCTCTTGGAGAATAGCTACGATCATGAGCGCGAGCTCTTCCAACTCACCCAGTTGATAAGATTTGTTTTTCATTTCAGTACTGATTTTTACTACTTACAGAACCTCGTCAGATTCTCTTTACACTTAAGAAAGAAGAAAATGTCATGTGGAGTACTGTTTCTTTCATAAATGTAAATGTAATACATATGATAAGACACTTTTCTTTTAAAAGGGTTGCACCTACGTGTGAAAAATCAGATTGAAGTTTTTAGTTTGACATATAGGAACTCTCTAAAAGCTGGACTCTTTGTAAGAGGAAATGTCTTTTGCGACTCTGTCAGGAAGTTATTGAACCTGCGGTATCGGTTTCACTGGAAGCGCGGTTTTTGGGGAAGCTAAATTGCCTGAATGTTTCCTTCGTATAAGAACACCCAAAATCAATGTGGCAACAAGACCGATGATTGCAATAACGGAAATCACTTTTCTGTTGACTCTTGTTAAGAGAATGATTCCTAAAACCAATCCACCAATGGCTCCAAAAAGCCCATTGCCTACTACAATTCCAGGCCCTGCTAGTCCGCTGCCTTTAGGAATGCTAAGCGAGGTGATCCATGCTGCTAGAATGAACCCAAAAACTAGGTGAAAAAAAAGGAACAAAAATCCTTTGATGATTTTCATACTCAAACTTCGTCCTTGAAAATTCCGTTCTTCTGGTTTTCGTCTATCACGGATTTTGCATAGTTCCAAACATTTGAGGAGCCTTTTTTCATCACGGACTTTTTTTGAATGACAGTCTCATAGGGAACAGCGAACTCTGCCCAAGTGCCGCCATTATTTGTATCGTTTTGAAGAATAGGTTCAAAATGATCGATGCTTCTTGCGAACTTTGCTTCGGGGGTTTCGAAAGCCTCAAACTCTTCCCAAATGGCTATAAAATCGTCAGCTTGAACTTTCGGTAACATTCTGAAGATACGCTTTGCTGCCTTCAGTTCTTCATCAGTATTTGTGTGATTATTCTTTGTGTCAAAAAGAAAAGTATCCCCTGCATCTATTTCAACGATATCATGAATCAGAATCATTTTCAGAACTTTTAGCATATCGATTGGCTCATTTGAGTGCTCAGCTAGTACAAGAACCATCATAGCTAAATGCCAGCTATGTTCTGCATCATTTTCATGCCGGTCACTGTTGAATAATCGCGTTTTGCGGGTTACATACTTGAGTTTGTCGATTTCCTTGATGAAGGAAATTTGCTTTTGAAGAATATCTAAATTCATGTTTTGCGTTTACCAGAGCAAAAGTATAAATCTTGAAGATGGTTTTTGTCCCATTATCTTGTGATGAAGGTTATCCTAAGTTGTATCGTAATCGTATTAGTATCTTCATGAAGCTTCCGATATCTAAGAAGTACATATACATGGCAGCTTTTGTTGTCAGCATTGTTTCCATTCTTCAGGCCTACACCAATGCCCAACATCACCCTGAGCAACAATTTTTTTTGCTACATGCCTTGACTTTCTGGGCTACCAATTATCTATTGTGGGCATTCTTGGCTGATATTCTCTTTAAAGCCTTCACCACGATCAATCTATTTTATAGTAGACGAGCAAGGTGGTTTACTCTGCATCTGGTCTCGCTTACTTTTTTTTCATTTTTTCATTTTTTGATTACCTCCATAATTTATTCGGCCTTGATTGCTCTGGTGACTGGGTACAATTTCTTCATCTCCACCTGGAAAACACTCTCTTTTGTGACCACTTCTATCGTTAGTCATTCAGTTGATTATGTTCTCATCATGGTATTTTTTTGGATACTTGAACTGTACCGAAAATATCATGCCGAGCAGTCAGCATTGAGGGATGTTGAGGAGGAACTTAAATCGGCACAGTTGAGCGCACTCCGGTATCAGCTGAATCCACATTTTCTGTACAATACACTCAATACCATTGCTTCATTCATGGGCAAAAATGGAAAGGGACAAGAAGTGATAGCTACGCTTGGCAATTTGCTAAGAGCCATGCTTCGTGAAGACGATGACCAATTAATTCCCCTGAAACAGGAGTTGGACTATGTTAGAGATTACCTGAAAATCGAAAAATTCAGATTTGACGATCGTCTTGAAATTATTTTTTCCTTCGATGAGGACCTAATGAGGTATAAAGTTCCGCCGCTGATCCTTCAGCCCCTTGTCGAAAACGCCATTAAACATGGTTTTCAGGATGCCCGAAAAATTGGTCATATAATTATTAAGGGATCAAAAGAAGCATCTCAACTTTATCTATCCGTTCAAGATAATGGACCTGGCCAGGTTAACGCTAAATCTACACTATCAGGTATCGGAATTAGAAATGTAAAAAACCGATTGGAAAAATTATTTCCAGGACAGAGCGGTGTTGAAATTGCCACTTCCGATGAGAGCGGATTTCGCATTGAGCTGAGATTACCATTAATCACTGATGAATGATCCATTTGAAAACCATAATTGTAGATGATGAGGCTCCGGCCAGAAGAAGAATTCGGGAACTATGTGATGGATTAGATGAAGTTGACATTATTGGAGAAGCTTCCGACGGAGAAGAGGCTCTGAAGTTAGTGGATACAATGCAGCCAGACTTGATCTTACTGGATGTGCAAATGCCGTTTGTAAATGGAGTACAGATTGCCAGAAAATTGAATCGGCGTCTGATGATCATTTTTGTCACTGCCCATGAAAATTTCGCTCTGGAGGCTTTTGATAACGATGTAGTTGACTATCTATTAAAACCATTCAGCAACGAACGTTTTTTCAAAGCGCTAAATAAAGCGTCCATTAGAATGCGTGAGAAAAACTCGTTCGATTTTCAGCAGAAGGTGGGCAAATTGCTTGACGTTG